>CAYVQE010000005.1:82097-107317 GCA_964454005.1 uncultured Myxococcales bacterium
GGGCAACGCCCAGCTGCTGCTGCTGCGGCACGGCGAGGATCCGGCGGTGCACCGATCGCTGCAGAAGATCGAGGTGGCGGCCAAGCGCTGCCGGGACGTGGTCCAAAATCTGCTGCGCTTCTCCGAGCAGGAGCTCGAGGCCGAGCACGAGCCCTGCGATTTGAACGCGCTGCTGCGCGACGCCCATTCGCTGACCGCGGACCGCCTGGCCGCTGCTGGCATCGAGGTCGAGTGGGATCTGGCGGATGACCTGCCGGTGTTGCCGGCTGCACCGCGGCAGCTGATGCAGGTCTTTCTGAACCTGTACGACAACGCCCGCGTCGCCATGCGAGACGGCGGCAAGCTGCGCATCGGCAGCCGGCGGACCGCCGCCGGCGAGATCGAGATCAGCGTCGCCGACGAGGGCCGGGGCATCGATCCGCAGCACCTGGAGCGCATCTTCGAGCCCTTCTTCACCACCAAGGACGTCTGGACCAACACCGGCCTCGGCCTGTCGGTCGCCTTCCGCATCGTCTCGGATCACGGGGGCCGGATCGAGGTCGATAGCCAGCCGGACGCGGGGGCGGTCTTTCGGGTGGTGCTGCCGGTACCGGCGGCGGCCGCGCCGGAGGACGACGATGGGGTGGAGAGCCGGTGATGCGCGGGCGGATCCTGTTCATCGTCGCGGTGGTGGCCTTCGTCGGGGTGGTGCCGCTGGTCTACTGGGCGCTGTTCGAACGCGGCCTGTCGGTGGCCACCCCGACCAGTCCGGCGCCCCGGCCGCCCGCCGGGCTCGAAGTGGAGCTGGTCGAGCCGCCGCAGGAACAGGCGCCGCTGGCGCTGTCGCTGACCGAGATCGACGGGCAGGTCGAGATCACCCACAACCAACAAGGCGGCTGGCAAGCGGCCGAGCTGGGTATGGTGCTGGCAGCACGCGATCGGATCCGCACCCGGATCGACGCCAGGGCCACCCTGGCCATGCCCGGGATGTTTTCGGTCCGGCTGATGCCCGACAGCGAGTTTCTGGTGCGACAGCTGGCCGAGAACGCGGTCCGCTTTCTGCTGGACGAGGGCATGATCAGCGCCGATGTACGCTACGACCCCGAGCAGCTGTTCGAGGTGGCCGCCTCGAGCGCGGTGGCCACCACCCGCGGGGGCCGCTTCCGGATGCACGTCGATCAGACCGGCTCGGTGGTGGTCGGCGCCAACCGCGGCACGTTGGACCTGGAGTCCGGCGACGAAGTCGTCCAGGTGCGCGAGGGGTTCCAGGCCCGGGCCGAGGCGGGCCGGCCGCCCCAGGATCCGATCCGCATTCCCAACCGGTTGTTCCTCAAGGTCAGCTGGCCCAGGCGCCGCGACCTGTCGGCGCGCAAGCTGGCGCTGGCCGGTCGCACGGTGCCCGGGGCCCGGGTGCGGATCGACGGGGTGACGGTGGAGGTCGACGCTCGGGGCAACTTCCGCACCCTGGTCGCCCTGGAGGAAGGGCGAAATCGGGTGCGCGTCGAGTCGAGCGACATGGCCGGCCAGCGGGCGGTGGAGCGCTCGCCGCCGATCCGGGTCGACACCCGTGGCGACATTTTCGAGATCCGCACCTCGCCGCAGATGTGGCAAAAACGGCTCCGGCGCCCGAGGGGCGGCGATCCGGATTGACAAACGCTGACTTTTCCGTCTACAATGTAGTCAGCTGGGCGTTTATAGTACGAACGTCATCCGAAAGGGCAAGCCGGACGGTCGGCCGGCCGGTGCGCAAAGCCCTGCCCCCGATAGGGGGAGAAGGGTTGCCGAAGATGACGCGGAACGAAAACAGAACGAACAGACCGGTGGTCACGCTCGAACTGAGGTGACGCACCGGTTTTTTTTTGCTTCGACGGAAGAAGCGGCGGGAGACGTTCTGACATACGGGGTCCTGGGAAGGAGCGGGTGGCCATGAAAAAGAGCGCGGGCATCGGTCTGGTGGCGGGGGTGATGTTGGTCTTGCTGGCCTGGCCGGCCGGAGCATACCGCTTCGAAGGCACCGAGACCCGGCTGACCACGGATCCGGCCGACCAGTTCGATCCGTCGATCTCGGGCGCGATCACCGTATACTCCGATCGCCGCAACGCCGACGCCGACATCTACTACTACGACATCGAGAACGGCGTCGAGCATCAGGTGACCAGCGGTGGCGGCGATCAGCTGCTCAACGACGTGTCCGTCGATCGGGTGGTGTACACCGACTTCGGCGCCGGCAATGCGGACATCTACGTCTACGAGGTGGACAACGGGCTGTCGATTCGCGTCACCGATGACGCCGCCAACCAACGCCGGCCGGCCATCAGCGGCGACCGGGTGGTCTACGAGGACGATCGCAACGGCAACTACGACATCTACCTGTTCGATCTGGCCACCGGCGAAGAGACGCAGCTGACCGACGATCCCGCCCGGCAGCGAAAGCCGGCCATCTGGGGCGACATGGTGGTCTGGGAGGACTACCGCCACGGCAACGCCGACGTGTATCTGCTCGACCTGCAGACCGGACAGCAGGTGGCGGTGACCACCGATCCGGGCAACGACGTGGATCCCGACGTCGGCCAAGACCTGGTCGTGTTCGGCACCGATCGCGCCAGTCTGGGCGACATCTTCGGCTACCGCATCAGCACCGGCCAGCTCTTTCCGGTGACCGCCGGCGACGAGTACGAACGGAATCCATCGGTCTCCGGCGACTACATCGCCTACGAGAGCTACGCGGCCGGCGACGCCGATATCTGGGTCTACAGCGTGTCGCTGATGGTGGCCGAGCAGGTCACGGTCGATCCAGCCGAGCAATACCTGCACGACATCTCGGGCAATCGCATCGTCTACACCGACAACCGCAACGACAATCTGGACATCTACCTGTTCGAGTTCATCTTCGACGATCCGCCGCCGGAAGGTACCGGTTGCGACGACCCGGCCGCCATGGCCGTGTTCGGGCCCAAGGTCTACACCCGCGGCAACGGCATGCCGGTATTGGTACTCGATGGCTTCGCCGGCCCGGAACTGGCAGGTGACGCCTACGTGTGCATCAGCAACGGCGATGAGCAGGGCGAGCACCGCGTGTCGAGCGCGCTGGTCGCGCTGAACGGCGACCGGGTGGCCGGTCCGGCGGATTTCGGCCAGCAGGTCGAGTCGCTCGAACTGCCGGTCGAGCTGAGAAACATCAATACCCTCGGTGTCCAGCTGCGCAGCGCCCCCGGCTCGCAGCTGACCCTGCGGGTGGTGCTGGTGCCCCCGCCCGACGATGCGATCATCATCACCTGCTCCACCACCGATCCGAGCGCCGGCGGCTGGCCCACCGCAGCCGCCTTCGGCCTGTTGCTGCTGCTGCCGCTGGCGCTGCGCTGGCGGCTCGAGCGCGCTGTCCGGCGCAGCTGAGCGGCTCGACCACAGGAGAGCGCAACATACCGAAATCCTTGACCGAACCCGGTATCCAGGGTAGCATCTGGGGGTCGCCTGGACACAGGGGAGAAACCCATGGAGCTGGTCGGGGACCCGGCAGGACTTGAAGAGTTGAAACGAATAAAGAAGGAACGCAAGGACTTCTTGCGCTTTCTGATCACCGAGGCCCGCACCAGCTTCTCCCGCAGCGCCGAGTTCAAGGGCAGCGACGGACGCCACTGGAAGATGACCTACGACGGCCAGGCGAACGAGCTGCGGGTCGAGCCGCTGGATCCGGAGGCGGCGGGCGGCGGCGCCTGAGCTTCGCCGGCCGTCACCTGACCGACCCCCCGCACCGCGAGGAGGCTTCGCCAGCCATGCCCTTTTGCCCCGAATGCCACGCCGAGTACCGCGAAGGCTTCACCCGCTGCGCCACCTGCGACGTGGAGCTGGTCGACGAGTTGCCAGAGGGGCTGGATCTATCCGCCGAAGGCGTCACCGAGGCGCTGGCCGGTCAGGAGCTGTTGCCGGTGGCCGGCGGCCAGTTCGAGGTGCTCAAGGAGATGCGCGAGAACCTGGCCGCGCGGCGGATCGCCAGCCTGATCGTCGAGGACCCCGAGCACCAGAACCCCCCGGGTATGCCCAAGCGGGTCCTGCTGGCTGTCGGCAAGGAGAATGTGGCGGCGGCCCGCGATGCGCTCGAAGCGGACTTCAACGCCATGATCGCCGAAGAGGGCATGGCCGGTGAGACCGAGATGCGCTACGGTCAGTGTCCGGCCTGCGGCTGCCAGCTGGCCGAGGACCAGGACGAGTGTCCCGAGTGCGGCCTGTACATCGGGGAGGGCTGAGGAGGGCTGCGCTTGGGCTGGCGCGCGGGCCATCGCGCCCGGCTGGGGTTGTTGGCGCTGCTGTTGGGGGCCGGCGTCACCGAGGCCGCCGCCGAGGTCGACTTCCTGCCACCGCTCGGCTGTTTGCCGGCCGACGGGGGGCCTCCGGTCTGGATCCACTTGTTCGTGCCGCCGATCGATGGGCAGCCGGCTGCCGGGCCGCCGCCCATCGCGGCCTCCTGCGGCCGGCTCGACCCGCCCGAGCCGCTCGGCCGCGGAACCTATCGCCTTCGCTTCCATCCGCCGCGCGATACCGAGGCCGAGCAGCTGCGCCTGACGGCCGCCGGCCAGGCTGCCATCGAGCTGCCACTGTGCGCCCGGCCGGCCGGCCGGATCGCGATCGCGGCCGAACCGGCCAGCTTGCTGGCCGGACAGGACCAGCGGGCGGTGCTGCGCATCCGGGCGCTCGATGCCGCCGGCCGGCCGGTGACGGCGGCGCCGATCCAGATCACCGCCAACGTGGGTCGGGTCGAGCCGGTGCAGGAACTGGGTGACGGCCGCTACCGGGCGGTGTTCATCCCACCGGATGACCCCTTCCCCCAGGTGGCCATCCTGATGGCGGCCAACCCGCGCTCGGCGCGGCTGGACCGGGTTGCGGTGGGCCGGGCGGTGGTGCCGATCACGGCTCGGGTGCGGCTGCCGGGCGAGACGGCGCCGGGCACCCGCATGCAGATGCGGGTCGCCGGCCGCGTCTTCGGGCCGGTTCGGGCCGATGCGCGGGGCCGTTTCGAGCTGTCGATCCTGGTGCCCCCGGGTATCGACCGCGGCCGGGCGACCTCGGTCGATCGCGCCGGCAACCGCAAGACCCGCACCATCGAGCTATTCTTACCGGAGACCAACCGCCTGGGGCTGTGGGCCTATCCGCTGCAGCTGCCGGCCGATGGGCGGGCCCGTAGCCGTTTGCTGGTGACCACCATCGACCGCTTCGGCCGGCCCCAGGATCTGCAGCAGCGCGGCCGGGGGTTGCGGATCGAGGCCGAGCACGGCCGGGTGGGGGCGCTGCGCCACCTGGACCGCGGGCTCTACGAGGCTTACTACACCGCGCCCGCCGGCACCGGTGACGGCCGGGCAACCATCCGGGTCGGCTTTCCGCAGGCCGGTTCCAAGAGCCAGGCCCATGTACACCTGCGCCTGCTGCCCGGACCGGCCCAACAGGTAAGGCTCGAGGTGCCCGACCTGCTGGCCGCGGACGACGCCAGCCGGGGCGGGATCGCGCTGCGGGTGGCCGACGGCCGCGACAACCCGGTTCCCGGTCGCTTGGTCGAACTCGAGGCCGACCCCGGCCGGATACTGGATCTGGAGGAGGTGGAGCCGGGGCTGCACCGGGCGGCGCTGGTGGTCGGGGAGCAGCCGCGGCGCTGGACCAGCACGGTCAGCGCGCGGGTGTGCGATCGGGCCGGGGGCCGCCCTGAGCGCTTGCTGCTGAGCCGCGAGGCCCTGGCGATCGACGGCACGGGACGGATGACCCTGACCGCGGTGTTGGTCGATGGTCTCGGCTTGCCAGTGCCCCACATCGATGTCCGGCTGCGGGTCGGCGACGCCGAGAGCCGGGCGCAAACCGGGGCTTTCGGGCGCGCCCGGCTGGAGGTGCCCGGGGGAAGCGGGCCGGGCGTCCACAGCGGCCTACTGACAGTGGCCGGGGTGGATCTGGTCAAGCCCATCCATTGGTTCGCTGGCGGTGGCCAAGCGCGGCTGCTGCCCATCGGGCTGGCCGAGGTCTTGCCGCCGGCGACTGCGCTGACAGCCCGGGCCGACGTTCGGCTGCATCCGCCGGCCGGTGCCCGCATTGCGCTGCGGGCGCTGGCCCCGGCGGAGCCCGGCCGACCCTGGACGCTGAAAATCGAGGCGGTCACCGCCGACGGCCGGGCCCTGGACCGCGAACGGTTGCAGCCGAGCGCTTCGACCGGCAGCATCGGGCCGCTGCGCACCACGGCGCCCGGACGCCATCGGGCCAGCTGGACGCCGCCGGCCGCTGATTGGAGCCGGGCCCTGATCTCGGTGGCCGACGGCGACTCCGGCGCGGGGGCGGTGATCCGCATCGAGCGCGGGCAGGAGGCCCCGTGAGTAGGCCGACTGGGACCGGCCTGACCCTGGGCCTGGCCCTTTTCCTGGGTCAAGCCGCGCTGCTGGCATCGGGACCGGGCGAAGCCGACGAGCGCTGGCGGGCGGCCGTTATCGGCCGCGTGTTCCTCGACCGCGACGGCGACGGGCGCTGGTCGGCGGGCGATGCGGGATTGGCCGGTGCGCGGCTGTTGACCGACTCCGGCCTGGAGGTGCGCACCGACGCGCGCGGGCGCTATCACCTGGATCTGCTGGCGGCCGGCCGCGAGGTGGGCGCCGGGCGGGTGCTGGTGATCGACGCGGCCAGCCTGCCGGCCGCCGCCCGAGTGCGGGGCTCGCGCCGGCGTCTGATCCAGCTGGTGCCCGAGGGGGTGCAGCGGCAGGACTTCGCGGTGCGGCCGCCCGCGCTGCAGGCCGTGGCCGGCCGCGGCTGGCGACCGGCGGGCGATCGGGTCCGGCTGCGGCTGCAGCCCCTGGCGGATGGGGTCCTGCAGACCAAGCTGGCCGGCTTGGCCCCGGCGGGCTGCCGGGTGCGTGTCGACGGCCTGTTGGTAGAGCCCGGAGCGGATGGATTGTTCCAGCATGCGGTGCGCATCGCGCCCGGTATCAACCGCTTCCTGGTCAGCCTGCATTGCCGGGACGGCCGGCTCGAGCTGATCCAGGCCGCCATCCACTGGACCCGGCGCCCGGCCGGCGGCGATCTGGTGGTGCCGGCGGCGCCGCGGTCGCTGGCGGTCTGTGCCGGCCCACCCCCCGGAACGCTCGACCGGGCCGACCGACTGGTGTTGGTCTGCCGCCCGGAATCAGACGTGCGCCTGACACTGCCGGCGGCCTGTCCGGCCGGACAAGCGCCTGCCGCTGCCGGCCGACAGCGCTTCGAGCTACCGCTGGCGCCGGGGGAGAACGAGTTCGCCGTCCAGCTGCGCACCGCTGCCGGCCACCGGCTGGCGGGCCGGATCGGCTGGCGGGTGGCGGCGGTGCACTGGGTGGGCAGCCTGTATGGCAACCTGGCAGCGGCCTACGGCCTGGACGGCGAGGCCAGCGGTCCGGCCTTCGGCGGCCGGCTCGGCGGTTACCTGGAGGCCAGCCTGCCCTGGGATGCCCGGCTGGTGCTCGGTGGCGGGCTGGAGGCCTTCGCCACCGAGGGCCTGTCGGCGGCCGCGGTGATCGAGCGGGCGCTGCGGCCCGAGCACCGGCGCGAACGCTTCGAGCGTGCGCCCGATCCGGATACCGGCTGGCCGTTCGCCGGCGACGCCAGCCGGCTGCAGGACAACAACCCGACCGGATCGCGCTACCACCTGGCCCTGCAGCGCCGCGGCTCGGCGCTGGGCTGGGGCGGCTTCCGCTCGGCGGCTGTGGCCGAGCATCCGGCGCCGGGCCGCCACGCCCGGGCGCTGGTGGGCGCATGGGCCCGCTTGCGGCCGCTGGCCGATTGGTTCCCGGGGCCGCGGCCGGCGTTCGATCTGCGGCTGGAGGGCTTCTGGTCGCAACCGGACGCCGCCGCCGGGGGGCGTTACCAGGCAGCCGCCCGCGAGGAGCACTTGGCCACCGGCGGCAGCCTGTACTGGTTGGGCCACGGCGAGCTGGTCGAGGGCTCCGAGCGGCTGGTGGTCGAGCGCCGCGATTTGCGTACCGGCCTGGTGCTCGCCCGCCGTCGGCTGGTGCGCCATGCCGACTACCAGCTGGACTGGCGCTCCGGCCGGGTGCTGTTGACCGAGCCGCTGGCCGCCGGGGCGCTGGCCGCCGGGGCGGTGCGCCTGTCGGCCACCGGCGACGAGGCCAGCGTGCTGGTGGTCGAATACGAGCACCTCGACGACGTACCGCCCGCCGCCGGCGAGCAGATCGCCGGTGGCCGCCTGGCGCTGGCGGGCCGGCCCGGCGCCGGGCTCCAACTCGGCGGCTCGTTCGGCGCCAGCGGGGCGCTGCGCGACGGCCGGGCCGATTACCGCTTGCTGCGCTCGCGGATCGAGCTGGGCTGGGGCTCGCGGCTGCAGCTGTGGGCCGGCTGGGCCGAGAGCGCAGGCCGGCCCGGGACCCGACCGGCCTACTCGACCGACGGTGGGCTGAGCCTGGTGCCGGCGATCGCGCCGGAGCCCGGCCAAGGCCAGGCCGTTGCCGCCGGCGCTGCCCTGGCGCTGGGGCCGCTGCGCGGTCGGTTGCACTTTCGCCGTTACGGCGCCGGCTACGCCGACTCGCGCTGGTGGGCCGGCGCCGACCTGACCCAGGGCCTGGCCAGCCTGGAGGCGCGCCTGGCGGCGGGGCTGCGTCTGGACGCTCGGCTGGCCGGCAGCCAGACCTGGGGCGGGCGCAGCCTCGAAGGTCGGCTGCAAGCCCGCTGGCGGCCCTGGGCGCCGCTGGAGCTGCGGCTGGCCGGTGCATATGCCGGTGCATTCCCCGGCGCCGGCCGGGAGGTTTTCGAGCGCGCTTACGGCGACGGCCAGCAGGCCCTGGTCGGCCTGCGGGCTGCCTGGCGGCTGGGCCGCGGCTGGGCCTTGATCGCCGGCCACCAGCAGAGCGTGTTCCAGCGCGGCCGGGGCCGGGCCGGCAGCGACCTGACCCTGACCACCCTGGGCGGGCAGGCCGAGCTGGGTTCGGGCCTGTTGACCCGCATCGAGGGCGGCTGGGGGCCCGATCTGGGCACCGTGCTGCGGCTGGGCCTGAGCCGCAGCGCGTCCGATCGGCGGGCGGTGTTCGCCACCACCACCCTGGCGGTCGACGACGGCGGCCTCGGCGGCGGCTGGCTTGCCGCCGGTCAGCGCGGCAGCGACGAGCGCGGCTGGACGGTGAGCACCAGCCAGACGCTGGGCCGTGACGCGGCCGGCGAGTCACGCGGCCAGCGGGTGGGCCTGGAGCTGCCGCTGGGCCGGCGCTGGCGGCTGCACCTGGCCTACGAGCGGGCCGAGCTGCACCGGGCCGGCGTGGCCGCCGAGCGCCACGCCCTGGCCCACGGCCCGTTTTTCGACCGCGGCATCCTGCTCGACGCCCCCGGCCGGCGCGACGCCATGTTCGGCCGCCTGGGCTGGATCGGCCGCCGGCTGCAGCTCAGCGGGTCGGCCGAGCTGCGGCTGGACGAGCAGCACCCGCTGGCCCTCGATGGCTCCGGCCGGGTGGCGGCGGACGGTCCGACCAGCCACCGCCAGGTGGTGCTGCGGCTGGCGGGCCGCTGGCGCCCGCTGGATGCGCTGAGCCTGGGTGGGCGGGTGGCCTGGTCCGAGACCTTCGGCGCCTGGCCCGCGGCCGGCGGACCGGGGGTGTCCGAAGGGGGATTCCTGGAGGCCGCCGCGGGTCTGGCCTGGCGGCCGCCCGGGGTGGACTGGTTGCGGCTGGTGGCCCGGGCGGCCGGCGGTTGGGACGAGCGGCCGCCAGCGGCCGGCAGCCGCTTGCCCGGGCCCGGCAGCGAGAAGTGGCTCTCCGGCTCGGTGGCCGCTCTGCTGCGGCCGGTCAGCTGGTTGCAGCCGGCGCTGGTGCTGGCCCCCTGGGCCGGCGCCTTCCACCCCCGCGACGGCGGACCGGTCAGGCGGGCCAGCGGGCTGGTGGGCATGCTGCGGCTGGGCTCGGAGGTCTGGGCCGGCCTGGGCCTGGCGGCCGAGGCGCGGCTGGCCCTTGGCCGGCGCGACTACGCGCTCACCCCCGAGCCGGCCGGTGCGGATGTGCGGCCGGGCGCGGCTGCCGAGATCTTCTACCGGCTGGAGGACGAGTCGCTGGGGGGGCTGCGCTTTTCCCTGGGCTACTCGTTTTCGGACGTGCCCGATCCGCTGCTGTCCGATCTGCACCCCGGCCGGCAGGGCCTGTTCGTCAGGCTGGAGGGGATGCTGTGATTTTCACCCCTTGTTCCAACGGCTTGGCAGGCGCTAAGATGGGTCGATGAACCTCGGTACGGCCAGAGGAGCGCGGGCGCTCAGCCTAGGTTTGCTGTTGGCCGCGGCCGTGCCGGCCGCGGCCGGCGAATGGACTGCGGTACCCGGGCTAGGCGGTGCGGATCAGAGCTTCGCCGACCTGTTCGTGCTCGATGCCCAGAACGCCTGGATCGTCGGCTCGGATAAGGGCGCCGGCCTGGTGCTGCACTGGTCGGGCGGCGCGCTGGACGACTGGACGGCCCAGGCCCTGCCGGCCGATGCTCCGCCGTTGCGGGCGGTGGTGTTCATCGACGCCGAGGAGGGCTGGGCGGTCGGCGACGAGCGCTGTCTGCTGCACTACAGCGGCGGCAGCTGGACGGCGGCGGCCGGGCTGGGTAGCGGGCTCGAGAGCCTGGCGGCGGTGCACTTCGTCGATGCGCTCCACGGCTGGGTGGCCAGCGACGACGGCCAGTGGGTGCGCGCCACCAGCGACGGCGGCGCCAGCTGGGACGTCCCGGTGACCCCGGGTGGCCGCGCCCAGGACGTGCTTTTCGTAGACACCGACAACGGGGTGCTGGCGCTGAGCCAGGCCGGTTCGTTCCACATCAAGATCAGCGACAGCGGCGGCTCGTTCTGGGACGATCCGACCACGCCCATCTCGGCCTGGATGTATGCCCTGGCCGGCTTCGACGGCCAGACGGTCTTCGCCGCCGGTGAGGACAGGTCCATTTTCCGGGGCGAGCTGGCCGGCATGTGGAGCTGGCAGCAGATGCACTCCGGGGGTGCCGGCTCGGCCACGCTCTACGGCCTGGGCTTCGCCGTCGCCGACTGGGGCTTCGGCTGGGCGGTGGGCGCGAACGGCGCCGCGCTGCATACCACCGACGCCGGTCAGAGCTGGGTGGCCGATGCGGTGGCGGTGGCCGACGCCGAGCTGACCGGGGTGGGGGCGGTGGACCGCAACCTGGCGCTGGCGGTGGCGGACACCCCGACCGGCGCGGTGCTGCTGCACTACGGCTGCAGCGGCGATGCCGACTGCCAGGGGAGTTCGCTGTGCGCGCTGGCCGAGAGCTGCCAGGCCGGCGTCTGCCAGTGGACCCCGGTCGACTGCGACGACGGCAACCCCTGCACCGACGACGCCTGCCTGCCGGCCAGCGGCGATTGCCAGCACGCCGACAACACCGCCAGTTGCGAGGCGGTCTATCCCTGCACCACCGGCGATCTCTGCGCCGGCGGGGTGTGCAATCCCGGCAGCCCGGTGGCCGATCTGACCAGCTGCGACGGCGGCAGCGGCGTCTGCTGCGCCGGGGTCTGCCAAACCGGAGACTGCTGCGGCGACGCCGACTGCGATGATGCCAACCCGTGCACCGATGAGACGTGCAGCGCCTACCAGTGCAGCTTCAGCAACAACAGCGCCGGCTGCGACGACGGTGACTGGTGTACGGTGGGCGATTTCTGCTCCGGGGGCGCCTGCCAGCCGGGTCCGGCGCGCGATTGCTCGGCGCTCGACGCCGCCTGCCGGCAGGGCTTCTGCGATGAGGCCGAGGATCGCTGCGACTGGCAGCCGATCGACGAGGGCCAACCCTGCGATGACGGTTCGTTCTGCAACACCGGCGAGACCTGCCAGGCGGGCACATGCGCCGGCGGTGGTCCGCGCGATTGTTCGGCCGTGGCCGATCAGTGCAAGGCCGGCCGCTGCGACGAGCAACAGCAGGCCTGCCTGCCCGAGCCCTTGCCCGACGGCACCGACTGTGACGACGGCAACCCCTGCACCGCCGGCGATGCCTGCGCGGCGGGCACCTGCCTCCCCGGCAGTCCGGTGCCCGACATGACCGGCTGCGCCGCCGGCAGCGGCGTATGCTGCGACGGCACCTGCGCGACCGGCGATTGTTGCACCGACGCCGATTGCCAGGACGGCAGCCCCTGCACCGACGACGCCTGCCTCGACCACCGCTGCACCTTCACGGCCAACGACGCTTCTTGTGACGACGGCGCCTGGTGCACCGTGGGCGACACCTGCGCCGGCGGCGTCTGCCAGCCGGGCCCGGCCCGCGACTGCTCGGCGCTGGACGCCCCTTGCCGGCAAGGGGCCTGCGACGAGATCCAGGATCGCTGCACGGCCGAGCCGGCCGCCGAGGGCCAGCCCTGCGACGACGGCGTGTTCTGCAATACCGGCGAGACCTGCCAGGCGGGGACGTGCACCGGCGGCGGCCCGCGCGACTGCTCGGCCGCGGCCGACCAGTGCAATGCCGGACGCTGCGACGAGGCGCAGCAGGCCTGCCTGTCCGAGCCATTGCCGGACGGCACCGACTGCGACGACGGCTCGTTGTGCACCGACGGCGATTACTGCATCGACGGGGCCTGCACCGGCGCCGACAACGTGCACGACTGCTCGCACCTCGATGAGCCACCCTGCTGGATCGGGTGGTGCGATCCGCAGACCGACACCTGCGAGCGCCGGCCGGATCCGGGCGCCGCCTGCGACGATGGTGATGCCTGTACCGAAGACGATGTCTGCGATGCCGACGGCATTTGTCGGGGGACGCCGCGGCCGTGCCCGGACTGCCGGGTCTGTGATCCGGCCGACGGCGCCTGCGTCGCCGACCCGGCCGCTGCCGGCGCGGGCTGCGCCGACGGCGCCGGTTGCAGCGGCCTTTGCGATGCGGCCGGCCGCTGCGTGGTCGAGGCCTGGTGCGGCCGCGCCATCGACGGCTGCCCCGGCGTGGCACCGCCGCAGTGGGGTGCCGGAGCCGATTGCCGGCTGGGCACCGCAGCGGTGACGCTGGACATCGAGCGCAGCAGCCCGGCCCGCGGGCCGAGCGGTCTGGTCGCCTGGCGGATCCATCTGGAAGGTCCGCCGGCCGAGCTGGTGCTGCGGCTCGACCTGCGGCCGCAGTCGGATCCGCCCCGGGCCGCGGCGGGCTACGTGGTCGGCAGCGCTCGAGCGGTGACGGCCGGGCTGGCGATCGAGGAACAGATCACCACCGGCGGCGGTACGGTGCTGCTGTGGCTGCAGCGGTCGGACCCGGCTGAGGCCGGCGTGCTGGATCTGCTGCTCGAGGCTCCGGCCGGACGCGACCCGGTGGTGGCGCTCGATGTCTGGGCGGCCTGCGAGGCGGAGGCAGCCGAACGGGGCTGCCATCCGGGCTTCGCTGCCGCGGGGACGCCTGATCGGGTGCAGGCGGATGCGGCCGGGCGCGAGCGGGGCCTGCAGGCGGTCACCGAGCGCCGCTGGTTGCACCTGTCGGGCCGGCCGGCCGGCCCCGGCGATGCCGCAGAACTCGGCGAGCTGATGCTCGGCTGCTCGTGTGCGGCCGGGCAAGATGCGGGGGGCGGCTGGTGGCCGCTCGGGCTGCTGGTGCTGATCCTGTTCGGGGGAAAAAGGAGGCGATGTTGAGAACGACGGTTTTCCGTCTGTTGTGCGCCCTGGCAGTGCTGTCGGCCCTGTGGGGCTGTATGCGCAAGCCGCGCCTGGCCGCGCTGTCGCAGCGGGGTACGGAACGTTCCGAGGCCCGCATCCGGGCCGATCGGTTTTTGGAGCAGGCCCGCCGGGCCTTCGATGCCGGCGAGACCACGGTGGCCCAGCGCTCCTACCTGGAGGCGTTGCGCGTCCACCCGATGGTGCATGAGGCCCACCTGGGCCTGGGCGAGGTCTACGAGCTGGAAAGCGACCGGTTGGCGGCCATGGCCGAGTACGTGGCCCACACCGAGGTGGCGCCCAAGTCGCGCCTGTACTTGACGCGTATGCTGCCTTACGTGGAAGCCAAGTTCGCCCGCGATCCGACCAGCCCGGAGGAGATCGATCACCGCGACCAGGCCGAGGCCCTGGTCGAGCTGAGCCTGGCCCTTGACGACTACCGGCGCGGCAAGCGCCAACCGGCGCTGGCACGGTTGGAGCGGGTGGCCGTAGGACTGCCGCGGGCCGGGCTGGTCGAGACCCTGCGCGGGTACTGGCGGCTGGAGGCAGGCGATCGGGCAGCGGCGCTGGCCGCCTTCGCTCAGGCCGTCGGCCACAACGGTTACTTCTGCCGCTGGCTGCTGGACGGCGGCATGCCCCATCAGCTGCCCGGGTTGCTGGAGCGGCTGGCTGGCGTGCTGGAGACCGAGCTCGACGAGCACCCCTCGGACGCCTACTCCGCATTGCTGCTGGGCGCCATCGAGCTGCGGCGCGATCGGCCGGCGGCCGCCGTGCGGGTGGCCCGGCAGGCCGTTTCCTGGGGCCGGCCGAGCTGGCCGGTGCTGTTCGTGCTGGCCGCGGCCCACGATGCGCAAGGCCAGACCCTGGCCCGCGATCAGGCCCTGGCCGACCTGACGCTGCTGAACGTGGACCCGGCGCGCACCTTCTCCACCTGGCGGCCCAGCCTGTTCGCCGGCGCGCTCGACCACCGGGCCGATGCCCTGGCCGCCGGAGCGCTGGCCGAGAGCCTGGACCCGCCGGCGGGCAGCTACTTGCGTTGGCGGCTGTTCGCCGAGGCGGGCCGCGCCGAAGAGGCAACCGCGGCCCGGGCCGCCTTCGCGGCGACCCTGGACGAGGCCTACCCCGAGGGCGAGTTCAGCGATCTGGCGGCCAGCCAACCGGTGGAGCATCAACCCGCCAGTCTGGCCGAGTGCCTGGGCGCCATCCAGTCGCGCGTGGACAAGGCCATGCCCGGCTTCTGGCGCTGCGATCTGAATCGGCGCGACAAGCGGGCCCAACCAGGCGGCCGCATCCGGTTGCGGGTCGAGCTGGGTCCGGACGGACGGGTGGCACAGGCCGGGCTGGAGGAGAACACCACCGGTGACGCGGTGTTGGCCTACTGCGTGGTGCGCAAGCTGTTGGCCATGCGTTTCCCCGAGCCCAAACGGGCGACCGAGATCTTCCAGCTGCCGGTGATGTTCGGCCCCGAGGTGGACGGCTGGCTGGAGGAAGCGCAGCGCGACGTTGACCAGAGCGGTGGTGGATGAGGAGCCGGTATGCCGAGCGAGCCCCATTCCCGATGCGCATTCGATGCGGCCGATCTGCCCTTGCTCTATGACCTGCTGCGCGATGCCACCCGGCGCTCGGATCGCAAGGGCATCTTTCACGTCCTGTTCCGCGGCGGGCGCGAGGCGGCCGGCTGCGAAAACGGTCTGGTGGCCCAGCACAATCCGCAGAAGGGCGCGCTGGAGATTCTGGTGCGGACCGCGGGCTCGCTGCGCGACGTGCCCGACCTGCTCGACGCCGAGCGGCCTGAGGTGGCCGAATTGATCCAGCTGGACGAGACCCGGTCGAGCGATGACGACGGCCGGTTCTTCTTCTACGGCTCAGCCGTCCAGGTGGCCATGCCGGTGCCGATCGACGCTCGCACCACCGGCATTCTGGTGCTCGAGTCGAGCCGCGGTGGTTCAGTCGGCGAACGCGAGCTGGGCTCGCTCGAGACCATGGTTCAGCAGACCGCCGGTCTCATCCGCAGCCACAGCAGCATGGAATCGTCGCGCCGCGCCCTGGACGCCTGGTGGGATGTGGGCCGGCGGATGATCAATCCCAGCGACATGGACATCGCCGAACTCGACACCCTGCTGGGCAAGGTGTTGCAGCTGGCCCTGGCGCGGACCAAGACCAACAACGGCATCATCCTGATGGCCGACGAGAAGACCGGCGAGCTGGTCAGCCACACCCAGGCGGTAATGGGCAATCTGATCTCGGAGCTGCCCGAGAAGCTGCGCCGCCGGCAGCGGGGGCGCGCCCCGGGCATCGTGTTCCAGGTGCTCGACAACAACGCGTCCTACCTGAGCAACAACATCGCCAACGAGCCGGACTACCGGCCGATCTTCGAGGGCATCCGCAGTCACCTGTCGGTGCCGATCTCGTTCCAGGACCGGTGCATCGGCGTGATCACGGTCGAGAGCCCGCAGGCCAACGCCTTCACCCTCGAGGATCAGCGGGTGCTCGAGTCGCTGTCCGCCAGCGTGGTCACACTGGTGCGCCGCGCCCAGCTCTACGAGGCCACCCGAGCCGGGCGGGTCGGCGGCCGGGGCATCCTGATCCGGGGCTTGAGCCCGGAGTGGATCGAGGTCGAGCGGCGGGTGGAGAAGGCCGCGGCCACCAACGCCACGGTGGTGCTGCGCGGCGAGAGCGGAACCGGCAAGGAACTGGTGGCGCATGCCATCCACTTCAACTCCAAGCGCCGCGATCAGCGGCTGGTGGTGGTCAACTCGGCCGCCATCCCCGACCAACTGCTGGAGTCGACGCTGTTCGGCCACGTCAAGGGCGCGTTCACCGGGGCCAGCTACGACCGGATGGGCGAGTTCGAGAAGGCCGACGGCGGCACCATCTTCCTCGACGAGATCGGCGAGCTCGGCTTGCCGCTGCAGGCCAAGCTGCTGCGGGTGCTGCAGGACGGCGAGATCCAGAAGGTCGGCGCCAACGAGGCGGCCAAGCGCGTCGACGTGCGGGTCATCGCCGCCACCTCGCGCGACCTGGAGCAGATGATGCGCGCCGGTCAGTTTCGCGAGGATCTCTACTTCCGGCTGCACGTGGTGCCGATGTGGCTACCGGCGCTGCGCCGGTACAAGAGATCCATCCCCGGTATGGTCAAGGCCTTCGTTCGCGAAGCCGCCGTGGAGTACGAGCGGCCGGTGCACTCGGTGACCGGCGAAGCGCTAGAGATGATGATGCGCCACGACTTCCCGGGCAACGTGCGCGAGCTGCGCAACCTGATCGAACAGGCGGTGATCATGGCCGACGGCGATACCATCGACGTGGCCGATCTGCCGCCCCAGCTGGTCGACGCCCTTGAGCAGCAGCACGCCGGTCCGTCGACCCGGCTGGACTTCAAGACGATGAAAAAGGAAGTGCTCGACGATTTCGAGCGCGGCTATCTCGACGATCTGCTGCAACAGGTCGAGGGCAACATCTCGCGGGCTTCCGAGATCTCAGGCATCAACCGGGTCAACTTCTACAAGCTGCTCAAGCGCCACGGCATCGACGCCGCCGGCTACCGCTGACCGGCCGGCGCGTCGAGCACCCGGCGAACCGTGCGCAGCAGCGCATCGGCCGCCACCGGTTTCTGCAGCGCCTCGCGGGCGCCGCGCTCGAGCAGCTGAGAGCGTCCCCCGGGGTGGCCGCTGAGCACCAGCACCCGGACCTCCTCGTCCAGGGCCCGCAACGCTTTTAAGCAGCGCGCGCCGCCCATGCCGGGCATGTTCTGGTCCAGGACCACCAGGTCGATGGCCGCCCCTGCATCCCGGTAGATCACCAGCGCCGCCTCGCCGCTGGCTGCGGTCAGCACCCGGTAGCCGTGACGCTCGAGCAGATCGCGGACCATACGCAGCAGGCTGGCCTCGTCGTCGACCAGCAGCAACGTCTCGTCGCCGCCGGCCAGGGGTTCGTCCGGGGCGGGGGCGACGACCGGCCGGGCCTGTTCCGCCCCGGCCGGCAACAGGATGCGGAAGCGGGTGCCGGCGCCCGTTCGGCTCGACAGTTGGATCGCGCCGCGGTGGCTGCGCACGATGCCGTAGACCATGGCCAGGCCGAGGCCGCTGCCGGTGTCGGGTCCCTTGGTGGTGAAAAACGGTTCGAAGGCGTGCTCGGCTACCTCGGCGGACATGCCGGTGCCGCTGTCGGTCACCTGGAGCAGCACGTAAAGGCCGGGCCCGAGCTCGGGCACCGCCTCAGGGCCGGCCGGATCGTGCTGGTAGCGGTCGGTGGTGATGGTCAACCGGCCGCCTTCGGGCATGGCGTCGCGGGCATTGACCGCCAGGTTCATCAAGACCTGCTCGAGCTGGGAGCGATCGGCTTCGATGGCCGGCAGGTCGCCGGCCAGGTCGAGATCGATGGCCACCATGCGGGGCACGGTGCGTTCGAGCAGCCGGCCCAGGCCGCGGATCAGTCCATTGAGGTCGAGCGGCTCACGTCGGGTCTCGACCCGGCGGCTGAAGGTCAGCAGCCGGCGGGTCAGCGCGGCACCGCGGTCGGCGGCGCGGGCGATCTCCTCGAGCTTTTCCCGGCCGGCGGCGTCGGCTGGATGGTCGAGCAGCAGCAGGTCGGCATAGCCGCGCACCCCCTGCAGCAGGTTGTTGAAATCGTGGGCCAGCCCACCGGCGAGGGTGCCGACCGCCTCGAGCTTCTGCGCCTGGCGCAGGTGCTGCTCGAGTTGGCTGCGCTCGCGTTCGGCCGCCTTGCGGGCGCTTATGTCGCGCACCACCGCGCGCAGCATGGGGCGGCCGCCGATGTCGACCCGCGACAGCGAGACCTCGGCGTCGAACAGCTGGCCGTCGAGGCGTTGGTGGACCCACTCGAAGAACTGGGGGCGGCCGGCCAGGGCGGCCTGGATGCGCCGCTGGGCCGTGGCCGTCGAGTCGCTGCCGTCGGGCTGGCGCGGCGGCGAGAAGCGGTAGGGCGTCTGGCCGAGGATCTGATCCTGGCGGCAGCCGTACATCTCGAGGGTGCGGGTGTTGCAATCGACGAAGCGGTAGCGGTGCATCAAGAAGATGGCGTCGTGGGTGGTCTCGAGCAGGCTGCGGTAGCTCGCGTCCCGGTCGCGGGCGGCGGCCAGCAGGCGGCGGATGGACAGGCCGGTCACGGCGCCGAGCAGGGCGAAGCCGGCCGCCAACGGCCCGGCCAGCCACGTCGGCAACGTCGCCAGCGCAAGCGCCACGCTGCCGGCGATACCGAGGGCCACGCACACCAGCAACAGACGAAAGCTACCTTTGCCGTCTCGTTTGACTTCCAAACCCGATCACCCCCGGAACGGCTCCAGCATACCGCAATCCGCACTCGGTAACAGCAATTGCCATGCCCGAGCCGAGCAACGCCTTGCCCCGGCGGCCGGCGGCCGGTTAGTCTCGCACCCCGAAGCGATCGAGAGAGGACGGCCATGCCTCTGCCCAGCTACCACGCCGAGCCGTACCGCACAGGGCTGACCGCGTGCGTGAGTGCATGTCGACCGGAGACCGGCGGCGGATACGCGGTGGAGCTGGAGGACACCCTGCTGCGGCCGGCCGGTGGTGGCCAGCCGGCCGATCGGGGCTGGTTGGACGGCCACCCGGTGCACGGGCTGGAGGCCCGGGCGGATGGACGGGTGAGCCACCGGGTCGACGTGCCGTTGAGCGGCGCGGTGCAGGTCGAGCTCGATTGGCAGCGGCGCTACGATCACATGCAGCAGCACACCGCCCAGCACCTGCTGACGGCCATCGCCGGCGCGGAGCTGGGCTTGCGCACCACCGCCTTCCACCTCGGCGAGGCCCACAGCGATCTGGAACTCGACATCCCGGCGCTCGATGACGGGCTGGCGGCCGAACTGCAGCGGCGCGTCAACGCGGCGGTGCGCCGCGGGCTGCCGGTGCGCTCGCGTTGGGTCGGCGAGCAGACCTACCGCCAACTCGAGGTTCGCTCGCGGCTGCTGCCCGCCGGGCTCAGCGGCGGCCCTTACCGCTTGGTCGAGATCGACGGCCTGGATCGCAACACCTGCACCGGCACCCACGTCGCCAGCACGGCCGAGGTGCAGGCGGTGGTGCTGGCGGGCGCCGAACGGCTGCGCGGCGGCACCCGGGTGTTCTTCTTGGCCGGAGGCCGGGTGCTGGATGCCCTGGGCGAGCGGCTGGCGCGCGAGCGGACGATCAACCGGCTGCTGTCCTGCGGCCCGCCCGATCACCCGGCAGCGATCGAACGGTTGCAGGCCGAGGTGCGCGCGGCCCGCCAGCGGGCCCGCGCCCGGCGCCAAGAGCTGGCCGGCCTGCTGGGGGCCGAGCTGGCCGCGGGCCCGTTCCCGGCGGCGCTGCACCGGCCCGACGACGACATGGCCATGCTGCAGGCGGTCGCCCGGACCATGCTCGATCGGCGGCCGGACGGGTTGGCCTTGCTGACGGCGGGCCGCGGCAGCGGTGTGTTCGTGCTGGCCGGGCCGGCCGACCTGGTGGCCAGCCTGGGGCCGCGGGTGGCCGAGCAGCTCGAGGGCCGGGGCGGAGGGGCCGGGGCGCTCTACCAGGGCAAGGCCGCCGCGCTCGACCGCCGCCGGGCGGCGCTGGAGTTACTGCGGTGCGGCGGGTTGGACGACTGACATCCTGATCGATTTGACATGCGATTGCAGTACGTTGCGTCGGCAACGGTCATTTTTTGAACCATCTACCCAAAAACATGATAAAATTGCTTAGTTTGAGAACAAGGGCGGCTGTCGCGGTGGAGGATTGGGGTTATGAAGCGTTTGGCGATCCTGTGGTTGGGCTTTGTCTGGTTGGCGACGGGCTGTGACGGCTCCTCGTCGCCGGGCGATGATTCGGGTGTGGTTTTGTGCGTCGACGACGAGGACTGTCCGGTGGGCATGTACTGCAACGCCGGCTTGTGCGAGGAGATGGCCGACGGCGGTGCCGGCTGCAGCACGGACGCCGACTGCGAGCAAGGCCAGCACTGCGATCAGCTCAGCGGTCAGTGCATCGACGACCAGCCGGACGGGGGCGTCGACGGCGGTGATGCGGCTGTCGATGGCGGCGACGGCGGCGATCCCGGACCGGTCGAGTGCGAGGCCGGGCAGATCCGCGACTGCGGGCCGCCGACCAAGGTGGGCGAGTGCGACTTCGGGGTCGAGATTTGCGACGACGACGGTCATTGGAGCGGTGTCTGTGAAGGTGCGGTCTATCCGGAGGACGAACGCTGCGACGGCCTCGACAACGACTGCGACGGCGAGGTGCCGGCCGACGAGGCCGACGCCGATGGGGACGGCTTCCGCATCTGCGAAGGGGACTGTGACGACGGCGATGCCGGGGTCAATCCGGATGCCGCTGAGATCACCTGCAATGAAGTGGACGACGACTGCGACCCGGCCACCGCCGACGACCCGGACGACGACCTGGACGGCTTCGGCGAATGCAGCGACTGCGACGACGGCGATGCCGATGTCCATCCGGAGGCCGATGAGATTCCTTGCGACGGCGTCGACAACGACTGCGATCCGCTAACCCTCGACGACCCGGATGCCGACGGCGACGGGGTCAGCCTGTGCAGCGGCGACTGCGACGACGACGACCCGAACCGCTTCCCCGGCAACCCCGAGGTCCGTTGCAACGGCGCCGACGACGACTGCGACCCGGCCACCGCCGACGACGTCAACGCCGACGGCGACGCGGTCAGCCTGTGCAGCGGCGACTGCGACGACGCCGATCCCGACGTTCATCCGCAGGCGGCCGAGGTGCCCTGCGACGGAGTGGACAACGACTGCGACCCGCAAACCCTCGATGACCCGGACGCCGACGGCGACGGCGTGAGCGCTTGTGGCGGCGACTGCGACGACGGCGACCCGAACCGCTTCCCCGGCAACACCGAGATCGAGTGCAACGGCCACGACGAGGACTGCGATCCGGCCACGGCCGACGACCCCAACCCGGTCGATGTCGACGGCGACGGCTTCAGCCTGGGCTGTGGACAGGACTGCGACGACTTCGATGATGCCATCAACCCGGCCGCCGACGAGGTGGAGTGCGACGGGGTGGACAACGACTGCGATCCGGCCACCGCCGACGACCCCGACCCGACCGACGGCGACGGCGACGGCTACAGCCTGGGCTGCGGCGCCGACTGCAACGACGTCAACCCCGACGTCAACCCGGGCCAGGCCGAGGTGCCCTGCAACGGGCTGGACGACGACTGCGACCCGGCCAGTCTGGACGTGCCGCCGGACGGCGACGGCGACGGCATCACCGTCTGCGCCGGCGACTGCGACGACAGCGACCCCCTGGTCCACCCCGGCCGGCCCGAGGTGGCCTGCAACGGCAAGGACGACGACTGCAACCCGGCCACCCCCGACGGGCCGGACGCCGATGGCGACGGGGTCAGCAGCTGCGCCGGCGACTGCGACGATGACGACCCGAACCGCTATCCGGGCAATGACGAGGCCTGCGATGGCATCGACAACGACTGCGACAACGTGGTGCCGAGCGACGAAATCGACAACGATGGGGATGGGTTGGCCGAGTGTGCCGGCGATTGCAACGACGCCAACCCGGACGTGTATCCAGGCGCCACCGAGCAGTGCAACGGCATCGACGACGACTGCAGCGGCAACCCGTTCTGGAACGAAGTCGACGCCGACGACGACGGCGTCATGCTGTGCGCCGGTGACTGCGACGACGACGACCCGCTGATTTATCCGGGGGCCGTCGAGCGCTGCAACGGGTTGGACGACAACTGCGACGGCACGGTGCCGGCCGGCGAGGCCGACAACGACGGCGACGGCTACCGCATCTGCGACGGCGACTGCGACGACGGCGATGCGGCGATCTACCCGCTGGCGCCGGAACGCTGCAACGGGCTGGACGACAACTGCGACGGGGTGGTGCCGGGCGACGAGGCCGACAGCGACGGCGACAACTGGCGCGTATGCGCCAACGACTGCAACGATCTGGACCCCGACGTGCATCCCAACGCGGCCGAGCGCTGCAACGGTCTGGATGACGACTGCGACGGCACGGTGCCGGCCAACGAGGCCGACGACGACGGCGACGGCTACCGCATCTGCGCCGGCGACTGCGACGACGATGCAGCCGGCGTCAACCCGGGTGCGACCGAGTTGTGCAACGGAGTGGACGACGACTGCGATGGCGTAGTGCCGGGCGATGAGGCCGACGCCGACGGCGACGGGGTGCGCGGCTGCGGTGGCGATTGCGACGACGGCGATCCGGACATCTTCCCGGGTGCGTCCGAGCGCTGCAACGGAGAGGACGACGACTGCAACGGCTCGGTGCCGGCGGATGAGGCCGACGCCGACGGCGACCTGTGGCGGGTGTGCGCCGGTGACTGCAACGATGACGACATGGCCATCAACCCCGATGCGGCCGAGCGCTGCAACGGCATCGACGACGACTGCGACGGCACGGTGCCGGCGAACGAGGTCGACGAAGACTCGGATGGCTACCGGATCTGCGACAACGACTGCGACGACGCCAGCCCTGCGGTACATCCCGGGGCCGACGAGCAGTGCAATGGAAACGACGACGACTGCGACGGCACCCTGCCAGCCGACGAGCGGGATGACGACGGCGATGGTTGGATGGGATGCGATGGCGACTGCGACGACTCGTTGGCTTCGGTCAACCCGGACCAGAGCGAGGTCTGCGACGGCTACGACACCGATTGCAGCGGTGTCTTGCCGGCCGACGAGCGCGATGACGACGGCGACGGTTGGATGGAGTGCGAGGGCGACTGCGACGATTCGACCGGGGCGGTCAACCCGGCCCAGAGCGAGGTCTGCGACGGGCTGGACAACGACTGCGACGGCAACACCGACCAGGACGGCGCCGGCGAGGGCGTTTGCGGCATCGGCGAGGACTGCGTGATCAACGCCGGCTACTGCTCGGGCGCGCTGTACTGCCAGCACAACAACTCAGACGGGCGCAACCTGTGCACCCACTGGTGCAACAACTCGCACGAGCTGCCGGGCGACAGCAACGACAGCCACGAGTGCCCGGCCGATTACGCCTGCTCGCTGTACTCCAACACCGACTCGGCCGGCTTCTGCTGGCCCAACAGCGGCGGCGCAGCCGATACCGGCGACGCCTGCGCCGGCGAGGACGACTGCCGCAGCGGCTGGTGCGACACCGACATCAACCGCTGCATCGGCGGCTGCTCGAGCATCATCGGCTGCCGCAACACCGGCAACAACACCTCGGGCTGGAGCTGCGTGCTCAACTCGGTCTCCAGCCCCAACGGCAACATGGATCACGGTCTTTGCGGGCCGGCGGCGGGCGCTGGAACGACCGGCAACTGGTGTGGATCCGAGAGCGACTGCAGGGATGGCTTCTGTGATCTGTGGTACGGCGTTTGCGGCGATCTGTGCTGCACCCACAACGATTGCCCGGCCAACTACTATTGTGGGTTCTGGGCTGGCGAGGAAGCATCGGTATTCAAGGCGTGTACCCTCTGGGAGGTGTCTCCGGGCTCGAAGGGCTTCTATGAAACCTGCGCAGATCACAGCGAGTGCGCCAGCAACCAGTGCTTCGATGTGGGCGAGGGCTATCGCTGCAATACCCTATGCTGCCGTGATACCGATTGTCCGTCCGGCTACGTATGCGATTTTGCTCTGTCCTTCGACATGTCCCCGTACGGTAGCGCGCTGGGCCGGGCCTGCGTGCCCGAGTGAGCCTCGAGCCTGCCTGCCGGTGCGCCGCGGCCGGGTGCCTTGCATCCGGCGCGGCGCGCGTCTACTATCCCAGCTGAGACATCCAACCGCCCGCAGCAGCGGGCCGGCGATCGGGTGCGGCAGGGTGCGGCAGGGGTGCGGCAGGGACGGAGGCGGCAGGAGGCGGCAGAGGCGGCAGGGACGGAGGCACCCAGGCACCGGAATGGATCGCATGGAGCGAGAACGCATCTTCGAGTTGAGGGCCATCGGCACCATTCGCTCGCCGTTCCGGGCGGCGGCCGGTACTCCGATCCAGCCCACCTATGCGCAGCAGGCCGCGGGCCGGGTCATCCTGTATCCGGCTTTCGAAGACGCCCTGGCCGACATCGATGGGTTCGAGCGTATCTGGTTGATCTACTCGTTCGACCGCGCCGGAGCGTTCAAACCGCAGGTGGTGCCCTATCGCGACGACCGGCCCCACGGGGTGTTCGCCACCCGCGCACCCAATCGGCCCAACCCGATCGGCCTGTCGGTGGTGCGGCTGCTCGGCCGTGAGGGCCGGGAGCTGCGGGTGGACGGAGTGGACGTGCTCGACGGCACGCCGCTGCTGGATCTCAAGCCCTATGTGCCGGAGTTCGATGCCTTCACCGAATCGCGCGCCGGATGGCTCGATGACCGCCGCGCGGACCGCCGCCTGGCCGACGGGCGCTTTCACGATCCCGATTGAGCCCTGAGACCCGGACTGCGGCTAACACCCGCTGAAATCTTGCCGTATGTTCCACCGCGGAAGACCGTCGGGAACGGGCGACCGTCGGGGACGGAGGTGGTCTTTCGTGCCGGGCGACCGTCGGGGGGAGGTGGTCTTTCGTGCCGGGCGACCGTCGGGGACGGAGGTGGTCTTTCGTGCCGTGCCGATTGGCCTTTTCTTTTCTTTTCTTTTCTTTTCTCTTTTCTTTTCTTTTCTTTTCTTTTCTGAGGGACGGAGGTAGCCTCAA
>CAYVQE010000006.1:0-10173 GCA_964454005.1 uncultured Myxococcales bacterium
CCGGCCCCGGCAGGTCATCGCGCAAAACCATGAACCCAGGGTCGGTATCCACCCCCAATCCACCACCACCGCCACAAGCGCCCAGCGACAGCACAAGCAACACCGCCCAAACCAATGAAACCGCCCGTATCATCAAATGCCCAATCATCTCGTATATCCTCACCCGTTATAGCCCCTAAAGCTCCCGCTCAAGCCAGAGCTTACCTTCAAGCTCTTTCTTGTCCCAAGGCGCTCCCCGCGTCAATAGCTCACGCTTCGAAACCTCCCTGAAACCGGCCGTGTGGAACATCCCCAAGCACCTTGTGTTTTCCGGCCCAATCGCACCACCGATTCTCTTATAACCCCGCCTCCCGGCCTCACCCATTGCCGCAGACACCAGCTTCGAGCCCAACCCGATCCCCCGGAGCCAAAACGGTATCCAGATCGAAAAAACCGACGCGCAATCGTCCACTGACCTATCACTAGCCGGACGCAAGACCAACAGCCCCTGCTTCCGTCTCCTTTGATCTCGCAGGACCAACAACGCTATCTCTCCCCCCCTCAACTGTCGCTCCAATATTTGGAGCATGTCCTCGCTCCGTGAATTCTCTTGTGACAACATCTCTGCCAGGGTTCTCTCCTCCAGCTCTTCAACCTCTATCTCAATATTTCCCAGCCAATGCCTAAAAAATCGCTGAATCGGCCACCGAACCAGACGGTGTCCAAGAATTCTCCTCTCGGCTATCCTGGCCAAACGTGGCCACTTTGCCCGTGCCAGCCGCAAATTCTTAAGCACCTCGGCCCGGCCCAAACCAAGCCGCGGCCACTCCAGCCCCCAAGGCTGCGAGAGCTTCCCATCCCGTTCAACCGACATCACACGGCCAACCACCGCCTCCAAACCCAAGGGGCCATCCTCATTAATCATGTTGTCTCCACGTGCCCAGAATTCCTCGCCACGAACACGTGTTACCCGATGCGCTTGAAACTCCCCCCTGCTTGAATATACCACCACCCATCCACGCTCAACATGGCTTCCGACGGCTTCAAGTCGAAGCTTGTCTCCCGGTAAGAATAGAGGCGCCATACAATATCCAGAAGACAGAAAGGTTCCTCGGTAATCCTCGAGACCATTACAGCCTGGAGCATCTGTCAAAATCACAACAGAACCCCGATCGCGACCGACTATGGCAAAATCTGCGCTACTTGTACTCAAAACCTTCTCTCTTGATAGCCTTGCCGCCCCCTTCTTTGCAAACAAATGCACTCTAAAATCCCCCGTCTTTTCCGTTACTTGCCCTCTAAAATACCTTTACGGCAATAATACAGCCTGAGCAGATTGCCCGATGCAGAGCGTCCTGTATGTTGAAAAATAAAACTCATTGTATTTGACACTCGCCCGCGGTTTACTCGAAAACTCCCCCTACAAGGCGACACGCGATAAAACTAAAACCAATTAAGCAAACCCGGCAACAGCAAACTGTGGAATTTTCAAAAACAAGTCGGTTTCAATTGTTTTTTTAAATAAGGCGTGACACATCAGAGTCTTTCCTGAACGTAAGCTTTTGGATAAGTCCTGCGCCAAAAAGGTCCAGCACGCCACGAGAACAGGCTAGTTGAATATTCTCATCTTCCACTGGACATACCGTTTGCCGAAAAAGCCTGTGGATATCTTTTTTGCTTGACGCGGTAGACGTTGATAGTTTATTCCCTTTCTCAATCAAAAAGATCTTGTTCAATACCGCACTTCCGTTCTTGGCGACAGTCCCTGTACTTTCAACCTGAGGTATCGAAAATCCCATCCACTTCCCGTTGAAACATCGAATCCCAACCCTGTCGTCATGAAGAATTTCAACCCCTTTGGCAGAATGCGCTATAGTGCTTTTGCCTGCCCCAGACGGACCCACGAACAAGCTGCACCTTCGGTTCTTTTTCAATGCAGCCGCATGAAGCACAAGACCTGAATTTTCGGTTGCTGCATAAGAAACGATATGCCCAATGGCTGTTGAAATACTTACATAGGTCGGATCTTCGATAAAATATTTAAAGTTTCTCTCCCCGTTTTTGACTATTTCAATTTTCAGTCCTCTTTCCAGACTGCCCTTATGACAATCGCGTTCTTCAACAAGTGGCACAAGGACTATCTTGGCACTGTATTTGTATTTTGCTCGCCTCTTGGTTGAAAATGGCCGTATCAGCTTTTCAGTTAACTCGCTGAGTTCCGCCGAAAAACTAACTCTAAAGCCAAGCCCACAAGATTCGAAGCTATGCTCATACTCATGTCTCAACTAACAAGTCCAATGAGCCGCAGCATAGCGGCTATTGCCGCCTGGGAGCCTCGCGGTGCGGACCATATTCAATTGGTTGAGTTGAAACTGTGTTCATCATAAACGACACCTTACTTGTGGAAATCCGAGGTGTTCCGTAACTCTTCTTCTTCATTTCTTCTTTTTTCTTCATGATATCACCCATTACCTTCGATGTCTAACTAGGTCCTAGTTAGTACTGAAGAACACATGGATCGTTTCCAAAAAAGGTTCCCCAATGGCGACATCTGGAAGCCCATCGCCATTGAAATCTCCAACCGCCATGTCAATGCCAAAGTAGTTATCTCCAGCACCGTACAGGATTGACTCTGGCTCATCTGAGAAATATGGCTCTGGCGATCCCTCATCTCCACTGTTGTAGAAGATAAACGCGCGATGGCCCAAAGAAGAATTTACACCCACTAGCATATCCGGCAGGCCGTCCATGTTGATATCTACTATTTCAAACTTTTCGCCAAAACTGATATCCTCAGGCCATGTCAGCTCCCTTGTCGCATTCGTGTCAATCGTAATACTCGGGTCACCGTTGCCATGATCAATCCCTTTGAATAAATATACTTTATTGTACTCAGATGCAGAGACGACAAGATCGGCAATGCCATCGGCTGTGATATCGTGTCCACCCACTGCGTACTCGCCAAACCCCCTTATGCTAACAGCTTCTCCATAAGAAAGTATATCGATGGAATCGCTCGCTGGATCTACATCTCGATTTGTGATTTGATGAACCAGTTCTCCATCAAATGTGTACACTTCGTTTACTGTTGAAGCTGCAACAGTAAAATCATCGTATCCGTCCCCATCCAGATCTCCAAGGCTGGTATTGCCCCATCGGTATCCAAAGCCATCATCGACTTCGATCCCGAGAAAAGCAATATCGGCATTATCCACGGGAACAAAGGCTTCTCCGTCGCCATCGTCCCCGTTCACAAATGACGGGTCGGTCCACTCCGCCCTTGACCTACCGAAGAAAATGTACCCTCGACCATTTCCATCTAATTGATATGCTGAGACAAAAAGATCGGTGAAGCCGTCGCCATTGACATCCCCCAAGCGTGCGAAAGCCCGACCGAGCAATCCATCGGTTCCAACAGGACCCCTTATCTCCAAATCAGGAGTTGTCGGAGGGTTGCTGAAGAAGTCCGACCGCCCGAAATAGATTGACAAGCGCCCCCGAGATGCATCGAATCCGTGTCCCGAGACGACCACGTCGGCAAATCCATCTGAGTCCAGGTCGCCAACGCCGGTCAGGAAATAACCGAAAAATTCTCCGCTGCTGTTTCGCCGCAAGACAACCGGAGCATCGGATGATGACCAGCTATTCAGGTCTGCGACACCTTGGAAGGCCATCACCTCTCCGACATCCCCGTCATAAAACGGTGCTGATGCCAGTAGATCGTCAATTCCATCCCCATCTACATCGCCAGCGTTGCACATCGCAAATCCCGTGATGCCGCCGGGATCCCGAACGTGCTCCACATGGTTCCAATGATTATCCAATACCACATCACTAGGAGGCAAAGGTGAGAAATTTCCCACCTCATCGATCGCCCGCACAGAGAAGTGGTATGTATTCAGGGGCGGAAGAACCAATGAAGCTCCCGTTCCAGCGCCAGAGTAAACTTCTTCAGCATTTTGCCACGAATTACTATCCGTAATTGCTTCACGCGCCCAGCGAACGACGTATCCTTGCGGATTCCCTTCAGCGCCGTCATCGCCAACGGCTGACCAGACCAAATCCACATCTGCATGATGCGCATCGACCAATGCTGGGACAGCGTCGGCTACTTCGGCTGGAGCCACGACATCCGCTTCTACCGTCAACGAGATACGGGCCTCGTTGCCGGCGTAGTCTGTGACTACAGCGTCCAGGTTGCTGGTGGTAGCGTGTTCAAGCTGGCGATTGCTGTAATCCACCGTCTGGGGATTGCTGGTGATGCTGGTCGGCCCACCAATTGGGTTTCCGGCCAGTTCCAGAGAGAATCTACCTGGGTAAATTGGATCTCCGCCATCGCCAATCTCGAAGGAAAAGTCCATTTCGCAGGGTTCGCCGGCCACCTTGTCTGCCAGTATGGTGGTGCCATTGGCGTCGGGGTTGCCACTGGCGGCGACGCAGACCACGTCATCGGCGCCTGGGGCCAGGCGGGTCAGGTTCGGTCCGTAGAGATCGACCAGCTCGACCGTGATGGAACTCGTGTTGATGTTTCCTTGCTGGTCGTCGATGGTGGCGGTGATGACCGTGCCGGTCTCGCCGTCGGCCAGGGGTACATCCTGGAAGGTGACGCAGCCGTCGGCGCCCAGGCCTTGGGCCGGGCCCACCGGGGTGCCGTCGAGGTCGAGCACGACCTCACAGGCACCGCAGGAGCTGCTGTCGCAGGTGACGCTGCAGGCGGTCACGTCGAGCTGCAGGCCGTTGTCGGGGTTGGCGTCGCTGTCGTGGCTGGCGTTCAATACAGCCGGGTTGTTCAGATCCTGCAGCGTTATATCGCAACCCTCGACCTCGATGGTGACCGGGTCGATCTGGAACTCTTCGCTGACGTTGCCGGCTGGATCGCGGGTGGTCACGCGCAGGTCGTGGGTGCCGGCGGGCAGGTTGCAGACGAAGGTGGTCGGGCCGGGGATGATCACGTCGGCCTGGCAGCGCTGCTGGCCGCCGGAGCGCACGGTGATGCGTTGGGTGGCGTCGGTGCCCGAGGTGCTGCAGACGAAGTCGACCGCCTGTTCCTGTACGGTGTCGCCGGCCGAGGGCTGGGTGCAGCTTACCGTCGGGCGTATGGTGTCGACGAATACGGCCAGACTGGCCGGGGTGGCTTCGTTGCCGCATGAGTCTGTGACCTCGGCTTCGAGCAGAGCGGGGCCCTGGCCGAGGCTGGTCAGGATGCAGGCCACGCCGCCGACCAGGGCTTCGCTTCGGGCGGCGGGGAGAAAGTGGACCAATTGACCATCTTCTGAGCCGGTCACTGTGGCGCAAAGGTCGAAGTCGACGTCTTCGGTTCCTGGATCCAGATCGTCTTCGTAGAGCAGGTTGGGGTGATCGGGGTCGGTGATGGCGATGGTCGGGGCGGTGTGGTCGAACCGGATCGTGAACTGTGCCTCGAGGTCGCTTATCGATGGGTTGCTTTCTCGTATATTGGGGCTTCCATATTGATCGCTGACTGTAACAGTCAGGTCGAGATCTCCATCTGCAGGTGCAGTACTGAAAACAGCTTGTCCGCCCGAGACTGTTGCGCTGGCAATGGCAGATCCATTTGGCCAGTTTTGAACAAGGCGGGCGGTGCGCCCTTCAACACCTGTGCCGACATCCGAAATGTCGGCGGTTACGACCATTTCGCCTTCTGCGATATTGACGCATCCATCGTCGTTTGCATCAGACGTAACCGTCAAGGATTCGACAGTCGGCGGTATGCTGTCGACCTGCACGGTCACCGGTTCGGAGAAATTGCCCTGTCCTGGGACGTTCTCCGAAAAAGCCGACAGGATATTGCTCCCCTCTGCAAATGGGGTGCAAACCAAAGTCGATACACTTCCGGTTACCGTAGTTTCGAAGACTACTTCACCGTGGCCATAACGGGTACAAATATCAGCAGACTGCGGATCTGCGGCGGGGCATTGAGCGCCATGGCAGATGCAGAGCACCAAGCGGTCGCCAGTTGAAGTACCAACGGTTTCTACATCAACCTGAGAGTGGAAGCCTTCTTCTGGGCACATATCGTGGGTAATATTAAATTGTCGGCCATCCACCGGCCGCGTGATTTCCACATCTGGTGCCTGCGGGGCGAGGGTGCCGCCGGAGAAGGCTTGGGTGCTGTTTTGGGCTTGGTCGGTGATGGTTACTTCTAGCTGGACCGCGGCGTAGCGATCGGGGGTGGGGTCCAGGGTGGCGCGGTCGAAGGTGTAGCTGTTGGTCTCGTTGGCGGCCAGCTCGTGGGTGGCTAGCTCGACCCAGCCTTCGTTTTCTACGTTGCGGCGCAGGGCCAGCACGTCGCCTTCGCTGGCTCCGGTGAAATTGCAGACCACGTCGTGTTGGAAGCCGGCGGCGGCGGATTGGTCGTCTCCGGCGCCTAGCTCGAAGCCGTCGGCGGGATCGGTGATGACCACGTCGGGGGCCTGGCGGTCGACCAGGATGGTGACCGGGGTGGCGTCGGCGCAGTTGTTGGCCTTGTCGCAGACGGTGGCTTCGAGGGTGTGGCTGGCGCCGGTGGTGGCGGTGACGGCGTTGTAGGTGGCCTGGCCGGCTTCGAAGGTCGGGGGATCGCCTGCGATCTCGGCCGGGGAGCCGTCGACGAAGAGCTGGTCTGCGAGCACGCCGTCTTCTACGTCGGCTGACAGCAGCACCCGGATCTGGAAGCCGGGGGTGGCCGGGGAGCGGTCGGGGCTGTCGGCGTTGTAGATGGCGCCTTCGAGCGGCTCGACGAAGGCCACCTCGGGCGGGGTCTGATCGACCACCACCCGGTTGGGCGCCGAGGTGCCGGTGCGGCTGTCGGCGGCCTCGCAGCTGGCCCACAGCTCGTAGTCGCCCTCGGCGAGCGGGGCCGGCAGCTCCAGGGCCACATCGCCGGCGGCGTCGGTGGTGCCCTGGGCGACGGCGTTGGCCACCAGGCAGATCGGCGGCAGGCTGGGGTTGGCCGGGGTGTCGCGGCGGCAGACGGTGCAGGTCTGGCCCTCGGCGACGTCGGAGTCGACGATGACGCTGACCGCGCCGTCGGCGGTGTAGGTGCCGTCGGCCGGGGCTGTCAGGATCACCCGCGGCAGGGTGGTGTCGCCCACCTCCAGCAGCAGGCTGGCGGTGCTGGTGCTCACGGCGTTGCTGGCCGAGACCCGCAGCTCCACCTCGCCGCGCGGCAGCAGCACGTCGCCGAAGGTGGCGAAGCCGGCGCCGGAGACGTCGCTCGTCTCGCTCTGGCGCGGCTGGCCGTTGTCGAGCAGCTCCAGCGTGGCCGCAGCACCGGCCACCACGTGCTCGACCTGCGCGATCACGGTGTAGATGCGGTCGCCCTCGTCGATCGGGATCGGCTGCTGGGCGGTGCCATCGGGGTCGACGAAGGTGATCGCTGGCGGATCGGTCGGCAGGCTGACGTCGACCTGGATGGCGTCGCTGGCGGGGTTGCCGGCGGCGTCCTGTACGCTGGCGGTGATGGTGTTGCTCACCGTACCGGCGCCGCCGAACAGGCTGATCTCGAGCCCACCGCCGCCGTCGACCACGGTGCCGGTGCGGCTGTCCTGCTGGTCGCCGTCGGTCCAGGCCACCTCGAAGGTCTGGCCGTCGGCCACCCCGCTGGTGAGCACCTCGACGTTGGCGTCGGTGCTGTCCAGATCGGCCCCGTCGGCCGGGCTGACGATCTCGATGACCGGCGGGTGGCCGTCGACCGTGACGTAGATCGGGGCCGAGGCCGGCTCGCCCGCGATCTGACAGCGCAGGAACTTGTTGTTCCCGTCGAGGAAGGTCACCTCGGGCGTCCAGGCGCCGGCCTGCACCGTGCCGGCGACCGGGCCCTGGCCGCCGATCAGCAGGCTGATGGCCTGGCCGTCGTCGACGTTGTCGGTGCTCACCTGCACGGCGTACTGCAGGCCGTTGGTCGGGTCGCCGTCGGCGTCATCGGCCGCCAGCAGCACCTGGCCGTCGCTGGGATCGTCGATGGTGCACATCGGCTGCTCGGACTGCACCTCGAGCTGGTGCTCGACGCTGGCCTGCGCACCGCAGGCGTCGGCGCCGACGACCTGTACCGTGCGCGGGCCGCTGGTCAGGGTGATGTACTCGAACGAGTAGTTCGAGCCGGGGAAGAACACCGCTGGAACCAGCGGGTTGGCCGCCGACGGAAAGACCTCGCCGTCGATCAGCACCTGCAGGCTCGCGGCGTCGGGCACGCCGCTGGAGCTGCCGCTGACCGCCAGCTGTATGCCGGCGGTGTCCGGGTCGCGATCGGCCGCGTCGGTGATGGTCAGCCCGTCGGCCGGCGCCTGTATGGCCACCGTGACCGGCGTGGTGCACACCCGGTAGCTGTTGACCAGCGAGCTGCCGTCGCGCTCGCCGCTCACCTCGGCCCAGGCCTCGACCTGGCCGTCGGGCAGGGTGGCGCTGAACTGCAGCTGGCCGCCGGCGAGCTGGCCGGCCGCCATCTCGTCCCCGTTCAGATGCAGCGCCACGTCGCTGCCGTCGGCGCAGGCGAACACGCCGGCCGCGTCGGTCTCGACGGTCAGGGTGACCTGCAGCCCCTCGGTGAAGTCGTCCTCGTCGTCGTCGGCGCTGAACTGGCTGCCGTCGGCCGGCAGCAGCCGCACCGCACAGCCGCCGGTGTCGACGGTGACGCTGATCTGGGCGGTCACCTCCGAGCCGTCCCAGCCGGTGGTGGTGGCCAGCAGCAGGTTGGTGCCCTCGAGCAGGTCGACCGCGGCGAAGCCGACCGCCGCGTTGGCCAGCTCGCCGCTGCTGGGCGGCCGCTGGCCGACCTGCAGCTCGACCAGCTCACCGTCGTCGACGCCCTTGCACACCAGGGCCACGTCGGCCTGGAAGCCGCGCTCGGCCGAGACGTCGTCGCCGGCGGTCAGGGTGGAGCCGTCGCTGGGCGCCTCGAAACGACAGGCGGGCACGTCGAGCTGGACGGTGACCGTCTTGCAGATCTCGATGGGCACGCTGCGCGGCTTGCAGCCGGTGCCGCCTTCCTCGTCCCAGCTGATGACCGCGGTGCCGGTGGCGCACAGATCCTGGGTGCCCTCGGTGAAGGTCCACAGGCCGAAATCGGCGTGGCCGGTTCGGCTGGCGGCGTCGTCGTAGACCACTTCGGCCTCGACCGGCGAGCCGCTGCCGTCGCTCAGGCTCAGCGCAGTGCCCTCGGGGACGTCGATGGTGCGCAGCCGGACGGCGTACTGCACGCCGTCGTCGACCGTGCCGCTGGCGTCGTTGAACTCGGTCAGCACGTTGCCGGTGGGGCTGGCGAACTCGACCACCGGCTCGAGCCCCTCGGAGCAAGGCGCCTTGCTGCCGCCACAGCCCGCTGAGATCAACGCGGCCAGCATCGAAGCGGCCACCACCGCGCGCAGCAATGAACCCATCATCGTCGGCTCCTCCCCGGTCAACGGACCGAGCCCCACTTCCGCCGGGCTCGGCACCAATCCCCACGAGTTTAGCCCGAGTGCTCCGGAAAAACAACGGATATGCAATGTCTTGTTATTGAACCCATCCCGCCACTTCAAGCACCCCCGGCAGCGCACCCCGATCGGGCCACCCCGCCCCGGGCGTGCTGACCAGGCCACGCCTGCTCGGCGCGCATCAGCGGCCGGGGCATCACTCCCCGGGCGCGCTGACCAGGCCCTTCTTGGCCAGGCACTCGGCGAACCAGACCGCATCCTCCTCGGCCCGTGCCTCGTCGACCTCGAACTCGGACTGCAGGGTGGCGGCGATGTCGGCCAGCGAGCGCTTGCCGTCGAGCAGCTCCCAGATGCGGGTGCCCACCTCGTTCAGCGAGTGCATCATGCTGTCGGCCGGGGTGACGATGACCGCCTCGCCCTCGATCAGCCGCCAGGCCACCTCGCGCAGCCGCTTCACCGTGTCGCCCAGCGAGAAGGCCTCGGCCGCGGCCGGCTTCTCGGTCTTGGCGGTCGTCTTCTTCTCGGCGCCTTTTGCCGCCCCGCGCGCTTTTCGCGCGCTGGCCGGCTTCTTGGCGGCCTTCTTTTGGGTGCTGGTCTTTTTGGCCGCCTTCTTTTTGGTGCTGGTCTTTTTAGCAGCCTTCTTCTTGGTACTGGTCTTCTTGGCCGGCTTCTTGGCGGCTTTCTTCTTGGTACTGGTCTTCTTGGCCGGCTTCTTGGCGGCTTTCTTCCTGGTACTGGTCTTCTTGGCCGGCTTCTTGGCGGCTTTCTTCTTGGTACTGGTCTT
>CAYVQE010000006.1:10273-53392 GCA_964454005.1 uncultured Myxococcales bacterium
GGCGGCTTTCTTCTTGGTACTGGTCTTCTTGGCCGGCTTCTTGGCGGCTTTCTTCTTGGTACTGGTCTTCTTGGCCGCCTTCTTGGTCGTCTTCTTCTCGGCGCCTTTTGCCGCCCCGCGCGCTTTTCGCGGGGTGGCCGCCTTCTTGGCGGCTTTCTTTTTGGTGCTGGTCTTCTTGGCCGCCTTCTTGGCGGCTTTCTTCCTGGTACTGGTCTTCTTGGTAGCCATCCTCAACCCCTTTAGCAACCGACGGAATCTCGCTTGCAGGCAGAATAGGCGGGCCGGGCGGGCTTGTCAATCCCCGCAGCCGGCTTTGTCCGCATCGCATTCGGGCCGGCCGCCGGCCCGCCCGGCCCCGGCCGGCTCGGCTTGCGGCAGCGACCGGGCGTCGAGCCCGAAGCGCAAGGCGGCCTCGGCGGTGGTCATCACCTCCACCGCGGGGTCCAGCCGGCCCACGGTCTCGGCCAGCTGCAGCACGCAGCCCGAGCACTCGGTCACCACCGCCCGAGCGCCGGTGGCCAGCGCGCGGCGGGCCTTGTCTTCGCCCATGGCGGTCGACAGATCGTAGTGGGCCAGGTTGAACGAGCCGCCGTGGCCGCAGCAGCGGCAGGGGTGGCACATCTCGACCAGGGTGGCGCCGCGCAAGCGGGTCAGCAGCAGCCGCGGCGCGTCCTTCTCCTCGAAGCCGCGCGACAGGTGACAGGGATCGTGGAAGGTGATGGGCACCCGGCCGGCGGCCGGCCGCCGGCCGTCGCCCTCGCTGCGGGCGCCGGCGACCCGCGCCCACACCCGGCTCAGCGGCACCACCCGCTCGGCCAGCAGCCGGGCCCGCTCGGCCCGCTCGCCGTCGCCGGCCAGCAGTGCGGGCAGGTGGGCTCTGAGCATGTGGGCGCAGGTGGCGCAGGGGCTGGTCACCGCCGCCGGCGGCGCGGCGCCGGCCGGCCACAGGGCGTCGACGTTGCGCGCGGCCAGCCGGCGGGCGCCGGCCAGCTCGCCGGAGCTGTAGGCCGGCATGCCGCAGCAGGCCTGATCCCGCGGCACCTCGACAGCCGCGCCGGCGCCGGCCAGCAGCCCCAGCGCGGCCGCGGCCGCTTGGGGCCGGAGGTAGTTGTTGACGCAGCCGATGAACAGCACCACCCGCTGCTCGTCGTCGGCCGGCGGCGGCGCGGGCAGGTCGCGATCGAGGAAGAAGGGCCGGGCGATGGGCGGCAAGCGGCGCCGCCGGCCGTCGGGCCCGCGCAAAAAGCGGATGTGCAACCCGCTGTGGCCCGGCACCCGGGCGGCCCACAGCGGCCGGCTGGCCCGGGCGCCCTTGAGCAGGGCCGGCACGGCGCGGCGGCCGGGCAGCAGGCGGCGCAGCACGAACTGCTTGATGCGGCCGATGCGGCCGCGGTCGGACAGCTCGGCCCGGGCCGCCTGCACGATGGCCGCGGTGTCGACCTGGTTGGGACACGAGCTTTTGCAGCGGTTGCACAGCAGGCAGGAGGTCAAAAAGTGGCGGTAGAGCGCGTCGTCGTCGAGCGCGCCCTGCCGCTGGGCCCGGATCAGGGCCAGCTTGCCGCGGGCCACCCCGCCCTCGCGCTGCATGAACTCGTAGACCGGGCAGATGGCCATGCAGGTGCCGCAGCGCACGCAGCGCGACAGCTCGGCCTCGAGCGCTTCGGCCTCGAGCGGCTCGGCCGCGCCCGGCTCGCCCGCGTCGCGCTCGGCGGCCACCGGCTCAGGCCTCCGCCGCGCCCGGCCCGGCCGCCGGCTCGTCCGGGAAGATCTTGTGCGGGTTGAGGATGCCGTGCGGGTCCAGGGCCCGCTTGACGCTGCGCATGGCCGCCATGGCCCCCGGCGCCAGCTCGCGGCCGAGGAAGGGCTGCTTGGTGGTGCCCACCCCGTGCTCGCCGGTGATGGAGCCATCCAGCGCCACCACCAGCTCGAAGGTCTGGGCCACGGCGGCCTCGACCCGCCGGGCCTGATCGGCGTCGTCCGGCTGGACCAGGAAGTTGACGTGGATGTTGCCGTCGCCGGCGTGGCCGAAGCAGGCGCAGGCCACCCGGTTCTTCTCGGCGATGGCGTGGATGCCGCCGACCGCCTCGGGCAGCCGGGCGATGGGCACCACGATGTCCTCGTTGAACTTGTGCGGCGCGATGTGCGCCAGCGCCGGGCCGGCCGCCCGGCGCGCCTTCCACAGCTGCGCGGCCTCGTCGTCGTCGGCCGCCCGGCGCAGCTCCACCGCGCCCGAGCGCTCGATCACGGCGCCGGCCGCGTCGGCCGCCGCGGCCACCTCGCCTGCGCGGCCGTCGACCTCGATCACCAGCGCGGCCGCGGCTTCGTCGGGCAGGCCCACCGGCTGCTGGGCCTGGATGCAGCGGATGGTCTGGGCGTCGACGAACTCCAGCGCCGACGGCAGCACCCCGGCGCGCAGCACCGCGCCCACCGCCGCGGCCGCCGCCTCGATGGAGTCGAAGGCGGCCAGCAGGGTGGCCCGGGCCGCCGGCAGCGGCAGCAGCCGCAGGGTGGCCTCGGTGATGATGCCCAGGGTGCCCTCCGAGCCGACCAGCAGCGAGACCATGTCGTAGCCGGCCACGGATTTGATGGTGCGGGCGCCGAAGCGCAGCCGCTGGCCGTCGGCCATCACCGCCTCGAGCGCCAGCACGTACTGCCGGGTCACCCCGTACTTGACCGCCCGCGGGCCGCCGGCGTTCTCGGCCAGGTTGCCGCCCAGGGTGCAGGTCTCCTTGCTCTGCGGATCGGGCGGGTAGAACAGGCCGTGGGCGGCCACCGCGTCCTGCAGCGCCTCGGTGACCACGCCGGGCTGCACCACCGCCTGCAGGTTGTCGCGGTCGATGGCCAGGATCTGGTTCATGCGCTGGGTCGACAGCACCAGCCCGCCGGCGATGGCCCGCGCCCCGCCGGTCAGGTTGGTGCCGGCACCGCGGGCCACCACCGGGATGCGCGCGGCCGCGGCCAGGCGCACCACCGCGGCCACCTGCTCGGCGCAGTCGGGCAGCACCACCGCCTCGGGCGGCGCCAGCGGCGCCTGCGGGGTGGCGTCGAAGCCGTACAGGGCCAGCTCGGCCGGCTCGGTCTTGCAGTGGGGCTTGCCCACGATGCGGATCAGCTCTTTGCGCAGCTTTCGGCCCAGCGCCACGGGACACCTCCGGGACTCATCTTGCTTCCTGGACCGGCTGCGGGCAAGGGCAAATGCGAGCTTCCAGCGCCACCGGCGCCCGGACCGCTGCGGGCAAACCGGCGCGAGGCGTCGCGGGCCGACTCCGGCCGGCGCTCAGGCGGGCTGAAGCGAGAACGACTTGGGCCGGGTCAGATGCTCGTAGCCGATGAGCGACAGGCTGCAGCCGCGGCCGGAGTCGCCGATGCCCACCCAGGCCAGCAGCGGGTCCAGGTAGTCGCAGCTGTTCATGAACCAGGTGCCCACCTGCACCTGCCGGCCGAGGCGCACGGCCGCATCGCGATCGCGGGTGAAGACCGCGCCGGTCAGGCCGAAGCGGCTGTCGTTCATCGCGGCCACCGCCTCGTCGTCCGCGGCCACCGGCATCAACCCCACCGCCGGCCCGAAGGTCTCCTCGCGCATCAGCTCCATGCGGTGATCCACCCGGGTGAGAATCTGGGGCGCCAGGTAGGCCGGTCCCGGCGTGGCGTCCGGTTCGGCCAGCAGCGGCTCGGCGCCGGCGGCCACGGCGGCGCGCACCTGGGCGCGGACCTGCTCGGCGGCCGCGGCCGATACCAGCGGGCCCAGGGTGGTGTCCGGATCGCGCGGATCGCCCAGCCGGAAGGCCGAGCGAACCTGCTCCACCAGGGCCGCGGTGAACGCCTCGCTCACATCGCGGTGGACGTAGATGCGCTTGATGCCGCAGCAGGACTGGCCGGCGTTGAAAAAGGCCCCGTCGGCCAGATCGGCCGCCGCCCGCTCCACGTCCGCGTCGGCCCGCACATAGGCCGCATCCTTGCCGCCCAGCTCGAGCACCGGGGCCAACAGCCCCTCGGCCGCCGCCCGCGCCACGGCCCGGCCGCCGGCGACCGACCCGGTGAAGCCGACGTGATCGACCTGGCGTTGGGCGATGATCCGGGCGACCTGGTCGTGATCGAGGTGCAGACACTGCAGCACCCCCTCCGGCAACCCGGCCGCCGCGGCCGCCTGCACGTAGCGCTCGGCGACCAGCGGGGTCTGGGCCGATGTCTTGAGCAGCACGCAGTTGCCGGCCATCAAAGACGGCACCACCGCGTTGACCGAGGTCAGGTAGGGGTAGTTCCACGGGCTTATGACGAAGGAGGCGCCCAGCGGCTCGCGGGTGATGAACCGTTCCTGGCCGCCTTCGCCGCCGACGTCCAGCTCGGCCAGCGCCGCCGGCGCCAGCTCGATCATGGTCCGGGCCCGATCGGCGAAGGTGTTGACCTCGAGCGGGGCGTGCCGGATGGGCCGGCCCATCTGCATACAGATCTCCTCGGCGATCGGACCGGTCCAGTCGAGGATGCGCGCGACCAGTTTTTCGAGCAGGGCGCCGCGCTCGGCCAGCGGTGTGGCCCGCCAGGCGGCGCTCGCCCGGTGGGCCGCGGCCAGCGCCGCGGCCACCTGGTCTTCGGTGGCCAGCGGCCGCTCGGCGTAGACGCTGCCGTCGATCGGGGAGATGGTCTTTTGGATCGCAGCCATGACGAGTTCGACCTCCGGTTCGGGTGAACGACGCAACCGCCGCCTCGGTCCCTCCGGCGCGCGATCTCTCCGGCGCGCGGAGCGGGTCGGGCGGGTGGAACAACCGGAGCGTATCGAATCCAGCCCGGCGCGGCAACGAACGACCCGGCGCAGGCCGCACCGGCCGGCGCCGGTGTATGCCTTGCCCTCGGGTGCGGCCCCCGAAAGGCGGGGACGGTTGGATACCACCGAGCCGCGATGGCTCAAAAAAAACGCGCCGGGAAGGGCTCCCGGCGCGCGGTCGATGGTGAAAAACAGCCCGCCAGCGGCGGGGCTCAGCCCTTGGCCTTCTCGATCTCCTCGCTCATCTCCGGCAGCGCCTTGAACAGATCGGCCACCAGGCCGTAGTCGGCCACCTGGAAGATGGGCGCTTCCTCGTCCTTGTTGATGGCCACGATGGTCTTCGAGCCCTTCATCCCGGCCAGGTGCTGGATGGCGCCCGACACGCCGGCGGCCACGTACAGGTCCGGCGCGACCACCTTGCCGGTCTGGCCCACCTGCAGGTCGTTGGCCACCCAGCCGGCGTCGACCGCGGCGCGGGTGGCGCCCACGGCGCCGCCCAGCAGGTCGGCCAGCTGCTCGACCAGCTTGAAGCCCTCGTCGCCCTTGGTGCCGCGGCCGCCCGAGACGATGACGCCGGCCTCGGTCAGCTCGGGCCGGTCGGACTTGACCGCCTCGAACTCCAGGAAGCGCTTCTTCAGCCCGCCCAGGTCCACGTCCACCGCCACCTCGGCCTTGTCGCTGGCGCCGTCGCCCGGCTCCATCGGCTCGAAGTCGGTGCCGCGCACGGTGACCACCTTGACCGGGGACTTGATCTCGGTCGACACGATGGCGTTGCCGGCCCAGACCGGCCGCTGGAAGTGGCCGGCGTCGGTCAGCCCGACGATGTCCGAGGCCATGCCGGCGTCGAGCTTGGCCGCCACCCGCGGCATCATGTCCTTGGTCATGGCCGAGGCGGTGGCGCCGATCACCTCGGCGTCGATCGCCTTGGCCACCTGCACCACCACCGGGGCGTAGGACTCGGCCATGTAGGCGGCGAGCGACTCGTGGTCGGCCACGTGCACCTTGGCCGCGCCGTACTTGGCGGCCTCGTCGGCCACCGCCCCGATGTCCTTGCCCATCAGCAGAATGTGGAACTCGCCGCCCTGCTTCTCGGTGTACTCTTTGGCGAAGGTAAACGCCGCCCGGGTCACCTTCTTCAGCGCGCCGTCCTTGAACTCACCAACGATCAGTGCGTTGCCCATGATCGATCTCCTTTTCGCGCCCGGATGCCTCAGAGGACCTTGGCTTCGTCGCGCAGCTTGGTCACCAGGGTCGGCACGTCGGGCACCATCTCGCCCGCCTGGCGTTCCGGCGGCGTCGAGAACTCGTGCCAGACCACCTTCAGCTCGGTGTCCACGCCCAGGTCGCCGAGCTCCATCTGATCGATCTTCTTCTTCTTGGCCTTCATGATGCCCGGCAGCGAGGCGTAGCGCGGCTCGTTGAGCCGCAGGTCGGCGGTGATCACCGCCGGCAGATCCAGCTCCACGTGGTCGAAGCCGCCGTCGACCTCGCGGGTGACCTTGGCCTTCTTATCGTCCTCGACCAGCTCCACCTCGGAGGCGAAGCAGGCCTGGGGCCAGTCCATCAGCTCGGCCAGCATCTGGCCGGCCTGGTTGTTGTCGCCGTCGACCGCCTGCTTGCCCAGCAGCACCAGATCCGGCTGCTCCTTCTCGACCAGGGCCTCGAGCACCTTGGCCACGCCGTTGGCGTCCAGGAAGTCCTCGGTCAGCACCAGGATGCCGCGGTCGGCGCCCATGGCCAGGCCGCTGCGGATCTCCTTGGTGGCGTCCTTGGAGCCGATGGAGGCCACCACCACCTCGGCCTTGTTCTTCTCCTTGATGCGGATGGCCTCCTCGATGGCGATCTCATCGAAGGGATTGACCTTGTAGTCGATGCCCTCGGTGGCGATGCCGCTGCCGTCCGGCTTGACCTTGATCTTTACGTCCGGGTCGGTGACCCGCTTCGCAGTCACGAGAATTTTCACGGCGTCCTCCTGTTCGCTCGGGATCTCGATCCGATTATTTTCGCTGTCCCCACCCTTCGGCCGCGGGACTTCAACTCAAGCCTTGGGAATCTTCTCGTAATCTTTCAAGAATGCATCGATGCCCTTGTCGGTCAGCGGATGCTCGGTCAGCGCGCCCAGCACCTTGAAGGGGATGGTGACCACATGGGCGCCCATCAGCGCCGACTGGGCCACGTGGATGGGGTGGCGGATGGAGGCCACGATCACCTCGGTGTCGTAGCCGTAGTTGCCCAGCATGCTCAGCAGCTCGGCCACCATGTCCATGCCGTCCTGGCTCAGGTCGTCGAGCCGGCCGACGAAGGGGCTGACGAAGCTGGCGCCGGCCTTGGCCGCCAACAGGCCCTGCAGCGGCTGGAACACCAGCGTGACGTTGGTCTTGATGCCCTCGGCGGCACAGGCGCGCACCGCCTTGAGCCCGTCGACCGTCATCGGGATCTTGACGGTGACGCAGTCGGCGATGGCGGCCAGCTCGCGGGCCTCGGCCAGCATGCCCTCGGCGTCCAGGCTGACCGCTTCGGCCGAGACCGGGCCTTCGACGATGGAGCAGATCTCCTCGATGACTTGCTTGAACGGCCGGCCGGTGCGGGATACCAGGGTCGGGTTGGTCGTCACCCCGTCGACCATGCCCATGTCCACCGCCTCGCGGATCTCCCCCACATCCGCGGTGTCCAAAAAGATCTTCATCGAAGCGCGCCTCCGATCGGGTACGGGTCGGGCGAAAAGGGGCCGCTGGCCGCTGGCCTAGGGCCCGAATGACGCGGCCATTCTATTGGCTCGCTTTCGGGTGTCAAGCACAACCGGAACAATTTTGACGCCGGAATCAACCGGCTGGCGGCGGCCGATCGAGCCGCTCGACCCGGCCGCCACCGGCGCCCAGCTCGGCCAGCAGCTCGGCTGCGGTGCGGCCCAGCAGCGGATGGCGGGCTGCGGGGGCGATCTCGGCCAGCGGCTCGAGCACGAAGCGCCGCTGGTGCAGGCGCGGATGCGGCACCTGCAGCCCGGGCCGGTCGATCACCCGCTGGCCGAACAGCACCAGGTCCAGGTCCAGCGCCCGCGGCCCCCAGCGCCGGCCGGGCCGGCGGCCCAGCGCGCGCTCCAGCGCCTTGAGCCGCTCGAGCAGCGCCGGCGGCTCCAGCGCACAGCCCAACTCGGCTGCCAGGTTGACGAAGTCCGGCTGATCGACCACCCCTTGCGGCGCGGTGCGGTAGAAGCCCGACACGGCCCCGAGCGCCAGGCCCGGCCCGGCGGCCAGTTGCTCGACCGCCCGGGTGCAGGTCGCGATCGGATCGCCCAGGTTGGCGCCGATGGACAGGTAGGCCCGTTCCACGGCGGCTCAGCCCGCCTCCAGCCGCACGATGCGCTCGACCGCCTCGTCCAGCCGCGCCTCGTCGACGCACAGGGCGAAGCGCACGTAGCCGGCGCCCGAGGGACCGAAGCCCGAGCCCGGGGTGACCACCACCCCGGCCTGCTCGATCAGCCGCGCGCAGAAGGCCTGGTCGTCGCCGCCGGGCGCCGGCAACCACAGGTAGAAGGTCGCCCGCGGCGGCTCGACCGCGTAGCCGGCCCGCCGCAATCCGGCCACCAGCCGGTCGCGCCGGCTGCGGTAGGCGGCGCAGATGGCCTCGACCGGCTCGGGCCACAGCTCCAGGGCGCGGATGCCGGCGGCCTGCACCGCGCCGAAGGCGCCCGAATCCAGGTTGGACTTGTAATCGCCCAGCGCGCCGATCACGTCGGCCCGGCCGGCGGCGAAGCCGATGCGCCAGCCGGTCATGTTGTAGCTCTTCGACAGCGAGTGGAACTCGACGGCCACCTCGGCGGCGCCCGGGATCTCCAGCACCGACAGCGGTCGCTCGCCGTCGAAGGCGATCTCGGAGTAGGCCGCGTCCGAGCACAGCACCACCTGGTGCTCGGCGCACAGCGCCAGCGCTCGCTGCCAGAAGGCCCGGTCGGCCACCGCGCCGGTGGGGTTGTTGGGGTAGTTCAACCAGATGGCCTTGGCCTGGCGCCACCGCTCGGCCGAGATGGCCTCGAGGTCGGGCAGAAAGCCCTGTTCGGCCCGCAACGGCATGAACACCGGCTCGGCGCCGGCCAGCCGGGCGGCGGTGGCGTAGACCGGGTAGGCCGGCTCCGGGCACAGCACCACGTCGCCCGGATCGCACAGCACCGCCGCCAGGTGGAAAATGCCTTCCTTGGAGCCCACCAGCGCCAGCAGCTGCGCGTCCGCATCCAGCGCCAGGTCGAAGCGCCGCTGCATCCAGGCGGCCGCGGCCCGGCGGAAGGCCGGCGAGCCGGCGTAGGCCGGGTAGCGGTGGTTGGCCGGCTCGGCCATGGCCGCCTGGCCGGCGGCCACGATGGCCTCGGGGGTGGGCATGTCCGGATCGCCGATGCTCAGCGAGATCACGTCGACGCCGCGCGCCAGCGCGGCCTGCTTCTTGCGGTCCAGGTCGGCGAACAGGTAGGGCTCCAGGCGCGCCATGCGCGCGGCCAGCGGGTTGCTCACGGCTGATCTCCTTTGGGCTGGGCAGCGCCCGAAAACTCCGCTTCGGCGGTCGGACGCGGGGCGGCGACCACCGGGTTGTGCAGCCGGCCGATGCCGTCGATGCGCACCTCGACCTCGTCGCCGGGCTCCAGCGGCCCCACCCCGGCCGGCGTGCCCATGGCCACCAGGTCGCCCGGCAGCAGGGTCATGATCGACGAGATGAACGCCAGCGCCTCGGGCACCGAAAAGACCATCTCGGCCGTGCGCGCCCGCTGGCGCAGCTCGCCGTTGACCCGGCCCTCGAGCCACAGCTCGGCCGGGTGCAGATCGGTCTCCAGCCACGGCCCGCAGGGGGCGAAGGTATCGAAGCCCTTGGCGCGGGCGAACACGCCGTCGACGGCCTGCAGCCGGCGGGCGGTCACGTCGTTGAAGCAGGTGTAACCGAGCACGCACTCCAGGGCGTGCGGCGGATCGAGGTGCCGGGCGCGGCGGCCGATGACCAGGGCCAGCTCGGCCTCGTGCTCGACGGCGCCCTCGACCGGCGGCAGCTCGATGGCCGCCCCGGGGCCGATCAAGGCCGAGGGGGCCTTGAGGAAGATCTTGGGCTCGGCCGGCACCGGGCGCGACAGCTCGCCGGCGTGGTCGGCGTAGTTGGTGCCCAGCGCCACGATCTTGCTCGGCTCGACCGGGGCCAGCAGCTCGACCGCATCGAGCGCGTGGATGCGGTCGGTGGCGCCGTAGCCGCCGAACACGTCGCCCTCGATCTCGATCACCGCCGCCGGCTGGGCGATGCCCCAGCGCGGCGGCCCGTCGCCGCTGCGGAAGCGGACGAAGCGCACCGGCTCACCCGCCGGCGCCGAACACGTCGGCCATGGAGTACAGCCCGGCGGCCCGGCCGCAGGCGAAGCGCACCGCGTCCAGCGCCCCGCGGCAGAAGTGCTCGCGGCTGGTGGCCCGGTGGGTCAGCACCAGCTGCTCGCCGCCGCCCAGCAGGTGGATCTGGTGTTCGCCGACCACGTCGCCGCCGCGCAGGGCGCTGATGCCGATCTCGCCCGGCTGGCGGCGGCCGGTGCGGCCGGTGACCACGCCGCCGCCGCGCACCTGCTCCACGGTGCGGGCCAGCTGCCAGGCGGTGCCCGAGGGCGCGTCGGCCTTGTGCCGGTGGTGGGCCTCCAGGATCTCGACGTCGTAACCCGGGCCCAGCGCGGCGGCGGCCCGGCGCACCAGCTCGCCCAGCAGGTGGACGCCGCGGCTCATGTTGGAGCCGTGCACCACCGCCACCCGCTCGGCCGCCGCGCGCAGCGCCGCCAGCTGCTGCGCGTCCAGACCGGTGGTGCCGCTGACCACGGCCAGGCCGCGGTCGGCGGCCGGCCCGGCGTGGGCGGCCACCGCGGCCGGCAGGGCGAAGTCGAGCAGCACGTCGCAGCCGCTCAGGGCCGTGTCCGGGCCGGCGCCCAGCGCCACCCCCGGGGCCAGCTCGCGGCCCAGGTCGGGGTGATCGGGGTGCTCCAGCGCGGCGGCCAGCTGCAGGTCGTCGGCCGCCAGCAGCAGCTCGGTCAACAGGCGGCCCATGCGGCCGCCGGCGCCCGACAGGCACACCCGGATCACGACGTCGCCTCCAGCAGATCCAGCTCGGCCAGGGCGCGCTGCAGCGCTGGCCGGTGGGCCTCGTCCAGCTCGGCCAGCGGGGTGCGGATCTCGGGCCCGATGCGGCCCATCATGGCCAGCGCCGCCTTGACCGGAATGGGATTGGGCTGCAGAAACAGCGCCCGCATCAACGGCAGCAGCTTCAGCTGCAGCACGCGGGCCGCGGCCAGGTCGCCGGCGACGAAGCGCTCGTAGAGCGCGGCGGTCAGCCGGGGCGCGGCGTTGGCCACCACCGAGATGCAGCCGGTGCCGCCCAGCGCCAGCAGCGGCAGGAAGGTGAAGTCGTCGCCCGACAGCAGGCCGAAGCCCGGCTCGACCGCGCTCGAGATGTGGCCGTCGAGCTTCATGTCACCCGAGGCCTCCTTGAGCGCCACCACCCCGTCGATGCCCGCCAGCGCGGCGGCCCCGGCGGCGTCCAGCGCCAGGCCGGTACGCGACGGCACGTTGTAGGCCACCACCGGCAGCCCGACCGCGGCCACCTGGCGGTAGTGGGCCAGCAGCCCGGGCAGGGGCGGCTTGACGTAATAGGGGGTGACGACCAGCACGCCGTCGACGCCCAGCTCGGCGGCCCGCCGGGTGCACTCGACCGCAGCCCGGGTGTTGTTCGAGCCCGTACCGGCGATCACCGGCACCCGGCCGCGGGCCTGCTCGACCACCGCGCCCACCGCCGCGTCCCACTCGGCCGGCGTCAGCGCGGCCGCCTCGCCGGTGGTGCCGCAGACCACCTGGCCGTGGATGCCGGCGCCGATCTGCTCCTCGACCAGCCGCCGCAACGCACCGCAGTCCACCTCGCCGTCGCGCATGGGCGTGACCAGGGCGGTCAAGACACCTCGGAACATGGTCTCAGCTCCCTTCCGGGTCGACGTCCGGCACGCCGCCGTCGGCCCGCTGCGGCCCGGCCGCGGTGGCCGGGTCGGCTCCCGGCTCCAACCCGCCGTCGGCCGCGGGTGGGGCGGCCGGCGGTGGCCGCGGCGGGCCCTTGACGCCGCAGGCGGCCAGCAGTGCGAGCAGCGCCAGCGCACAGGCCAGCCGCGGGCCGCGGGCCGGCGGCGCCGCGCGGCCCCGCCTTGCCACGTCCGTGTTTCGCATCACCGGCCGGATCCGGACCACCGCTCGCTCGGCACTAGAAATACAGCACCAGCCGGCCCAGCACCCGGTGGGCGATGCCGGCCTCCTCGTCCTGCTCGAACTCCAGAGTGCCGCCCGGCGCGCCGTCGTCGCCCAGGTCGGTCATGCCGTCGAAGGGGATCAGGATGCCGTAGCTCAGCCCGGCGTGGAAGTTGTCGTCCGAGAAGTAGAAGAAGTCGACGTCGAACTCCAGCCCCAGCGGGTTGGACTTGCCGCGGGTGGACTCGGAGTAGATGGCCGAAGAGTAGATGGCCGAGGCCTTGGCGCCGAAGCCCTCGGCGATGTTGTACTGCACGCTGGGCTTGAAGTAGACCGCGTCGGTGACCGTGCCGATGATCTGGCGCCACAGGATCAGATCGACGTGGTAGTCGGGGTGGAAGCGGAAGTTGTTGATGTCGTGGTCGCCCTGGCGGTGCTCGAACTGCCTCTCGTCGAAGGGCCGCACGCCGAAGGCCGGCGAATCGTCGCCCGAGGCGAAGCCCAGCTCCATGCCCACCAGCAGCGCGTCGTCCAAGAAGCGGTAGTCGGCCTGCAGCACGCCGCCGAACTGGGTCATGTCGATCTTCTGGCCGCGGGTGTCGATCTGCTCGATCAGGTTGCCGTCCTCGTCCAGCGAGCCGGACATGGCGTCGTAGCCGATCTTGCCGACGATGGCCACGAACTCGGCCTCGATGCGCAGCTTGCCCATCATGAAGCGCACCCAGACGTCCGGGATGAAGGCCTCGGCGTTGCGCACGGCGTAGTTCTCGACCGTCTGGTTGCGGCCGGCGTAGGGGCTCTGGGTCTGGTAGTCGATGGCGTCGTAGGCCTGGTTGCGGTAGACGAAGTAGAAGCCGTAGTTCAGCGACCAGTCGCCCTCGGCCAGGGTGCGCTGGATGTCCTCGGGCTTGTCGCGCTTGGCGATGGCCAGGATGTAGGAGTTGACGTCGTCGAGCTGATCGTAGTCGAAGGGCTGGCCCTGCCACTCGTTCATGTGGGTGTAGTAGGGCCCCTCGGCGGTGAAGTCGATCATGGGCACGATGTAGTGGCCGAAGATCTTGGTGATGAACATGATGCGGTCGGCGGTCGAGCCGTAGTCGCAGTCGAAGCACTGGCCGGCCGGCGAGAAGCGATCGCGGCGGGTGACCAGCGGGCCGCGATCGACGTGGGCCGGCCCGCCGTCGTTGGCCAGCAGGCCCAGGCCCCACTGCGAGCCCATGCGGCCGAAGCGCAGCAGCCCGACCGGCGTCATCACCTCGCCCCAGACCCGCTTGACCAGGATGCTGTCCTTGATCGAGTTGACCCCCTCGACCGGCGGCTGCTGGCCCTGGCTGAAGGCCACCAGCGGGTAGTACATGCTCTTGGGGTAGCCCTCCGGGGTGGAGCCCAGGATCAGGTTGTCCAGCATGTCGATCTGGGCCATGATGCGAACGTCTTCCGAGATGTTGATGGTCGGCTCGAGCCGAAAGCGCATGTTGGCCCCGGCCAGGGTGTCCTTGCGGTAGGTGGCCGACTTGGGAAACTGCGGGTAGGCGCCGCCGCGCTCGCCGTCGTAGCCCAGCCGCGGCTGCAGCCCCAGGCTCAGCCCGTCCATCAGGTCGCCGCGCAGCCGCAGGTAGCCGTGCAGGTCGATCAGGTTCAGCGGCGGCTTGCCCGGGGCGGCGCTGTCCATGTCCACCTCGGCGAAGCCCTCGGGCGGCGGCGGCAGGCCCTGATCGCCGGCCGGCGGCAGGGGCGCGTCGGCCGGCGGCGGCAGCGGGGCCGGTTCCTCGAGCGCCGGGGCGGCCGCGTCCTGCCCGCCGGCCTCGGCCTCATCGACCTCATCGACCTCATCGGCCTCTCCGGTCTCTGCGGCCTCTGCGGCCTCTGTGGCCTCTTCAGCCTCTGCGGCCTCTACGGCCTCTCCAGCCTCTGCGGCCTCTTCGGCCTGCGCCTGCTCTTCGCCGGCCTCGTCCGCGGGCTGGGCCAGCGCCTGCGCCGGACTGGCGCCGATCGAACATACCACCGCCATCATCATCCACGTGCGCAACCAGGGCATGCCGCCTCCGTCGCCAGGGTAGTCAATGGGTTCCACATGGAGCGTAACCCATTGAATGAATGAGCGGCTTCTAGCACAGCGGCTCCGCGGGTGTCAAGCCGTCGAACCGCTGCCACCTTGACCGTCGGGGAAGCCGCATGCTAGTTTTGGTCGGCTCAAACGGCGGATTTCCGGTGGGTTGGGCCGACGATTGGGCGGGAGAGGTACCATGACGGCCATACGAATCGAGACCTGGCTGGGGCGGTTGAGCGGAATCTGGCTGCTGGCGGCTTTGGGCGCGCTCGCCGCCGCCGGCTGCGGTGCGGACGGCGAGACCGGGCTCTGGGTGCGGATCATCAGCCCGGACATCGCCATCGACCGGGTGCAGCTGCGCATCCACGCCGAGGGCGATGACGGCAACGCGCCGGCGGGTGAGGCGGTGGTGACCCTGCCCGAGGCGCGCACCTTCGAAGCCCTGTCGCAAAAGCCCGAGAACCAGCTGTGGGTGCTGGTGCTGGCCGGCGAGCAGCACCGCGAGGCCGCCGTGCGCATCGACGCCACCGGCCACCGCGAGGGCCGGGAGGTGGCCCACGGCGAGATCGGCGGGCTGCGCTTCGAGCCCAAAAAGATCTACGACGCCGCCGAGTCGATCCATCTCGACCACTCGGGCACCGACGAGGACGGGGACGGCTTCTACGTGCCCGACGACTGCGACGACGGCGACGCCGAGATCTACCCCGGCCAACAGGAGTTCTGCGACGACGGGCTGGACAACGACTGCGACGGCTCGGTCGACGAGGGCTGCCCCTGCTCGGCCGGCGACCAGCGCGCGTGCTGGCCCCACTGGGCCGCCGAGCCGGCCGGGCCGCCGTGCCAGAAGGGCACCCAGATCTGCGACGGCACCTGGGGACCGTGCGAAGGCCTGGTGCTGCCACAGCCGGAGAGCTGCGCCGAGGGCGGCACCGATTGCTTCGCCTGCATCGACGGCATCGACAACGACTGCGACGGCTTCGTCGACGGCTACGACACCGGTTGCGGCGGCTGCGCCGTGGGCGAGTGGGAGACCTGCTACACCGGGCCCGAAGGCACGGCCGGGGTGGGCATCTGCCAGTACGGCCAGCGCGAGTGCGTCGACGGCAGCTGGGGCCCGTGCGTCAACGAGGTGCTGCCCAACGGCTGCGTGCCGCCGGCGGTGCCCGGCGAGCCGGCCGACTGCAGCGCCATGTCGGAAGAAGACCTGTGCAACGGCCGCGACGACGACTGCGACGGCGAGACCGACAACGTCACCGCGGCGCCGACCTGCTCCAACCAGTGCGGCGTCTGCGCCGGCGCGCGCCAGCTGTGCCTGGGCGGCACGTGGGTCGACTGCCTGGCCGAGGACTACCGCCAGCACGCCGAGGCGGTGCTGTGCGGCGCCGAGGAGCCGCCGCGCTGCTGCCAGCCGGACACCCCGGACTGCTACGTCGAGCATGAGACCACCGAGCTGTGCGACGATCTGGACAACGACTGCAACTGCCAGCCGGATGACGCGATCGACGGGGAGTGCACCTGCGACACCGGCGCCCAGCGCGTCTGCCCCCGGGCCGACGATCCGGCCACACCCGAGTACGAGCCCGATCTGGGGGCCTGCAACGAAGGCGTGTTCGACTGCATCGAAGGCCAGTGGGTCAAAGACGACCAGTGCGTGCTGCCCGGCGACGAGCTGTGCGACGCGGTGGACAACAACTGCGACGGCACCGTCGACCGCCATCCCCAGGCCCAGGCCCACTGCCGCGACAACCCGCAGGCCAACGCCACGCTGCAGGGCTGCTACGAGGGCATCTGCGTCTGGATCTGTCTGCACGACGATCAGAACAACCAGATCGCCTGGGACCTGAACAACGACCGCAACCAGCCCGGCGGCAGCCAGGCGGGCGACGGCTGCGAGTACCTGTGCACCCTGACCGATCCCCCCGCCGAGGTCTGCGACGGGCTGGACAACGACTGCGACAACCGGATCGACGGTGCCGACGATCCGAGCATCGACGTGCTCTGCCCGCGGCGGGACCACGCCACGGCCAGTGAATGCCTGTCGCCCCAGATCTGCAACTACACCTGCACCGCGCCCTTCGACGACTGCAACGGCGATCTCGACGACCCCATCCCCCTGCCCGGCGAGGGCGGCTACGAGGGCGACGGCTGCGAATCCGACCTCAACAACGACCGCGACCACTGCGGCGCATGCGGACTGTCTTGCGACGAAAACGAGTCCTGCGAAGACGGCAACTGCCGTTGCGGCGGCACCGGCAACGACTGCGACGGCAACGATGCCGACTTCTGCTGCGGCACCCAGTGCGTCAACCGCAACACCGACGAGAACCACTGCGGCGAATGCAACCACGCCTGCAGCAACGCCCACGGCTCGACCGCCTGCAACGCGGGGAGCTGCAATCCGAGCTGCGACGCCGGCTGGGCCGACTGCGACGGCCAGCCGGACAACGGCTGCGAGGAGGACATCTGGGAGACCACCGATTGCGGCAGCGGCTGCGGCGACCGGGTCGATTGCACCGACGAGGTGCAACACGCCTCGGAGGTCGAGTGCGCCAGCGGTGACTGCGATTACGGAAGCTGCCAGACCGGTTGGGGCGACTGCAACGCCGATGGCAGCGACGGCTGCGAGCACGACATCTGGCAGATCGCCGACTGCGGCAGCGGCTGCGACGACGGCGTGGACTGCACCGCCCAGGTTCAAAACGCCAACGGCATCGAGTGCGACGCGGGCGACTGTGACTACGGTTCATGCGAAGACGGCTGGGGCGACTGCAACGCCGATGGCAGCGACGGCTGCGAGCACGACATCTGGCAGATCGCCGACTGCGGCAGCGGCTGCGACAACGGCGTGAACTGTACCGCCCAGGTTCAAAACGCCAACGGCATCACCTGCTCGAACGGAAGCTGCGACTACGGCTCCTGCAGCGACGGCTACGCCGACTGCGACAACAACCGCAGCAACGGCTGCGAGATCTACATCTGGGGCACCGACGACTGCGGCACCGGCTGCTCGGGCCGCGTCGACTGCAACACGGCGATCGAGCACGCCAGCGGCGCCACCTGCGACCAAGGCGCCTGCGACTACACAAGCTGCGACGACGGCTGGGGCGACTGCGATGCCGACGCCACCAACGGCTGCGAGACCGAAATCTGGCAGGTCGACGACTGCGGCAACGGCTGCGATCCCGGCGCGGACTGCACCGTCCTGGTCCAAAACGCCAACGGCATCACCTGCGCGAGCGGCAGCTGCGACTACGGCTCCTGCAGCGCCGGCTACGCCGACTGCGACGACGATCGCAGCAACGGCTGCGAGGTCGACCTGGACGCCACCACCACTTGCGGCTCCGGCTGCGGCGACCTGGTCGACTGCACCGCTGTGGTCGAAAACGTCGACGGCGTGACCTGCTCGGGCGGCACCTGCGGCTACACCACCTGCCTGGCGGGCTACGGCGACTGCAACTCCGATGCCACCGACGGCTGCGAGCACGACATCTGGCAGACGAGCGACTGCGGCACCGACTGCGACAACGGGGTGGACTGCACCGGCCAGATCGAGCACGCCGACGCCACCTGCGACAGCGGCGCCTGCGGCTACGGTTCCTGCGAGGACGGCTGGGGCGACTGCGACACCGACGCCACCAACGGCTGCGAGCACGACATCTGGCTGGTCAACGACTGCGGCAGCGGCTGCGACGACGGGGTGGATTGCACCGAACAGATCGAGCACGCCGACGCCACCTGCGACCAGGGCGCCTGCGGCTACGGTTCCTGCGAGGACGGCTGGGGCGACTGCGACACCGATCCCACCGACGGCTGCGAAGAGGACATCTGGCAGACCAGCAACTGCGGCACCGACTGCGACACGGTCGACTGCAGCAGCACCGTGCAGCACGCCGACGGCATCTACTGCGACGACGGCAGCTGCGACTACAGCGACTGCCACAGCGACTACGCCGACTGCAACTCGGACCCGACCGACGGCTGCGAGGCCGACCTGAGCGCCAACCCCAACTGCGGCGCCTGCGACAACGACTGCAGCACCCAGGAGTACGACCAGGCCTGCGTGCTCGACGGCGGGGTCTACCAGTGCGGCTGCACCGACGACGACGACTGCGGCGGATCCAACCAGGTCTGCGCCAACGGCAGCTGCACCTGAGACGCCTCGGACATCCCCTTCCCCATCCCACGGGCGGGTGACTCCGAAATGACGGACTCATCACGCAATCCGACATCCGTTCCGCAGGGGCGGGGTCCCAACTCCTTACCCCCTCCTACTCCTTCCCCCTTCCAGGGGGAAGGCGGGGATACAGGGTGCTGCACCGGCCGCCAACCCACCCTCAGCGGCGCCGGTCGGTCACGGCCCGGCCGTCCTCGGCCCAGGCCGGCCGGCCCGGGGGCAGATCCTCGGGGATGCGGCGCATCACCTGGCCCGGGTCCTTGACCAGCACCGCGCCGTTGGGAATGGCCCGGCCGGCCTGCACGGTGGCGTCCATGCCGCCGTAGGCGCCGTGGCCGAAGCAGACCCCCAGGAAGTTGGTGCCGGTCGGCACCAGCCGGCCCCGGTGCATGACCTTGACCTGGCCCTGGGCCTTGATGTCGATGATGCGGAACCACGAGGTCACCGCCACCTTGCGGCCGAACAGCGAGCACTGGGTGCCGTTGGCGCACAGGTCGCCCTCGGGGTAGCCGGCGCTGAGCACCAGCACCGAGTTCTTGGAGATGAAGCAGCCGCGGCCGACCACGCTGTACTGCACGCAGGCCCGCTCCTCGATGGTGGCCCCGTCGTCGATCAGGCAGCCGCGCACCAGCGCGTCGGCCCCGATGCGCACCCCATCGCCGAGCTGACACAGCTCGACCTTGGCCGAGGGGTGGATGTCGCAACCGCGGCCTATGCGGTTGAAGCGGCCGAACAGGTTCCACTTCAACGCCGACGGCTGCAGCCGCCCGCTGAGCAGACCGCCGGCCGCGGTGCCCAGCAGCTTGCTGCCGGCCCACACGGGATGGTCGAGCACGGTTTCGATCCAGCGCACCTGCACCGCCAGCTGGTTGGCCCACAGCACGTGCACCCAGTGGCCGATCTCCATCACCACCGAGGAGGTCACCGGATGCTCGAGCTGCCCGCGGCCCATGATGTTGGCCGGCACCGGCACGGCGACCACCTTCTCGCGGAAGCGGGCCCGCAGCGGCCGGGCCCGCTGCAGCCGCTCGGCGAAGCCGGCCTCGCCGGCGCGGCCGGCCTCGAGCAGATATAGCCGGTAGAGCGCCAGCCGCTCGCCGTCGACCGCGGCCTCGTCCAGCTGCTGCAACGGCCGGGTGCGGCGCACCAACGAGGCATCAGCCGGCAGGCCGCAGCGCAACGCCCGGCCCTGCTCGCCGAAGCGGCGCAGCAGATCGGCCAGCACGCGGCGGGTGAACCAGACATCGTCCCAGGTGACCAGGCAGGCCTCCGGGCCCACCTCTTGCGGGCCGGCGACGGCGACCACCTCCAATCCGGCCTCCTCCAGCACCGCCCGCTGCAGCGCTGCCAGCGGCCGGTTGCCGATCATGGCCTCGGCCACCGGATCGCCGAAGGGCTCGATGCGCACGCCGCTGGGTAGAATGTATGCCTTCACCGAGCCGCCTCCTTGGCTTGGAGCTCCCGCGGCAACCGCCGGCCGACCGGTCGCGTCGCCATCCGCCCGCCAGTCTACCGCCGCGGCCGCCGGCACCACAACCGATGACGCCGTTCCCTGATTTCCCACCTCGGCCGCGATCTCTGCGTCAGGCCGGCGGATTCAATGCTCGACGTGGGTGACCACGACTCCGCTTGAATCCGCCGTCCTTCCTTGACCTCGCGACCGATCTGGGAAATCAGGCGGATCGTGCCGGGAGATTCTGGCCGTTGTGGACGCCGCCCGCCAGCGGCGCTATCATCGCTGCAGCATGAGAGCGCACCTGCCCATCGTCGTCGTCGTGCTGCTGCTGGCGCTGCCGGCCGCCGGCCGCGCGCCGTGGCGGCCGCAGGTCTCCATCGACCCGACGCCAACCGCCGGCGAGCTGCCGGCGGAACTGGCCGCCGCCCGCCAGCAGCGCTTCACCGAGAACCTGCAACGCGGCCGGCGCTTGCTCGACCGCGGCCAGTACCGCCGGGCCCAGCCGCTGCTGGAGCGGGCGGTGCGGCTGTCCCCGGAGCACATCGGCGCCCGCCAGGACCATGCCCGCGCGCTGCTGACCCTCGGCTACCTGCACTGGAACCGGGCCCTGGTGCTGCGCGCGCGCCAGGACGTGCGCTGCGCGCTGTGGCTGGCACCGCGCCGGCCGGCGCTGATCCAGCTGTTCGCCCTGCTCGATCAGCTGCTGCGGCGCATGGACCGGCTGGCCGGCCGCGTGCCTTGAACCGGGGCGTGTTGATGGCCCGCTCGCTTTCTGATAGCTAAGCCCTGCTATGGATGCCCGCACGCTGGCCCAGTGCTACGACGAGGAGGTCCTGCCCGATTGGGACGCGGCCTTCGTAGACCTGCTGTGCGAGGAGTTCCCGGCGCCGCTGCCGGCCAAGGCCCAGCTGCTCGAAATCGGCTGCACCACCGGCCGGCTGACCGAGACCCTGATGGAACGGCTGCCCGAGGGCGGCCGCCTGATCGCCATCGAGGACGTGCGCGAGCTGATGGAGATCGCCCGCAGCAAGGTGGCCGCCTTCGACCGCAAGCGGGTCTTCTTCAAGAGGGAGCCGGCGGATCACATCTCGTTCAGCGATGGCACCTTCGATGCGGTGCTGAGCGCCGGCCTGGCGCCGATCTACGACCTGGCCGAGGTGCTCGGCGAGGTGGCCCGGCTGCTCAAGCCCGACGGGACGGCGCTGCTGGGCGTACCCATGCGGGGCTGCTTCCAGGAGCTGCTCGACATCTTCCGCGAGGTGCTGGAGAAAGAGGACCTGTTCCAGGTCCAGGACGAGCTGGATCGGTTGACCGCCCGCTTGCCGGATCGGTTGCAGGCGCTGCGCCTGCTCAACGAGGCCGGCCTGGTCGAGACCCGCGTCGGCCTGCGCGAGCGCAGCCTGCACTTCGCCGACGCGCTCGAGTTCTTGCAGGCGCCGCTGGTGCGCAACCACTGCCTGGAACAGTGCCTGGAGCTGATCCAGGATCGCTCCTGGCGCGAAGGGGTGCTGGCCGGCATGGTCCGCTCGCTGGACACCTACTTCCCCGACGGCATCGAGCTGACGCTGGTGCTGGGCCGGTTGAGCGGGACGCGGCCCTGATCAGCCCTTGCGGCGATCGAGGTGGTAGGCCTGGACCTTGCGGATCAGGTTGCGCCGCGAGATGCCCAGCGACTTGGCGGCCTGGGTCTTGTTCCAGCGCGCCCGCTTGAGGTGATCGAGGATCATGGTGCGCTCCAACCGCTCGACGGCCGCCGGCAGCGTCGGCGCGCGTTCCTTCTGCTCGGCCGCGCCGCTGGGGTAGATCTCATAGCGGATGCGGGGCGACAAAAACTCCTCGCCGATGACCTCGTCCTCGCCGCGCAGCACCAGCAGGCGCTCGATCTCGTTCTCCAGTTCGCGCACGTTGCCCGGCCAGTGGTAGTCCATCAGCCGCTGCATGCAGGCCGGCGACAGCCGCTGCGGCTTGCCGTCGCCGCCGTGCTTGAGCAGAAAGTGATCCACCAGGATGGGCACGTCGTCGCGCCGGTCGCGCAGCGGCGGCAGCGGGATGGTGATGACGTTGACCCGGTAGTAGAGATCCTCGCGGAACTGCCCCTGATCGACCAGGGCTTTGAGATCGCGGTTGGTGGCGGCGATGATGCGCACGTCGACCGCGTGCTCCTGCGTCGAGCCGACCGGGATGAAGGTGCCTTCCTGCAGGATGCGCAGCAGCTTGACCTGCAGGCTGGGGCTCATGTCGCCGATCTCGTCCAGGAAGAAGCTGCCGCCGTCGGCCACCTCGAACAGGCCCTTCTTGGTGCCCACCGCGCCGGTGAACGCGCCCCGGGCGTGGCCGAACAGCTCCGAGTCCAGCAGGTTGTCGTTGAAGGCCGAGCAGTTCTGCACCACGAAGGGCTTGTTGCGGCGGGCCGACTGGAAGTGGATGGCGCGGGCCACCAGCTCTTTGCCGGTGCCGTTCTCGCCGGAGATCAGCACGGTGGCGTCGGTGCCGGAGACCTTGTCCAGCAGGCGGTAGAGTTCGCGCATGGGTGCGCTCTTGCCGATGATCTGGCCGTAGCGCGAGCGCTCGGCCAGCTCGCGGGTCAACCGGTCCAGCCTCCGCTCCTTGCGGGCCACCTCCTCGCGGAAGACCAGGATCTCGCGCACCACCAGCTCGAGCAGATCGCCCAGGTAGCCCTCGGCCTCGGGCGACAGCGATGGGGTCTGGTGGCAGGCGCGCAGCAGCTCGGCCCGCGACAGCGGCAGGTCGGCGCAGCGCTGCAGCACCGCGTCGATCTGCTGCTGCTGCTGCTCGTCGCCGCCGCGGTGCAGGTAGCCGCCGGCCAGGATCAGCCCCTGCTGCTCGCCATCGACCACCACCGGCACGTACAGCTCGCTCAGCCCGGCGTGGCAGCGCATGCAGGCCGCCTGCCCGGATGCGCCGGCGCCCTGGTGATGCTGCCACATCTGGCGCGCGGTGGCGTCGCAGCGGGCCTTGCCCTGGGGGGTGGACTTGAGCAGGCCGCAGACGGGGCGCTCGGTGGCGAAGCGTTCGGCCTTGGGGCTGTCGAGCAGGTCGCCGCCGGCGTCGGCGAAGCCCACCCCCAGGCCCCAGCGCTCGTTGACGATCTGCGCCATGCGCCCGATCACCCGCAAATCCGCCAGCTCGTTCCAGTCCAGCATGGGCCGCAGTTTGACATGAAGCCCGGCCCGGCGGCAAGCAGCCGCGGCCGCGAAAAAGACCCCATTGACCCCGGGCGGCTCCTTGCGGCAAGCTAGCGCCCTGTGACAATGCGATCCCACATCCCGGCGCTGGCCACGGCGCTGCTCGTGGCGCTCGGCGGCGCCACCGGCTGCGGCGACAAGCTCGAGGCCCACCTGGGCGAGTTCATGGCGGCCGAGCAGGCCCAGGCCGATCCCTACGGACCGCCGCCGGACGTCTACTCGCTGGCCGAGTCGGACGAGGCGGTCGACAGGCTGGCCGCGATGCCCTTCGCCGAGGTGGCCCACCGCCTGGGCGCCCACCGCCTGCGGGCCCTGGTGGAGATGGAGATGAACGGCCACCAGCGGCGGCTGGAGCTGGAGGAGGAGATCCTGCTGGTGCAGGCGGCCAACGGCGACTTCCGGCTCAAGGTGGACAACGAGGCCGGCCAGGGCTACGAGATGGTGTTCTCCGGCGGCCGGCTGTGGGTCCGACAGCGTTTCGCCGACTTTCATCCGCGCAGCGTGCTCGATCGGCTCCACCTCGAGCAGCGCGAGGCGGCCACCGGCCTGTGGGGCGCCATCCACCGGCTGTTCCGCGGCCGGCTGCGGTTGAGCAAGCAGGGCCTGAAACGCCACTACGGCCGCGACGCGCTGGAGTACAGCATCGGCCTGGCCCCCGGCCCGCCGCGCTTGCCGGGCACCCGGCCGCCGCCGGAGGTGCCGGCCGGCATCCAGGGCTATGTTTACGAACGCGAGATCACCCCGGCCGAGCGGGATCGCTGGCGCGACCAGGCCGCGCCCCGGCAGGCGACCGGCCATCTGCTGGTCGATGTGGACGCCGGCGTGCTGCTGCAGCTGCACTTCGAGGGGCGGCTGGCCTGCAAGGGCCCGCAGGGCGAGCCGCTGGCGATGCACTTGAGCGCCCGCCTGGGCGCCGATGGCTTCGGCAACCCACCGGCCGTCCCACCGCCCGACGAAGAAAACGTCACGCCCCTGCCGGAGCGCATTCCGGTCAACACCCATCCGCTGGACTTCTTCTTCGGCGAGGGCACCACGGCCGGGCTGGGAGCGCCGGCCGGGGTGGCCCGCCGAGCGCGCGCCGGGCAACGGGCCGCGACCGCGGACAGCTCGGACTGAGCCCAAGCTCCCTGCAACCGCGAGGTGCTGCTGTGAGCCCCGCCCGACACGATCCCGACACCGCGGCCCGGCCGGAACCCGCCGGCCAGGCCCTGGCCGAGCGGCTGTGCGCACTGGCCGCCGAGAAGAAAGCCCGCGCTCCCGGCCTCTACGACGTGCGCGCGCTGACCTCCTACGCCGATTACATCCTGGTGCTCGGCGCCACCTCGGACCGCCACGCCCGGGCGCTGGCCGAGCACCTGCGCCGCACCTTGCGCGAGCAAGGGGTGCGGCCAGCGGGCGTCGAGGGCGAGGACAGCGGCCAGTGGGTGCTGCTCGACTATGGCGACGTGATCGTCCACGTGATGCAGGAGCAGACCCGCGCCTACTACGATCTGGACGGCCTGTGGATCGACGCCCGGCGGCTGCCGGCCGGGGAAGAGGCCTGAGCCGCGGCCGAAAAGGGCGGGCCGCGCTGGAGTCGATGCACCGTTGGCGAGCCTCGCCCACTTCTGCGCCATCTGAGGCGAAGTCGCGGTTCGCGACTCTGTGGCGGGGGATGCTGCGCCCGGCCGGCGGCCTGCTCGACCTGCTGCTGCCGCCGAGCTGCTCGCTGTGCGGCGAGCTGCTCGACCACCCCGGCCGCGCCATCTGCCCGAGCTGCGCCTTCGGCTTCGACGAGCTGAGCGAGCCATTGTGCGCCCGCTGCGGGGCGCCCCTGACCGCCGGCGGCTGCCCCGATTGCCTGCGATTTGCACCGCGGGCGCAACCGATCCGCTCCGGCTTCGCGCTCGGCGGTACCTGCCTGGAGGCGGTGCTGGCGCTCAAGGCCGGCCGCAGCGAGCTGGCCGCCGACCTGGCCGAGCGGCTGGCCGGCTGCCGGACGCTGGGCCCGGCGGTGGCCGGGGCCGACCGCCTGCTGCCGGTGCCGCTGCACCCGCGGCGCCAGCACCGGCGGGGCTTCAACCAGGCCTCCCTGCTGGCCCACCGGCTGGCCGACCGGCTCGGGCTGCGGCTGGAGTTCGAGGCCCTGGTGCGCCGGCGCGACACGCCCGCCCAGCAGCGGCGGGCTTCGCGGGCCGAGCGGCGGCGCAACGTCCACGGCGCCTTCGCGGTGCGCCGGCCGGTGCGGGTGGCCGGCCTGGCGCTGTGCCTGGTCGACGACGTGGTCACCACCGGGGCCACCCTGACCGCCTGCGCCGAGGCGCTGCTGGCTGCCGGAGCCCGCTCGGTGCGGGCGGTCACCCTGGCCCGCACCCTGCGCCAGGATCAGCTGTGAGTCGAAGCCCCCCCTTCGAGCACAGTGCCGTACACTGTGGGATATCGCCGGTTTCATGCCAGTTTTCCAGCCGGCAATGCTTGACGGATCCCGGCCGGCGCCCCTAGTATCAAAAATGAACGCAGGTCGACCCCGATGAGGGCGAAGCGTTGCGCCGCGAAAATCTACCGCCCGGTACGCGTCCGGCCGGGTGCGGGGTTGCGGCGGGCGCGACCGGCAATCGGCGGGCAAGGAGTGCGAGACGATGAAGACGATGATCTTGAAAAGCACGGCCTGGCGCGTGATGGGCTCGGGCTGCCTGGCGGCCCTGCTGGCCATCGGCGCCGGAGCCTGTTCGGGCGAAAGCAACCCCGACGGCGGCATCGGCCGCGACGGCGACGGCGGCGCTGGCGGCGACCAGGAGTGTCCGGTCATCTGCTCGACCGACGCCGACTGCTGCGAAGGCCAGACATGCAACGACGGCATCTGCTCGGCGGGCAACGAGTGTCCGAGCGGCTGCAACTACGAATGCGACAAGGCGGCCGGCGAGGTCTGCAACCCGGCCACCAAGAAGTGCGAGTCCGGCGCGCCGCCGGTCAACTGCGTCAGCGACTGCGATTGCTACGCGGGCGAGTCGTGCATCAACGGCGAGTGCGTGTCCAACGGTGGCGACGAGGTCTCGTGCAGCGGTGACGAGGACTGCGAAGAGGGCCAGATCTGCCGCGACGGCACCTGCCGCCCCGAGTCCTGCGAGACCCGCGAGGACTGCGCCGGGCCGACCTGCCTGGTGTGCCAGGACGGCCAGTGCACCGCGCCGCCGCCGGTGTGCCAGGGCGACCAGGACTGCTGCGTGGGCTACCGCTGCAACTTCGGCACCTGCATCCCGGTTGGCGAGGGCTGCGTGTCGGACTCCGACTGCGAGGATCCGGAGTTTCCGCGCTGCAACACCGACACCGGCGAGTGCATCCCCGAGTGCGTCAACGACATCGACTGCCCGCTGGCGGATCAGATCTGCCAGGACAACCACTGCGTCTCGCCGGGCTGCAGCCCCGAGGACTGCCCCCAGGGCCAGTGGTGCAACACCGGCAGCGGCGAGTGCGAGCCGGGCTGCGACTCCAACGACGACTGCGTGCCGCCCGAGACCTGCAACTACCAGACCCACGAATGCGGCCAGGTCGACTGCTGCGGCGGGGTATGCACCGAGGAGCAGTACTGCGACGAGCTGACCTGCCAGTGCGTGGACCTGTGCCAGGACAACACCGACTGCCCGCCCAACTACGAGTGCGACGTCGAAAGCGGCAAGTGCATGTGCACCGAGGGCGCCTGCCCGCAGGGCAGCCACTGCGACCTGCAGACGGGCGAGTGCGTACGCGACGGCGACGCCTGCCAGACCGACGCCGACTGCCCGGCCGGCTTCTACTGCGATCCGGCCCAGCAGGTCTGCGTGTCGCAGGGCAGCGGCAATGACGGCGAAGCCTGCTTCACCGACGCCGAGTGCGACGCCGGCCAGAACCTGTACTGCGACTCCAACATGTGGTGCATCATGTGCATATTTTTCGACTCGGACTGGAACCCGACCTTCACCTGCCGTTACGGCTGCAGCCTGATGGCGCCCAACTGCCAGGCGGGCACCGAATGCAAGATGCGCTGGCTGTTTCCGGAAGCCGGCCACCCGGCCGGGTTGTGCATCCCCACCCCTTGATCGGTGAGGCGATCAACCGCAGCCGCGGGCTGAAGGATCGAGGTGGACCATGAACGCGCTACGCTCATTGACCCTGCTGCTGGCCGCCGGCCTGTCAGCCACCCTGGTCGCCGCCGGCTGTAGCGGCGGCAACGGCGGCAACGACGCCGGGCTCGATGCCTGCGACGGCTGCGACCCCACCGACGAGGGGCCGCTGCCGTGCACCAGCATCGCCGACTGCCCGGCCCACCATTTGTGCCTGGGCGGTTTCTGCCAGCTGGGCACCATCTGCACCGGCACCGGTGACGAGTGCCCCGAGGGCTACGTCTGCAACATCATGCAGGAGGTCTGCGTGCCCGAGACGCCCTGCGAATCGGACGCCGACTGCACCGAGGCGGCCGCCCCGGTCTGCCTGGAGGCCGACGGGGTCTGCGTCGAATGCGTCGAGGACGCCGACTGCGGCGGCGGCGAGGACGTGTTCTGCAACGCCAGCTACCAGTGCGACGTGGTCGGGCCCGACTGTTCGACCGACGCCGACTGCACCGAGGCCGGCAAGCCCCACTGCGACCAGGCCCAGGGCAAGTGCGTCGCCTGCGTCAACGACGGCCACTGCTCGGGCAACCAGGTCTGCCGGCCCGATACCCACAGCTGCGTCGAGTGCTACGCCAACAACCACTGCGTCAACCCCAACCCCTACTGCTGGCTGGACACCACCACCTGCGTCGAGTGCCTCGAAGACAACCACTGCGGCGGCGACGAGCGCTGCAACGTATCCAGCCATACCTGCACCGACATGGTCTGCGAAAGCGACGCCGACTGCGTCGACCAGCCCGGCCCCCACTGCCGCCAGGACACCGGCGACTGCGTGGCCTGCCTGGAGCACGACCACTGCGGCGCACTGCAGTGGTGCCGCGAGTACAGCTGCCAGTCGGGCTGCGAGACCGATGCCGAGTGCGTCGACAAGATGGGCCAGGGCTACCGCTGCGATCCGGAAAACGCCGAGTGCTTCTACGCCGAGTGCATGGACGACGCCGACTGCGCCGGCCACGAGAACGGCGAGCACTGCAAGCTGACCGATCTGCCGTCCAACCCGCCGCAGTACACCTGCGTCGAGTGCACCGAAGACGCCCACTGCGACGAGTTCTTCATGTGCAAGACCACCAGCGGCAAGTTCGTCTGCGAGCCCATGCCCTGCTACCTGTACGAGGATCCGGAGGCCACCTGCGCCGAGATCGACCCCTGCTACGTGTGCGACTACGGCGGGGGCCAGTGCAAACCGCGCGAGGACTGCTCCACCGAGCCCTGCTGCCAGGGCTATACCTGCAACGCCTACTCAACTTGTGAACGCAACCTCGACTGCGACTCGAACGAGGACTGTCCAGCCGATTCGATTTGCAACCAGCAAACCCTTCAGTGCGAATTTCAATCCTGCTGCGACGAATGCGATCCTGGCTGGTACTGCAACGAAGCCACCTGCGAGTGCGTCGAGGGTGAATGCAAGCAACTCATGGAGTCCTGTAATCCCGACATCCAGAACTGCTGCGAGGGTCTGACCTGCAGCCTCATGGGAATCTGCTTCGCATACTGACATCGCGTCATCCGGACGGATATGAGCCTGACCAGCAGCGAGCTGGCCGCGGTCGTCGCCGAGCTGGACGGGCTGCTGCCCGGCCACTTCCTGAACAAGCTCAACGCGCCCGCAGCGGGCCAGCTGCAGCTGGTCTTCAAGCCCGGGGTGCTGTGGCTCGAGTGGAACCGGGGGCTGGCCCGGATGCACCTGATCGAGCGCAAGCGCCCGGCCCCGCCGCAGCCGCCGGCCTGGGTGATGCGGGCCCGGGCCGATCTCGGCGGCAAGCGGCTGGCAGCCATCGCCGCCGAGCCCGGCGACCGCATCGTGCGGCTGCGCTTCGCCGGCCGGCCGCAGCGGCAGCTGCTGGCCGAGCTGTTCGGCCGCGGCCGGCTGCTGCTGCTCGACGCTGATGACCGGGTGCTGGCCACCCTGGTGGGCCCGGCCTTCGCTGGGTCCATCTATACGCCGCCGGCCGGCGGCGCACCGCCGGCCGGCGCGCCGCGCTTCGGCCCACCCGACCCCGAGCGGCTGGCCGTCAACCGGGCGCTGGCCGCCCATTACGCCAGCCGGGCCGCCGAGCAGGCGCTGAGCCGGACCCGGGCCGGCTGGGCGCGGCGGCTGCGCACCGCCGAGCGGCGGGTCAAACGCCGGCTGGGCCGGCTGCAGGCCGACCTGGAGCGCACCGGCCAAGCGCGCCAGCTCTACCGGGCGGCCGAGGCGCTCAAGTTCCGGCTGGGCGCGGTGCGCCGCGGCCAGACCCGGGTCGAGCTGCCCGACCCCTACGATCCCGAGGGCCCGCCGGTGGCGGTGGAGCTGGACCCGGCCCTCGACGCCCGCGACAACATGCGGTGCATGTTCGCCCGCGCCCGCCGGCTGAGCGCGGCCCGGGGCACGGTGGGCGAGCGGCTGGACGCGGCCCGGGCCGAGCTGGAGGCGGTGCGCCGGGCCGCGGCCCAGGTGGCCATGGCTGCCAGCGAGGCCGAGCTGGAATCGCTGGGCCCGCAGCTAGAGTCCCTGTGCCCGCCGCGGCCGGCGCGGCCCGGCCGGCGCCGCCAGCGCCGGCGGCGGCCCTACCGGCTGTACCGTTCGGCGGCCGGCCGCTCCATCCTGGTCGGCCGCAGCGGCGCCGACAACCACCAGCTGACCTTCCGGGTGGCCCGCGGCCACGACCTGTGGCTGCACGCCCGCGGGGCGGCCGGCGCCCACGTGGTGCTGCGGCTCGACCGCGGCGACGCCGTCGACGAGCAGAGCCTGCTCGACGCGGCCAGCCTGGCCGCGCTGCACAGCCCGCTGAAAAACGCCGCCAAGGTCGAGATCCACCATACCCGCGTCAAGCACGTCCACCCGGTCAAGGCCGGCCCGCCCGGCCTGGTCTCGCTGGCCAAGGCCCGCACCCTGCTGGTGCGCCTCGAACCCGACCGCCTCGACCGCCTGCGCCGCAGCGCCGAGCACGAGAGCTGAGACTGCGTCCGGGCGCAGCCGGCGCCGGAACGTTTTGCAGGCGTGCGAGATTCTGATAGCATCGTTGGAGCTTCGATGGAACGCGGGAAAACCATGTCGTGGCGGTAACGGCCGCCAGCCGGTTGCCGCCCGGGGCGGGGGACGAGCCCATGACACGCTACCATCGCCGGGTGCTGGCTGCAGGCTGCGCGCTGGCACTGGCCGCCGCTTGCGTGGTCCGCAATTCATCCCGCGGCGGCCACGAGCAGCCCTGCCTCGATGACGGCCGCTGCGCCTCGGGGCTGACCTGTCACACGGCGACCGATCGCTGTCTGCTGCCCGCCGAGTACTGCGCGGCCGCCAGCATCGAGTGCGGCCAGGCGCCCGGCCGCGACTTCTACTGCGGCACCTGCGCCGGCGAGACCGACATCTGCACCGCGGAAGGCCGCTGCCAGGACGACTGCGCGCTGTTGGAGTGCGGCTTCTCGCCGGTGGCCTTCTACCGCTGCGGCCACTGCGCCGAGGCCGAGCACGGCTGCATCGACGGCCGCTGCGTGCCGCTCGACTGGCAGGACGAGCCGGCCGCCACCCGGATGGGCTGGCAGGCCGCCCGCGACTACTGCGACGCGCTGGATCTCGCGGGCCGCGACGACTGGCGGTTGCCCACCATCGACGAGCTGCAGTCGCTGATCCACGGCTGCACGCCGGTGATGACCGGGGGCTGGTGCGGGGTGGGCGACGACTGCCTGTCGCACGCCGACTGCTTCGACAGCCGCTGCACCGGCTGCGCCCAGGATCGGGGCCCGGCGGATGGTTGCTACTGGCCGGTCGGGATACCGGGGCCCTGCGGGCCCTATTGGTCGGCCTCGCCCTGCGATGACGCGCGCGATGAGGCCTGGATCGTGGAGTTCAGCTACGCCGGCCTGAGCCACTCCATCCAGCACAGCGCCGCCCACTACGTGCGCTGCGTCCGGCCCGACGCGGATACCTGCACCGAAGATGCCGACTGCCCCGCCGGCCGGGTCTGCTCGGATGGCATTTGCAGCCCGGCGCCCTGCCAGAGCCGCGCCGACTGCGCCGGGCCCGTCTGCCTGGTCTGCCGCGACGGCTTGTGCGTCGAACCGCCCGAGGTCTGCCAGAGCGACCGCGACTGCTGCGTCGGCTTCGTCTGCAACTTCGGCACCTGCATTCCCGACGAGCCCGAGGGCTGCCAGTCGGACTCCGATTGCGAGGACCCGGAGTTCCCGCGCTGCAACACCGACACCGGCGAGTGCATCCCCGAGTGCGTCAACGACATCGACTGCCCGCTGGCGGATCAGATCTGCCAGGACAACCACTGCGTCTCGCCGGGCTGCAGCCCCGAGGACTGCCCCCAGGGCCAGTGGTGCAACACCGGCAGCGGCGAGTGCGAGCCGGGCTGCGACTCCAACGACGACTGCGTGCCGCCCGCGACCTGCAACTACCAGACCCACGAATGCGGCCAGGTGGACTGCTGCGGCGGGGTATGCACCGAGGAGCAGTACTGCGACGGGCTGACCTGCCAGTGCGTGGACCTGTGCCAGGACGACACCGACTGCCCGCCCGCCTTCGACTGCGATGTCGAAAGCGGCCGGTGCCTGTGCACCGAGGGCGACTGCCCGCAGGGCAGCCACTGCGACCTGCAAACGGGCGCGTGCGTGCGCGACGGCGACGCCTGCCAGAGCGACGCCGACTGCCCGAACGGCGCCACCTGCGACCCGGCCCAGCAGGTCTGCGTCCCTCAGGGAACCCAGGCCGAGGGCGAGGCATGCTTTCGCGATGCCGAGTGCGACGCCGGCGCCGGGCTGCTGTGCGACAGCGCGCTGTTCTGCACCGGTTGCATGATCTCGGATCCGGACTTCGAGCCCACCTTTACCTGCCGCCTGGAGTGCTCGCTGATGATGCCGGACTGCCCGGGCGGCCACGAGTGCCTGTACCGCCACCCCGAACTCAAGGGCCTGTGCATGCCGACTGGCCCCTGAACCGAACCGTCCCCAGTTGCCGCTGGACCCGGGCCTGGCCGCTGGCCCGGTCCGGGCATGCCCCTTCGACCTTCCAGCCGGCCGCGAAAAATCAGTGTATACAAATGTAGGATGATGTAGCCATTTTTTTGACATCATCCCACCCGGGGCCTAGAATCGGGTCAAGGGCCGGATTTTCGTGATGAACCTCGACCGGAGAGCGGACGCCATGGCCAAAAAGAACAAGCGCAAGAGCCCGCCGAAGACCCGTCGCCAGGACAAGACCAAAGCCAAGGCCACGAGCGAGAAAAAGGCCAGGGCCGCCGGCCGAGCCAAGCCCGCCCGCGCTGTACGGGGTGGGCACCAGCACGAGATCTTCGGCGTCATCCTGGCGCTGGCCGCGGTGATCGTGATGCTGTCGCTGGCCTCGTTCGACCCGGCCGACCCGGTGCTGGACGACGTCGGTGCCCGAGCCCACAACCTGGTCGGGCTGGTCGGCGCCCACCTGGCCGACGGGCTGCTGGCGGTGTTCGGCGCGGCCGCTTTCTTGCTGGTGGTGGGGCTGGGCTATGCCGCCGCGGTGGCCTTCGCCCGCGGCGCGCTGCCCATCGGCGCCCGCAAGACGGTGGGCTTCGTGGCCCTGCTGCTGCAGGGCACCGCCCTGGTGCAGATCGCCGCCGCCGAGGCGACCGTGCTGGGCCACGCGCCCGGCGGCCTGCTGGGCGAAGTGCTGGGCGGGCTGTGCGTCAGCCTGCTGTCGACCACCGGCTCGGTGGCCGTGCTGGCGGCCGGGGTCTGTTTGGCCCTGATCGCCACCACCGGCTTCTCGCTGGTGGCCAGCGCCCTTTACGCGGGCCGCGGGCTGGCCGCGCTGGCCCGCGCCATCGGCCGCGGGCTGGCCTGGCTGGGCCGCCACGCCGGCCGGGCCGCGGCGGCCGCGGCCCGGGCGCTGGGCGGCTGGCTGGCCGCCCAGGGCCGCGAGTGCGTGCACACCCTGCGCCAGCGCTCGCCCGCGCTCCAGCCCCAGACCGTACCGCCCAGCGACTCGCTGCCGCCGCTGGCCTGGGACGAGGCGCCGGCCGCAGAGACCGCAATCGATGCCTGGAGCGCTGCCGAGCCCGCACCCGCGGCCGCCTTCCTGGCGCCGCCGGTCTCCTGCCCGCCCCCGCTGGGCCGCCGCGAGCCGGTGGTGGTGACCGATGAGCCGCCGCCGGCCGAGCGCGACGGGCCGACCGAGATGGACGAGGCCCCGGTCCCGGCCGCTACGCGGCCGGCCGCCGAGCGGCCGATCGAACAGCCGCAGCCGACCGCGGCAGCCGCCGTCGAGTCCGGGCCGCAAGCCGCACCGCAGCCGCAGCCCCCGGCCGCGGCCCCGGTCGCCGACTCCGCCCCGCCGGCCGAGCCCGAGATCGTGATTCCGCGAGCGCGGCGCCGCAGCAGCGAGGATGCCGATCAGCCGGAGGCGGCCGAGACGCGCGACGCCTCGCCCGACTGGGGCGACTTCGAGCTGCCCTCGATCGACATGCTCGACAGCGCCGACTACGAGGCCGGCCAGGCCGAGGAGATCGACCGCGACGCCCTGCACCACTACGCCCGCCGGCTGGAACGCAAGCTGGCCGACTACGGCATCAAGGGCCAGGTGTCCAAGATCATGCCCGGCCCGGTGGTGACCATGTACGAGTACGCGCCCGGGCCCGGCATCAAGGTGGCCAAGATCGCCGGGTTGAGCCAGGATCTGGCGCTGGCGCTGGAAGCGGTCAGCGTGCGCATCATCGCCCCCATCCCGGGCCGGGCGGTGGTCGGCATCGAGGTCTCCAACAAGAAGCGCCAGGTGGTCTACGCCCGCGAGATCATCGGCCACAAGGCCTTCCGCCGCTCCAAGTCCAAGCTCACCCTGGCGCTGGGCAAGGACATCGAGGGCGAGGCCTACATGACCGACCTGAACAAGATGCCCCACCTGCTGGTGGCCGGGGCCACCGGCACCGGCAAGTCGGTGGCGCTCAACAGCATGATCACCAGCATCCTCTACAAGGCCACCCCCGAGGACGTGCGCTTCATCATGGTCGACCCCAAGGTGCTCGAGCTCAGCCTCTACGAGGGCATCCCGCATCTGCTGCTGCCGGTGGTGACCGACCCGCGCAAGGCCCAGGCCGCGCTGCAGTGGACGGTCGAGGAGATGGAGCGCCGGATCCACATCCTGCACGGAGCCGGCGTGCGCAACCTCGACTCGTTCAACCGCAAGGCCGAGAAGCTGGCCCGCCAGCGCGAGCAGGCGGCCGCCGCAAGCGGAGCCGCGCCGGAGGAGCCGCCGCACAAGAAGAAGATCGTGGTCATCGACAAGACCGCCGCGGCCGAAGCCGAAGAGGAGGAGGAGATCGAGGTCGATGCGGCCGAAGAGGACGCCGCTGCCGGCGAGACGCCCGAGCGGCTGGAGAAGATGCCCCACATCGTGGTGGTGATCGACGAGCTGGCCGACCTGATGATGACCGCCGGCCGCGAGGTCGAGACCAACATCGCCCGCATCGCCCAGAAGGCCCGGGCGGCCGGCATCCACCTGATCGTGGCCACCCAGCGGCCCTCGGTCAACGTGATCACCGGCCTGATCAAGGCCAACCTGCCGGCCCGGGTGTCGTTCCGGGTCGCCTCCAAGGTCGACTCGCGCACCATCCTGGACGCCAACGGTGCCGAGGCCCTGCTGGGCAACGGCGACATGCTGTTCAACCCGCCCACCAGCTCGGAGCTGCTGCGGGTCCACGGGGCCTACATCACCGAGGAGGAGATCGAGAAGGTGGTCGAGCACCTCAAGGCCCAGGCCGAGCCGGTGTTCGACGAGAGCATCCTGGCCGCGGCCGAGCGGGCCGACGAGCCCGAAGGCGGCGAGGACGGCGAGGACGATCCGGACGACGAGCTCTACGATCAGGCGGTGCGCATCGTGGCCGAGATGGGCCAGGCCTCGACCTCGATGGTCCAGCGCAAGCTGCGCATCGGCTACAACCGGGCCGCCCGGCTGATCGAGCGCATGGAGCGCGAGGGCATCGTCGGCCCGCCCGACGGCTCACGCCCGCGCAAGGTGCTGATCCAGAACCACTGAGCTGAAGCCCCTGGCCGCAGTTCCCACGGAAACTCCCGCCCTGCGGAACTGCTGGCGAAGCGCTCAGCCGTCCGGTGACTCGACCACGTCGACGCCGTCGGGCACCTCGAAACGGAAAGCCGCGTCCTTCAGGCCCACGTTGGTGCTGATCTTGGAAAAGCGGATGCGGTTGGTGTTGCCGCCCGGATCCTCGACCATGGTCTCGACCACCTGAAAGGTCTCGCGGTCGACCTTGAAACGCAGCTTGCGAAAACGGGCCCGCTTCTTGGGCACCAGCTCGAGCACGTAGTGCTCATCGTCATCCACCCCTTCGGCGAAGGCGATGTCGAACTCGTCGCGCAGCTTGCCCCGGCCCCAGAGAAAGGTCACCGCGGTGGACAGGTCCGAGCCGCTGAACGAGCGGTCGACCATCACCTGCTCCAGCTCGGGGTCGTAGATGTAGAGCGCCTCGCCATCGGCCACGAAGTGCTTGGGCCGCGGCTGGCGATAATCCCAGCGCATCAGGCCGGGCTTCTTGACATAGACATAGCCCGAGGAGACCTTCTCGCGGCCCAGCGCCTTGGAGCGGTAGGTCTGCTCGAAGGCCGCCTTGAAGTCGCGGGTGGCCTCGTAGATCTCCTGCAGCCGCGCCGCCACCCGTTCGGCGCTGGGCGCCTCGGCGGCCGCGGCCGCGGCGGTGAAGCCCACCACCAGTGCCACCGTCACAGCGAAGTTGCGTTCTCGCATGCCCACCTCCAGCTCGCGCCATTCGTTCCCGCCCCCAGGGGCATTGACGCCCGGGCGCGGCCAAGCATTCACCCGATCTCGACCACCTCGGCCTCCAGGTCGTAGGCATCGCCCCCGGTGACGCGGGCCGCGACCACCTCGCCCAGGATGGCCCGGCCGTCGAGCCGGGTCTCGCCATCGACCTCCGGCGCCTGGTTCCAGGCCCGGCCCACCAGCCGGCCGGCGGCGGCGGCCCCCTCGACCAGCACCTCGACCGTGCGCCCGATCAACCCGCGGTGGTAGGCGGCGGCGATCGGCTGCTGGACGGCCAGCAGCCGGTCGCGGCGCTCGGCGGCCAGCGCCGGCGCCACCGCCCCGTCCAGCTCGGCCGCCGCGGTGCCCTCCTCGGCCGAGTAGGCGAACACCCCCAGCCGCTCGAAGGCGGCCCGGGCGACGAAGTCCTCCAGCCGGGCGAAGGCCGCCTCGGTCTCGCCCGGAAAACCGGTCATCAGGGTCGAGCGCAGCACTGCGCCGGGCAGCCGCCGGCGCACGCCTGCGATCCAGTCCAGCATGCGTCCGGCGTCGCCGCCGCGGTGCATGCGGCGCAGCACCTCCGGATCCACGTGCTGCAGCGGCACGTCCAGGTAGGCCAACACGTTCTCGCGCTCGGCCACCACCTGCAGCAGGCGCTGCGAGACCTCGGCCGGATACAGGTACATCAAGCGCAGCCAGTCCAGCCCGGCCACCCCGGCCAGGGCGTCGACCAGCTCGGCCAGCTGCGGCCGCTGCGGCAAATCGCGACCCCAGGCGGCCAGGTCCTGGGCCACCAGCACGATCTCGCTCACCCCCCAGCGCACCAGGTTCTCGGCCTCGGCCACCAAGTCGTCCAGCGGTCGCGAGCGCTGGGAGCCGCGCAGCTGCGGAATGATGCAAAACGAGCAACGGCGCGAGCAGCCGTCGGCCACCTTCAGGTAGGCCGCCCCGGTCGACAGGGCGTTGACCCGCGGCGTGGCCGCATCGAGCAGAAAGCTCTCGCCGGCGCTGCCGCACCAGCGCGGCCCCCCGGCGATCAGCGCCTCGATGCGCGCGGCCAGTCGACCGGCCTCGCCGGGGCAGCAGAAGCAGTCCACCTCGACCAGCTCATCCAACAGGGCATGGCCGTAGCGCGCCGGCAGACAGCCGGCCACCACCAGCCAGCGCAGCCGGCCGCCGGCGCGCATGGCGTCGAGCGCCAGGATGGTCTCGAGCGACTCCTCCACCGCCGGCTGGATGAAAGCGCAGGTGTTGACCACGATCAGCTCGGCCGCGGCCGGCTCGTCGACCGCCAGCCAGCCGGCTTCGGCCAGCCCGGCCCAGATGACCTCGGAGTCGACCTGGTTCTTGGGACAACCCAGGCCGATCAGGTGGAAGGTCCGGCTCAAGCGCCAATCTCGTAGCTGCGATCCGGCTCCACCCCGGTGACCGAACGGTGGCCGGCGGACTGCAGGGCCTGCTGCAGTCCAGCCACCGCATCCGGCTCGCCGTGGTTGAGCAGGAAGGCCGGTTTGCCCGGCAGGTGGCTGGCCCACTCCACCAGGCCGTTGCGGTCGGCGTGGGCCGAAAACCCGTTGAGGGTCTCGAGACGGGCGGCCACCTCGAACTCCTCGCCGTGGATGCGCACCGGGCTCTCCCTCTCGACCAGCCGGCGGCCCAGGGTGCCGTAGCCCTGCCAGCCGACGAAGACCACCGTGGTGGTCTCGTGCTCGATGAAGTACTTCAGGTGGTGTAGGATGCGCCCGCCGGTGCACATGCCCGAGCCGGCGATCACCACCGCCGGCGGGCGCATGTGCTCGACCGACTTCGAGTCCTCGACGCTGACCAGCTCGCGCAGCCCCGAAAAACGCATCGGGGCGTCGCCGCCGCGGATCAGCTCCCAGGTCTGCTCGTCGTAGCACTCGCGGTGGCGCCGGTAGACCCCGGTGACCCGGTGGGCCATGGGCGAATCGAGCAGCACCGGCATCTGCGGCAGGCGGCCCTTGCGCACCATGGTGCCGAAGTGGAACAGCAGCTCCTGGGTGCGCCCGATGGCGAAGGCCGGGATCAACACGAAACCGTCGAGCTCGGCGGCGCGCAGCACGATGCGCTTGAACTCCTCGACCGTGTCGGCCCGCAGCTTGTGCAGCCGGTTGCCGTAGGTCGACTCCATTACCACCGCGTCCAGCGGCTCGGGCCAGTCGCTGTTCGGATCGCGGATGATGGGCGTTTTGGGCGTGCCCACGTCGCCCGACATCAGCAGCCGCCGGCCGCCGCCGCGCAACAGCGCGTTCGACGAGCCCAGGATGTGGCCGGCATCGAACAGCTCCAGCGACAGATCGCCGGCCAGCGGTTGCTGCTGCCGGTAGCGCAGCGGCTCGATCAGACCCAGCGTCCGATCGATGGCCCGATCGTCGTACAGCGGCCCGGCGTCCCACTTGGCGCTCAGCCGCGCCGAGTCGCGCCAGACGATCTCGGCCAGCTCGGCCGTGGCCGTATGGGCGTAGATCGGCCCCGCGTAGCCCTCGTCGACCAGCCGGGGCAGGCGGCCGGCGTGATCCAGGTGGCCGTGGGTCAGCAACACCGCATCCAGCTCGTCGGGCGCGACCGCGAACGGCTCCCGGTTGAGTTCGTTGGCGTCGACCGCGCCCTGGACCATGCCGCAGTCGACCATGACGCGCGCGCCGTCGCAGTCGACGACGCTGCACGAGCCGGTCACCCGACCGGCCGCCCCGTAGAAGCTGATCCGCATTCCGCTCATGGCTCCCTTTCCGCGCTGTTGCGAAAGACCCCCGGCCGCTCGCGCCACCAGCTCCAGGTCCGCCGCAGGCCGTCGTCCAGCTCGACCGCCGGCTGGTAGCCGAGCTGGCCGATGGCGGTGATGTCGGCCCAGGTGTTGTCCATCTCGCCGGGCCGTGCCGGCTGCTGATCCCAACGCTGGACCACGTCGGCCAGGGTGCTGATGCGTTCGGCCACCTGGCCCACGGTGGTGGTCTCGCCCGAGCCCAGGTTGAGCACCCGCCAGGGCGCCGGCCGATCGAGCACCCGCAGCAGACCGACCACCGCATCGTCGACGTAGAGCATGTCGCGGCCCGCGGTGCCGTCGCCGAAGATGGGCAGCGGGGCGCGGCGTTCGGCCGCGGCCATCATGGCTGGCACCAGCCGGCCGGGCGACTGCCGCGGCCCGTAGACCGAGAACAGCCGCACCGCCGTGGTGTTGACCGGCGTGCGCAGGGCGAAGGCGTGGGCGCACAGCTCCACCGACCGCATGGCCGCGCCCAGCACCGACAGCGGCCGGTCGGCCGGATCGCCCTCGGTGAATGGAAAGCGCCGCGAGCCGCCGTAGACGTGGGCCGAGCTGGCCAGCAGCAGGTGCGCGACATCGGCCCGCCGGCTGGCGCGCATGACCTGGATGGCGCCCTCGACGTGCAGCCGCATGGCCTCGGCCGGATCGGCCTCGCAAAGCTGCAGATCGCGGCGCGAGGCAAGATGGACCACCGCCCAGGGAGCGAACTCGGCGAAGGACCGCTGCAGCGCTTGCTCGTCGGTGACGTCGCCGCGCACGAAATCGAAGCGCTTGTGGTCGCGCACCGCATCCAGCCGCGCCGCCTGCCAGCCGGGCGGATCCTCGCCGTCCAGCACGTCCAGGCCGAGCACCCGGTAGCCGCCGTCGAGCAGGATCTCGACCAGACGGGCGCCGACGAAACCGGCGGCGCCGGTGACCAGGACTCTCATCGCCCGGTCTCCACAACCCGCAGCGGACGGCGGTTGCGGCCGATGCTGAAGTGCTCGAAGCCGAGCGCCCGCATGCGCTCGGGGTCGTAGACGTTGCGCCCGTCGAACACCACCGGCGAGCGCAGCAGCTGGCCGATGCGCTCGAAGTCGGGCCGCCGGAACTCGTTCCACTCGGTCACCACCACCAGCGCGTCGGCGCCCTCGCAGGCGGCGTAGTTGGACTCGCAACAGGTGACCCGGTCGCCGAGCTGGGCCCGGGCGGTGCCCATGGCCTCGGGATCGTAGACCCGCACCGCTGCCCCGGCCGCCAGCAGGTCGGCGATGATCACCAGCGCCGGCGCCTCGCGCACGTCATCGGTGCGCGGCTTGAAGGCCAGGCCCCAGATGGCGAAGACGCGGCCGGCCAGATCGGGGCCGAAGCGCTGCAGGACGCGCTCGGCCAACAGGTGCTTCTGGCGCTCGTTGACCCGATCGGTGGCCGCCAGCATGTGCAGCTCGACGCCGTGCTCGTCGCCGGTGCGGGCCAGCGCCCGCACGTCCTTGGGAAAGCACGATCCGCCGTAGCCCACCCCGGGGAACAAAAAGGCGTGGCCGATGCGCTCGTCGGCGCCGACGCCGAGGCGCACGCTGTCCACATCCGCGCCCACCGCGTCGCACAGCAGCGCGATCTCGTTCATGAATGAGATGCGGGCCGCCAGCAGGCCGTTGGCGCAGTACTTGGTCATCTCGGCGCTGGCGTTGTCCATGTACAGGATCGGATTGCCGGTGCGCACGAAGGGTGCGTACAGGTCGCCCATGATGCGCCGGGCGCGCTCGTCTTCGGTGCCGATGACCACGCGGTCCGGCCGCAGGAAATCGTCGACCGCCGCCCCCTCCTTGAGAAACTCCGGGTTCGACACCACGCTGACCGGATGCGCCGTGCGGGCCTGTACCGTCGCGCGCACCTCGGCGGCCGTGCCCACCGGCACGGTGCTCTTGCAGACCACCACCAGCGGCCCGACCATGGCGCGGCCGATCTGATCGGCCACCGCCAGCACGGCGCCCAGGTCGGCCGAGCCGTCGTGGCTCTGCGGCGTGCCCACGGCGATGAACATCACCTCCACCTGGGCTGCGGCCGGAGCCAGCTCGGTGGTGAACGACAGCCGCCCCTCGCGCAGGTTGCGCGCCAGCAGCTCGGCCAGCCCCGGCTCGTAGAACGGCACCCGCCCCTGCTCCAGGCAGGCGATCTTGTCGGCGTCGACCTCGACCAGCACCACCTGGTGGCCGGTCTCGGCGAAACAGGTCCCCGCCACCAGGCCCACGTACCCGGCACCCACGACCGCGATGCGCATGCTCCATCCACCTCCTGCCGCGGCGCTTCCCGCGCCGCCGTGCCCCGGGACTGTAGCACCCGAAGCCGGGGAGCGACAAACCGGTTCGGCAATCGAGGGCCACGGGGCCTTCAGGCCGGCCGGATCAGCTCGGGGTCGTCGCGGGCCGGCGCGTTGACCGCCCGCGAGACGGGGTGGGCGGTCAGCTGCGCGGCCGGCAGCGGCGCCAGCAGCTCGGCCAGCCCGGCCGGCAGCGGCGGCTCGCCGGACAACCAGCGGTCCCAGCGCTCGGGCGGCAGGATGGCCGGCATGCGGTGGTGCAGCTCGGCCACCAGCTCGTTGGGCGCGGTGGTGACGATGGTAAAGGTCAGCAGCGGCTCGGCGCCACCATCCCAGCGCTCCCACAGCCCGGCCAGGGCCATGGGCCCGCCGCTGCGCAGGGCCACGAAGTGGGGCACCTTGGCGCCGCCGGTCTTTTTCCACTCGTAGAAGCCGTCGGCCGGCACCAAACACCGCCGCCGGCGCAAGGCCACCTTGAAGCTGGGCTTTTCGGCCAGGGTCTCGGCCCGGGCGTTGATCAGGCGCTTGCCCATCTTCTCGTCCCGGGCCCAGGACGGCACCAGGCCCCAGCGCATCAGACCGCAGCGGCGCTCGGCGCCGCGGGCCAGCACCACCGGCAGCTGCTGGCCGGGCGCCGCGTTGTAGCGCGGGGGCAGCTCGTCCGGCGCGGCGCTCAAGCCGAAGGCCTCGATGAGCTGCTGCAGCGGGCTGAAGATGGCGAAGCGGCCGCACATGGCAGCAGGATAGCGCAGCCGGAGCCCGGCGAACATCCTCCGGATGGGATTCTCCACAAGGCAACGATTTTGCTGTTGTCTAATTTTTTTCTCGAAACTGGCCCACCTGGATATTGACAGGATGCTCAAAATGAAGACCTTACCCGCGCGGCGGCGACCCGCCCGGGTAAGCGGCCGCAGGCGCTAGAGGTTCGACGGACGACTGGACTGGATTCGGGGAGGTGGGCGATGCTCACGGAACGATTGCTGCAATTTGCCCTGGTGGGCGCCGAGTGGGTCTTGTGGCTGCTGATCGGGCTTTCGGTCTTCTCGGCCTGGGTGGTCATCGACCGGCTGGTGCTGTTCGCGCGCACCCGCGAGAAGATCCAGGCGCTGGAGCCACGGCTGACCAAGGCGCTGAGCGAGTGCGACATGGCGGCGGCCGAGCGCGAGGTGGGCCGCGACAGCTTCGTGCGCAACGTGCTGCGCGCCGGCATCCAGGCGGTGCGCCGCGGCGCGCGGGACAACGACGCGGTCGAGCAGGCCATGCTGGGGGCCATCGCCCGCGAGCGGGCGCGCTACGAGGCGCGCTTGACGCCGCTGGGCACCATCGGCAACAACGCACCCTTCATCGGGCTGTTCGGCACCGTGCTGGGCATCATCCAGGCCTTCCACCAGCTCGGCCAGTTCGACGCCACCCAGGCCGCCTCGAACCAGCTGATCATGGCCGCCATCGGCGAGGCCCTGGTGGCCACCGGGGTGGGCATCATGGTGGCCATCCCGGCGGTGGCCGCGTTCAACTGGGCCAAGTCCAACATCGGCGCCCGGCTCAAGCACGCCGAGTCGCTGATGCGGGTGGTGCTCGCCGGGGCGGCCAAGTACTCCTGCGCCGAGGCCGAAGACCAGGCGCCGGCCGATACCGCCTGAGACGAGGTGCGCCATGGCCCACGGCACCCAGGACAACGACGACATCATCAGCGGCATCAACGTCACCCCGCTGGTCGACATCGTGCTGGTGATCCTGATCATCTTCATCGTCACCGCCTCCTTCGTGTTCCGCAACACCATGGACATGCAGCTGCCCCGGTCGGCCAGCGCCGAGCAGCGCACCGGCGGCCTGCTCAACCTGGCGCTGACCGCCGACGGCGAGCTGCTGATCGACGGCCAGCCGGCCGCCGAACGGGACATCGCCGCGGCGGTGCGCAACGCGCGAGACGAACTCGACCGCAAGGGCGCGGGCGGTGAGGTCAGCGCCTTCGTCTCGGCCGACGTGGCCACCCAGTACGGCCGCTTCGCCCGGGTGGTCGACCGGCTGCGGCTGGCCGGGGTGGCCGAAATCGCACTCGACACCCAGCCGCTGGATCTCGACGAGGTACGCTGATGGGCCGGGGGCGCGCATGGATCCGCGGCCACAGCGCCGTCGGGTTGTTCGGCGCGCTGGCGCTGCATGGCGCCATGCTGGGCGTGCTGTTCGCCGCCGACCCGCCCCGGCCACACATCGAGCCGCGGCGGCCGCCGGTGCGCATCTCGCTGCAGCAGCGCGAGCGGCCGGCGGTCGAGAAGCCGGAGCCGAAAGCGCCGCCGGAG
>CAYVQE010000006.1:53492-83993 GCA_964454005.1 uncultured Myxococcales bacterium
GAGAAGAAGGTGGAGAAGAAGCCAGAACCGAAGCCGCAGCCGAAGAAGCGGCCGGAGAAAAAACCGCGACCGAGGAAGACGCCCGCCAAGCGGGTGGAGAAGAAGATCGCCAAGAAGGAGCCGAAGGAGCAGCCGGCCAAGGCGCCTGAAGAAGTGAAGAGCCCGCCGTCGCCGCCTTCGCCGCCTTCGGCGGCTACGGCGGCTATGGCGGACGCACCGGCTCCGCCGGTGCGCAAATTCACCGTCTCCATGGAGGCCACGATCAGCTCCGGCGGGGTGGCGGTGCCGACCGCACCCGCCGGCCAGGCCTGGGCCTACGGTTCAGCCGACGGTGCGGCCGACGCGCCGCGCGCTGTGGGCGGCCGCCCGGATGGCGTCGCCGGCGGCACCGGCGACGGCGCCGGCCGGCCGCTGCGGGCAGCCGAGGTGACCAGCCTGCCGGAGCTCGTCGACCAGCCCGCGGCCGGCGAGATGCGGGCCCTCTACCCGGCGGCCGCCCGCCGCGACGGCATCGAAGCCGATGTGAAGCTGCGCATCCTGGTCTCGGCCCGCGGCGAGGTGGTGCGGGTGCGGCTGCTGCGCCCGGCCGGCGAGGGCTTCGACGACGCCGCCCGCCAGCTGGTCCAGCGCTTCCGCTTCCGGCCCGGCCAGCGCGACGGCCGGCCGGTGGCGGTCTGGATCCCCTGGACCTACAAGTTCCGATTGGACGGTTAGCGCCATGAGAACCATCACCATCGGTGTCCTGATCGCCTGCAGCCTGCTCTGCTGGACGGCCCGCGCAGCCGCCCAGCCCGTCGACCGACCTCCGCGGTCCGACGAACCCGCCCCCGGGGGTGAGGCGCCCGCCTCGCCCCCGGGGGCAGCGCCTGCGGAGCAACCGCAGCAGGAACCCGCACAGCCCAGCCTGGTGCGCCCGCCCCAACTCGAGGCTCTGGTGCCGGCCGAGCTGCCGCCGCAGACCGAATTCCCGGCACCCGAGGTCGAGGTGCTGCTGTCGATCGAGGTCGACGCCAGCGGCGCGGTGACCGGGGTGCGCGTCGAGCAGGGCCCCGGCGAGCCCTTCGACAGCGCCGCCCGCCGGGCGGCCGAGCAGTTCCGCTTCACACCGGCACTGCTGTCGAACGGCGAGCAGGTGCCGGTCAGCATCACCTTCCGCATGCGCATCACCGAGCCGCCGCCGCCCCCGCCGCCACCGGTGCAGTTCGACGGCCGCCTGCTCGAGCGCGGCACCCGCAGCCCGCTGGCCGGCGTGGAGGTGGTCGCTTTACCCGCCGAAGCCACCGCCGAAGGCGGTGGCGAAGGCGGGACCGAAGCCGTGACCGACGAGCAGGGCCGCTTTGCACTGGCCGTGCCGGCCGAGCGCTTTTTCATCGTGGCCCGGCCCGCCGGCCACGAGCAGCTCGAGGCCGAGGTGGTGGCCAGCGCCGGCGAGCAGCGCGAAGAGGTGTTCTACCTCGAGTCCGCGGGCGGCCGCTTCGAGACCGTGGTGCGCTCCGAACGCACGCGGCGCGAGGTCACCCGCCAGGTCATCCGCAAGGAGGTGGTCGAGCGGCTGCCGGGCACGCAGGGCGACACGCTCAAGGTGGTGCAGAACCTGCCCGGCACCGCCCGGGCGCCCTTTTTGGGCGGGCAGCTGATCCTGCGCGGCGCCAGCCCCGGCGACAGCCGCATCTTTCTCGAGGGCCAGGAGATCCCCATCCTCTACCACTTCGGCGCCCTGCGCAGCACCTTCAACAGCGCCTTTCTGGAAGCGGTCGAGTTCATCCCCGGCAACTTCGGCCCCCAGTACGGCCGCGCCATGGGCGGCATCGTCGACGTGCGGGTGCGCGACCCGGCGGCCGACATGTTCCGCGGTGAGATCGACATCAACCTGTACGACGCCGGCTTCCGGCTCGAGGGCCCGCTCAGCGATGACTGGGCCGTCGGCGGCGCCTTCCACCGCTCCTGGGTCGACACCTTCATCTCGGCGGTGGTGCCGGCCGACGCCAACCTGAGCTTCGACACCGCGCCGCGCTACTACGACTACCAGCTGCTGGCCACCTGGAAGCCGGACGCCAACCGCAAGCTGCGCCTGCTGGGCTACGGCTCGCTGGACAAGCTGGCGCTGCTGTTCGACGAGCCGGCCGGCGATCCCAAGATCCGCGGCTCGCTGCGAGGGCGCATCATGTTCCACGCGCTGCAGGGCGCATACTCCCACCGCTTCTCGCCGGCGCTGAGCCAGGAGACCTCGCTGCAGTTCGGCTACCAGGAGATCCGCACCGACATCGGCCCCGAGCTGTTCTTCAACCTCGGCATCTGGCGGCTGTCGCTGCGCTCCGGCTGGAGCTACCAGGCACTGGATTGGCTGACCGTGCGCGCCGGCATCGACATGCGCCTCGACTGGGTGGAGCTGGAGGCCAACTCGCCGCTGCGGCCGCTCGAGGGCGAGCAGGCGCCACCGGTGTCGACCCAGCAGGTGTTCGGCGTCTCCGAACAGACCACCCTGTTCGAACCGGCGCTGTTCGCCGAGCTCGACTTGCGGCCGCTGGACGGGCTGCAGATCACCCCCAGCCTGCGGGTGGATTACTACCGCAACATCGACCGCTGGACCTTCGACCCGCGCCTGATGGCGCGCTACGAGGTCCACCCGGGCACCGTGCTCAAGGGCGGGGTGGGCTACTACCAGCAGCCGCCGACCGCGGATCAAGCGGTGCCGGAGCTGGGCAACCCGAAGCTCGAGGCCCTGCGTTCGAGCCACTCCAGCCTCGGCATCGAGCAGACCGTGATCGACGGGCTGACCGTGGAGCTGGCCGGATTCTACAAGTGGCTCGATCGGCAGGTGATCCGCAATCCGGTCTTCTTCGCCGACCCGAGCGCGCCGCCGTACATCAACGGCGGCACCGGCCGCATCCTGGGCCTGGAGCTGCTGGTCAAAGCGCAGGTGGGCGATTTCCAGGGCTGGTTGGCCTATACCTACCAGCGTTCCTACCGCAGCGACGGCCCCGATGCCGACGAGCGGCCCTTCGACTTCGATCAGCCGCACATTTTGACCGCGGTCGGCTCCTATCGCATCGGCTGGGGCGTCACCGCCGGGCTGCGTTTCCAGCTGGTCTCGGGCAACCCGGCCACCCCGGTGGTGGGCGCCATCTACGACGCCAACAGCGACACCTGGGTGCCGCTGTTCGGCCCGACCAACTCCGAGCGGCTGCCGCTGTTCCACCAGCTCGACGTGCGCATCGACAAGGAGTTCGTATTCGACCGCTGGAAGCTGGCGCTATACCTCGAGGTGGTCAACCTCTACAACCAGGGCAACGCCGAGGGCTTCCAGTACAACTTCGACTACTCGGAGCGCCAGCGCCTGACCGGCCTGCCGGTGCTGCCCATCCTGGGCGTCAAGGGAGAGTGGTGATGCACAGCGTCCGCCATGCGATCCGGGCATCGTTGCTGCTGGCGGCCCTGTGGGCCGGCGGCTGCGGGGCCGACTTCGCCCCGGCCTCCTACCTCGACGGGCTGCGGGTGCTGGCCATCGAGGCCGAACCGCTGGAAGTCGGGCCGGGAGAGCAGCTGCGGCTCGAGCCCTTCGTCTACCTGCCGCCCGACGAAGAGGTGACGGCCCAGTCGTGGACCTTCTGCCCCTTCACCCTGGGCGCCCAGGCCGGCTACGCATGCGCCGTGCCCGAATGCCAGCAGCAGCTGGCGGCCGCAGCCGACGGCGCGCTGGCGAGCCAGCCCTTCGCCCTGGCCCTCGAGTGCGCCGAGCGCTTCGCCGGCGAGCAGCCGCCGGAAGGGCTGCCGGACGAGCTGCCCGAGCGGATCGAGATGAGCTACCGCTACCGGGTCAGCGCCACCTCGGGCGCCGAGCGCCAGGCGGTGATGCGGGTGCCGGTCTACCCGCAGGGCGCGGACGAGCCGCGCAATGGCCCGCCGCGCATCGCCGAGGTGCGCATCGGCGGCCAGCCGGTGAGCGCCGGCCAACGGCTGGCGCCGGTGGGGGCCGAGGACGAGCTGATGGTGCGCCTGGCGGTGGAACCGGGCTCGATGGACAGCTACACCGATGCGGCCGGCCGCGAGCTGGTCGAAGAACCCATCGTGTCCCTGTTCGCCAGCGCCGGCCGCTTCGAACTCGAGCGGGCCGCCGGCCTGGAAGTCGAAGTCGCCTGGCGGGCGAAGAAGCTCGAACCCGATCAAACCGAGGCGGCCCTCTACGCCGTGGTGCGCGACCTGCGCGGCGGCCAGACCGTGGCCGGACCCTACTGGATTCCCATCCTGCGCTGAGCGGCTTGACCCCGGCGGCGAGCGGGTGCTACCTAGCCGAAACGTTTTTCAGCCCCGGGGATGGACCATGCGCAAACACCGAATGCTCTGGATGGCCGGCTTGCTGCCGTTGTTGGCGGCGGCCCCGGCCGCGGCCCAGCAGGCGCCGCGGCTGTACCTGCAGGACATCGAGCCCAAGGGCGTCGCACCGCAGGTGGCGGCCGCGCTGACCGATCTGCTGGAGCTCGAGATCGAGCGCGGCGGCCTGTTCGAGGTGGTCAGCCAACAGGATCTGCGCCGGCTGCTGAAGGTCAACGAGCAGCAGATGCTGCTCGGGCTGGACGAGGGCTGGGAGGAGCGCATGGCCGCGCTGGCGCGCCAGGTCGACGCACCCTACGCCCTGGCCGCCTCGGTGGGTGAGGTGGGCCGGGCCACGGTGCTGGCGCTGCGCCTGCTCGACGTCCAGCGCATGGAGGTGGTGCGCCGGGTCAACCAGACCCTGGTCGGCGACCAGACGGGCCTGATCGGCTCGCTGCGCGCCGCCGCGCTGGCCCTCAACCTGGAACAAAAGGGCGTAACCCCCGACCTGAGCGAGCAGCTGATCGACGAGCTGCGCATCGCCGAAAAGCCCAAGACCCTGTTTCTGGCCCTGTCGCCGGTCTACGAGGTGCCGCTGGGAGAACAGCGCGACGAAGCCGGACTGGTCGTGATGCGCCCTGCCTATTTGGGATTCCGTCTCGACGCCGAGCTTCCCATCTGGAAGTGGATCCGTGTGTTCGGCGCCCTGGGGGCGGGGTTTTCTCTCGAGGCCGAGAGCTTTCATGAGACCAACGATCTGATCTTGTTCTACGAGGGCGGCCAAAATCCAACGGACCACCTGTTACAAGCCTCGGCCCTTTCGGTCAAATACGATTCCTTCCGCATCCCCTTCCACGCAGGCATCAAAGCGGTACCGGCCACCGGTCGCTTTCTGCCCTATGCCCTCATCGCGTTGGGCCTCTCTTACCAACGCTTCAAGGTCGGTTCTGCGAATCTGGATCTGGCCCACGAACAACGAGGTGACGAAAACGAAACCATCGACTGCCGGCCGCCACTGGCTTCGAGCACTCTTGAGGCCAATAGAGACATCAAGCTTTGTATTTTAGACGACATGCCACTGAGCCCGCAGAGGGACATCTCGGAATTCGGCATCGAAGCCACCGCAGCGCTTGGAATGGAGTGGTTGCTGAGCCACCATCTGGGGCTCAAGGCGGAAATCCGCTACGTGTTCACCCATCTCCTCAAGCCGGACGCGGACCTACGCCTGCAGATGACCGGCGAGCTACCCACCGAGCAGGGCCGCGCGGAGGCGAACAAGCTACTGGGCCTCAAGAATCTACACCACCGAGTTGCATTCTCCGTCGGACTGATCGCATATTGGTGAACACTGGGAGGAACGCATGCGGCGAATTCTGTCGTCCATCACCTTCGGCCTGCTCTGCGCCTGGGCGGCTCTCGGGCTGGGAGCCGGCGCCTGCGCCGAGGCCGACATCGACGCCCGCTCGCTGGCCGAGGCGCTCAGCGAGGAGTTCACCGATGGCATCGAGTTCGAAGACGGAACCACCGAGGAGGGACCCCCGCCCGAAGAGACGGCCGACGCGCCGCAGATCATGGGCATTGATGCCCCGACCTCGATCGGCCCGGCCGAGCTGGGCTACAGCGGGCTGCAGCCCTACGAAGAGTGGTTCCCCATCACCCTCCAGGGCGGCCAGGATCTGGAAGGCCCCGGGGTCATCGGCGCGGTGGCCCACATCCGCCAGGCCAACAAAGACGACGCGTCCGAGCGCTACATCCGCATCGAGCCCGTGCCGCCCGACATCATCGGCTCCGATCTGACGCTGCAGGTCAGGGTGAACTATCTGAGCGAGCTGGCTGACAACGCCTTCCACGTCCGGCTGGCCTTCCTGCTCGACGACGGCCGCCGCTCGGCTTTCTACCCCTGGAACCTGATCACCCACCCCCGCCCCGGCGATTCGACGCGGGTGCCCATGTGCCCCTGCTCCGAAGCCGACATCCAGCTGCACGAACCCAGCGCCTGCATCGACACCGAGCTGATCACCGAGCTGGAGGTAGCCCCCTGCTCGCTGTGGTTCTCGCTAGCCGGCGACTTCGAGCACGACGAGCAGCGACTCTACCCCTCGGGGACCCACTTCTACCCATTCTGGTTGCCTGCAGCGGACGCCACAGGCTGCATGGTCGAGTACTGGTGTCTCTGAGCTGGCGGCGGCTCAGCGGTCGTCTTCGGCCAGCACCACCAGGCTGTCGCCGGCCTGCAGGGTCAGCCGGCTGTTCTTGTCCGGGTTGAGCTCGACGCCGAAGTTGCGCTTGGGGTCGGCGGCCAGGGCGTGGCTGCGGTAGCCCAGGCAGATCTCGCGGTCGCGCTCGAGCGCCAGCGCCATCAGTTCGGCGAAGGAGACTTCGACCGGGAAGGTGTCGAAGTACAGCGCGGCCGGCTTGAGGTAGATCTCGGAGCCGTCCTCCTGGAAGATGTCGTCGTAGAGCTGCTTGATGCGCGGCTCCTCGCTGAGCTGGGCGAAGATCATGGTGATCAGCTTGTTGCTGATGATGAAGTCGTCGACGGTGGCCTGGCTGATCAGCTCCTGGTTCTCCGAGTCCAGGATCTGGGTGATGATCTTGGTCTTTCTCTGCTCCAGCGCCCCGCCGGCGTCGCGCACGATCTTGCGCATCAGCAGCAGGATGACCAGCGTCTCGGAGTCGGTCTTCTCGGGGTTGTCGCCCTCGCCCTGCGACAGGATGATGACGTTGTCGTAGCCGAAGGGCTCGAGCGCGCGCAGCTCGTCGAGGTCGAGCGGGTTGCCGGTCTTGAGCTGGATGACCAGGTCGGGGTTGGCCTGGCGCAGCTCGGCCACCTCCTTGAACAGGCCATCGGTCGGTTCGCGAACCACGATGTCGATGGCCGAGCCCGCGGTCAAGTAATCCGAATACTCGCCGATCATGATGTGGGCCACGTTGTGCCAGCCCAGGATCAGCTCGCGTTCCTCGGTCGCCTCGATTCGGCGCATCTCGAACGGCAGCTGCTGCGGGCTGGCCACCGGCCGGTCGGCGAAGTCGATGGTCGAGTCGTCCTCGGCCAGCAGCAACACCTCGTCGCCTTGCTCGAGCACCGCGTCTACCGGGGGCCGCAGCAGCAGCTCGCCCGAGGCCCGGCGGATGCCCATCGGCACCCCGTCCGGGAAACGGAACAAGCTGTCGTAGAAACGGATCCCGCGCCACTCGGCCCGGTAGAAGTACAGCTCGCCGCCGTCGAAGCTGAGGATCTCGTTGTAGACCACCGCCAGCCCGCTGGTGCGCGAGGTCTGCACCAGGATCTTGCCCAGGATGTCCCAGGAATCGACGCAGCAGATCAGCGGGTCGTCGAAGGTGTCGATCAGCGCCCGGCTGTCGGGGAAGAACAGCTCGGCCACGATGGCCAGCTCGTTGTCGCCCTCCTGGGCCTCGACCAGCGCCAGGATGGTCTTGATGACGATGGCGTCCGAGACGCGGCGCGCTTCTTCCGGGGCCTGGTCGGAGCAGGTGGCCAGCACGATCACCGACTTGGCCGCGGCCGCGTTGACCCGGCGCAAATTGGCGATGGTCGAGGTGTTGCCCTTGCGGGTGACGATGCGGGTGGTCTTGGCGTCGGCGATGTGGGTCTTGACCGCGTCGTCCATCTCCTCCTTGTCGCGGTCGGCCAGGATGACCACCGAGGCGTCGCGCTCGCTCTCGTTGGCCAGGATCAGCTCGCGCAGGATGTCGAGCACCCGTTCGTTCCAGTTCAGGATCAAGGTCTGGCCGCTCTCGATCACCCGCGAGCGGCCCTTGCGGAACTCGTACAGGGTGGTGTTGAGCGCGGTGGTGATGAAGGCGATCAGCATGGAGAAGATGACCACCCCCATGATGCCGGCCACGATGATCGAGATCTTGAGCAACCAGCTGGCGTCGGTGTCCTCGCCCATGTTGCCCGGATCGGTCATGGCCAGAAACACCGACCAGATGTGGCTGAAGAAGTCCTCGAAGATGTCGACTTCGGGGAAGATCAGCAGGACCACCCAGCGGATCAAAAGGGCCAGGGCCAGACAGACGAAGAACAGCGCCACCAGGCTGATGAACACCGAGATGCCGCCCTTGGACATGAAGTTCTCGAAGCGGTAGCGCAGCTTCTCGCGCAGGGCCCGGGCCATCGAGGTCTCCTTCTCGGGCGGGGGGAAATCGGGGGTGGAAAACGGACGCCTAGATGAGGCCGTTGCGCTTGCGGTAGCGGATCTCGACCCGCTCGGCTTCCTCGGCCGGCAGGCCGATCTGCTCGGCGAAGCGCATCACCTCGGCGCGGCCGGCCTCGTCGGGCTCGCCGTTCGGGTAGGCCTCTTCCAGCCCCTGATCGATCACGTAGCGCTGGGCATAGCGCTTCAGCTCCTCGGCCCGGGCGGCTGGAATCTCCAGCCCCGCGGCCAGCTCGGCCAGGCGCTGGGCCTCCGCCGCGGCCAACTCGCGATCGATGCAGGCCAGGCCCCAGCCGATCATCAGCATGGTCTCGCGCACCGGCCCGCGGCCGGCCTCGGCCAGCTCGGCCTTCGACAGCGGCGGCCGGTTGGCCAGCTCGTCGACGCTGCCCAGCTCGGGCGGGATGAACTCCTGCAAGAAGGCCTTCTCGTCACCGGCCAGCCGGCCGTCGGCGCCGGCCACCTCGACCAGCATCCGCGCCAACAGACCCTTGTCGTACTTCTGCTGTACCGGTGCCTGCTGCAGCTGATTGGCGAAATCGGTCAGCACATCGCCGGCCGCCGCGGCCGCCATCCAGCCCCGCTTGGGATCATGGGCGAACTGGCCCTGCACACCCTGGAAGGCCGCCAGCACGGCTGCCTTCTTTTCGTCCTCGCTGTAGCGGTGCTCGACCCGGCTGCCGGCGGAGCTGGTCATCTCGCTGGCCACATCCCCGGCGACGCGACCGGCGATGCCGTAGCCCAGCGCGGAGCGCACCGCGCTGCGCACACCCCAGCGCAGGCGGTACATCAGGCCGCGCTTGGCCGCCTTCTTGGCCGCCGCCCCCAACCCGCGCCCGGACTGGATGCCCGCAGTGGTCTCGATGCGGGTGTCCGAGACCGGGCAGCGGAACACGCAGCGCATCACCGTTCCATCCTGCTCGGCCGACTCGATCAGCCCCTCGATGCTCTCATAGGTCACTTCCGGCATGGCTCATCCCTCCTGGACGAATGGGTGGCAATTGCTATTGGGGCAGGATCTGCATGTCGATGTCGATGGTGGTGGTCATGTTCTGCCGCTGGCCCTGGGCTCGGATCTCGACCTCCATGCTCATCGAGGTCGAGATATCGGAGGTCGGCACCAGCTCGGCGAGGTCGACCACGGTCTTGCCCGAGCCGCCGGACTTCAGCGCCACCAGCCGGGCGCTGGCGTCACCCATGCCCGGGGCCTCGATGTCCTGCGGCGGCGCCTCCTGCGCGATGTCGATGTGCATCTCGATGACATCGCCCTCGATGGCCTTCAGCTCGTAGGTCGCCTTCTGGGAGAACTTCAACATCTCGTTCGACACCGGCTGGGTCACCAGCCAGCGCGCCCCCTCACCCACCGGCTTCTCCGGCAACGGGGCCGACATCTGCTCGATCTGGTTCTTCATCCGATTGACCAGGTCCTTGAGCTGCGCCCCGGCGCCGGCCGGCACGCTGATGTCGGCCTTCTTGGTGAACCCGCGCGCGTCCACCAGCGCCCAGCCGCTCATGCCCTCGGTCTTCTTCAGCTCGGCGCGCATGGCCTCGACCATCCGCGGATCGGCGCCCGCGCTTTCGTCCAGCCCGGTCGAGGTCAGATCGAAGCGGTAGCGCAGCGAGCCGTCCGGGGTGACCTCCTGCGGCTCGACCTTCATCACCATGTGCACCGGCGGCAGCTCGGTGCGCGGCTGGTTCATCGCCCCCACCTGGATGGCCATGGCCATATCCATGATCATCTTGAAGGTCTGGGTCTCGGCCTTGGAAAAATCATAGCGCAGCTCACGGCGCGGCTCGGCCCCCGGCTCGATCAGCTCGACGCTGATCGCGGTGGGCACGGTCGAGACCGTGGTCGTTTCCGCGACCTCGCCCGCAGCCGGCTTCTCGGCCGCAGTCTGCTCGTCGACCTTCTCCTCGCAGCCCAGCAATGACAACACGGCCACCACGGCCAGCAGTTCGTTCGCCGTTCGCATCGAAATCCTCCGGATCGGTTGATGGTCAGCCCGACGGTACCGAAGAGGGGCGCCGGCGTCAACGCGGACCGTTGCGGTAGGCGCCGGCCTGGCCGATAATGCCCCCGGGAGGCAGGGGTGTCGCGCCGTTTTGTATTGGGAATCGGGCTGGCCGGGATCGCGCTGGCAGCGGCCATCGCGCTGTTGGGCCGGGAGGCGCCGGCCTATGACCCCGAGCAGCTCGAAAACCTGGCGCTGGTGTTCGACCGCCAGGCCCAACCGGTGCGCAAGGGCCGGCCCGGCTTCGACATGCCTCCGCAAGCCGAGGTCGATCGCGAGCTGGACTACCTGGAGTCGCTGGCCGAGCTGCTGGAACAGCCACCGGACGATTGCGGCCGGGCGGCGCAGGCGGTGCTGCGCCGCTTCGAGGCCTACCGGGCCGAGGCCGGCACCTCGCTGTTCCAGCAGCCGGCCCGCTGGCTGGCCGCCCGCGAAGGCCAGAACCTGGTGGCCGACCTGTCCGATCAGGTCTCCATCGGCCGCCGACTGGTGCCCGAGCGCCGGCAGGTGCCCATCGACCCGGACGCCCGGCTGGAGCTGGCAAAGCGGCGCTGGGCCCGCAAGCAGCAGGTCGAACGCGGGCTGGCCCTGCTCGAGAGGCTGGCCCGGGCGGCCGCCGACTTCGGCGCCGCCTGTCCGGTCGAGTCCGAGGTCCTGCACACGGCCCTGGGTTACTTCGGAAATTGACTCCACTGTGCCGGCTGCATAAACTGGCACGGCGCCCACCGGCCTCGGGGCGCGCCGGAGGAAGTCGACCCATGGTCGAGACCCAGACCGATGAGAGCCAGGAACCGCAGATCGATCTGCGCGAGTACTGGAAGATCGTGGTCAAGCGGCGCTGGACCGTGCTGGCCTTCTTTCTGGTGGCCGTCACGCTGGTGACCATCTTCACCCTGCGCCAGCAGAAGATCTACGAGGCCCGGGCCTCGGTCATCATCGAGATCGACGCGCCGCAGGTGCTGGGCAACGTGCGCGAGGTCTACAACCTGGGCGCCGGCTCCTACTGGTCGAACAAGGAGTACTACGAGACCCAGTACAAGGTGATCACCAGCCGCACCGTGGCCCAGAAAGTCGTCCAGCTGCTGCGGCTCGAGGGCAACAAGGAGTTTCTGGGCATCGCCGAGCTGCCGCCCGCCGAGCAGGCGGCCCGGCAAGAAAAGCCCGTCGACTACGTGGAGCTGGTACGACAGGCGCTGTCGGTCGAGCCGGTCAAGGACAGCCGGATGGTCTTCGTCAAGGCCCGCCACCCCAGCCCCAAGTGGGCCACCCGGCTGGCCAACGCGGCCATCAACGCCTACATCCAGCACAACCTGCAGACCCGGCGCAAGATCACCGAGGACGCCGCCGGCTGGCTGGCCGACCAGGCGCTGGAGCTGAAGCACCGCATGGAAGATGCCGAGAACCGACTGCACGCGTTCAAGGCGGACCAGAAGATGCTCAGCGTTTCGCTGGAGGACCGGCAGAACATCACCTCGCAGCGGCTGCAGGACATCAACCAGACGCTGAACAAGGTCCAGACCGAACTCGCCACCATGGAGTCCAAGCGCAAGCAGATCCTGGACATCAAGGCGGCCAAGCTGCCGCTCGACTCGATCGACCAGATCATCGACAACCGCCTGATCCAGCAGCTCAAGGAGAGCTACTTCGAGCTGCAGGAGCAGCAGGCCGAGCTGGCCTCGCGCTACCTGCCGGCACACCCCAAGTACGAGGCCATCATCGAGAAAATCGAGGTCACCCGCCGGAGCCTGGACCGCGAGATCGACAATGTGCTGGCCAGCATCGAGTCTGCCTACCAGGCCAAGCTGCGCGAGGAGCGCACGGCGCGGCGCCGGCTGGCCCAGGTCAAGGCCGAAGCGCTGGAGGTCAACAAGAAGTCGCTGCAGTACGGCCGGCTCAAGCGCGAGAGCGAGACCGCCTCCCAGCTCTATCAGCTGGTGGTCAAACGCCAGAAAGAAGCCACCCTGGCGTCGCTGCAGGAGACCAACAACGTCTACAAGCTCGACCCGGCAATCGCCCCCGAGGTGCCGGTGCATCCGCGGGTCAAGCTCAACATCCTGCTGGCCGCGGTGGTCGGGTTGCTGGGCGGCATCGGGCTGGCCTTCTTCCTCGAGTACCTGGACAACACCTTCAAGAGCCAGGACGACATCGAGCGCCTGCTGCAGATCCCCTTTTTGGGCATCATCCCGAGCATCAAGCTCGAGCCGCAGAACGAGGAGGGCGGCGAGCAGCGGCTGCGGGACAACTACCTCATCAGCCACCCCAAGAGCACGGTTGCCGAGGCCTGCCGCACGGTGCGCACCAACATCCTGCTGATGTCGCCGGAGAACCCGGCCCGCCGCCTGCTGATCACCTCGCCCAACCCCCAGGAAGGCAAGTCGACCGTCTGCATCAATCTGGGCATCACCATGGCCCAGAGCGGCTCGCGGGTCGTCATGCTCGATACCGACATGCGCCGGCCCCGGCTGCACAAGACCTTCGGCATCGAAAGCGGCCTGGGGCTGACCACCACCATTCTCGGCGAAGCCGATCTGGATGCGGTGACCCACGTCTCCGAGGTGCCCGGGCTGGACGTCATCCCCTGCGGCCCGATCCCGCCCAACCCGACCGAGCTGTTCCACACCGAGCGCTTCCGGCGCCTGATCGACGACCTCTCCGAACGCTACGACCGCGTGATCTTCGACAGCCCGCCGGCGCTGATGGTGGCCGATCCGCTGATCCTGTCGAGCATGATGGACGGCGTGGTGCTGGTGGTCAAGAGCGCCCGCACCTCGAGCGATCTGGGCCGGCGGGCGGTGCGGCAGCTGCGCGACGTCAACGCCCCCATCCTGGGCGCGGTGATCAACGATCTGGACATCGAGCACCGCGACTACGGCTACTACTACTATCGCCACTACGGCTACTACTACGGTGAGAAAGAGCGCGATGTCAGCGGCGCCTGAGCCTCCGCCCATCCCGCTGTTCGACCTGGCCCGCCAGCACGCCCCCCTGCAGGAGCAACTGCAGCAGGTTGTGGCCGCGGTGGCCGCGGAACAACGCTTCGTCCGCGGCCCGGCGGTCGCGCGGTTCGAGGTTGCCTTCGCCGCGCACACCGGGGCGCGCCGGGCGGTAGCGCTGTCGTCCGGCACCGACGCGTTGCTGGTGGCGCTGTCGGCGCTGGGCATCGGCCCGGGCGACGAGGTGATCACCACGCCGTTCAGCTTCATCGCCACCGCCGAGGCCGTCCTGCGCTGCGGCGCGCGGCCGGTCTTCGCCGATGTCGACCCGCAGAGCCTCCTGCTGGAGCCGGCCGCGGTCGAACGCTGCATCGGCCCGCGCACCCGGGCCTTGCTGCCGGTGCACCTCTACGGTCGGGCCTGCGATCTGGACGCGCTCGGCGCGCTGGCCCGCGCGGCCGGGGCGGAGCTGATCGAGGACTGCGCCCAGGCGTTCGGCGCCCGCTGGTCCGGCCGGCAAGTGGGCCGTTTCGGCCGCTGCGGGGCGTTCAGCTTCTTCCCCACCAAGAACCTGGGCGCCTGGGGCGACAGCGGCCTGCTGTTGACCGACGACGACGAGGTGGCCGAGCGGGCCCGCGCCCTGCGCGACCACGGCGCCGACCCCGCCGGCCGGCACGTGCTGCTGGGCGGCAACTTCCGCATGGACAGCCTGCAAGCCGCGGTGCTGACCCGCAAGCTCGAGCACGCGGAGCGCTGGCTGGCCGAGCGCCGGGCGGCGGCCGAGCGCTACGGCGCCCTGTTGGCCGAGGCCGGGCTGAGCGCTGGCGCCGAGCCTGCGCTGCGGCCGCCGGACCTCGGCGGCGCCGGCGAGCACAGCCTGGGGCTGTATGTGGTGCGGGCCCGCGACCGCGATCGACTGCGCCGGCACCTGGCCGCAGCAGGCATCGCCAGCGGTGTCTACTATCCCCGCCCGCTGCACCTGGAACCCTGCCTGGCCGCGGTGGCTCCGGCGCCCGGCCGGCTGCCGGCTGCCGAGCGAGCGGCCAGCGAGGTGCTGGCGCTGCCCTGCTTCGCCGGCATCACGCCCGCCGAGCAACGGCGCGTGGTCGCGGCCATGGCCGCCTTCTACCAGCCATGAGCACCGCCGCCGGTACAGGACGCGAAGTCGAACCGGCCCGGCTGCCAGCCGGGGTGCGCTGGTTCGCGCTGCACACCCGCTCGCGGCACGAGCACAAGGTGTTGGCCGAACTCGAACGGCAGGCTCGAGAGGCCTTCCTGCCCGAGTACCGCACCGTGTCGCGGCGGCGCGATCGGCGCAAGCTGATCTACAAGCCCCTGTTCCCGGGCTACCTGTTCGTCCGCACCGCGCTCGATCCCGCCCGCCGGCTGGAGCTGCTGCAGACGCCCTCGGTGGTGCGGCTGGTCGGCGTACGCCACCACCCGCTGCCCATCCCGGACGCCGAGGTGGAGTCGATCCGGATGCTGCTGGGGGCCGCAGCCGACGTCCAGCCCCGCGACGGGCTGGCCCGCGGCCAGCTGGTGCAGGTGGTCGAAGGTCCCATGCAGGGGGTGATCGGGCGGGTCGAGAAGTCGCCTCGCGGGCGCACCATCGTGGTCTCGGTCGAGCTGCTGGGCCGCTCGGTGGCGGCTTCGCTGGACCGGGCCGCGGTCGAGCCCTACCTCGACCTGTGAGCCACGGGCCCCGACCCCGGAGCGCAGGCGCTCGCAGCGACAGCCTCGGCTTCACTGCTGGATGATGGTGAACTCCACCCGCCGGTTCTGGCGCCGGCCCTTGGCGGTGCGGTTCGAGGCGATGGGCTTGGACTCGCCGTAGCCCTCGGCCTCCAGCCGCTCGGGCGCCACGCCCTTGTCGATCAGGTAGCGGCGGACGGCCTCGGCGCGCCGCTGGCTGAGGCGCTGGTTGTAGCGCTCGCCGCCCTGGGCATCGGTGTGGCCCTCGATGCGCACCTTGTCGATCTCGTCGTGGGCCCGCAGGGTCTGGGCCACCTGGTCGAGCAAGCTGTGGGACCGGCGCTTGATGATCGCCTTGCCGGTGGCGAAGAAGACCCGCTGCAGGATCTCGATCTTCTCCTTCTTGACGATCACCACCACCTTGCCCTTGTCCGGGCAGCCGTCTTCGTCGCGGAAGCCGTTGATGACCTCGGGCTCGTCGGGGCAGCGGTCGTCGACGTCGGGTATCCCGTCCTTGTCGTTGTCCGGATCGGGACAGCCGTCGTCGTCGGCGAAGCCGTCCAGGTCCTCCTTCTGCTGCGGGCACTGGTCGACGTTGTCGGCCAGGCCATCGCCGTCGCTGTCGCCCCAGGGACAGCCCTTGTTGGCCGCCGGTCCGGGCTCGTCCGGACAGTCGTCGTCCACATCGACCACCCCGTCGCCGTCGCGATCCGGGAAGGGGCAGCCCTTGTTGGCCGCCGGTCCGGCTTCGTCGGGGCAGGCGTCGACGTTGTCGGTCAGGCCGTCGCCATCGGCATCGCCCCAGGGACAACCCTTGTTGGCCACCGGCCCCGGCTCCTTTGGACACCCGTCGGCGTTGTCGGCCAACCCGTCCTGATCGCTGTCCGGCCAGGGACAGCCCCGGTTGTCCACCGGCCCCGGCTCGTTCGGACAGCCATCGCGATCGTCGGTCAGGCCGTCGCCGTCGCTGTCCTGCCACGGGCAGCCGTCGTTGTCCCGGGGGCCCGGCTGCGCCGGGCAGCGGTCCGCGTCGTCGGCCAGCCCATCACCATCCTGGTCGTGTATCCGGGGCGACCAGGCCAGGCCGAAGAAACCGCGCGCGTGCGGCGTGCCCCAGCCCGACAGGGTGCCCACCGCCCCACCCAGCGTCAGTTGCAGGTCCCAGGGCGTACGATAGTGCACCGCCAGCAGCCATTCCAGCGGTGTCTCCTCGGGCTGGTTGCTGCCCATGCTCTCGATGCGAGCGCCGCCCACCCCCTCGCCCGACAGGCTCCAATCGTCCAGGTTCAGCTGGGCGCCGAGACGATAGTACAGATCGTGGCCGGCCTTCAGCTTGCCGAGGCCGGCAGACTGCTGAACCCAGGCGCCCACGTTGACGGCCAGCAGCAGCATGCCGTCGAGCAGGGTGCGCGACAGGGCCAGCCCGGGCATGGCACTCACCGTCTCGCCGCCCATATAGGATCGCTCGTCGCCCGAGGGCAGGGTCAGCGGCAGCAAGGCCGCCAGCGAGATGCCGTGCTGCTGCTGGCGCAGCATGGTCAGCTTGACGCCGACGCGGATGTCGCCCAGCCCGGCCGCCGCCAGACCCGCCCCACCCCCGTCGCCGGCGAACAGCTCACCTTCCTGCCACAGCACGGCCGGCACCTCGACCCCGACCGTCAACCAGTCGAACATGCCCATCGACAGGATGAAGCTGGCCGCCAGGCGATCGTCGACCAGGCTGCGCAGGTGTTCGCCGCCAGCGTCGCGCAGCACCAGGGGCCGATAGGCGTAGTGCAGGTAGAAGCCGAGGTTCAGGTCGCCGGCCATCTCGCCCTGCCCGGCCTCGGTCAACACCAGGCCCTGGCTGTCCAACGCCGGTTTGAAGCGCTCGATGTCCAGCCCATCGGCCGCGATCGCTTGCTGGGCGCGCACTCCGCCGTTCGCCAGCAACACGGCCGCCGCCAACCAGACCCGCCAGCTTCGCATGTCCCGCCTCCTGTTCGATGCGCGGAGCAGAAGGCAGGATAAACCACCGCAGCGCCGAGGGTCAAAGCCGCAGTGGCCGCCGGCTTGCCCACCGGCGCGCCTTGTGCTATGAAATGATGCATGAAAACAACTGCTTTGCTGCGATTGGGGGCCTGTCTCGGCCTGGCGCTGGCCGCGGCGCCGGTGCGAGCTGAGCCGGCGTCGTTCGACGATGCGGTCGCGGCCTACGAGAGCTTCGAGTACCAGCGGGCCCTCGATCTGCTGCAACGGATCGAGCGCCGCGGCGACCTGCCCGCGGCCCAGCAGGCTCGGGTCTACCTCTACATCGGCCTGGTGCACTTCACCCTGGGCGACCGCCAGCAGGCCGAGCGCGACTTCGCCCGGGCCATCGAAGTCGACCCCGGCATCGCGGCCCCGGAGGACACCTCGCCCAAGATCGTGGAGGTGCTCGAACGCGTCCGCCAGCGCGTGGCGCCGCCCGAGCCGCCGGCGGATCGCCCTCCGCAGCAGCCGCCAGCGGAGCGCCCGGCGCTGGATCGGCCGCCGCCCGACGCGGCTCCGGCACCGGCGCGCGGCCGCGTCTGGACCTGGGTGACGGCCGGGGTGGGCGCTGCCGCGCTGGCCGGCGCCGGCGTGCTGGGCGGCCTGGCGCTGCAGAAAAAATCCGCCTTCGAGGACGAGGTCTGGGCTGATCGGGCCGCCGACCTGCGCGCCCAGGCCGAGGACTACGGCCTGGGCGCCAACGTGATGTTCGGCGTCGGCGGGGCGCTGCTGGTCACCGCGGTGGTGCTGTACTTCGTCGAGGACGACGGCTCCGGCGGCGAACGGGCCGGGGTCGAGATCGGCCTGGCGCCCCACCTGCGCGGGCTGCGCGCCGGCATCCGTTTTTGACGGCGGCCGCCCGCCGATGGGAGCCGGATGAATGTCATGAGCTACAGGCGATCGATCGCCGCGCGGGCCCGCCCGGGCCCAGCCGCCGCCCCGCGCAGCGGACTGCTGCTCGGCTTGGCCTGGGCGCTGGTGCTGGCGACCGGTTGCGCCTTCGATCTCGACCCGGCGGGCAAGCGCTGCGACCAGGACCACCCCTGCCCGGGTGAGCTGGTCTGCGTGGCGCAAGGCGACACCGCGGTGTGCCTGGCCGCCGCCCCGGACGGCGGCCCCGGCGACGGCGACGGTGGTGGTGATGCGCACTGCACCGCCGGCAGCCTGCGCTGCAGCCCGGACGGCGAATCGATCCAGACCTGTGTCGATGGAAGCTGGGCTTCGACCGCCTGCCCGGACGATACCTACTGCCTGCTCGACGCCGACGGCGTGCCGGACTGCGTCGCGCCCTGCGACACGACCGCCGATTGCCCGGACGACACCTGGTGCAACCCCGACACCAGCCGCTGCGAGCCGCGCGGCGACTGCACGCAACCCGGCGTCGAGCGCTGCAATGCCTCCCTGGACGCGGTCGTGCGCTGCGACCCCGAGTCGGGCTTCGTCGAGCTGGTGGCCGAATGCGCTCCGGACAGCGAGTACTGCGACCCGCTCGATCCAGCCTGCAAGCCCTACTGCGACGACGACGACGACTGCGCCGAATGGCCCGCCGCCAGCTGCGACCTGTCCAGCCGCAAGTGCGTACCGCCAGGTCTGTGCTTCGATGACCAGGCCTGCGCCGAGCCGAGCAGCTGCATCGGCGATCCGGGCGCCTGCACCGCGCCGCCGGCGGAAGAGGCGCTGACCGCTGGCGAAACGACTCCCGAACTGGGCTGCTACCAGACCGTTCCGGTCGATCCGCCGGCGGATCCGACCGACTGTGCCCTGGAAGGGCGGGTGGTCAACTTCTACAACAACCAGTCGCTGGCCGCGGCCATCGGCCTGACCATCCGCATCCACCGGGCCGATTCGCTGCTGCGCGGCCAAACGGAGTCGCCGCTAGGCCACACCACGGCCTTCGATGACAGCGGGCTGGCCCAGTACCGGATCGAGCAGCTGCCGACCAACACCCGCCTGGCGCTCGAGGTGCAGGGCCGCGAGTCCGGGGAGTTCCCATTCGCCAGCCTGTACACCTTCGGCCTGGTGCTGCGCGCCGATCAGTGTACCTCCGGCAGCATCGAGTTCACCGCCCCGGCGCTCTACCAGGCCAACTACGACAGCTACGCCAATGCGGCCGGCGTGCTGGCCGACCCGGAACGCGGCCTGGTGTTCGGCCGGCTGCGCGACTGCGACGGCAACAAGCTGCAATACGGAACCGGCGGTCTGTCCAACCCCCACGCTCGGCTCTACTACCTGAAAAGCGGGATGCCCGCCCCGGAGGCCACCGCCACCGACGGCTCGGGCTTCTTCGTGGCCACCAACGCCCTGCCGGTCCGCGGGCTGGCCACAGCGCTGGTGCGCTCCGGCGATACCGCGCTGTCGCTGAAGCTGCGGCCGCTGCGGGTGTTCGCCAATGCCGCCAGCCTGGTCCTGTTCGACCGGCCGCGGTTGGATGGCCCATGAAGCCGGCCCGAATCCAGTGCGGCTGCGCTCTGCGCATTTTCTTGCTCCGCCTGCTGACGGCGGCCGGGCTGGGCCTGGCCGCCGCCGGTTGTGCGCTGGGCGACATGGGCCTGGCCGAGAAGCGCTGCGCGGCCGACCGGCCGTGTCCGGCCGGGATGGTCTGCGTGCAGACGCCGGTGTCGCCCGACGAGCGCATCGGTCGCTGCCTGCCGCGGGACGCGGCCGAAGGCTGCGACCCGGGCGCCTTCCGCTGCGGCGGCGCAGGGGGCTGGGTGGAGCAGTGCCAGGCCGACGGCATCTCCCACCGGGTGGTGGCCGACTGCAGCGACGGCCAGCGCTGCAACGCCGACATCGGCGCCTGCTCCGCCCCCTGCGCGCAGGAGTCCGATTGCGCCGCCGGGGCGACCTGCGACCTGGGCACCGGGCTGTGCCGGCCCTGGCCGGATTGCTCGCCGCAGTCCTGCCCGCCGCCGGCGCTGTGCATCGGCGCGGCCTGTGTTCCGGCGCCGGCCGAGGCTCCGGTGGTGCCCGACGAACCGGCTGCGGCCGACGTCGACTGCCTGCTCGAGACCCCATCCCAGCCGCCCGCCAGCCCGGAGCGCTGCGCGGTGACCGGTCGGGTCAACCTCTTCCCCGCACCCGGCACATCCGATCGCACGGTCGGCCTGGAGGTGGTCCTGCGCGCGGCCGCGGCGCCGCATCAGGAGCTGGACCGGGTGCCGGTGGTGGCCGACGCCGGCGGCCACGGGGTCTATGCCCTGACCGAGGTGCAGACCAACCGCGTCTACCTGCTCGAAGTGGCCGGCGGCGAGAGCCGGGCCGGGGCCACGGTGGTGCCCACCGCCCACGCCGGCTTCGCCCTGCGGGCCGATGGCTGCGTCGGCGGCACCGCCACCCAGGGCCTGTTCGCGGTACCGGCAGATGTCTACGAGACGTTCACCAGCGGCACCATCGCCGGGCTGGGTTCGGAGCGGGGCCTGGTCATCGGCCGGACGCCGGATTGCACGTTGCAAACGGCGCGACCGATGGCCCACATCACCGTCGGGCTGGCCATCGCGCCGCCGGCGCCGGGCCGGGTCTACTACTTCGCCGCCGAGAGCTTCTTGCTGCCCGATCTGGAGCTGGCGGCCACCAGCGTCAAGGGCTTCTACGCCGCCGCCGGGGTGCCGGCGACGCGCAATGCGATCGGCTTCGCCATGCGCCAGGGCGAGACCATGCTGGAGGCCGGGCGGCTCGAGTTCAGCCTGCGGCCGGGCTTGGCGGTCATCGCCGATCTGCCCCGACCCGGCGAGCTGCTGCCCGAGTGATCGGCGGCGGCGGCTCGGACCGGAATCGCCCTGGGCATTTCAGCTCAGCGCAGATCGAAGATCAGCTTGCGGGTGGCCCCGGGCCGAATCCGCACCCGACGCGTCTGACGCTTGCCGGTCCGCTTGCAGATGACCTGGACCGCGTGGCGCCCTTCGTAGAGCTTGATCGGTCCGTCCAGCGGCGTCATGCCGCGGCGCACCCCGTTGACGAACACCTCGCCGAAGGGCTTGACGAACACCTGCAGCAAGCCCCTGCCGAACTTCTCCTGCAGCCGCTGGGTCTGGCCCGGCAGAATGCGCATCGAACGCGTCAGGCGGATGCCTTTGGCCTTGTTGGCCAGCACCACCTCGTGCATCCCGGGCTGCAGCTCGACCGGCCCGAGGGGCGTGGCACCATAAACGGCGCCGTCGATCTGCACGTTGGTCCAGGGGCGGGTATCGATCACCAGAAAACCGGGCTTGGCGGCAGCGGCCACTCGATCGCCCGCGGAGCGCGGTTTGGGCTCGGGTTTCGGCTCGGGGCGGGTGCGCGGCCGGCGCCCACGCCCCACGCCGGTGCGGCGGCGCCGCCGCTTCACGCGTTTCTTGGCGCGTCGCTCGTTCGCGCTGCGCTGGCCAGCATCGGCCTCTGGCTGCCGGGTCGCGGACGATTGCGCGGCGTTGCCCGGCCGGGCCGGCGCCTGCTCTTCCGCCGCTGTCGCCTCCTGCTGCGGTGAGCCCGGTTCCTCCGGTTCTCCCTCCGGCTCGGACACTTCGTCCGCCGCTGCGGGCGCCTCGTCCCCAGCAGCGCCGGTCGCGGGTTCGCCGTCACCTGCAGCCGCCGGTGGCGAACCACCGGGCGGCTGCTCGATGCTGGCGCCGGCGACCGGGCTGGAATCCGACTGCCCGCCACCGCCGGCCAGCCAGCCGTCGCCGAATATCAGCACCCCGGTACCGGCGCCGATGGCCATCAACAGCAGCACCAGCAGCATCCCGGTCCACGGCCGCCGGCGCTGCGGCGCGGGTGCCGCCGGCTCCGGCGCAGCGGCCTCAGGCGCAGCGGCCCCAGGAGCCGGCCCGGACTCGCGCCCGGCGGCCGGAACGGCCGCGGCCTGCTGCTGCTCGAGCACCGGCCGCAGCTGCTCCGACGGGGTCATGACGGTCGGCGCGTCGGCCCCGGCCGCCGCCGGCGCCCGGGGCTCGGACCGAGGTGAAGGGGTGGTCGTGGGCTCGGCCTCCGGCGGGCGCGATGGCGTCGGCACCGAATAGCCCACCCCGGCGTCGCCCGGCGGGATCACCTCGCGGGCGAAGGCGCCCAGGGTGTAGTTGTCGACCAGCAGGCGGCGCCCCAGCAGCAGCTCTTCCAGGTCCTGGCGCAGCTCGCGGCAGTTCTGGTAGCGCTGTTGCCGGTCCTTGTGCAGCGCCCGGCCGATGACGGCCGCCAGCTCCACCGGAATGGTCTGCTCCAGCGCGCGCGGGTCCGGGGCGTTCTTCTTGACGATCGACATCATCAGCTCGAGCTCGGTATCGCCGCCGAAGGGCCGCTTGCCGGTGGCGAACTCGAACAAGACGATGCCCAAGGAGAAGATATCGGAGCGCCGGTCGAGCCCCGTCTTCTGGGTGATCTGCTCCGGCGACATGTAGGCCGCCTTGCCCTTGAGCGAGGACGTCCGGGTCTGGTAGATGTTGCCCGCCGCCTTGGCGATGCCGAAATCGAGCACCTTGACCACGCCGTCGTAGCTGAGCATCAGGTTCTGGGGGCTGACGTCGCGGTGGATCAGGTTCAGCGAGGTGCCGTCGGCGTCGCTGAAGCTGTGGGCATACTCCAGACCCTCGCAGGCGTGGCTGACGACCTTGGCGCCGTACTCCAGCGGCAATGGCCGGGCTTGCTTGCGGGCGGCCTTGAGCAGCTTGGACATCGAGACGCCGTGGACGAACTCCATGGACAGGAAGTACTGGCCATCCACTTCGCCCAGCTCGAAGATCTGGACGATGTTCGGGTGGTTGAACCGCGCCACCAGCCGCGCCTCGTCCAGGAACATGGTGACGAAGTCCTGGTCCTCGGTCAGATGCGGCAGGATGCGCTTGATGGCCACGTGCTTCTGGAAGCCCTCGGGGCCCTGGTGGGTGGCCAGGAAGATCTCCGCCATGCCGCCCACGGCCAGCTTGCGCTCCAAGCGATATTTGCCGAACTGCTCGGTCATCGCGCGGTCCAGTCCCCCGTGAGTAGGACGCTCGGCCGGGGTCCGAAGATCCCCTCCATGTATACAGAACCGCGCCCGCACAGCGCAAGCCGAAGCCAGCAGCGCACCTTCAGCGGGCTGGAAGCGGATCGGGTTTTGCGGTTAGACTCGACCCCTCGGGCCCGGCCGCCGGCGGCGCGACCAGACATGGCGGCGGCCCGACAATCGGATGCCGACGCGCCGGAACGGAGCCATGCGAGCACCCCCCTCACCACTGGATCCCGAGCTGCTGGCCCGGCTGCGGGGCCTGGCGATCCAGGTCGAGCGGGTGGTCGAGGGGGTGCTGGCCGGCTTGCACCGCTCGGCCCGCCACGGGGTCAGCATCGAGTTCGTCGAGCACAAGGAGTACAGCCCCGGCGACGATCCGCGCCATCTGGACTGGCGCGCCCTCGGGCGGCTCGACCGCTACGTCGTCAAGAAGTACGAGGACGAGACCAACCTGCAGGCGACCATCGCCGTGGATCAGTCGGGCTCGATGGACTATGGCTCGGGCCCCTTCACCAAGGCCGGCTACGCCAGCTTGCTGGCGGCCAGCCTGGCCGCCCTGTTGCTGCGCCAGGGAGATGCAGCCGGGCTGAGCATCCTGTCGGACAGCGCTCCGGCCCGGGTGCCGCCGCAATGCCGCGGCGACCAGCTGAGCGAGATCGTGGGCCGGCTGGAAGCCGCCCGGCCCCAGGGGCCGACCGCCCTGCGGCCGGCGGCAACCCGCTTCATCGAGCACAGCCGGCACCGCGGGGTGCTGGTGCTGCTGTCCGACCTGTTCGACGATGACCACGGCCTGCTGCCCAGCCTGAAGATGGTCGCCGCCCGCGGTCACCAGGTGATGGTCTTCCACGTGCTCGACCGCGACGAGATCGAGTTCCCGTTCCAGGAGCCCGCCCGCTTCGAGTCGCTGGAGGACGAGCGCCGGCTGCTGGCCGTGCCGCGCGAGGTGCGCGCGGCCTACCTGGAAGAGATGCGACGCTTCCTCGATTCCAACCGCCGGGCGCTGGCCGGTGCCGGGCTGCGCTACGAGCTGGTGCGCACCGATGAGCCGCCCCACCAGGCGCTGTTGCGCTATCTCACCCGCCAGGGTTGAAAGAGAGCGGCCGCCGTGTTCAGCCAGCCCGCCATGCTCTGGGCCTTGCCCGCCGCCGCGCTGCCGTTGATCATCCACCTGATCAACCGCCACCGCGCCCGGCGCCAGCCCTTCCCGGCCATCGATTTCTTGCTCCGGGTGCAGCGGCGTTCGGCGCGGCGGATTCTGCTGCGTCAGGTCCTGCTGCTGCTGGTGCGCACCTTGTTGATCGCGGCGCTGGTGCTGGCCGCGGCCGGACCCACCCTGCAGCCCCGGGGAGTAGCCGCCGGCAGCGGCCCAACCGCCAGCTGCCTGGTGCTGGACGCCTCGTTGAGCATGCGCACCCGGCACGGCGACCGTTCCCTGTTCTCACTGGCGCTCGATCGCGCCCGGGCGCGGGTCCGCGCACTGGGGCCGCAGGACACCGCCTGCCTGCTGCGGGCCGGCGGGCGGCTGGAGCCACTGGTGGCGCCTTGCAGCGGCTCGGCCGATGCGCTGCTCGACGCCCTGGACGACCAGCGGCCGGGCTGGTCGACCAGCGACCTGTCGGCCGCCATGGGCCGGGCCGCCGAGCTGCTGGCCGAGACGCCGGCCGGCAGCCGGCGCCAGGTGGTGCTGCTGACCGACTCCGCGCGCCACGCCTTCAGCGGGCCACCGCGCTGGCCGGCCGGCGCAGCCCCGGCGGTGGTGCTCGAGGATGTGGCCGCCGATAGCGAACGGTCCAACCGGGCCGTGCTGGACGTGGAGCAGACCCGTTCGGGAGAGCTGCTCGAGCTGTCGGGCCGCGTGGTGCGCCACGGCGCGGCCGGCGAGCAGGAGCTGGCGGTGGAGGTGGTCTGGAGCGACCGGGTGGTGGCCCGCGGTTTCGCCGTCCTGGAAGCCGACCGGCCGACGCGCAAGCTGTTCAGCCTGCACCCGCCCGAATCCGGCCCGTTGCTGGGCCGCATCCGGCTGCCGGCCGACCGGCTGCCGGTCGACGACGAACGGCAGTTCCTGCTCTCCGGCCACCAGCGGCTCAACGCCCTGCTGGTCAACGGCGACATGCGGCCGGTGATCCACCACGACGAGGTGTTCTACCTCGAGCACGCCCTGGCGCCGGCGGGGCCGGCCGCCGTCGGCGTACGCTTCGTCACCGTCACCCCGGACCGCCTGCAGCCGGCGCAGCTGGCCGCGGCCGACGTGGTCTTTCTGGCCAACGTGCGCGACCTGGCGCCGGCCGGGCGCGAGGCGCTGCGCGAGTTCGTCGCCGGCGGCGGCGGGCTGTTCATCGCCGTCGGCGACCGGGTCGAGATCGATCACACCAACCGCATGCTGGGCCCGCTGCTGCCCTGGCAGCTGCGCGACGTGGTCACCCTGGGCCCGGTCGCGCCCGACGGCCGCATCCGGGCCGGGCTGGCTTTCGGCGACAGCGCCGGCGACCACCCGGTACTGCGCCTCTTCAACGGGCCGGGCGCCCGGGCCCTGTCCGCGGTGCGCACCCGCCGGGCGGTGGTGCTGGCGCCCGATCGGCAGCAGGAGCGCAGCCGGGTCCTGATCCGCTACGCCAACGGCGCCCCGGCCCTGGTCGAGGGCCGCTACCGGGCCGGCCGGGTGCTGCTGTTCACCTCCAGCCTGGACCGCGACTGGACCAACTGGCCGGCCCGCGCCAGCTTCCTGCCGTTTCTGCAGCACGCCGTGGCCTACCTGGCCGGCAGCCTCGATGTGCAGCCGCCGCCCGACATCGCGGTGGGCGCTGCGGTCGAGGTGCCGGCGTTGGCCGAGGCCGACCGCATCCTGATCCGGACGCCGCGGGGCGAGGCCCGCGAGCTGCCGGTGCCCGGCGGCGACGACGCGGTGGTGCGCTTCACCGAGACCACCCGGCCCGGCTGGTATGCGGTCGAGCAGCACGCCGGCGGGCGGGCGCTGGCCGGCGTGACCATGCCGGGGTTTTTCGTGCGCCCGCCCGCCGCCGAGAGCGATCCGCGACCGCTGGCGCCCGCCTCCCTGCGCAACTGGCTCGGCAGCGGCGGGCGGCTGACCGTGGCCGGCCGCGACGGCCACGGCCCGCGTTCGCTGGCGGGCGTTCTGCTGCTGCTGGCGCTGGGCCTGGTGCTCTGCGAGGGTCTGCTCATCCGCCGTTGACGCGTGCCGCAATCCGGTGCAAACTCCGCTCGAACCGCAGCCCCGGAGGAAGAGAAGATGAAGGTGGTCGACGACGTCCTGGCGTGCATCGGCAACACGCCCATGATCAACTTGAGCCGCTTCGGCGCCCCCAACATCTTCGCCAAGGCCGAGCATCTCAATCCGGGGGGCAGCGTCAAGGATCGGGTGGCGCGCTATCTCATCGAGCACGCCGAGGCCGACGGGGATCTGCGGCCCGGAATGGTCATCGTGGAGGCGTCGAGCGGCAACACCGGCATCGGGGTCTCGCTGGTCGGGGTGATGAAGGGCTACCACGTCATCATCGTCATGCCCGAGAACATGAGCGAGGAACGGCGCAAGATCATCCGGGCCTTCGGCGGTGAGCTGATCTACACCTCGGCCGAAGGCAGCCTGCCCGAAGCGGTCGAAAAGGTACGGGCGATGAAGGCCGAGGACCCCGAGCGGGTGTGGGTGCCGCAGCAGTTCGAGAACCCGCTCAACCCCGAGGTGCACTACCGGGAGACGGCCCACGAGATCTGGGAGCAGATGGAGGGCAAGATCGACGCCTTCGTCGCCGGGGTGGGCAGCGGCGGCACCCTGGCCGGGGTGGGCCGCTTCCTCAAGGAGCAGAACCCGGCGGTGCGCGTCGTGGCCGTCGAGCCCAAGAACTCGGCCGCCCTGCTGGGCAAGGAGCCCGGCCTGCATCAGATCCAGGGCATCGGCGACGGCTTCATCCCGCCGGTGCTCGACGTCGATCTGATCGACGACGTGGAGGTGGTCACCGACGCCGATGCCATCTCCACCGCCCGCGCCCTGGCCCGCCGCTCGGGCATGCTGGTGGGCACCTCGGCCGGCGCCAATGTCTGGGCCTCGACCCGGGTATCGGCCAAGCCGGGCGGCGAGCGGTGCGTCGTCACCATCCTGCCCGACCGCGCCGAGCGCTACTTCTCCACCGCCCTGATTTGACGCCGACCTTTTGGCTGTAGCCCTCCGCCGGAATCAGTCCAGCCGCACGCCGGGCTCGATGCGGCGGCCGGCCAAGAAGGCGCGCGCCGGCATGCGTTTCTTTCCCGCCGGCTGAATCTCCAGCAAAGCCAGGGCGCCCTGGCCGGTCTGGACCAGCAGCCGGTCGCCCGCCGCCTCGATGATCTGACCGGGCGCGGCTTCGGGATCGCCACGGTCGGGCTCGGGTCGGGTGCGCGCGATCTTGAGCGGCTGGTCGCCCAGCCGGGTGGTCGCGCCCGGCCAGGGCTGAACGCCGCGCACCCGATCGTGCAGGGCCCGGGCCGGCTGGCTCCAGTCGAGCCGGCCGTCGGCCTTTTCGAGCTGGCGGGCCATGACCAGGCCGGCCTCGCCCTGGGGCCGGCCCGCGATCGGACCGTGCTCCAGCCGCTCCATCACCTCGGCGGCCAGCCGCCCGCCGAGCGCGGCCAGCCGCTCGCCGAGCTCGGCGGCGTTTTCGTCGGGCTCGACCGCCACCCGTTGCTGGGCCAGCACGTCGCCGTCGTCGATGCGCGGGGTCACCTCGAGAATGCTGGCGCCGGTCTCGCGGTCGCCGTTGATCAGCGTCCACTGCAGCGGTGCCGCGCCCCGGTAGCGGGGCACCAGCGAGGGGTGGACGTTGATGCAGCCCAGCCGCGGCACCGCCAGCACCGCCCGCGGCAGGATCTGGCCGAAGGCGGCCACCAGCGCCAGCTCGGGCTGCAGCGCCTCGAAGCGTCGCCGGTAGTCGGGATCGTTCTGCCGCAGCGGTTGCAGCACCTCGAGCCCGCGCTGCGCGGCCCAGCCCTTGACCGGCGGCGCCACCGGCCGCCGGCCCCGGCCGCGCGGGCGGTCGGGCTGACACACCACCGCCACCGGGACCCGGCCGGCGGCCTCGAGCGCGTCCAGAACGCCGACCGCGAACTCCGGGGTACCGAAGAATACGAATCGCAAGCCGCCCTCCAGTCTGAAGCTCCTTGGGAACTGCCAACCCTGAGCGCCCCCACCCGGATGGCGGGGAACCCCAATCCGGTGGCCGTTGGATCGCCGTTGAACGGACTACGGCCCCCGGGGCCGTAGGGTCCACCGAAACCCGGGCCGCTGTCCAGGGCTGGATCGGGGTCAGGACGCCTTGCGGCGGGCGCGTTTCTTCATCCGGCGCTCGATCAGCGAGCGCTTCAGCCGGGAGATGTGATCGATGAACAGCGCGCCGTAGAGGTGGTCGATCTCGTGCTGCAGCGCCCGGCCGAGCAGCTCGCCGGCCGTCATCTCGAAGGGCTGGCCCCGGCGATCGAAGGCGCGCACCGTCACCTGGTGGGGCCGGACCACCAGCTCGGACTCTTCCGGAAAGGACAGGCAGCCCTCCTCTCCCTCGACCCGCTCACCCGCGACGGCGATCACCTCGGGATTGACCAGCTCGATCAGGTGCGGGGTGCCCTCGCGCTGGTCCACGTCGACGACCGCCACCCGGCGCGCCTCGCCGATCTGCGGCGCAGCCAGACCGACGCCCTTGTGGAAGTACATGCTCTCGGCCAGATCGTCGATCAGCCGCGACAGCTCGTCGTCGAAGGCCTCGAAGGGCTCGGTCTGCCGGCGCAGCACCGGGTCCGGATAGATGCTCAGCTCGCGTACCGCCATGGTCCACCACCCGACCCCACAGCCGGCCGCGCGGCCGCAGCCGCCGCCTCCGGCCATCCGAGGCCCAGAGTCACCCTGGAGACAACTTAGCAACGCCCTCCGTGCCAGGCAACCCCAGCCGGCCCGGCCACAGCGGCATTGGGGCGGCCGGCGGGCCGGCGCTTCGGCCGCGGGCACCGGGGCTCAGTCGCCGCGCTGCAGGGCCTCGCGGTAGCCGGCGCGCAGCAGGTCGTCGGACAGCACGTCGCGGGCCTCGGCCAGGGTGCGCTGGACGATCTCGAGCTTGGGCTTCAGCTCGGCCAGCGCCGGATGGGCGTAGTGCAGCGGGTGGAACTCGCGGGCCAGCTCGTCGTGGGCGGCCTGAATCTCATAGGGGTTGGCCTTTTCACCCACGCCCAGGATGTCGAAGTAGCTGGCCTCGTGGATCTGGGCGAACTTGGCCTCGAGTCGGCGGCGGCGGATCTCCAGGTCGCGCTGCTCGCTCTGCTCCGGGTTCTCGGCGTCGGCGCGCAGACCGCGTACCGCCACCCGGACCAGACCGACCACGTTGGCCGCCAGCAGCACCCGGTAGACCGTGCTCACCTCGCGGCCGGACAGGAACACGATCTCCTCGATGGGGCGCATGCCGTCGACCAGCCGCAGAACCTCCCGCTCGGCTGCGGTCAGCTCCAGCGCTTCCGGATCGCAGGCGGGCTCGCGTTGCTCGGCCGGCACCGGCGCCAGCAGCGATGCCGGACCGCCGAGCTGCTCCATCATGCGCGGCAGCAGGAACTTGCGCCGGATGCCCTCCATCAACAGCGAGGGCAGCGGCCGGGCCAGGCGCACCTTGTCGGCGTCCAAGGCCAGCTCGGCCTCGTAGTGCGCCTCACCGCTGCTCCACTCGAACAGGCCCAGCAAGCAGGTCTCCAGGTGCCGCCGGACCAGCGGGAAGAGCTCGTCCGGGCGCAACAGACCCCGCTCGACCAGATGGGCGGCCAGGGGCCGGGCTTGCTCCAGGCCCTTGACCCGGGCTTCGGCGTAAGCGGCGCGATCGATCAAGCCCTGCCGGAAAAGCAGCTCCTCGAGCCGATCGGCGGTCTGGTTCGAGCGCACCCCGACCGGCACGCCCGCCTCGAAGAAGACGGCCTTCTCGTCGCTGCCGGAGCGAAAGACCATCTTGCCCGCGACCCCCTGGACCGACAGCCGCCACAGCAAATGGGGCACCGGTTCGCGGGCCAGATCGCTGCTGTCCGGATCCGGGGGCAGCAGCGCCGGTGGCAGGCCGCGGCTGAAGAAGTCCTCGGCCGGCGGCTGCGCCGCTTCATCGGGCCCGGCCGCAGGGGGCTCTGCGGCTGCAGCGGGCTCGGCGGCGGAGAACTCGGTCGCCTCGGTCCGGGCCTCGGGTCGCGGCTGCCCGCCACGGGCGGCGCGGCCCGGGCGGATGACGCGCAGGCCGGGTCGTTTCAACGGCACCCGGCGGTGGGCCCCCGGGGGTTCCGGCGCGTCGGCTCCCGGCGCATCCCCGGCGGGGCCGGACCGCGGCAGATCCTCGGTGTCCTCGCGATCGAAGCCCGACCGCTGCTGCTCGGCGGCCCTGCCGGCCGTATCCTCGCGCTCG
>CAYVQE010000006.1:84093-85316 GCA_964454005.1 uncultured Myxococcales bacterium
ATCGAAGCCCGACCGCTGCTGCTCGGCGGCCCTGCCGGCCGTATCCTCGCGCTCGAAGCGTTCGCCCGCCGCGGCCGCCCGTTCCGGGGGCTGGCGACGCTGGGCCTGCTGGTGCTCGGCGCCCCGGGCTGCGGCCCGGGCCCGCTCCAGCGGTGAGGCCGGCACGGCGTCAGCGGCTGTCTCGTCGCCGGGCCGCGGCGGCAGATCGGGCACGGTGCCGACCACGTCCTCGGGCTGGAAGGCCGCGCCGTCTTCCTCGTCGGCGTCGGCGGCCAGCTCGCGCGCCAGCCGGGCCTCGCGCTCGAGCAGCTGGACCAGATCGCTGCCGCCGTGCATGGTCGTCGGCACCTCGAGTTCGCCGGCCAGGTCGGGCTCGGTACCGCGTTCGGCGGCCATCTCGGGTTCGGTCTCCGGGGGCAGGTCGAAAGGCCCGGGGCCGGAGTCCGGCCGCGCCCAATCGGCGTCGACGCCGGCCTCCACCGGCTCGCGGTCGGTCGCCGCCGCCTCGCCAGCAGGCTCCACCGCACCGCTGTCCGCCGCCGCTGCGTCGGCTCCGGTCTCCAGCGCAGCGGGCCCGCCGGCGGCGGGTTCGCCCATATCATCGCGGCGGTCGCCGGCGAGGCTGAAGCTCTGATCGGACATCCAGCGCGAAGCCACCCGGGCCAACTCGGCCGCTTGCTCCGCGGCCACTTCGTCCCCGGCCTCGTCCGCGTCGCGCCAGAACGCCTCGGAATCGAGCGGCTCGTCGTCCTCGAACTCCTCCCCACCCACGAGCACCTCGGCCACCTGCTCGGCCTCCGCCCCCCCGTCGGCCTCAAGCACTCCCTCGACCTCAGCCGCCCCAACGGCCTCCGCCTCCGCAGCCAAATGATCCCCCAGCCGCCGCTCGGCCTCGCGGTCCAACCGGGCCCGCTCACGAGCCGCCCGCTCGGCAGCCTCTTCCTCCTCCCATCGCCTGCGCTTCTCTTCTTCCCGCCGCTCGCACTCCTCCTCTTCCCGGCGCCTGCGCTCCTGTTCTTCCTCGCGCTGGCGCTCTTCCTCTTCCTCGCGCTGGCGCTCCTCCTCTTCCCGGCGCTGGCGCTCTTCCTCTTCCTCGCGCTGGCGCTCTTCCTCTTCCTCGCGCTGGCGCCCCTCTTCTTCCCGACGCTGGCGCTCCTCTTCTTCCCGGCGCTGGCGCTCCTCTTCTTCCCGGCGCTGGCGCTCCTCTTCTTCCCGGCGCTGGC
>CAYVQE010000006.1:85416-105398 GCA_964454005.1 uncultured Myxococcales bacterium
GCGCTGGCGCTCTTCCTCTTCCTCGCGCTGGCGCTCTTCCTCTTCCTCGCGCTGGCGCTCCTCTTCTTCCCGGCGCTCTTTTTCTTTTTGGCGCTTGCGCTCCTGCTCTTCCGTATCCTGTTTCAGCCGAGCTTCGAGTTCGGCCAGATCCGCATCGCGTGTCTCGGCCTCTGTCTCGGTCATCCCGGACATCAGCTCGTTTTCATACTCCCGCAGCGATTTCCACTTGTCCGCCCCTCCCCACGCCACGCTCGCCACCCGATCCTCGCCGGCCTCCGCTTCCTGCTCCCGCTCCTGTTCCGGCTCGTCCTCGTCGACCGGCGGCGGGCTGCTGTCCGGCGCCCGCAGAAACGGCGCCCCCGGATCGATCCGATCCAACTGCTCCTCGAACTCCGCCCCGGCCACCCCCCCGGCCGCAGCCGGCACCCGCTCCGAGCCGTCTTCACCCGCGGCATCCGCCGCAGCCGGCCCCGCCACCGGCTCCTCCGCCGGCTCCTCGTCCTCGGGCGGCAGAATCTCGGCGCGGGCCTCGCGCTGGGCCGCCGGGATCAGGGGCTCATCGGCCATCGGCTCCTCGACGCACTCCTCGTCGAACAGCTCCTGGGCCAGCAAACTCCCACCCTCCGCCTTCGCCAAGGCTTCGGCGGACTGGTCCGCCGCCGGGTCTTCGGCGGACTGGTCCGCCACCGGGGCGTCGGCGGACGAGTCCGCCGAGGCCGAGTCCCCCTCCTCGTCAGCCGCCTCTTCATCATCCACCGGCGGCGCCAGCACCCCGCCGGCGAACGACTCGCCCAGGCTCATCATCTGCTCGACCCGCTCGGCCAACCCCGCCTCCGCCAAGGCTTCGGCGGGCTGGCCCGCCACCGGGGCTTCGGCGGGCTGGCCCGCCACCGGGGCTTCGGCGGACTGGCCCGCCTCCGGGGCTTCGGCGGACTGGCCCGCCTCCGGGGCTTCGGCGGACTGGTCCGCCGAAGCCTTGGCGAAGGCGGAGACGTCCTGCTCCACGCCGACGTAGGTGCGGATCTTGGAGATCAGCTTCTCTGGATCGACCGGCTTGTCGAAGTAGTAATCACCGCCCTCGGCCAGGGCCTCGCCGAACGAGGCCACCCCCTCGGCGCCGGTGCCGATCATCAGGATCGGCAGCAGCTCGCCCCCCTCCGAATCCCGCAGCCGATGACACAACGCCACCCCCTGGCCCTCGTCGATCGCCAGGTCCAGGATGATCAGCGCCGGCGGCTCCACCGCCAGCAGATCGCCCACCCCGGCCGCGCTCTCCTGGACCACCGAGCGCAGGCCGGCCCGCTCGACCGCCTCGGACAAGGTGGCCGCCAGCTGCTCGTCCGGCTCCAGGATCAGGATCGTGGCCATGCCATCCGCCTGTACATCTTCCCGAAAAGCAGAGAAAAATCATAGCATGTCGTACGGATCGACATCAAAAAGAATCTTCCCCCGGCCCGGTATTCTCACCCCTGCACGCACCGCGCCGGCCACCCGGTGCAGCTCCTCGATGCGCGGGCTCTTGACCAACATCTGCCAGCGGTAGCGGCCCCGCAGCCGCGCCAGCGGCGACGGCACCGGGCCGAGCAGCTGCACCCGCCCGCCACCGCCGGCGCGCACCCGCTGCCCCGCGGCCAGGGCCAACTCGCGGGTGCGGTCGGCGTCCGGATGGCTGACGCGGATCATCATCAACCGCCGCGCGGGTGGGTACCCCAGAGCATTGCGCCGCTCCAGCTCGCCGGAGACGAAATCGGCGTACCGGTTCTGCCGCGCCAGCTCCAAGCTCTGGTGGCCGGGCAGGAAGCTCTGCACCACCACCCGGCCCGCCCGATCGCCGCGACCGGCGCGCCCGGCCACCTGCAGCAGCTGCTGAAAGGTCCGTTCGGCGGCCCGGAAATCCGGCAGGTGCAGACCCAGGTCGGCCAGCACCACGCCCACCAGGGTCACGCCGGGAATGTCATGGCCCTTGGTCACCATCTGCGTGCCCACCAGCACGTCGGCCTCGCCCCGGGCGAAGCGGCCCATGGCCCGCTGCAGCGCGCCGCGGCCGGCGGCCGCATCCGAGTCGAGCCGGATCACCCGCGCGCCCGGAAAACGCCGCCCCACCTCCTGCTCGACCTTCTCGGTGCCCAGCCCAAACATCTGCACCCGCTTCGAACCGCAGGCCGGACAGGGCAGCGGCAACCGCTCGGTGTGCCCGCAGTAGTGGCAGCGCAGGCTCTCGTCGCTGAGGTGATGCACCAGCGCCACGCTGCACGCCTGGCAGCGCACCGCCTGGCCGCAGTCGCGGCACAGGGCGAAGGCCGAGTAGCCGCGGCGGTTCAAGAACAGGATCGCCTGCTCGCCGGCATCCAGCGTCGCGGCCAGCGCATCGGCCAGCGGCGGGCTGAGCGCATGGATCCGCTCGATCGGATCCAGCACCCGGCGCAGATCGACCATCTCCACCTCGGGCAGCGGGCGGGCGTGGATGCGCTGGCGCAGCTCGACCAGCGTCGAGCGGCCGCCGCGGGCGCGGGCGTACGACTCCAGCGAGGGCGTGGCCGAGCCGAGCAGCGCCAACGCCCCCTCCTCCCGGGCGCGCACCAGGGCCAGGTCGCGGCCGTTGTACGGCAGGCGCTCCGACTGCTTGTAGGAGCCGTCGTGTTCCTCGTCGACCACCAGCAGGCCCAGCCGTTCGACCGGAGCGAACACCGCCGAACGCGCCCCGAGCGCGATCCGGGCGCGGCCGGACTGCAGCCGGCGCCACTCGTCCAGCCGCTCGCCCTGGCCGAGCCCCGAGTGCAGCACCGCCACCTGCCGGCCGAAGCGGGCCGCCACCCGCTGGGTCAGCTGTGGGGTCAACGCGATCTCGGGCACCATCAGCAGGGCGCCACGGCCGTTGTCCAGGGCGTGCTGCATGGCCCGCAGGTAGACCTCGGTCTTGCCCGAGCCGGTCACCCCGTGCAGCAGAACGCTGGCGGGCCCGCCGGCGTCGAGCCGCTCGACCACGGTCTCCAGGGCCTGCTGCTGCTCGGCGCTGAGTCGCTCCACCGGCGCCGGGGCGGGCAGCGCCTCGGCCGCCGGCCGCCGCGGCTGCGCCTGCAGCGCGATGGTCACCAGCCCCTTGCGCTCCAGCGCGGCCAGCGCCGCCCGCGCCCCGCTGCGCTCCCGCTCGAGCGCGGCCACCGGACGCGGCCCGGCCGAACGCAGCGCGCGCAACAGCGCCGCCTGCCGCGGCGCTTTGTCCTCCAGCCCGGCCGGAGCGGGGGCATCGGCCACCGCGGCGGCCACCGCCAACCGGCGCGGGTCGGCCTTTGCGGCCGGCCGGCGCATGGCTGGCGGCAGGGCGGCGAAGATCATCTCCCCGGGAGGTGCCAGGTAGTAATCGGCGGCCCAGCGCAGCGTGGCCAGCAGCGCCGGTCGGATGACCGGCTCCGGCTCGACCAGCCTCGCGACGGGCTTGGCCGCCACCCCGGCCGGTGGCTGGCCGCCGAGTTCGACCACCACCCCCCGCCGCCGGCCGCGGCCGAAGGGCACCTCGACCAGCTGCCCGGGACTCAGCCCGGCCAGCTCGTCCGGCACGCTGTAGGAGTACAGGCCGCGCAGCGGCCCGGCGACCGCGACCAGGGCATGGCGCATGGATTTCAGCGACCCCCGGCGGTCGGCGTCGAAGTCAATCCGCTAGCCGCGCGAATCCGTTGCGCAGGTCGGCGATGATGTCGTCGATGTCCTCCACGCCGACCGAGATGCGGATCAGACCCTCGCTGATGCCGGCCTTGGCCAGCTCCTCGGTCGAGTAAGTGGAGTGGGTCATCGAGGCCGGATGCTGGATCAGGGTATCGCAGTCGCCCAGGCTGACGGCAACGGTGCACAGCTCCAGCGAGTCGAGGAAGCGCTTGCCCGCCTCGCGCCCGCCCTTGATCTCCAGGGCGATGACGCCCGAGAAGCCGCTCATCTGGCGCTTGGCCAGCTCGTGCTGCGGGTGGGTCTTGAGCCCGGGGTAGGCCACCCATTCGACCTGCGGGTGGAAGGCCAGGTACTTGGCCAGCTCCATGGCGTTTTCGCAATGCCGATCCATGCGCACCGGCAAGGTCTTCAGCCCGCGCAGCAGCAGCCAGGCGTTGAAGGGGCTGATCACCCCGCCGACGTCGTGGGCCACCCCGCGCACCTTCTCCATCAGGTCCTCGGGACCGACCACCAGCCCCGAGACGCAGTCGCCGTGGCCGCCGATGTACTTGGTGGCCGAGTGGATGACCAGATCGGCGCCCAGGGCGATGGGGTTCTGCAGGTAGGGGGTGGCGAAGGTATTGTCGACCGCCACCTTCACGCCCCGCTTGTGGGCGATGGCGCTCAGCTGCTCGATGTCGGCCACGCCCAGGCTGGGGTTGGAGGGCGTCTCGAAGAACAGGACCTTGGTGCGCTCGTCGATGGCCGCCTCGACGGCGGCCGGATCGCGCACGTCCACATAGACCACCTCGATGCCCATGCGCGGCATGACGCCGGTCCACAGCTTGTGGGTGCCGCCGTATATCGTGTCGCCCGAGATGATCTTGTCGCCCGAGCCGGCCAAGGCCATGATGGTGTGCGCCTCGGCGGCCATGCCCGAGGCGAAGGCCTGGCCCTGTTCGGCCCCCTCCAGATAGGCCAACTCTTTTTCCAGCACCTGCGTGGTCGGGTTGCCGATGCGGGTATAGATATAGCCCTCTTCCTCCTTGGCGAACAACCGCGCGCCGTGGTCGGCGCTTTCGAAGGCGAAGGTCGAGCTCATGAAGATGGGCGTGGAGACCGACAGGATCGCCCGGCCGGCCTCGTGCTTGTCGAGGTATTTCTTGCCGTGGACGGCGATGGTCGGGAAGGCCAGCTTGCGTTTTTCGCTCATCGGGGCTCCTCCTGCCGCCTCATGCCGAGGACAGCTTGCCGCCCATGTCGGTGGCTTCCCAGGGCAGCTCGAGATCGTCGCGTCCGAAATGGCCGAAGCAAGCCAGGGGAGCATACAGCGGGCGGCGCAGGTCGAAACGCTCGACGATGCCCGCAATGCTCAAGTCGAAGCGGTCGCGCACCAGCTCGACCAGTTCGCTGTCGGTTTTGCTGCCGGTGCCCAGGGCGTCGACCGCAACCGCCAGGGGCTGCTCCTGGCCGAGGACGTAGGTCAGCCGCACCTCGCAGCGGTGGGCCAGACCGGCGGCCACCAGGTTCTTGGCCACATAGCGGGCCATGTAGCTGCCGCAGCGGCCCGGCTTGGTGGGGTCCTTGCCCGACAGGGAGGCATCCATCTGGCGGGCCACATCGCCGTAGGTGTCGACCGAGACCTTGACCCCGGTAAAGCCGGTGTCGGCATGGGGTCCCCCCTGGGTGAAGGTTCCGGCCGGGTTGATGAACACCTGGGTGTCGTCGCGCAGCAGGCCGGTGGCATCGAGCACGGGATCGACCAGCTCGACCTGGAGCCGCTGGCGCACCTCTTCCACATCGAGATCGGGTCGATGCTGGGCCGAGATGACCGCGCCCAGGATGCCGGTCGGGCGCCCCTGCTCGTAGGCCACGGTGACGCCGACCTTGCCGTCCGGGCGCAACCAGGGCAGCCGACCGGATTTGCGCGCCTCGGTCAGCCCGCGGGCCAGCCGGTGGGCGATCACGGCCGGCACCGGCATCAAATGGTAGTCGCCGTCGAGCTGGTGCCCCTCGTCGGTGGCGTAGCCGACCACGGTGCACTGGTCGCCGGCTCCGCGCCGGTCGACCGCCAGACCGACCTCCTCGGACTGCTCCTGCAGCAGGTTCATCACGGCCAGCGAGTTGGCATCGAAGCCCAGACCCGGCTCGGCGTAGCCGAAGTCGGTCAAGCGCTCGCGCACGATGGAGCCGATGTCGATCCAGGCATCGGTGGTCACCTCGCCGGCCACCACCACCAAGCCGGTGGTGACCATCACCTTGCAGGACACGCGTGCGAAGCGGTCCTTGGCCAGGATGGCGTCGAGCACCGCTTCGGCCAGTCCGTCGGCCACCTTGTGGGGATTGCCATCGGTCACGGATTCGGCCGTGAACACAGTCTTGTCTGGCATGGATTCCTCCTGGTCGTCCAACGCGTTGTCGGGCGGCACGGGCCCGGCGACCGTCGCCCATCGTAGGCGCCGCCTCGCGGCGTGTCAATGCGCCAGCCGCGTCGGCCGCTCGCGGTTGCCCACTTGCCGGCCGAAAGCGGTCGGTTTTTTGACATGCGCCCGGCGGACGGATAGCATCGAATCCGAATCGCCGGAGGTGCCCATGCGCTCGATCAGTCGCTACGTGTTCGCCGCCACTTCGCTGGCGGCGATCCTGTCGCTCTGTCTGCCGGCCCAGGCCCAGTGGTATGACGACGAGGAGGCACCCGCCGGCTCGGCCGAGATCCTCAGCCCCTTCACCTTCAAGAGCTTCAACATCGCTACCGGGGGCCAGCTGGCCAGCTGGATCGCCCCCGGCAACGACGTCCTCGGCCTGACCTTTTTGCTGCGCGGTGGTTACGCCTTCGACGCGGTGCCTATCTACATCGGGCTCGAGCTGCCGCTGAGCGCCGGCATACCGGATGCCGGCGACGAGGAGTTCGTGCTCGGCTCGATCGGGCTGAACTTCAAGTCCCGGATCGATCCCGACAACCCGCGCGCCAACGTATTCACCGGCTGGTCGTTCGATATCTACATCCCGACCTTCATGGGCTCCGTCGACGCGCGGACCAACGCCCCTTCGATCGGCCACGGGACCGGGCTGTACAACACCCTGATGCCCGGCATCCACGTCTCGCCCGAGGCCATCACCACCGTCGGCACATTCGACCTGGTGCTGCCCGGCCATCTGCTGTTCTTCCAGTTCGAGCTCAGCGCAGCGACCTACTTCCCGGTCACCGACATCGACAGCCGCTCGATCGAGGGCGCGCTGGCCTGGGGGGCGGCGCTGGGCGTGCATATCGCCGAGCCGATCGCCTTCTTGCTGGAGGGCAAGGGCTACTCGCCGCTGGGCGCCGAGGACGAAAACGGCACCCCGCTGCCCACGCAGTTCGCGCTCAGCCCGGGCTTCCGGATGAAGTTCGGCCCCTTCCATCCCGCGGTGTGGGTAGCCCTGCCGCTGAACCGCGAGTACCGCGAGGCCGGGTCGGACATCATCATCGGCGTCGACCTGGCCATCTGGCTCTGATGGCTCTGAGCCGGTCCGTTCCGCCCGCCATCGCGACCAGAATCAGCAATAGAGAACCAATCGGGTATCGATGAAACCGAAGCCATCCAGCGCCCGGCGTCGCTTGCGTATCCAACCCAATAAGCTGCGCCGGCGGCTCGCCACCAACGCGCTGCCGCGGCCCAAGGCCTACGGCCGCCACCGCACCCACATCATCGGCCAGGAACGGGCCATCGAGGCCTTGGAGCTCGGCCTGCGGGTGGAGAGCCCGGGCTACAACGTGTTCGTCTCCGGCCCTTCGGGCACCGGCCGCACCACCACCGCCCGGCACATCCTGGCCACCTTCAAGCAGCCCCGCAGCCCGCTGCACGATTTCGTCTACGTGAACAACTTCCAGGAGCCGGACCGGCCCCATCTGCTGGCGCTCAGACCGGGCACCGGCATCAAGCTGAAAAAGGCCATGGACGGTCTGGTCAAGTCGCTCAAGCGCGATCTGCCGCGGGCCATCGCCACCGACCACCACCAGAAAGAACGCGAGCGCATCATCGCCAACTACCAGCGCCAGGAGCACGAGCTGGTCTCCGCCTTCCAGGACAAGGTGCGCAAATCGCGGTTCACCGTGGTCGAGGTGCAGAGCGGTCCGGTGGTCGAGCACGACGTGCTGCCGGTGATCGAGGACGAGCCCCAGCCGATGGCCGTGCTGGAGGAACGCGCGGCCAGCGGCGCGATCAGCGACAAGCGCCTCAAGCAACTCGAGCGCAAGCACAATCGGCTGCGGGCCGAACTGGAGAGAATCCAGCGCCGCACCCGGACCATGGCCCGGGAGATGACCACCAACCTGGAGGAGCTCGACCGGCGCACCGGCGCTGCGGTGATCGATGCGCTGATCGGCGACGTGACCGATCAGTTCCGCGCCGAATCCATCCACGACTTTCTGGAGGAAGTGCGCGAGGCCTTGCTCGAGCGCATCCCGCTGCTGGTACAGCGCATCGAGAGCGAGGAGGGCGGCGAGCCGTCCAGCCCGCCGCAGGAGGAGCTGCAGGCCGATCCGCTGGCGCCCTTCCAGGTCAACGTGCTGCAGAACAACGCCCGGCGCAAGGGCTGCCCGGTGGTCTACGAGCAGACGCCGACCATGTCTCGTCTGTTCGGCACCATCGAGCGCTCGGTCGACGAATCCGGACGGATCGAGGCCGACTTCATGCACATCCGCGGCGGCGCCATGCTGCGCGCCAGCGGCGGCTTCCTGGTGGTCAACGCCGAGGATCTGCTCGTCGAGCCGGGGGTCTGGAAGACGCTCAAGCGCACCCTGTCGACCGGCATGCTCGAGATCCGCATGCCCGAGGGGCCGATGGCCATGATCAACTCGGCCCTCAAGCCGGAGCCGGTGCCGCTGGACGTCAAGATCATCATGCTCGGCGACGAGGAGATCTACCGCACCATGTATCTGGCCGAGGACGACTTCAAGAAGACGTTCAAGGTCAAGGCCGAGTTCGACGTCGAGATGGACTACTCCAAAGCCAACCTCGAGAAGTACATGGCCTTCGTCCAGCGGGTGGTGCGCGAGGAGGAGCTGGCGCCGCCGCTCAAGGCAGCCAAGGCCCGGCTGGCCGAAGAGGCCATGCGCGACGCCGAGGACCAGAGCAAGCTGTCGACCCGCTTTCGGGTGATCGCCGACCTGCTGCGCGAGTCCAGCTACTGGGCCGGCAAGACCGGCCGGCACAAGGTAACCGCCGCCGACGTGGAACGGGCCATCGCCCAGCGACGGCGGCGCTTCAACCTGGCCGAGCAAAAGTACCGCGAGAGCATCGAGCGCGACCTGGTGATGGTGGCCACCCATGGTGAGCGGGTGGGCCAGGTCAACGGGCTGGCGGTGTTCGACCTCGGCGACTACTCCTTCGGCAAGCCGTGCCGCATCACGGCCAGCGTGGGGGTGGGCCAAAACGGGGTGATCAACATCGAGCGCGAGGCCGGGTTGTCGGGCGAGGTGCACGACAAGGGCGTCTACATCCTGACCGGCCTGCTGCGCGCCCGCTTCGGCCAGCGCCACCCGCTGCCGCTGGAGGCCAGCGTCTGCTTCGAGCAGAGCTACGGCGAGGTCGACGGCGACAGCGCTTCGTCGACCGAGATCTACGCCATCCTCAGCGCCCTGGCCGGGGTAGCGCTGGACCAGGGCGTGGCCGTCACCGGCTCGGTCAACCAGTGGGGCGACATCCAGCCCATCGGCGGGGTCAACCAGAAGATCGAGGGCTTCTTCGACATCTGCTCCGCCCGCGGGCTGACCGGCGACCAGGGCGTGATCATCCCCCACGGCAATCTGCCCAACCTGATGCTGGGCCAGCAGCCCCTGGCCGCGGTACGCGCCGGCAAGTTCCACGTCTGGGCCATCCGCACCGTGGACGAGGGGCTGGAGATCCTGACCGGCCTGCGCGCCGGCAAGCCGGCCGCCGACGGCCGCTACCCCAGCGGCACCGTCAACCGCCTGGTCGCCGACCGGCTGGCCGAGATGGCCCGCACCCTGCGCGAGTATAGTTAGGGTTCTTGGGAGGGGGGCTCATTCCTTCTTCCAGCAGGCTGCGGGCGATCTCCTCGACGCACAGGCACAGGCCGGTGGCCCGATGCTGCTCCAGCCCGCCGTGGGCGGGCGGCAGCATCAGGCTCAGCAGGCCCAGGTCCCACAGCAGGGCCTCGATATCGCGGTCGAACGTGCCGGCCCGATCGCGCTCGGCGGCACCGGGGCCGATGCGCTCGCTCAGGGGGCTGGGATCCAGGCCGGGCTGCCGGCCCAGCCGGCCGTCTCGGTCAGCCGCACCACCGCGCCCGAGTTGCTGGAGTACAGGTAGACGTCGAAGGACCCGGCGCGGTCGGACTGGAAGGCCACCAGCCGCTTGCCCCCGGGCAGGGTCAGCCCGGCCGGGGCCTGGTTGCGGCTGCCGTCTTCGACCAGCACGTCCAAGTAGCCATCCATGTCCGTGCGGGCGACGGCGCTGCGGCCCTCGGTGGCGCGATCCAGCAGCCAGGTGTCGCCGCCCCAGACCGGCCGCCGTTCATGGCTGTCGGGGTCGTTCGAGACGGGATACACCCCCGAGGCGGCGCCTTCGAACACGCTGGCCACCAGCGCGTTCCAGTCCAGCCCCGGATCCGGGCCGAAGGACTGATCGGCGAAATCGACCGCGTAGGCCAGCTCCAGGCCCTGGCCGGTGGCGTGGCAGTACGGATCGCGCAGGTTGTAGAAGCGCTCGGGAGCCGGCGGCAGATCGACGCCGTCGCCGACCAGCGCCAGCGGCTGGCCCGGAGCGGTGGCGGCGATGTCATCGGGATCCAGCACGGTGGCGTAGATGCGCCAGCCCTGGGGCGTCAGCCGCTCGTAGAACAGCCATTCGGCATCGCTGCGCTCGTCGAAACAGACGCTGGGGTGCATGACATCGTCCCGCTGCGCTCCGTCGGGCCACTCCCAATCGCGCCAGCAGATCGGCTGGCCGCCGGGCGGGCTGGCCTCGATGGCGCAAAGCCGAAAGGGCGCGTCGCGGTCAGGCCGGTGGTGGTAGAGCAGCCAGCCGTCCCGCGTCGGTCCGGCAGCGCCCCAGGCCTGGCCCGGACCGGTGGCGTAGACCTCCAGCAAAAACCCGGCCGGCTCGGCCTCGATGCTTACCAGCTGGATGTCGCCGCTGTCGGCGGCCTGCCGGCCGACCAGCAGCCGGGCCGGCCAGTGGCACAGCGCGGGATCGTTGGTCGGGTCGGGCAGCAGCGGGCAGGCGTCATCCTCGTCGAGCAGCCCGTCGTCGTCGTCGTCGACATCGCAGGCGTCGCCCAGCGGATCGTCGTCCGAGTTGCGCTGATCGGGGTTGTATACGTCCGGGCAGTTGTCGCGGTCATCGGGAATGCCGTCGCCGTCCCGGTCGAGCGGATCGAACTGGTAATCGGCGTCGCAGGCGTCGCCGATGCCGTCGCCGTCGGCGTCGGCCTGGTCGGGGTTGGGCACCACCGGGCAATTGTCGCGCGCATCGGCGATGCCGTCGCCGTCGTCGTCCGGGTTGCCGGAAGGGTCCCCGTCCCAGGGGTACTCCGGCTGGGCGGCGTCGACCGGTGGCAGCACCAGCGGCACCTCGAGCTCCAGCGCGTCACCGCCGCGCAGGGTCAAGTTGCTCAACCCCAGGCTGCGGTAGCCCGGGTGGCTGACCAGCAGCTCGTAGAAGCCGGCCGGAATGTCGCTCAGCGCAAAGCGGCCGCGGTCGTCGGTGATGGTGCCGTAGCGCACCGAGCTGAAGCGCTCGACCAGCCGCACCGCAACGCCGCGCTCGGGCCCCGGGTTGCCGAGCAGCACCGTGCCGGAGAGGCTGGCGCGGGCATCGGCCGGGATGGGCTCCAGGGTCAAGGACACCTCGCGCGTGTCGCCCGGCGCCAACTCGAGCTGCAGCGGCCCGTCGCCCTGCTGCGTCTGGTAACCCGGCCGGGCTGCGGCCAGGATGCGCGCACCGGCCGGCACCCGCTCCAGGGCGAACGAACCGTCGTCGCCCACCGGCGCGATGCGCTCGCCGCCCTGGACGTAGACCACGGCCCCGCGCACCGGGCTCGAGTCGCTGCTGGCCACGGTGCCGCTCACCCGGGCGGTGCGCTCGACCACCAGCGGCTGCAGATCGCGCACCGCCCCGCGCATGGGCTCGCGATCGGCCGCTTGGCGCATCAGGTCGACCGGCTGGCCGCCGACCAGCACCGCGGCGTCGATCCGCAGGCTGTAGTCACCGTTGGGCACCTCCAGGATCTGGAAGCGGCCCTGGTGGTCGGTCAGCGCCGACAGACCGCACTCGATCAACCGCACCCGGGCGTCGGGCACCGGTTCGTCGAACTCGTCGACCACGCTGCCGTTGACCAGGGTGAACTCCGGCCGCGGCGGGGCATCGAAATCCCGGCTGCAAGCGACCGTCAGCCCCAGCGCCAGCAGGCCGAACAGGAGACCGCGCCAGCCCGCCAAGGGCCCGCAGCTGCGGGCGCCTCGTTCGTCGTCCATGGCACCATCCTCTCCGCCGCCAGGCGGCAACTGGGAGTCTAACCGCCGGCGAAACAAAGCGTCAACCGAGCCCCGAGGTTGCCGCGGCCGCGGATTTGACGCCGCTGGCGGCCAGGACCAAGATGGAGCCATGGACATCGCGGACCAGCTACCGACCGATAGACCCTGCGGAGACTGGCAAGAGGCCATACTCGAGTCGGTGGCCGACGGCGTGTTCACCGTGGACCGCAACTTCCGCATCACCTACTTCAACCGAGCCGCCGAGACCATCACCGGCATCGCCCGCGACGATGCGCTGGGCCGCCACTGCTGGGAGGTGTTCCGGGCCGACGTGTGCGAAAACCGCTGCTACCTGCGCTCCTCGCTGCGCTCCGGCTCGCCCGGCGTGCACAAGAGCGCCTACATCGTCGACCGCGACGGCAAGCGGCTGCCGATCAGCATCTCGACCGCGCCGCTGCGCAACGAGGCCGGCGAGTTGGTCGGCGGCGTGGAGACCTTCCGCTCGCTGGCCGAGGTCGAGGCGCTGCGCAAGGAGATCACGCAACGCTTTACCTTCGGCGACATCGTCAGCAAGAACAAGACCATGCTCGAGCTGCTGGACATCCTGCCGCGGGTGGCGCTGTCGGATGCCACCGTGTTGATCGAAGGGCCCTCGGGCACCGGCAAGGAGCTGATCGCCCGGGCCCTCCACCAGCTCAGCCAGCGCGCTGACGGGCCGCTGGTCATCGTCAACTGCGCCGCCCTGCCCGACACCCTGCTGGAGTCCGAGCTGTTCGGCCACGTGGCCGGCGCCTTCACCGGGGCGCGCCACAACCGCCCCGGACGCTTCCAGGCGGCCGACGGCGGTACCATCTTCCTGGACGAAATCGGCGACATCTCACCGGCGCTGCAGGTGCGCCTGCTGCGGGTGTTGCAGGAGCACTCTTTCGAACCGCTGGGCTCGACCGACACCGTGCGGGTCGACGTGCGGGTGCTGGCGGCCAGCAACCAGCACCTGGACGACCTGATCGCGGCCGGCCGCTTCCGCGAGGATCTCTACTACCGGCTCAACGTCATGACCCTGTCCATCCCCCCGCTGGCCGAGCGGCGCGAGGACATCCCGCTGCTGGTCGAGCACTTCATCGAGCACTTCAACAAGGTCCACGGCAAGGAGATCAGCCACATGGCCCCGGACGCGCTGGCCCGGCTGATGAACCATCCCTTCGCCGGCAACGTGCGCGAGCTGCGCAACATCGTCGAGCACGCCTTCGTGCTGTGTCCGGGCGGCGTGCTGCTCAGCGAGCACCTGCCCGAGCCGCTGCGGCCGACCGAGGTCGGCGCCGGTGCGGACCAGCTGGCCGGCGGCAGCGTGCAGGAGTTCGAGGCACGCATGCTGTGGGAGGCCTTGGCGCGCAACGACTTCAACCGCGGCCGCACCGCAGCCCAGCTCGGCGTGCACAAGACCACCCTGTGGCGCAAGATGAAGAAGTACGGCATCCGGGTTCCGCGCCGCGGCAGAAAAAGCAGCAAAAATGCAAACTCGGACTGAAAAATGGATGCACTATTGCAATTCCACTTTCCGGCCACCTGTCCCGCGGGCCGCACCCTGAATTAAAATCAATATTATCAGCATGTTGTCGAACGGCAGGCAATCGCCACTCTGGCACACCCAATGCAATGGTCCATGGTGGAGGGCATTGATGCGGGTAGCGGTCCCCATCTGGGGCGAGGTGGTCTCGCCCCTGTTCGACTCGTCCGGCACCCTGCTGGTGGTGCGGTTCGGCCACGACGGCGAGCTGGAGCGCCAGCAGCTGGCCATCGCCGGCGCCGCCCCCGCGGTCCGCGCCCAGCTGCTGGTGCGCGTCGGCGTGGAGGTTCTGCTGTGCGGTGCCATCTCGCGCTCGATCCAGCGCATGCTCAACGCCAGTGGAATCACGGTGGTGGGCTGGTTGACCGGCCCGGTGGACGAGGTTCTGGAGGCCTTTCTCGAAGACGAGCTCGACCGGCCCCGGTTTCAATTGCCCGGTTGTTGTGGCCGCGGCCAACGGCGACGCCGCCGGGCGCGCTGGAGCCGGGGCGGCCGGCGAAACAAATGAAACGCAAGAAACCATAAGGAGGTTGAATCCATGCGCATAGCGGTCACGGCCCAGGGACGAAATGAAGACGACGCGGTGGATCCGCGCTTCGGCAGGGCACAGGTCTTTCTGCTCTACGACACCGACACCGATCGATTCGAGGTGCTCGGCAACGAGGACAACATCGGCCGGCCGCAGGGGGCCGGCATCCAGGCGGCCAGCCAGGTGGCCCGCAGCGGAGCCGAGGTCGTGCTGACCGGCCATTGCGGCCCCAAGGCCTTCGAGACCCTGCGGGCGGCCGGCATCGAGGTGGTCACCGGAGCCGAAGGCAGCGTGCGCCAGGCGATCGATCGCTATCGCGCCGGAGAGTTGCAACCGGTCGCTGGACCGGACAAGAACGGCCATTGGTGAGCGAGAATCACCGAACGGCCAGTAGGAGGTAAGAAAAATGCCATTTGGAGACGGAACAGGACCGATGGGACAGGGCCCGGCCACGGGCTGGGGCATGGGACCTTGCAACGCCGGACCGGGGCTGCGCTGGAACGCCTGGCGCGGCTTCGGCGCCGGCCGCCGCGGCGGCTGGGGTGCCCGCCACGGCGCTCGCGGCCGGGCCGCCGCCGGGCCTGGCGCCTCGGCGACCGGCTGGAGCCGGGAGCGGGAAGCCGAGACGCTGCGCGCCCGGGCCGATCAGCTCGAGGCCACGGTCGAGCAGCTGCGCGGCCGCTTGCAAGAGCTGGAGCGAGAGGCCGACGCGGAGACGGAATCCAAATGATCCGGCGCCACGGCCGCGGCCCATGCGATTGACCATCGCCAGCGGTAAGGGCGGTACCGGCAAGACCACCCTGGCCACCAACCTGGCCATCCGGCTGGCCCGCTCGGGCCGGCCGGTGGCCTACCTCGACTGCGACGTGGAGGAACCTGACGGGCACCTGTTCCTGCAACCGCAGATCGTCGAGCGGCGGCCGGTCATGCAGCGGGTGCCCGATGTGGACCAGGCGCGTTGCAGCTTCTGCGGCGATTGCGCGGCGGCCTGCCGCTTCGCGGCCATCGCCGTGCTGCCCGAGCGGGTGCTGACCTTCCCGGACCTGTGCCACGGCTGCGGCGGCTGCCGGCTGGCCTGTCCCGAAGGAGCCATCCGCGAGGCCGACTACCCCCTGGGCCAGGTGGAGTGCGGCCGGGTGGCGCTGGATACGGCCGCTGCGCTGTGGTTCGCCCAGGGGATACTCGAGATCGGCCGCCCAAGCGCGGTGCCGGTGATCCAGGCGGTGCTGAAATCGGCGCCGGCGGATCGGCTGCAGCTCATCGACAGCCCGCCCGGCACGGCTTGCCCCATGGTCGAGGCGGTGCGCGAGGCCGATGCGGTACTGCTGGTCACCGAGCCGACGCCTTTCGGCCTGTCGGACCTGAAGATGGCCGCGGCCGTGGTCGAGCAGATGGCCAAGCCCTGCGCCGTGGTGGTCAACCGCGCCGGGGCCGGGGCCGACGGCGAGCTGCGCCGCTGGTGCCACCGGGTCGGCCTGCCCATCCTGGCCGAGCTGCCGGACGAGCGCCGGGTGGCCGAGGCGATCGCGCGCGGCGAGCTGGCCGCCGATGCCGTACCAGAGTTCGGCAAACAGCTCGACCGGCTGGCCACCAAGGCCCTGCAGCTCGGCCGGCAGCCGGCGCCGGCGCTGCGGGTCCGCGAGCTGGCCGAGCCGGAGCCCGAGGCCAGCGACGCACCGCAGCCGGCCGATGGGCCGCTGCCCGATCAGCCGCAGCCCAAATCGCTGGTGGTCATCAGCGGCAAGGGCGGCACCGGCAAGACCAGCATCTGCGCCTCGCTGGCTGTGCTGTCCGGCGAGGCGGTGGTGGCCGACTGCGATGTCGACGCGCCCGACCTGGAGCTGGTGCTGCAGCCCGAGCACAGCCACAGCTGGCCCCATACCAGCGGTTGGCGCGCCCGGGTCATCGAGCAGGCCTGCATCGGCTGCGGCGAGTGCGCCGAGCTGTGCCGCTTCGATGCCATCTCGCTGCAGCCCGGCGGCACGGGCGAGATCGCTCGCATCGATCCGCTGGCCTGCGAGGGCTGTGGGGTATGCGCCGACAGCTGCCCGCTCGAGGCCATCGCCCTGGACCAGCCGGTCAACGGCCGCTGGTCGGTGTCCGAGACGCGCTGCGGGCCGCTGGTCCACGCCCGGCTGGGCGCCGGGCAGGAGAACACGGGCAAGCTGGTCACCACCGTGCGCACCCAGGCCCGGGCGCTGGCGGCCCAGACCGGCCGGGCGCTGGTGCTGGCCGATGGCTCGCCGGGCATCGGTTGTCCGGTGATCGCCTCGATCACCGCGGCCGATCTGGTGCTGGTGGTGGCCGAGCCGAGCGTCTCCGGGCTGCACGACACCCGCCGGGTGCTCGAACTGACGCGCCGGCTCGAGGTTCCGGCCAGCGTGGCCATCAACAAGGTCGACCTGGCGCCGGCGGCCAGCCAACAGATCGAGCAACTGGCCACCGAGTTCGGGCTTTCCGTGCTGGGCCGGATCCGCTACGATGCCGCGATCACCCGGGCCCAGGTCCGGCGACGCGCGGTGGTCGAAGACTCCCAGGGAGCCGCGGCGCAGGACATCCGGGCCCTCTGGGAAGGAGTGCGCCGTGCCCTCGACCGCTGAGATCGCCCCGCCCATCGCCGCCCGAATACAGCGCGAAGCCGCTGAGCCGGCCCGGCCGCGCAGCGTGGCCGACGTGCGCATCGGGCTGACCTACACCGCCGTGGTGCTCGACGACGGCGGCTTCGGCCTGGCGCTGACCTTTCTCGACGGCTGGGAGCGCGGCTGCCAGGCCTTCGGCGAGCGCGAGAGCCTGATCGGCCGGCCGGCCGGCGCCCTGCTGGAGTGGCTGTCCTCGCGCATCCCGGTCGAGGCGGCGCTGGGGCTGGCCTGCGCCAACGCCCTGTTCAACCGGCCCGGGTCGGCCCAGGTGGGCGGCGACGTGCTGGAGCAGGCGGGGCTGCGCGAAAGCGATCGCGTCGTCATGGTGGGCCACTTCCGCCCCATCGAGAAGCGGCTGCGGGCCCAAGTGGCCGAGCTGGCCATCTTCGAACGGCGGCAGCCCGATCCCGGGGTGCAGTCGGCCGACGAGGTCTTCGCGGCGCTGCCGCAGGCCGACGTGGCCCTGATCACCTCCACCGCGCTGCTCAACCACACCCTGGATCCCATCCTGCAGGCGGCCCGGGGCTGCCGGCAGGTGGTGTTGCTGGGCGCCTCCACGCCGCTGGCGCCGGCGGCCTTCGCCGGCACGCCGGTCAGCCTGCTGTCCGGGGTGGTGGTGCGCGAGCCCGAAGCCGTGCTGCAGACCGTCTCACAGGCCGGGGGGATGTCGGTGTTCAAACGCTACGTGGACAAGGTCAACCAGCTGGTGGCGCGCGACTGAGCCACCGACCCGAAACGAGGAAGACGATGAGCGACAAAGGCGATTGTTCCGAGTGCAACGAGCAGGACTGTACAGCCCAGCAGCAGCACCCCGGTGAACGCCCCGAGGCCTTCGCCATGCGCCAGGCCATGGCCGCCCGGTTGTGTCTGATCGAGCGCAAGTTGGTGGTGCTGTCCGGCAAGGGCGGCGTGGGCAAGTCGACCGTCTCGGTCAACCTTGCCGTCGCGCTGGCCGCGGCCGGCAAGCGGGTGGGCTTGCTGGACGTGGACCTGCACGGACCCAGCGTGCCGGTGCTGCTGGGGATGGAGGGCACCGGGGTCCAAGGCGACGGCCAGGCCATGCTGCCGGCCGAGGTGGCCACCCCGGGCGAGCGGCTGAAGGTGATGTCCATCGGCATGCTGCTGCAGGATCCCAAGCAGGCCGTCATCTGGCGCGGCCCGCGCAAGGCCGGCGCCATCCAGCAGCTGGTGCGCGACGTGAACTGGGGCCCGCTGGACTTTCTGATCATCGACTGCCCGCCGGGCACCGGCGACGAGCCGCTGGCTGCGGCCGAGATGCTCGAGGGCAGCGGCGAGGCGCTGGTGGTCACCAGCCCGCAGCAGGTGGCCGTCTCCGACGTGCGCCGTTCGCTGGGCTTCTGCCGCGAGCTGAACATGAAGGTCATCGGCGTGATCGAGAACTTCAGCGGCTACGTCTGCCCGGACTGCGGCGCCCGGGCCTCGCTGTTCGGCCAGGGCGGCGGCCAGCGGCTGGCGGCCGAGTTGGGGGTCGACTTTCTGGGCGGCGTGCCCATCGACCCGCGGGTGGTCGCCGGCGGCGACGCCGGCCGGCCCATCGCCCTGGAGCCCGACGGCGGCCCGGTCAAGGAGGCCTTCGCCGCGCTGAGCCGGCGCCTGATCGCGTCCAGCGCCGAGGACGGCGCCGGCGCTGATGCGCCCGCCGCGACCGCGGGCGATGACGGCCGGCACCAGCGCATCGCCGTGCCGGTCAGCCAGGGCGCGCTGTGTCCCCACTTCGGCCACTGCGAGCACTTCGCCCTGTTCGAGGTCGATCGCGAGTCCAGGCGCATCATCGGCAGCCGGCCGCTGCAGCCGCCGGCCCACGAGCCCGGCGTGCTGCCGCGCTGGCTCGGCGAGCAGGGCGCACAGGTCATCCTGGCCGGCGGCATGGGCATCAAGGCCCAGCAGCTGTTCGGCGACAACGGCGTCGAGGTCGTCGTCGGCGTGCCCCAGGCCCCGCCCGAAGAGGTCATCCAGGCCTACCTCGACGGCACCCTGAGCCCCGGCGAGAACGCCTGCGATCACTGAGCCCCGGTCTCCGCAACCTGGAGAGCGAGCGTCGCTGGCCCGAGTCTCGAGCGCGCACCCTCCAGGAATCCCGCTGTTCTGAATTCTCCCCGGCAGAAGGGCGAGGACAATAAAAACAAAGAGTTGGAAGTCCCCAGAGGGCTTCGCGCTCGCGGTGGGCTGCGAAAATTGACTTCAGCCACCGTGCCATGAAAACATCGACCTCCATCGATGGCGGTGGAGTCCGCCGATAACCGTCACCCCAGCCGTGACCAATGACTCCTGCGTGTCGTTCGAATCGGCGCCGTGGGAGCTGCTCCACAAAATCCCACGGCCCTTCTGGAAGCGAGGAGGCGGCCTGTGGTTCAATTCTTGTGGGTCTGCGCTGGCAGCGCAGCGGGCGGGGGTGCGCGCTATCTCTTGTCGCTCGGTGCGATGAGGCTGTTCGGAGCCGGGTTTCCATACGGCACCATCGTCGTCAACTTCCTGGGCTCCTTTCTCCTCGCGGCGATCATGTTGGTCGGAACGGAGACGACGGTGTTGTCGCCTACGGCACGCATCGCCCTGTCGATTGGCCTGATGGGGGGATTTACGACGTATTCCACCTTCAGCTACGAAACCCTGAAGTACCTCCAAGATGGCAGCTGGGCTTTGGCGTTGGCCAATGTCCTGGTGACGGTTCTTGGATGTCTGGCCGCAGCCTGGCTAGGATGGACTGTCTCCAGGTGGCTGCTCGCGATGTGAAGCTCGCCAGATAAGGAGCAATCGCCATGCGTATCCTAAACGGTGAACAGTTGCTGGTTCGGGTTTTCATCGGCGAATCGGACAGGTGGCAACATCGTCCCCTCTACCTGGCCTTGGTCGAAAGATTGCGCGAGCAGGGCTTTGCCGGCGCGACCGTCCTGCGCGGCGCGGCTGGTTTCGGAGCCCGCAGTGTGCTACACACCACCAACATTTTACGCCTTTCCGAAGACTTGCCGGTGGTGGTGGAAATCGTCGACAGCGAAGAACGGATCGAGAAGCTGATCCCGATGCTCGACGAGATGGTCCCCGAAGGACTGGTGACCCCATCTTATTCACGGCCTGGTCATCCTGAAGCCTCAGGAAAACTTGGTTTCG
>CAYVQE010000007.1:0-95572 GCA_964454005.1 uncultured Myxococcales bacterium
GAGGGGCCGGCCGGGCGCGGCAGCGCCCGTCCGGTCTACTCGACCGGCAACCATCTCCAAGTGGCTGAAAACATTGCCGCGAGCGAACGACGGCTCGCTCGCGCGGCGCGCAGCAGCGCGCCGACATTGGGGGTGAGCGGGGTCTGGGACAGACCCCCTGAACACTTGCGGGCGGGTCAGCCGACGCGCAGCTCCACGATCAGATCGACGCCCGGCAGGCCCAGGCCGGTCAGGGGCAGGCGTTGGCGGGTGCCGTCGGCCACGCCGGGCGGCAGGCGCAGCTCCAGGGCGTGGTGCTCGGCGCGCCAGCCGAAGGCGTCGCAGGCGGCGCAGCCCAGCCCGGCGCAGTGCGGACAGACGCGCTCGAAGGGCACGTCCAGGTCGAGCACCCCGCCGCGGGCGGCCTCGGGCGGGCTCAACCAGATCTCGACGAACAGATCCTTGTGCTGCGCCGCCCGGCGGGCGCGGGCCGGGATGCCCGGCAGCCAGCCGTCCAGCCATCGCTCCAGCGGGCTCCAGCGGGAGCGGTCGCTGACGGGGTGGGGGCCCCGGCGGGGCTGCAGCGGATCGCGCGAGGCGGCCTGCTCGCGATCGAGCCGGGCCAGCACCCGGTCGTGTTCGGCCCGGGCGGCCGGGTCGATGAGCACCTCGTAGGCCTCACGCACCTGCATGAAGCGCTCGGCGTCGGCCGGCCGCTGGCTGTCTTCGCTGCGATCGGGATGGAGCTGCTTGACCAGGCGCCGGTAGGCGCGCTTGACCTGCTGGAGATCCGCGTCGCGCGAGATGCCCAAGACGACGTATAGATCGCGAGCCAAAATCCGGTCCTCCTGCCCCACCCCATCCGGCCCGCAGCGGCGCACGCAGGACGCCGGCGGGCCGTTCGGTGAAAATTGTACCGCAATCCAAGGCGGTTTCGAAGGCTCGGCTTGCCGCCGCTTTCGCCTCCGGCCCGGGTGGGGGCGCCTGGTTCGCCGGTATGCTCGCCCGCTGTGGGATGGTCCGGCGCGGGCCGCCGCGCGAGAGAGGGGAATACGTGGCGGCCCGCGCCGGGTGGGGTGTTCGGGGGGGCGGATCAGCGTTGGATGACCACGTAGACCTGGGCGTCGCCGCGCTGCAGGCGCAGCAGCACCGCCCCGTCGCCGGAGCGCTTCAGCGCCCGCTGCGCTTCGGCGATGGTGCGCACCCGCTGGCGGTTGATCTCCAGGATGACGTCGCGTTGCTGCACCACGCCCGCGGCCGGTCCGCTCGGGTCGACCGCGGTCACCAATAGACCTTGCAGGTTTTCGTCCAGGCCAAGGCGCCGGGCCCGTTCCGGGCTCAGCGGCTGGACCTCCAGCCCCAGCGCTTCGGTCGCCCGACCGGCCTCGTCGCCGGAGCCGGGGGCCCGGCCCAGCGCGCGGGCCTCGCCGCGCTCGCGTTCGCCGAGTTCGGTCTCGAGCACGCGGCGATCGCCGCCGCGCAGCACCTCGAGGCGCACCTCGGTGCCGGGGGGGATGTCGGCGATGGCGCCGGTGAGCGCATGGCTGTCGGCCACCGGCTTCCCATCGAGCTTCAGGATGATGTCGCCGGACTCGAAGCCCGCTTCGGCAGCCGGACTGCCGTCGAAGACCTGCGAGACCAGCACGCCCGAGCCGGGCTCGACCTCGAACTTCTCGGCCAGTTCGGGGGTCAGATCCTGGATGCCCACGCCCAGCCAGCCGCGGGTGACCTTGCCCTCAGCGTGCAGCTGCGGCAGCAGCTTCTTGGCCAGGTTGATGGGCACGGCGAAGCCGATGCCCGAGCCGCCGGCCACGATGGCGGTGTTGATGCCCACCACCCGGCCGGCCGAGTCGAACAGCGGGCCGCCGGAGTTGCCCGGGTTGATGGCCGCGTCGGTCTGCAGGAAATCGTCGTAGGGGCCGTGGCCGATCTGGCGGTCCTTGGCCGAGATGATGCCGGCGGTCACCGTGTGGCCCAGGCCGAAGGGGTTGCCGATGGCCACCACCCAGTCGCCCACCGCCAGCGCGTCCGAGTCGCCCAGCTCGACGTGGGGCAGCTTGGCGTCCGGCTGTATCTTCAGCAAGGCCACGTCGGTCTTGGCGTCCGAGCCGATGACCTTTGCATCGTAGGTCTTGTCGCCGTCGGCCAGCCGCACCTTGATCGCGGAGGCGTTGGCCACCACGTGGTGGTTGCTGATGACGTAGCCGTCCGGGTGAACGACGAAGCCCGAGCCCAGCGAGTTGCGGCGCAGTTCGCCGCGAGGCGGGCGGAAGGGCATGTTCGGGCCGAAGAACTCCCGCAGCGGTCCGCGGCGCCGGAAGAACTGTTCGAAGGGGTCCTGGCCGCGGCGGCCGCGCCGCTGGGGCTTGAAGACCTGGGTGGTGTAGATGTTGACCACCGCCGGTTTGAGCGTCTTGACCAGCCCCTTGAGCGAGGGCAGCGGGGTATAGCCCTGGGGCAGTAGCTTCTGCGCGTCGCGCGGGGCATCCTGCCAGACGCGGTGCCCGTTCGCCCCGGCGGTGCCGTCGGCCGGCAGACCGACGCCCACGCAGGCCACGGCCAAGCCCACCGCGGTCAGCCACGGCAACCAGCGGCGGAGCGGTTCACGCTCGGATCTCATGCTCGTCACCTCCTCGGCGCATCATCGGTCGCTTCAGCGCGCGTCGGTCCGGCGCCGGCGTCATCGCCGGGTGCAGCCGCCGTCCCGTATCATGGCAACAAGCCGGTCGGCCGCTTTGTTCCCGATCGGGCCGTCATGTTCAGCTTTTCCCGATGCTGCGGTTGGTTGGGCGGGTCTCAGGGCCCGGCAGCCAGGCGCTGGCGGGCCTCGGCGGCCAGCGGGTGGTCGGGATGGTGTTGGATCAAGAACCGCCACAGCGCCTGGGCGTCGCCCGGGGCGGCGAGCTCTTCGTCCAGCAGCCGGGCGGCTTCGAACAGCGCCCGTGGCGCCAGGGGGCCTTTCAGATCGGACTGGGCCGCGCGGCGGCAGGCGTGGACGGCGGCCATGGCCTGGCCGGCCCGCTCCAGCTCACCGGCCAGCCACAGGTCATCCTCGGGGCCGAGCTGCGGCACCCCACCGGCGGCGTTCAGCCGCTGGTAGGCGTCGAGCGCCATGGGCCCGTTGCCCAGCTTGACCGCACCGGCCAGCGCTTCGGCCGGGGTGGATTCCAGCTCCAGCGCGGCCGGCGGCTCGGGCGCGGCCGCGGCCGGCGCCTCGGTCGCTTGCGCCTCCCGGTCATCGGCCGGCGGGGCGGCGCGCGGTGCGGCGTTCGGCATGGCCTCGATCAGCAGATCGCGCTCGGACAGCAGGCCGAGGGCACGGCCGTGCTGGTAGAGAAAGCGGCCCAGCACCATGGCCGTCAGCACCGGCAGCACCAGGGTGCCGGTGCGCACCAACCACAGCTTGAGAAAGGCGCTGCTGAGCTGGCAGAGGTAGATCGGGCCGGCCAGCGAGGCCAGGGCCTGCTCCAACAGCTGGTTGGCCGCGAACAGCGCTCCGGCGAACAGGGCCAGGCCCAGGTAGGATCCGCCCACCCGCTGGATCACGGCCACCACCGACAGCGGGTTGACGGCCTCGCCGAACGAGCCCGCGGTGGCGGCCACCATGAAGGCGGCCGGCAGGTAGGCTACCCCGCCGATCAGCAGCAGCCACCAGACCGGCTCGCGCCACAGGTCCAGCGAGCCGCTGAGGACCATCAGCTGGATGCGGTCCGAGGTGAAAAACAGCAGCGCCGGGATCAGCACCGGCGCCCCGGCCGCCAGCAAGCGCGCCGCCGCGCCGAGCACGTCGCCCGCCCCGCTCGATAGCCGCCCGGCCGGCGGCAGCTCGCGGGCGCCGGTGGCCGTATGCTGGATGACGGCGAAGAGGTAGCCTCCGTAGATGCCGGCGGTCAGCGCCAGGGCCAGCCAGAAGCCGACGAAGGGGAACATGCCGACGAAGCCCACCAGTTGCAGCACCGCGCCCAGGGCCAGCAGGTGGACCAGGCCGCGCACCGTGAACAGCGAGGCGGCCAGGGTGGGCAGCACAACCGGCCAAGGCCGTAGCCGCCGCGGCACCCGGAGCGGCTCGGCGAAGCCGCCGCAGTGGGCGCAGCGCACCAGCTGGGTGTTGCCGCGGGCGTCCGGCGCGGCGCAGTCCGGGCACAGGCGCCGGTCGCAGCCGCCGCAGCGCCAGGCGGCCCGGGCCCGCGGGTGGGCGTTGCAGCGGGGGATGTGGCCGCGGGAAGTCGCCGGGTTCATCGATCTCACCTCCGGTTCGGCCGGCGGGCTCAACCGCCGAAGGCCGGTAGGATCACCTCGATCTCGTCGCCGTCGGCCAGGACGGTGGCCGCCAGCTGCTCCGGGCGGACCAGGCGGCGGTTGCGCTCGACCAACGCGTGCGCATGCGGTTCGCCGAGCTGCTCCAGCAGGGCCAGCAGGCTGATCGGCGCGACCAGCCGATGCGGCTCGCCGTTGACCAGCACCCGGATGAATTCTTCGGTGCTCACCCGCTTTCCGCTTCGCGCTTCGCCGCCAGGGCCAGGACCACCTGCTCCGGGGTGACCGGCAGCTTCTCGAAGCGGATGCCGGTGGCGTCGTAGAGCGCGTTGATCACGGCCGGGATGGTGGGCATGATGGCCCCTTCGCCGACCTCCTTGGCGCCGTACGGGCCGTTGGGCTCGTTCGACTCGACCACGATGCAGTCGACGTCGGGCATGTCGACCGCGGTCGGGATCTTGTAGTCGGAGAAGTTGGCGTTGAGCGGCCGGCCGGCGGCGTCGAACTGCACCTGCTCGAACAGTGCCTCGCCCAGGCCCATCGACACCGAGCCCTGCATCTGGCCCTCCACCGAGGTCAGGTTGATGGCCTTGCCGCAGTCGTGGGCGTCGGTGATGGCGCGCACGTCGATCTGGCCGGTCTCCAGGTCGACCTTGAGCTGCACCACCTGGGCCGAGCAGCCGTAGGCCGGCGAGGTGCCCACCGCCGCGCCCTTGTAGGAGCCGCCCAGCGGCGGCGGCTTGTACTTGCCCAGCCCCACGATGGTGCCGCGCTCCAGATAGGCCATGCGCGAGGCCTCGCGGAAGGTGAAGGGCCCGCCGTCGGGGTTGTCGGTCCAGCCGCGGCGCTCCTTGACGTAGCGCTGGCGCAAGGCGGCGAAGTCGATGTCCGCCTCGCTGCGGCTGACCAGCAACCCGCCGTCGAAGTCGAGGTCGTTGGGATCGTGCTGCAGCAGCACGGCCAGCGCCTCGAGCACCTGGCGGCGGGCGTCCTGGGCGGCCTGGCGCACGGCGTGGCCGGTCATCAGGGTCTGGCGCGAGGAGTAGGCACCGAGGTCGATGCCCAGGTCGGTGTCGCCCGAGACCACCCGCACCTGATCCAGACCGACGCCCAGGGCCTCGGCGCAGATCATGGCCATGGCCGTGTCCGAGCCCTGGCCGATCTCGGCCGAGGCGGTCTCCAGCAGCACCCCGCCGCCGTCTTCCTGCAGCTTGACCTGCACGGTGCAGTGGTAGGTGTCCGAGCGGTAGATGGGGTAGCCGGCGCCGGAGACGAAGAAGCCGCAGGCCATGCCGATGCCCTCGCCGGGGCCGAGCCGGCCCCGGTCCTGGGCCCAGCGCGAGCCGTCGCGCACCGCCTCGATGCACTCGCGCATGCCCAGCGAGGACATGTTCAGCTCGTTGCAGGTCACATCGCCGGCTTCCATCATGTTCTGCAGCCGCAGCTCGGTCGGGTCGCGGCCGAGCTGCTCGGCGGCTTCGTCCAGCAGCCGCTCGAACAGCGCCCGGGCGACGACGCCGCCGTGGCCGCGCTGGGCGCCGCAGGCCGGCTTGTTGGTCGCCGCCCGCACGCCGTCGTACTGCATGGCCGGCAGCTTGTAGGGCCCGCCCAGCAGGCTGCCGGCGTAGTAGACGGTGGCGATGCCGAAGCTGGCGCAAGCCCCGCCGTCGAGCAGGGCCTGGTGCTCCAGGTAGGCCAGGCGGCCGTCCGCCTCCAGGCCCAGCTCCATTTCGTGGAAGAACTTGTGCCGCGCCCGCGAATGCAGAAAGACCTGCTCGCGGCTGAAGGTGATCTTGACCGGCCGGCCGCTGGCGCGTGCCAGCAGGCAGCAGAGCAGCTCCATGGTCGAGCAGGAGGCCTTGGGGCCGAAGCCGCCGCCCACGTAGGGCTTGACCACCCGCACCTGCTCGACCGGCATGCCCAGCACCATGGCCACGGTGCGCTGAACATAGTGCACCGACTGGGTCGAGCTGGTCAGCGTCAGGTGACCGCGGTGGTCGAACTCGGCCAGCGCGCACTGCGGTTCGAGAAAGGCGCCGTCCTGCATCTCGCTCTCGAGCCGGCCGCGGCAGATGGTGGTGGCGCGGGCCTTGGCGGCTTCCAGATCGCCGAACTGCTGGTGGACCTCGGCGCTGACGTTGCCCGGATACTGCGGATGCACCTGGGCCGCGCCGGGCGCCAGGGCCTGTGGGCCGTCGAGCAGCGGCTCGAACTCCTCGAGCTCGACGTCGATCGCCTCGACGGCCCGCAGCGCGGTGTCGCGGTCTTCGGCCGCCACGGCGGCGATCTCGTCGCCTACGTAGAGCACCTTGTCGGCGGCCAGCACCCGCTCGTCGTAGCGGGCCGGGCTGACGCCGTACGGGGTGTCGGGTGTATTGGCCGCGGTCAACACCGCGTGCACACCGGGCATGGCCTCGGCGCGGCTGGTGTCGATGCTGCGGATGCGGGCGTGGGCCACCGGGCTTTGCAGGATGGCGCCGTGGAGCATGTTGGGCCGCACCAAGTCGTCGGTGTAGATCGCACCGCCGGTGGCCTTGGCCGGAGCATCCAGACGCTCGGCGCGGGTGGACAATATGCGGCAGTCGCTCATCGCTCTTCCTCCCGGGCCGCCATACGTTCGGACGCCAGCGCGATGGCGTCGACGATCTTGTGGTAGCCGGTGCAGCGGCACAGGTTGCCGCCGATGCCGGCGCGGATGGCGTCGCGGTCGGGCCGGGGCTCGCGGTCGAGCAGCGCCTTGGCGCTGAGGATCATGCCGGGGCTGCAGAATCCGCATTGGACGGCCCCGGTGTCGACGAAGGCCTGCTGTACCGGGTGCAGCTCGGCCCCGCGGGCCAGCCCCTCGATGGTGGTCACCTCGCGGCCGTCGGCCTGCAGCGCCAGCACCAGACAGGCGTTGACCGGCTGGCCGTCCAGCAGCACCGTGCAGGCGCCGCAGTCGCCCTCGCCGCAACCGATCTTGGTGCCGGTCAAGCGCAGCTCCTCGCGCAGCACCTCGGCCAGGGTGCGCTCGGGCGCCACCGCCAGCTCGCGCTCCACCCCGTTGACCGCAAAGCACAACAGCTGTTTGCTCATGCCGCACCTCCCGCCTCGGCGCGCCGCAGGGCGCGTTTTAGCGCTCGGCGGCTGAGCACCTCGACCATGGAGCGGCGGTAGACCGCGCCGCCGCGCAGATCGTCGATCGGGCTGGCGTCGGCCGCCGCCGCCCGGGCCGCGTCGGCCAGGGTGGCTTCGTCCGGCCGCCGGCCGAGCAGGGCCCGCTCGGCTTCGGCCGACAATAGCCACACCGGGGCCACCGAACCCAGACAGACCCGCGCCGCGGCCAGCGTGCCGTCGGACGCCAGGCTCAGCCGGGCGGTGGCCGAGGCGATGGTGATCTCGAGCGTCTTGCGCCGGGTCAGGGTTTCGTAGGCGCAACCGGTGCGCGGTGCGGCCGGCGGCAGCTCCACCGCGGCCAGCAGCTCATCGGGCCGGCGCACGGTCTGGCCGGGGCCGGTCATGAAGTCGGCCAAGGCCAGGCGGCGTTCTGCGGCCGCCGAGCGCAGCACCACCTCGGCCGCGTGCACCGCACACGGCGGTGCGCTGTCGGCGCAGGGGCTGGCGTTGACCAGGTTGCCGCCGATGGTGGCCCGGTTGCGCACCTGGGGCGAGCCCACCTGGGCGGCCGCCTCGGCCAGCGAGGGCGCCCGGCGGCGGATTTCAGGGTCGCCGGCCAGCGCGGCCATGGTGGTCAGCGCGCCGATGGACAACCCGCCGTCGCCGCGCCGGTGCACGCCGCGCAGCTCGGCCAGCCGGGCGATCGAGACCACCCGCGCCGGCCGGGCGTGGCCGATGCGGATCAGGCGCAACAGGTCGGTGCCGCCGGCCACCACGGCGGTGGATTCGTCTTCGGCCAGCAGCGCCAGCGCCGCGTCCAGCCGGTCGGGCTCGGCGAAATCGAACCGCGCCGGGGTGTGCGCCAGCGGCTGGACCGGGATGCCGCAGGTGATGGGCATGGGTCACTTCCCTTCGAACTCCGGCCGGCCGCGGCCGACCGAGCCGAGGCCGGTGCGGGCGTCGCGGGTGGCGAAGATTTCGGGCAGCGAGGCCAGCTCCATCTCGACCCCCTGCTCGATGGGGGCATCCAGCGCCTCGGTGATTAGCTGGTTCGAGATGCGCATGGCCACCGGGGCCTTGGCCCCCAGCTTGCGCACCAACTTCTGGCCGAAGGCATCGGTCGGCGCGAAGCGGCCGGCCAGCATGGCGGCGGTGTTGGCGTCGTCGAACAGCCCATCGATCTCGGCCACGGCCTTTTTCTTCGGCCGCGCCAGCGCGCCGGCGCCCGGGCCGGCGGGCACGGAGCCGCTGGCCAGCAGATCGAGCGCCAGCTCAGCCGATGTGCCGGCCGGGGCGATCCGGTCGACCACGCCGAGTTCGGCCGCCCGCTCGGCCGGCACGATGTCGCCGGTCAGCACCAGGTAGCGGGCCACGCCCAGCCCGCAGCGCTTGGCCAGCCGCTGGGTGCCGCCCAGGCCGGGGTAGATGCCGATGCCCGTCTCGGGGAAGCCCAGCGCGGCGCCGCGGTCGGCCACGATGGCGTCGCAGGCCAGGGCCAGCTCGGCGCCGCCGCCCAGGGCCAGGCCGTTGAGCCGGGCCACCACCGGCTTGGGGCAGCGGTCGATGCGCAAGAACAACTCGTGGCCGGTGCGCGTGAAATCGACGATCCGGTCGAGCTGGCCGGCGTCGATGTTCTTGACGAAGTACTTGATGTCGGCTCCGGCCACGAAGGCCTTGCCGCGGCCCTCGATGAGGATGCCGGTCACCGCCGGATCGGCCGCTGCGCAATCGAAGGCCCGGGCCAGATCGGCGACGGTGTCGGGGTCCAGGGCGTTGAGCGCCTCGGGCCGGTTCATGGTGATGCGCGCCACCCCGGCCTCGACCGCCAGGCTGACCGCCGGCACCGCAAAGGGCTCAGGAGCGCTGAGCCGCTCGGCGATGGCCCGCGGCAGGGGCAGATCCCAGCGCCGTGCCAGCCCTTCGGCCCAGCGCACCGCCTGCTCGACGCCGGTCCGGTTGGCCAGCGAGAACGGGCCCACCGGCCAGCGCAGCCCGACCTTGGCGCCGATCTCGACGTCGGCCGTGCTGGAGACGCCTTCTTCGACCAGGCTGGCGGCCACCAGCAGCACCACGCCCAGCAACCGCTGGCGCACCAGGTGCTCGGCGCCGCCGCCGTCGGCTTCGTCCAGCGGCCAGTTTTCACCGGCCTCGACCTGCCGGCGCAGCCGATCGGCGGCCCGGTAGAAGGGGCCCAGCTCGGAGGCCAGCCCGTCGGCGGCGTGCATGGCGATGGGCACGCCGGTGACGTTCATCAGCTCGAACGGTCCCATGCCGATGCCGAACAGCTCGCGGGCCACCCGCTCGATGGTGGGGATGTCGGCCGCGCCTTCTTCGAGCAGGCGCACCGATTCGGTCAGCCAGGGCACGAAGAAGCGGTTGACCACGAAGCCGGGGGCGTCGGCCGAGTGGATGGCGGTCTTGCCGTGGGCCTCGGCGAAGGTCCAGGCCGCCGCCAGCGAACGCTCGTCGGTTTGGTCCGTGGGAATGACCTCGAGCAGCCGGTTCTTGGCCGGGTGGTAGAAGTAGTGCAGGCCCACGATGCGCTCGGGGTGCTCGGCGCCCTCGGCGATGGCGGCCACCTTGAACGAGGAGGTGTTGCTGGCCAGCACGGCGTCCGGGCGCAGGTGTTGCTCCAGGGTGGCGAACAGCTGGCGCTTGATGTCCAGATCCTCGAATACCGCTTCGACCACCAGGTCGCAGCCGCGCATGGCGGCCGGGTCGCTGGTGGGGGTGATGCGGCCCAACACCTGATCGACCACCTCGGGCTTGAACACCTTGCGCGCGACGCCCTGCTCGAGCATGGTGCGGATGCGCTCCATGCCGGCTCGGACCTGCTCCTCGCCGATGTCCAACAGCACCACCGGCATGCCCGACTGGGCGATCTTCTGGGCGATGCCGCTGCCCATGGTTCCCGCACCCACCACGCCGATCTTCTTCGGGGCCGTCATCATCTTCCTCCTGTCGCTCGAGCGCCCCGCCCGCCGGCGGGGGCGATTCGTTTCGAGCCGAGAATAGGATCTTTGCCGGCCGGATGCCAACCCCAAGGAGCGCAATCAGGCAAGCCGGCTCAGCAGCCGGAGCCCGAGCAGCAACAGCAAGGCGAGGCCCGGCCAGCCGGCCGCCAGCCGGCGGCCGGGGCCGCAGCCGCAGCCGCCGCTGCCGGCCGGGTTGCGGCGGAAGCTGAAGGCCAGCGGGCCGACCGCGGCCGAGGTATTGCCGGCCCGGTCGATCAGCCGCAGGCTGGCCTGGTAGCCCCGGTCAGCGCTGACGCCGGGGGCGTTGTCCAGACAGGCGCGGTCTGCAGCGTGGCCCAGCACCGGCGCGATCGGGCTGAGCAGGATCACCCCGTCGCCCAGTTCCGCCGGCGCATCGGCCAGGGTGACCTCGATCAGCAGCCCGCCGGCCGGGGTGCTGTCGTCCTCGGCGCCTTGCAGCGCCACCACCGCCGCGGTGTGGCTGGGGCAATCGCCGACCAGCGCCCCGCCGCTGATGGCGGCCCCGGCCAGCGCCGGCGGCCCGGCGTCGGCCCGCTCGCCGGTGGTGAACCGGGCCGCGTAGCTGCCGCCGCCGCCGCGTTCGGCGGCCAGGGCGTATTCCGTCTCCGGCTCCAACGCCGCAGCCGGCAGCAGCCGCAGTTGGCCGCGGCTGCCGCCCGCATCCAGCACGTCCAGCGCCACCGCGTCGGCCGGCCGGCCCACCGGCGCCAGGGAGAAGCCGTCGCTCGCCGCACCGGGCCAGGTGACCACGGGCTGGACGTCGAGCGGCACCCCGACGGCGCCGTTGGCCGGCAGCGACCAGGCCGGCTCGCACTGGCAGGGCGGCGCGGCCAGGCCCGCGGCCGGCAACAGCAGCACGACGACGATCCACCAGCGACCCATCACCACCTCCAACACCGGATTCCCTCTCCCCCCGCAGCACAGCGCTGCTACCGCCGCAACCAAAGCCAAGAGCAGTACCATTCCAATAGAGCTTTATACGCTATCGAAGCAGTTTCTGCGGAGGAATGGTATAACAGATGCCCGGTTGACCAAAAGGATTCGCTCGGCCTCGTTCCAAATGGGATCTTCATTTTTGCCGGGGGTGCTTGCATGGCCCTTAATAAGGTGCTATATTCTGACCTGCAAAGCCTTTCCAGGGAGGATCCCGTGCCTTTGAAAGAAAAAGTCAAGCCGATCACCTACCTGAAGAACCGAACCGCAGACCTTGTGCGAGAGGTTTCTGAGAGTGGCAATTCGGTTGTCATCACGCAGAATGGCGAAGCCAAGGTGGTGGTGATGGACATGAATTCCTATGACCGTTGGCGTGACGCGATGGCATTGCTCAAGATCCTTTCGCAATCGCAAGCGGACATAGAAGAATCTCGGATTGTGAGCAACGAAGAGGCCTTTTCTCGGGCCAGCGCAGCGATTGACAAGAACGAAAAACCATGACCCCCAGTCGCTTCCGAGTCTTCTGGGCTGATAGTGCAGTCCGCGATTTGGAGGAAATCGTCTCCTGGGTGGCGAAAGACTCCGTCCAAAACGCGCGGAAGCTTCACGTCAGATTACGCAAGCGCGTGAAGCCTCTTCGAACGACCCCACTCAGTGGCCGAGTAGTACCGGAACTTGCAGAGACTGGAATTCGAGAATTCCGAGAGTTGATCGAGCGCCCATATCGGGTGGTTTATCGGGTTTTGAGTCGACGTGTCGTCGTGATGGCTGTGATGGACGGACGCCGCAGCCTGGAGGACGAATTGTTTGACCGTCTGGTCAGAAGTTGATGTGGAGTCAGCGGCCGAGGGGTTTGTAGAACTGGACGCCGCCGCGGTGCTTGAGGATGCTGCGGCTGAGATCGAGGAAGTCCTCGGTCGAGGTCACCACGTCGATGTCCGAGGTGTCGACCACCAGCAGCGGGGTGTCGGCGTAGTGGAAGAAGTAGGCGCTGTAGGCGTCGCATAGCTGCTTGAGGTAGTCGGCGTCGAAGTTCTTCTCGAAGGGCCGGCCGCGGCGCTTGATGCGCTCGAGCAGCACCTCCAGCCGGGCCTGCAGGTAGACCACCAGGTCGGGCTTGAGCACCCGGGTGTCGAGGATCTGGAACACCTGGTCGTAGAGCAGCATTTCGTTCTCGGTCAGGGTCAGGCTGGCGAACAGCCGGTCCTTGGCGAAGATGTAGTCGCTGAACAGGTAGGGGCGGAACAGGTCCGGCTGCCACAGATCCTGCTGCTGGCGGTAGCGCGACAGCAGGAAGAACAGCTGGGTCTGGAAGGCGAACTTGTCCGGCTCGCGGTAGAAGTCGGGCAGAAAAGGGTTCTCCTCGACGATCTCGATGAGCACCTTGGCCCCGAACTGCTCGGCCAGCCGCTGGACCAGGGTGGTCTTGCCCACGCCGATGGGGCCGTCGACGGCGATGTAGGTGGGCCGGCTGTTGGCCGCGGTCGGCGGACTGGTCCGCCGCGGCCGTTTGCGGGCTGCGCTCATCGGCTCTCTCCCAGTGCGTCTTCGATTTGGGCCAGAAATGCGGTCTTGCCTTCGGGCGAGCGGATGTCGAGCTGCTCGACATCGACCCGGTGCACCGCGATGCCGTACTTGCGCTGGCAGACCTGGGCGAAGGTCGAGTAGTAGGCGTTCAATCCGGTCAGGAAGGTCTCGTCGAGGCCGCGCTCTTCCTCGCGGCCGCGGACCCGGATGCGATCGAGCAGGGTCTCGATGTGGCCGACCTCCAGGATGACGATCAGGTCGGGCCTGTGCAGCTCGCGGTGGAGCCGGTTGAAGTACTCGAAGTACAGGTCCAACTCGCGGTTGTCCATGAAGCCCAGCCCGTGGAGATACTTGGCGAAGATCTCCGGATCCTCGTACAGGGTGCGGTCCTGGATGCAGCTCTTGGGCACCCGCCGGATGAGTTCGTGGTGCTCGACGCGGCGGATCAGGAACTCGAGCTGCAGGGTGAACGACCAGCGGCGCATGTCAGCGTAGTAGTCGCGTAAAAACCGGTTGTCGATGACCGGTTCATCGAACAGCTCGAAGCCGAAGTGCTGACTGATCAGCTTGGCTGCGGTCGTCTTGCCGCAGCCGATGTTGCCGGCCAGTGCGAGGAAGCGCTTGTCCGTCAAGGCAGCCTCTTCTGCGGGGGTCGGAGTCGGCGCCATTATACCGAGGGAGGTGGTCAGATCAACACCAGGCGCAACCATTCAGGCTCCAGCCGTTCCGCATCGCCCCGCATCGCGGATCGGCCCGTCTGGCGGCGCCTTTTGCCGTGCCGTAAGGAAGCGACGCCCCCAGAAAACGGGGACCGCTGGGAACCGCGGAGGCGCGATGCCCTCACTGCAGGCGGTTGGAGCGGTTCGTAGCAGCATCGCTGCCTGACTGGGGGATTCAGGGCGGGCCAGCGACCTTGAATCCAGGCCGGGGCCGGGCTATCATCCGGGTCTGCAGCAGGAGTGCATGCAAAGGGCGCCGCCGGTGAGTGACGAGAGCGAACGCAGACAGCACGCCCGGGTGATGGTCGGTTTGCTGGTCCGGGTCAAGGCCCAGGACGTCGAGCAGTTCATCGAGAGCTACGCCACCAACATCTCCACCGGCGGTATCTTCATCCAGAGCCGCAAGATCTATCCCAAGGGCACCCTGCTCAAGTTCGAGGTCCAGCTCAAGAGCGGCCAGCCGGTGCTGCGCGGCCGCGGGCTGGTGGTCTGGAAGCGCGAGCCGGCCTTGCCGGGGGCCAAACCCCAGGTGCCGGGCATGGGGGTGAAGTTCCTCCAGCTCGATCCGCGCTCGGCCGAGCTGGTCAAGCGCATGGTGCAGATCAAGAGCCGCCGCGGCCGCCCCAGACCCGCCGCCCCGGCGCCCAAGGCGGCGGCTGAACCGCCGCCGCCCGAGTCGGCCGAGGATCTGGACCTGGAGATCGAGGCGCCGGCCGATGCCGTCGAGCCCAGCGTGCAGGTCGAGGGGCTGGACGCCGAGTGCTACGAAACGCCCCAGGATGCCGGCCCGGAGGTCGACGTGGATCTCGACCTGGAGGTCGACATCGACCTGGACACCGATGACCAGGCACCGGCCGGCGCGACCGGCGGCCCATCCGTCAGCGGCGGCGCTTCCTCGCGGGTGATCGGCATCGATCTGGGCACCACCAACTCCTGCGCCTCGGTGGTGGTGGACGGCCGGCCCCGGGTCATCCCCTCGCGCAAGGGCTACCGCACCATTCCCTCGATCGTGGCCTATGACGACCGCGGCCGGCTGCTGGTCGGCCACGCGGCCAAAGAGCAGATGGAGCTCAACCCGACCAACACCGTCTACGGATCCAAGCGCCTGATCGGGCGGCCGTACCATTCGCCGGCGGTGCGCCAGATCCGCGACCGCTTCCACTACGAGATCATCGAGGGGCCGCGCCACGAAGCCGCGGTGCGCATCGTCGGCCGGCCGTTTTCGCTGCAGCAGGTGGCCGCCTTCCTGCTGACCGAGATCCGTGACATCGCCCGCGAGCTGTTGGGCGAGGAGGTCGGCCGGGCGGTCATCACCGTGCCGGCCTACTACAACGAAAACCAGCGCCAGGCGGTGCGCGAAGCCGGCACCCTGGCCGGGCTGCAGGTCGAGCGCATCGTCAACGAGCCCACCGCGGCCGCGCTGGCCTTCGGCCACGACCGGCAGCTGGATCAGCGGGTGCTGGTCTACGATCTGGGCGGCGGCACCTTCGACGCCTCTGCGCTCGAGCTGACCGACAACGTCTACGAGGTGGTGGCCACCGGCGGCGATGCCTTCCTCGGCGGGGTGGACTTCGACAACCAGCTGGTCGACTACCTGCTGCAGGCCTTCGTGCAGTCGATCGGCCGGGTGCCCGAGTTGGATCGCTCGGCCATGCAGCGGCTGCGCGATGCGGCCGAGATGGCCAAGTGCGGCCTGAGCGAGAAGAGCGAGACCATCGTCCGATTGCCGTTCTTCGCCGCCGTCGACAACACACCCAAGGATCTCGAGGTGCGGGTGGCGCGCGGCGAACTCGAAGCGCTGGTGGCGCTGCTGGTCGAGCGCACCCTGGAAGTCGCCCAGGAGGTGCTGCGCCGGGCCGGTTGGCGGGCCGATCAGCTCGACAACGTGCTGCTGGTCGGCGGCCAGAGCCGGATGCCTCACATCTGGCGGCGGATCCGCGAGGTGTTCGGCCGTGATCCGCACAAGGGCGTTCACCCGGACGAAGCGGTGGCGGTGGGCGCGGCCCTGTTGGCCGACTCGGTCGATCGCATCGACTCGGTGGTGCTGATCGACGTGCTGCCGATGAGCATCGGGCTGGGGCTGCCGGGTGGGGCCTTCTTGGCGGTGCTGCAGGCGGGCACCTCGTTGCCGGCCACCAAGTCCTACCAGTTCTCGAACTTCCTGCCCGATCAGACCGAGATCGAGCTGTTGGTCTTCCAGGGCGAGTCGGAGCGGGTGGTCGACAACGAGTACCTGGGCACGCTGCACGTCAGCGGCATCCCACCGGCGCCCAAGGGGGCGGTGCGCATGGAGATGACCTTTTCGCTGGACCAGGAGTGCCTGCTCAAGGTCAGCGCCCGCGATCTGACCAACTCGCAGCAGCTGGAAGCCAAGCTGGTCGGCGGCGAGACCGATACCTCCATCCGCCGGAAACTCAAGATTCCCGACAGCGAGCAGCCGCGCGGGCAATCGGCCCCCGAGGCGGTGACCGCCCCGGCGGCGCCCCCGGCCGCCGAAGCGGATTCGGCGACCGCCGGCATGCAAGGCGGCCGCCGGCGCGAGGGCCTGCTCGGGCGCTGGTTGGGTCGCAAGGGAGAGCGCAAAGACTGAGGACGAGATGAATGCGAGCGCCTGTTCCGGGGTCTGACTCCGGTAGCGACGCTGAACGATCACAGGAGGTGCACCATGACATGCCGACTGACCATCGCCCTGGCCGCCGCAGCCGTGTTGGGCCTGGGAGCGGGGCCCGCGGCCGCGGTGGATGTCTATCTCAACGGCAACAAGATCACCGGCTACTCGGAGGTGGATTTCGGCGAGGTGGGCGTCAAGCTCGACGCCGATGGCAATGTCCACATCGACGCGCCGGATTACCAGATCCAGGAGGTGGTGCCCAAAGGCGCCGAGCCCACCCCGCCGCCGGCGCCCAAGAAGGATCCCGAACCGCCGCCCAACCCGGCCGGGCTGGAGAATCAGTACTTCGTCGTCACCCAGGGCAGCGCACCGGGCGCCACCGGCTACGACGTCAAGCTGATGATCAACAACAAGTTCGTCAAGTCCCTGTCCGACACCATCCCGCAGCACGTGGTCGAGCTGAATGCACACCTCGAGGCCGGGGCCAACACCATCAGCTTTTTGGCCCAGCGCAAGGACCGCCAGCCCAAGGGGTCGGGCGCCGACGCCCACTTCACCCTGGTGATCGGCCAGGGCTCGGCCGACGGCGGCCAGCTGTCGATCGAGTCGGTGCTGCACGAGTTCAAGCTGCAGGCCAACCACCAGGGCGAGAAGGCCGAGACCTTCCAGATCCAGGCCGAGTAGAAGCTCTTCGCCCCGGGGGGCGCGCCCCCCTGCGGTCACGCCGTCGCCGGCCCTGACCCGGGCCGCCCAGGAGCTTGCACCCCCAGCGGCACAATCGTGTTGACCGCGCTGGCACGACAGGCTATCTTACCAGCCCACGATCCAGCCCGACTGGATGATTTGCTCAACAGCACAAGCGAGGTGGATTCGATGATGCGGTTTTTCGGGAAACTTCCGGTATCGGCCGCGGCGGGATTGCTGGCCATGGCGCTGGTCGGCTGCGGCGGCTCGGGCTCGGGCGACTCTTGCAGCGACGGGATCCGCAACCAGAACGAGACCGACGTGGACTGCGGTGGCGTCTGCGCCCCCTGCGCCCAGGGCGAGAACTGCCTGGTCGATGACGATTGCACCACGGGCAACTGCGACAACGGCAGTTGCGGGGCCGAGACCGAGCCGAGTTGCAGCGACGGCGAGCAGAATCAGAACGAGACCGACGTCGACTGCGGCGGCCCGGTCTGCGACCCCTGCCCGCTGCAGGCCGACTGCGAGCAGGACGGCGACTGCGCCAGCGGCTTCTGCGACGCGGGCAGCTGCGCCCCGTTCGACGAGTGCGCCGCGCCGGAGACCAACGACTGCGATCCCAACGCCAGCTGCACCGATCTGGATGCGGGCTACGACTGCAACTGCAACGATGGTTTCGAAGGCGACGGCTTCAGCTGCAGCGACATCGACGAGTGCGCCGATGCCGAGCTGAACGACTGCGGCGAGAACGCCGATTGCGTCAACATCGATGGCGGCTTCGAGTGCGTCTGCAGCGAGGGCTACACCGGCGACGGCTACGAGTGCACCAACCTCGACGAATGCGCCGATGCGGAGCTGAACGAGTGCCATGCGCACGCCAGCTGTACCGATCTGGAGGGCAGCTACGAGTGTACCTGCAACGAGGACTTCACCGGGGACGGCTTCACCTGCCTGTACGATTTCTGCGGCGACGGGCTGGTCGACGAGGTGGAGATCTGCGACGACGGCAACAACGAGCCGGACGACGGTGTGGCCGACTTCTGCGCCGCCGACTGCATGAGCCACTCCTGGCCCTGCGGCGACTGGCCCGGGGTGGTCCCGGCCGCGTTTCCGGAATGGGTCACCTTCAGCGACCAGAGCTTCGCCGGCAGCCAGACGCTCTACGCGGTGGTGGATCACGACCAGGTCTTCCAGGTGGCCGGCCACTACGACTACGAAGCCGATGCCACCGGCTGTCCCGGCTGCGTGAACCAGCTCTACTGGGGGCTGTTCGCCGGGCCGGCACCGGCCGACGCCGGTGACCCGGACGTGGGCATCGAGCAGGGCTGCGTGTCGTTCACCGGCTCCGAATCGGCCGACTACGCCTTCGATTTCAACGCCCCCAGCCGCGGCGGCACCTACTACCTGCGCTGGCGCCGGCACTGGAACTACAACTGCGACGAGGCCCACATCGGCGAGTTGGGCCACGACAACGACCTGGCCGCCATCTGCGTCATCGGCGCCTGCGGCGATGGCGTGCTCGACCGCGGCGAGGCCTGCGACGACGGCAACAACGCGCCGGAAAACGGCAGCGACGATTTCTGCGCCGCCGACTGCTCCAGCCACAGCTGGCCCTGCGGCGAGTGGCCCGAGCGGATTCCGACCGAGACCCCGGACTGGCTGAGCTTCGCCGATACCACCGTCGCCCAGTCGACCACCGGCTACGCGGTGGTGCAGGCCGGCTCCCAGTTCGACGTCAGCGGCCACTACGACTACGACGCCGATGCCTCCGGCTGCCCCGGCTGCGTCAACCAGATCTACTGGGGCCTGCTGGCCGGGCAGCCGCCGGCGACCAACGAGGACCCCTACGCCGGCATCGAGCAGGGCTGCGTCTCGTTCACCGGCTCCAATGCGGCCGACTACGGCTACAGCTTCACCGCGCCGGCGACCGGCGGCACCTACTACCTGCGCTGGCGCCGGCACTGGAACTACAGCTGCGACGATGCCCACATCGGTACGCCGGGGTCGAACGCCAACCTGTCGGCCGTCTGCGTGGTCGAGTAGCACCCGGCGCAGGCCGTCCGCCCTGCCTCGTTTGCCGGTGGCGCCAACCGCCGGCCCAACCGTGGAAATACCGCTTCACCCGTGCGATCGGGCTTGCCAAGCAGACCGCACCCGGGTACCTTGAGCCCAGGCGGTCACGGGGGGACCAGCGCGGAGGTGAACATGGCGTCTTCCAAGGAAATTATCGAGATTACGGAGCAATACGGGGCGCACAACTACAAGCCGCTGCCGGTGGTGATCGAGCGCGCCGAGGGGGCCTGGGTCTGGGACAAGGAGGGCGAGAAGTACCTCGATTTCCTGGCCGCCTACTCGGCGGTCAACCAGGGCCACTGCCACCCGCGCATCATCGCCGCGCTCGAGCAGCAGGCCCGCCGGGTGACGCTGACCTCGCGGGCCTTCCACAACGATCAGCTCGGCCCCTTCCTGCGCGAGCTGTGCCAGTTGGTCGGCTACGAGATGGCGCTGCCGATGAACACCGGCGCCGAGGCGGTCGAGACGGCGGTCAAGGCGGCGCGCAAGTGGGGCTACACCGTCAAGGGCGTCGAGGACGACCGGGCCGAGATCATCTGCTGCCGCAACAACTTCCACGGCCGCACGACCACGGTCATCTCCTTCTCCAGCGACGAGCAGTACCGCGCCGGCTTCGGCCCGCACACCCCGGGCTTTTCGCTGATCGACTACGGCGATGCGGCCGCGCTGGAGCAGGCCATCGGGCCGAACACGGTCGCCTTTCTGGTCGAGCCGATCCAGGGCGAGGCCGGGGTGATCGTGCCGCCCGAGGGCTTTCTGGCCCGCGCCCGCGAGCTGTGCAGCCAGCACAATGTGCTGCTGATGGCCGATGAGATCCAGACCGGGCTGGGCCGCACCGGCAAGCTGCTGTGCTGCGAGCACGATCAGGTGCGGCCGGACGTGGTCATCCTGGGCAAGGCCATCTCGGGCGGGGTGCTGCCGGTCTCGGCGGTGGTGGCCAGCCGGGAGGTGCTCGGCGTGTTCAAGCCGGGTGATCACGGCTCGACCTTCGGCGGCTGCCCCATCGGCTGCGCGGTGGCCCGCGAGGCGCTGCGGGTGCTGGTCGAGGAGGGCCTGATCGAGCGCGCGGCCGAACTCGGCGACGGCTTCCGCCAGCGGCTGGAGAGCCTCAAGGGCGGCAAGGTGGTCAAGGTGCGCGGGCGCGGTCTGCTGCTGGCGGTGGATATCGATCCGGCGGCCGGCACGGCCCGCGCCCTGTGCGAGCAGCTGGCCGAGCGCGGCCTGCTGTGCAAGGAGACCCACGGCACCATCATCCGCTTCGCCCCACCGCTGGTCATCGCCGAGCAGGACCTGGACTGGGCCTTCGAGCAGATCCGGGCCGTGCTCGGCTGAGCCGCCCGCGGCGCGGCGGCAGCGGGAGGGCGTAGTGCTGCGGTGGCTGGAGCGGCGCATCCGCCAGTGGATGGACCAGCCGGGGCTGCCGCTGTGGTATGCGCCCGACTACCGCTTGCCGCTGTCGGCCGCCGAGGGCTGGTTGGGCATCGAGCCGCGCCGGGCCGATTTCGCCGCCTGGTATCTGATCCAGACCGAGGCTTGCCACACCACCCAGCTCAAGACCCCGGAGCCGATCTCCTACGAGCACCTGCAGCGGGTGCAACAGCCGCGCTACCTCGACTCGCTGCAACAGCCCGCTACGCTGGCCACCATGCTGGGCTTGCCGCCGTCGCACATTCCGGTCGACGAGGTGCTGCGCACCATGCGTCTGGCCTGCGGTGGCACTTTGGCGGCGGCGCGCTGGTCGCTGGAGCACGGTGGGCCGGCCATGAACCTGCTGGGTGGATTCCACCAGGCCGGGCCCGATTTCGGCGCCGGCCTGTGCCCGCTCAACGACGTGGCCTGCGCTCTGGCCGCGCTGCGCGCCGGGGGCTTCGGCGGGCGGGTGGCGGTGGTCGACCTGGACGCCCACCCGCCGGTGGGCACGGCCGCTTGTCTGGCCGGCGACCCCTTGGTCTGGATGGGCTCCATCTCGCCGGCCCCCGACAGGCTGGCCGGGGTGGAGACCTTTCCGGTGCCGGCCGGAGCGGGCAACGCCGAATACCGCGCCGCGTTCGAGCGCCTGGTGGCCGCGCTGCCAGCGGCCGAGCTGTTTTTCGTCATCGCCGGCGGCGACGTGCTGGCCGGCGACCGGCTGGGTGGGCTGCGGCTCGACCTGCGCGGCGCGCGCCGCCGCGATCTGGCCCTGGCCCGTCGGCTGCGGGACGGCGCCAGCGTCTGGCTGCCGGGCGGCGGCTACCACGACGACTCCTGGCGGGTGCTGGCCGGCACCGCGCGGGTGCTGATCGACGGCTCGCTGGAGCCCATTCCGGAGCGCTACGACCCCATGGGCGAGCGCTTCGCCGAGCTGTCGGCCGGCTACAGCCCGCGGGCCGAGGACGGCGCCGCCGCCGACGACTGGCTCGACGCCGATGACCTGGCGGCGGCGCTGCGCCTGCCGGGCCTGGAGCAGCGCCGCCTGCTCGATACCTACAGCGTCGAGGCCATCGACTTCGCGCTGGCGCGTTTCGGCATCCTGCCGCACCTGCGCCGGTTGGGCTATAGCCACTTCCGTTCGGCCATCGACCAAGACGACAACGGCGACCGATTGCGCCTCTATGGCTCGGCCGACGACCGCGAACATCTGCTGGTCGAGGTTGTGCTGGCGCGCGAGCCGATCGCCGGCGTCGAGATGCTCTACGTCCACTGGCTGACGCTGCGCAATCCGCTGGCGCGCTTCACCGCGGGCAAGCGGCAGCTGCCCGGCCAGGAGGTGCCCGGGCTGGGCCTGGCGCGCGAGACGGTGGAACTGCTGATCCGGGTGGCCCGCCGATTGGGTTTGGCCGGTTTGGCCTACCGGCCGGCCTGGTACCACACCGCCTACACCGGGCGCTACTACATGCGCTTCGTCGATCCCGAGCGCCAGGGCCGCTTCGAGGCGCTGATGCGCGACCTGGCCGGGGTTCCGCTGCTTCAGGCCACCCTGGCGCTGGCCGAAGGCCGGGTGCTGCTCGACGGCCGACCCTACAGCTGGGAGGCCGATGCCATGGCCTACTGGCTCGAAGGCGGACCGGACGCTGGCGCCCGGGTGGCGGCCGAACGCGAGCGGGCTCGCTTCACCCTGGTGCCCGCCGGAGATTGACCCGACCCGAGCCAGCAACGGTTTTTGCTTGCAGTCCGATCCTGTTTGTGGAATACTGACCATGATTGTTTTTTGGTCAGTTGCGCCGGGAATCTTTGGATATAAGGGCAGGATATTCAATGAGGTATGCAGAGAGCGGATACAACCTGGAAGTGGATCTGACGCGCGGCAACGTCGAGCGGGTGCCGACCGAGCCGCAGCTGACCGAGAAACACCTGGGCGGCCAGGGCACATCCGGCAAGATCCTGTGGGATCGGGTGCCGCCCGAGGTGGATCCGCTGTCGCCGGACAACCTGCTGATCTTCGGCGCCGGGCTGTTGATCTCCACCCCGGTGCCGGGGGCCAACCGCACCACGGTCGACACCTTCTCGCCCCAGACCAACCTCTACTCCCACTCCCTGTTCGGCGGCTTCTTCGGTCCCGAGCTCAAGCACGCCGGCTACGACAAGATCGTCATCCGCGGCCGGGCCGACGATCTGGTCTATCTGTGGATCCACAACGACCGGATCGAGCTGCGCGACGCCACCCACCTGCGGGGCAAGGGCGCGCTGGAGACAGGGGCGCTGCTCAAGGAGGAGCTCGGTGAGCCCGAGGCCCAGGTGGCGGCCATCGGCCTGGCCGGTGAGAACCGGGTCTATCTGGCCACCATCGAGCACGCCAACTCCAGCGCCTCGCGCGGCGTGGGCGTGATCATGGGCGACAAGCGGCTGAAGGCCATCGCCGTGCGCGGCACCAAGGACGTCAACGTGGCCCGGCCGGCCGAGCTGTTCGGCCTGTGCCAGCCCATGTACCGCACCATCCGCGACAACGAGGACTGCGGCGACCTGATGGCCCACGAGGACGACGAGGAGTTCCACGTCAACAACTTCGCCTGGGGCAACGCCCGCGAGCGCAACAAGGGGTTCTGGAACGATGAGCGCGAGGCGCGCTGGACGGCCATCTCCGAAGCCCTGCGGCTGCGCTGGACGGGCTGCTACAACTGCCCCAAGGATTGCCACCAGGCCGTCAAGGTGCCGGGCCGCCAGACCTACTTCCAGAAGTGCTACAGCAAGCTGACCTATGCCATGGCGGCTTACGAGGAGATCGATTTCAACTACGACATCCTGGCCTTGACCCAGGAGTACGGGCTGGACGGCTTTTCGACCCCGCAGCTGCTGGCCTTCGCCATCGAGCTGTACGAAAACGGCATCCTGACCGACGCCGACCTGCCCGACTTCCCGGAGCGCAACGGCGATCGTTTCTACTACCTGGTCGAAAAGCTGGTGCGCCGCGAGGGCGTGGGCGACGCGCTGGCCAACGGGGTCTACCACGCCGCCCGCCAGATCGGTCGCGGGGCGGAAGCCTACGATCACAACACCATGAAGAAGTTCGAGCAGGTGCCGCTGAAGCTGGGCATGATCAACTACCCCTACTTCCTGATGTACGCCACCGGCGAGAAGATGAACATCACCCAGATCGAGGGCTCCTATCCCCAGGTGCCCATCGCCGACAAGGAGGAGCGGCGCAAGTTCGTCGAGCGCTGGGACGCAGCGCCGGAGCGCTTCAAGGAATGGTTCATGGAGTGGGAGCCGCGTACCCACCCTTCGGTCGAGGCCGCGGTCAACATCTGCGACTGGAACGAGACCATGCACTACATCGACGACGCCATCGGCACCTGCGCCTTCCTGTCGTCGTTTCGGGGCCAGTTCGGCGGCCGACCGCCCTACCACATCCACAATCTGCCCGGCTTCATCTCGCACGCCTGCGGCATGGATCTCGATTCGGACGGCCTGTGGCAGATCTCGCGGCGCAACCGCAACCTGATCCGGGCGCTCAACATCCGCCGCGGCATGCGCCGCGCGGACGAGAAGCCACCGGAAGACCACTGGAAAAAGCGCGATCCCGAGATGGAGCAACATCTGCTCGACGAGTACTACAAGTTCAAGGGCTGGAACCTCGACGGAATTCCGACCGAGGAGACGCTGCGGGAGCTCGGCCTGGACTACGTGGCCGACGACTTCGTCGAACGCGGCATCCTGGGACCAAAAAGCGATTCGCAGAAGGGCTGAGGGTGGTCGGGATGACCGAGAAGAAAACCAAGATCGTCAAGGAAATCAAAGTCGATCTGGACAAGTGCATCGGCTGTCGCGCCTGTGAGGTGGCCTGCTCCGCCTTCCACGCCAAGCCGCGTTACTCCAGCACCAACCCGGCCCGCTCGCGGATCCGGGTGGTGTTCGACGACCTGAACGACATCTACGTGCCCATCAGGGCCGGCGGCTACACCGCGGCCGAGTGCACCGGCCGCCATCGCTACTGCATCCAGGGCAAGGAGTACAAACAGTGCTCCTTCTGCGGGGTGGCCTGCCCCTCGCGATCGTACTTCAAGGAGCCCGACAGCGGCCTGCCGATCAAGTGCGACATGTGCGAGTCCGATCCGCCGCTGGACGAGCCCATGTGCGTGCAGGTCTGCACGCCGGACGCCTTGACCTTCGTCGAGCGCGAGGTGGAGGAGACCGAGCAGGAGGTGCAGGACGACCTGGAGATCGCCCTGGCGGCCATGGCCGCCAAGCACGGCTGGCAGCGCTTGCGCGACACCGCCGCCCGGCTGTCGCAGAAAGGCTGAAGCCTCCGGCTTCGGGACAAAAGGCGCACCATCGTGGAAACCGTCGCCCCCTTCCTGGAAATCGCCGCCGAGATCGAGCGGGCCGGTGCCGACTCTTGCGGCCTGTGTTACCAATGCGGCAAGTGTGATGTGGTCTGCCCCTGGAACCGGGTGCGCGACTTCAGCATGCGCCGCCTCATCCGCGAGGCCACCTTCGGACTGACCGAGGTCGAGGGCGAGGACATCTGGCGCTGCACCACCTGCGGCACCTGCCCCGCGCATTGCCCGCGGGGCGTGGGTCAGATCGAGATCGGCACCGCCTTGCGGCGGGTGGGGGCCGAGTACGGCGTCTTCCCCGCCTCGGCCCGCGCCGTGCGGGGCGTGCGCGGCAGCCTGACCACCGAGGGCAACCCGCTGAACGAGGAGCGCCAGCAGCGGGCGGCCTGGGCCGAGGGGCTGGAGGTGCCGGCCTTTGCCGAGGGCATGGCGTACCTGTACTTCGTCGGCTGCTACTACTGCTACGATCCGCGCCTGAAGAAGGTCGCCGCGGCCACGGCCCGCTTGCTCGATGCGGCCGGGGTGGACTTCGGCATCCTGGGCACGGCCGAGAGCTGCTGCGGCGAGAGCATACGCAAGACGGGTGGCGAGGAGGTCTTCCGGGCCTTGGCCCGCGAGAACATCAAGACCTTCATCGACGCCGGGGTCCAGCGCATCCTGGTCTCCTCGCCGCATTGCTACGAGACCTTCACCAAGGAGTACCCCGAGTTCAGGGTCGACTTCGAGGTGGTCCACATCTCCCAGCTGCTGGCGGAGCTGATCGCGGCTGGTCGGCTGGTGCCCAGCGGCCGCTTCGCCAAGCGCGTCGCCTACCACGACCCCTGTTACCTCGGCCGGCACAACGGTATCTACGACGAGCCGCGGTCCATCTTGCAGGCCATCGACGGGCTGGAGTTGGTCGAGCTGGCCGATGCCCGCGAAGACAGCCTGTGCTGCGGAGGCGGCGGCGGGCGCATCTGGATGGACACGCCACGCGAGGAGCGCTTCGCCGATCTGCGCCTGCAGCAGGCCGCCGCGGCCGGGGCCGAGGTCCTGGCCACCGCCTGCCCATACTGCATCACCAACTTCGAAGACAGCCGCCTGAACCTGGAGGGGCTCCAGGATTTGGAGATCATGGACGTGACCGAGATCCTCCAGCAGGTGGTTTGAGGGACTGGGAAGTGGAACGAGACCATTTAGCCGCTCCGTCCGGCGAGCAACTCGGCGATGTCATGGTGGTCGGTGGCGGGATTAGCGGCATCCAGGCCGCACTCGATCTGGCCACTTCGGGCTACCGGGTCTACCTGGTGGAGCGGGCGCCGACCATCGGCGGCAAGATGGCCCAGCTCGACAAGACCTTTCCCACCAACGACTGCTCGATGTGCATCGAGTCGCCCAAGTTCATCGAATGCGATCGGCACCCCAATATCGAGATCCTGACCTATACCGAGGTCGATGCGGTGGAGGGCGAGGCCGGCGACTTCACCGTCGCGCTGACCAAGAAGCCGCGCTATATCCGCGAGGACCGATGCACCGGCTGCACCACCTGCGTCGAGTATTGCCCGGTCGAGATTCCCGATCCCTTCAACCAGGATCTGTCGAGCAACAAGGCCGTGCACATCTACTTCTCGCAGGCGGTTCCGCTGGTGCCCTACATCGACGACAACTGCCTCTACCTCAAAGACAAGAAGTGCTCCATCTGCGTCGGCGTGTGCAAGAACGACGCCATCGATCTGCAGCAACAGGCCGAACGCTTGCAGGTCAAGGTCGGCGCCATCGTATTGGCGCCCGGCTACTCGGTCTATGACCCCTCGCGCCGTGGAGACTACGGTTACGGCAAATATCCCAACGTGGTCACCAGCCTCGATTTCGAGCGCCTGCTGTGCGCCACCGGTCCCCACGAGGGAGAGATCCTGCGCCCGTCCGACAAGCGGCATCCGCACAAGATCGCCTGGATCCACTGCGTCGGCTCGCGGCAGGTGACCGAGGGCGCCAACAGCTACTGCTCGGCGGTGTGCTGCTCCTACATCCAGAAGCAGGTCATCCTGACCAAGGATCACGACGCCGGCGCCCAGGCGATCATCTTCCACAACGACATCCGATCGTACGGCAAGGACTTCGAGCGTTTCTACGAACGGGCCGCCAACCTCGACGGGGTCGAGTTCATCCGCTCCTACGTGGCCGTCAGCCGCGAGGATCCCGAGACCCACAACCTGACCATACGCTACTCCACCCCCGATCGGGGAGTGCGGGAAGAGGAGTTCGATCTGGTGGTGCTCGGCGTGGGCCTGTGCCCGCCGGCCCACGTGGAGCAGCTGGCGCAGCAGTTCGGCATCGAGCTCGACGGTCACGGTTTCTGCAAGACCGCCCCCGACGACCCCATCCGGACCAGCCGGCCCGGCGTGTTCATCAGCGGCGCCTTCCAGGGCCCGGTGGACATCCCCGAGTCGGTCATGTCGGCCAGCGGCACCAACGCGCTGACGGGCGACCTGCTGCGCAGCCGCCGCGGGGCGCTGGCCCGCGAGCGGGTCTACCCGCCGGAACGCGACGTGAGCGAGGAGGAGGTGCGGGTGGGCGTATTCGCCTGCCATTGCGGCGCCAACATCGGTCGGGTGGTCGACATTCCGGCCCTGGTGGACTACGCCCTGACGCTGGACGATGTGGTCCACGCCGAGGAGGGGCTGTTCATCTGCTCGACCGATGCCGCCCAGCAGATCGCCAACACCATCCGCGACAAGGGCATCAACCGGGTGGTGGTGGCCGCCTGCACGCCGCGCACCCACGAGCCGCTGTTCCGCGACACGCTGCGCGAGGGCGGCATCAACCAGTACTTCTTCGACATGGCCAACATCCGCGAGCACTGCTCCTGGGTCCACGGCAAGCAGCCCGAGGAGGCCACCGCCAAGGCTCAGGATATCGTGCGCATGTCGGTCGCCCGGGCCAGGCAGCTGGAGCCGCTGAAAGAGTTCGATCTGCCCGTGAATGCAGATGCGCTGGTGGTCGGCGGCGGGCTGGCCGGGATGACGGCCGCGCTGAGCCTGGCCGAGCAGGGCTTCGAGGTCCACCTGGTGGAGAAGGACCAAGAGCTGGGCGGCATGGCGCGCCGGCTGCACAGCACCCTGGAGGGCATGGACGTACAGGCCGTGCTGCGCGAGCGCATCCGCCGGGTCTACCGCCACCCCCTGATCCACGTGTTGCACCAGGCCACCATCACCGATGTCTCGGGCTACGTCGGCAACTTCGTCACCACGGTGGATTCCGAGATGGGCCGGAGGCAGATCCACCACGGGGCGGCCATCCTGGCCACCGGGGCGTCCGAGTTTACGCCCAGCGAGTACCGCTACGGCCAGGACGAGCGGGTCTCGACCCAGCTCGAGATCGAGCAGCGTATCGCCGCCGGCGATGAAGAGCTGCTGGCCGCCGAGCGCCTGGTCATGATCCAGTGCGTCGGCTGCCGGCAGCCGGATCGCAACTACTGCGCCCGCGTCTGTTGCGGCCAGGCCGTCAAGAACGCGCTGGCGCTCAAGGCGCTGCGGCCCGAGATGGACATCACCATTTTGTTCCGCGACATGCGCACCTACGGCTTCCGCGAGGACCACTACCGCGCCGCGGCCGAGCGGGGTGTCAAGTTCGTCCGCTGGGAGCCGGACGCGGCGCCCGAGGTCGAGGCGGTGGCGGAGGAGGGCCGGGAGCTGCTGCGCATCAGCGTGCCCGATTCCATCCTGGGCAAACGCCTGGCCCTGGACGCCGACCGGCTGGTGCTGTCAGCGGGCGTGGTGCCTTCGGCCGGCAGCCAGGAGGCGGCGCGGCGGTTCAAGGTCTCGTCCAACCCGGACGGCTTCTTCCAGGAGGCGCACGTGAAGCTGCGCCCGGTCGATTTCGCCGCCGACGGCGTGTTCTTGTGCGGCATGAGCCACTATCCCAAGCACATCGGGGAGGCCATCAGCCAGGCATACGGTGCGGCCGGCCGGGCGGTGTGCCTGCTGTCACAGGACAGCATCACGGCATCGGGGGCGGTCTGCGCTGTGGACCAGGACGCCTGCGTCTCCTGCGGGGCCTGCATCTCGGTCTGTGCCTACGGCGCCATCGAGTTCCGCCCCACCGACAAGGGCGACAAGGCGGCGGTCAACCCGGTGCTGTGCAAGGGCGACGGCCTGTGCTGCTCCAAGTGCCCGACCCATGCCATCAACCTGCAGCATTTCACCGACCGGGAGGTCTGCGAGCAGATCGACGCGGTGTTCGCGGAGCTGTAGCCGCGAGACGGCAACCGACCTGAACCGATTCCGACCACGAGGAGGGACCACCATGGTCACCGGACTCGAGCAGCAGCTGAAGATCGTCGCGTTTTTGTGCAACTGGTGAGCATACTCGGCTGCTGACCTGTCTGGAGTTACCAGACAAAGCTATGCACCCGAGGTTCGGATCATCCGGCTGATGTGCACCGGGCGGGTCGATCTGTCCTACTTGTTCCGCGCCCTGCGCAAGGGCGCCGACGGCGTGATCATCGGCGGCTGCTGGCCCGGCGAGTGCCACTATGTCACCGAGGGCAACTACGACGCGCTGGGCAACGTGTATTTGGCCAAGAAGCTGCTCACCTTCATCGGCATCGCGCCCGAGCGGCTGCGCCTGGAGTGGATCTCGGCCGCCGAGGGAATGCGTTTCGCCGAGGTGATGAACGACTTCAACCGACAGCTCGCCGAGCTGGGCCCGCTCGGCCAAGCCGACAGCGAGACGATCGAACCGGCCCAGCTGCAGCTCAGACTGGCGGCCCTCGACCAGCTGGTGCCCTACCTGAAGCTGGTCGAGCGCGAGCGGCTGCGGGTGCCGGAGCGTACGGAAGCGGCCTACGAGGCCTTCTTCACCAGCGAGCGGACCGAGGCCTTGCTGCGGGCGTTGGTGTTGGACGAGTTGGCCATCGGTCAGATCGCGTTGCTGCTGGAGCAAGGCCCCTTGTCCACCGCCGAGATCGCCGAACGCCTGGCCCTGGAGCCCTCCGCGGTCTCCCGACACATCAAGCAGTCGTCCCGCCAGGGCCTGGTCCGCTACGATCCCGAACACAAGCGCTTCGAGCTGGCCCGCGCGCGGGCGGCGGGTTGAGCGGTGCGGATCGGCGCCGATTCCACCGAGAAGGATGCCATGAACGCAGAGCGGCTTGACGCGATCATCGACGAGCACGGGGGCGAGCCCAGCGCTCTGATCCAGATCATGCTGGCGATTCAGAGCGAGGAGAACTGGCTGCCGCCCGGTGCCCTGCGGCGGGTGGCCGAGGTGCTGGACGTGCCCCTGGCCCGCATCCAGCACATCGCCACCTTCTACAAGGCCTTCAGCCTGGTGCCCAAGGGCCGCCACCAGATACACATCTGCATGGGTACCGCCTGCCACGTTCGCGGTGCCGGCCGGGTGCTCGACACGCTGCAGGATCTGACCGGAATCGGACCCGGGGAGACGGACCTGGACTTGAAGTTCAGCCTGGAGACCGTCAACTGCCTGGGTTGCTGTGCGCTGGGACCGGTGGTCGAGATCGACGGCAGGACCCACGGCAAGATCTCGGCCGCCAAGGCCTCGGACGTGCTGGAACGATACGAGTAGAGGGAACACCATGGCACGGCTGAGCTCACCCGAAGATCTGGAAGGCCACCGCCAGCGACTGCTGGCCGAGCGGCGGCCCGATCGACCTTGCGTCGCCATCTGCGCCGGAACCGGCTGTCTGGCCTTCGGGGCCCAGGATGTGATCGACGCCTTCCGCCAAGAGCTGGAAACGCAGGGTTTGCAGGCCGAGGTCGAAACCCGGGCCACCGGCTGCCCGGGCTTCTGCGAGCGGGGTCCGGTGGTGGTGATCCAGCCGGCCGGCATCTGCTATCTGCAGGTCAAGCCCAAGGACGTGGCCGAGATCGTCGAGCGCACCGTCGGCGAGGGCGAGCTGGTCGAGCGGCTGCTCTACGCCGACCCGGACACGGGCCAGCGCGCGGTGCACGAGGCCGATATCCCCTTCTACAAGAACCAGCAGCGCAACCTGATCGCCAGCAACATCCAGATCGATCCCAAGCGCATCGACGACTACCTGGCCATCGGCGGATACGCGGCGTTGGCCAAGGCCCTGACGCAGATGGGGCCCGAAGGGGTGCTGGAGGAGATCAAAACCGCCGAGCTTCGCGGCCGCGGCGGGGCCGGATTTCCGGCCGGCGTCAAGTGGGCGGGATCGCGCGCGGCGGCCGACGAGCCCAAGTACGTGATCGTCAATGCCGACGAGGGCGATCCGGGCGCCTTCATGGACCGGGCGCTGCTGGAGGGCAACCCGCATTCCATCCTCGAGGGCCTGATCATCGGCGGCTTCGCCATCGGCGCCCACCAGGGTTATGTCTACGTGCGCCAGGAGTATCCCCTGGCGGTGGACAACGTGCTGTTGGCCATCGAGCAAGCCGAAGCGCTGGGTCTGTTGGGCCGCGATATTCTGGGCTCGGGCTTCGACTTCGAAGTCGCGGTGCACCGGGGCGCGGGCGCCTTCGTCTGCGGCGAGTCGACCGCGTTGATGACCGCACTGGAGGGCCGGGTGGGCGAGCCGCGGCCCAAGTACATCCGCTCCAACATCAAGGGGCTGTGGGACAAGCCGAGCGTGCTCAACAACGTCGAGACCTGGGCCAATGTGCCGCTGATCATCGAGCGCGGTGCCGAGTGGTTCACCGGAATCGGCACCGCCGGCAGCAAGGGCACCAAGATTTTCTCGCTGGTGGGCAAGATCAACAACACCGGCCTGGTCGAGGTGCCCATGGGCATGCCGCTGCGCGACATCATCTACGAGGTGGGCGGGGGCATCCCCGGCGGCAAGGCATTCAAGGCGGTGCAGACCGGTGGCCCCTCCGGCGGCTGCATTCCGGCCGCGCAGCTGGATCTGCCGGTGGGCTTCGACGAGCTGACCGCCGCCGGCTCGATGATGGGTTCGGGCGGCATGATCGTCATGGACGAAGACACCTGCATGGTGGACGTGGCCCGCTATTTCATCGAATTTCTGACCGACGAGTCTTGCGGCAAGTGCGTGCCTTGCCGCGAGGGCCTGCGCCAGATGCACCGGGTGCTGACGCGCATCACCAGGGGCGAGGGGCGGGCAGGGGATATCGAATCGCTCGAGGAGCTGAGCGAGCTGGCGGCCGAGGTCTCGCTGTGTGCATTGGGCAAGAGCGCGCCCAATCCCTTCCTGAGCACGCTGCGCTACTTCCGCGAGGAGTACGAGGCCCATATCGAGCAGAAGCGCTGTCCGGCACTGGCCTGCAAGGACCTGATCAGCTACACCATCGATCCAAATGAGTGCACCGCCTGCCTGCTGTGCCGCAAGAAGTGTCCGGCCGGCGCGATCGAAGGCGCCAAGAACACCATTCACGTCATCGATCAGCAAAAATGCACCAAGTGCGGTGTGTGCTACGACGTCTGCCCGCCGCGCTTCGCTGCGGTGCGCAAGATCTCCGGTGAGCCGGTGCCGCCACCGCTGCCCGCAGCGGCCAGGAAGCTGCCCGAAAAGAGCAAAGCGCGATGAGTGAATTGGAGATGCAGATAGACGGCCGCACGGTCGGCGCGAGTGCGGACATGACCGTTCTGCAGGCGGCGCGGCGGGCCGGAATCGCCATCCCCACGCTCTGCCACCACGATGCACTGCAGCCCTACGGCGGCTGCCGGCTGTGCCTGGTCGAAGTCGAGGTGCGCAACAAGACCCGGCTGGTGGCCTCCTGCGTCTACCCGGTGGCGGACGGCCTGGTGGTGCGGACGCGCTCGGAAGCCATCGACCGCATGCGCAAGATCATCCTGGAGCTGTTGTTGGCGCATGCCCCCGAAGCGCCGCAGTTGCAGGCGCTGGCCGCGGAGTACGGCGCCGACCGCGATCGCTTCGAAGGGGAGGCTTCTTTCTGCGTCCACTGCGGCCTGTGCGTGCGCTACTGCGCCGAGGTCAAACACAAGCACGCGGTGGGGTTCATCGATCGCGGGATCAACAAGGAGATCTGCTTCATCCCCGAGTTGGCGGCCGCCGAGTGCCCCGCCTGCCAGGAATGCTTCCCGCTGTGTCCGACCTCTTACCTGCAGGCGGCCTACGTGCGGGCCACCTCGCTGGCCTCCGGCGGCCGATGAGCGACGGGCAGCGCACCGAGGCCAGGACCGCGGTCCGCATCGGCAGCGGGGGCCGCGAAGCGGCGAGCCTGGAGCTGATCCGCGAGGAACCGCTGCTGATCCGCATCGCCGATCGAGACTACGCCGTGGTCATGCGCACACCGGGCGAGGAGCGGCCGCTGGCGGCCGGCTTCTGCCTGGCCGAAGGCATCATCGACGGGCCGCAGGACCTGGCCACCGTGGGCTACGACGCCCGGGCCGACCCCAACACCATCGACATCTGGCTCGCACCCGAGCGGCAGCGGCGGGTGGCTGCGTTGCTCGAACGGCGGGGCTTCGTCAGCCAGACCAGCTGCGGCGTCTGCGGCAAGGCCCTGATCGCCGATCTGCAACAGCGCTGCGAGCCGGCTACCGACGATCTGGTCGTCGGCGGCGACACCCTGCGCGCCTGCATCGCCGATCTCGATCGCCAGCAGCAGCTCTACCGGACCACCCGGGGCTCGCACGCCGCCCTGCTCTTCGATGCCCAAGCGCGGCTGATCGCGCTGGCCGAGGACGTGGGCCGGCACAACGCGCTCGACAAGGCCGTCGGTCGGGCCCTGTTGGACGGTCGCCTGGACGCGGCCCGCATCGTGATGCTGTCGTCGCGCAACAGCTACGAGCTGGTGCAGAAGGCGGCCCGGGCGGGGCTGCCGGTGGTGATCAGCAACTCGCGGCCGACCGCGCTGGCGGTGGCGCTGGGCGAGGGGCTGAACCTGACCCTGGTTTTTCCGGACGGCGATTCCCTGGTGGTCGTTTGCGGCCCGCAGCGCATCGCCGGCGCGGCGGCGCCGGGAGCGCGATCATGAGCCCCGGCAGGCCGACCCGCGTTCGGGGCGACAAGCGCGACGACATCCTGCGCGCGGCCTGGAGCCTGATTCGCCACTACGGCTATGCCAAGACCACCATCGGCGACATCGCCCGGCGGGCCGGGGTGGGCAAGGGCACCATCTACATCTACTTCCGCTCCAAGACCGACATCATGTTGGCGCTGACCGATCTGACCAACCAGCGCATCACCCGCGAGTTGGAGCGCATCGCCGCGGCCGCTGCGCCGCCGGAAAAAAGGCTGCGCGACTGCGTGCGCTACCGCATCATGACCCTGTTCGACCTGGTGGAGCGCTACCCGCACTCTGAAGACGTGATCGCCTCGCTGCTGCCCGAGATCGTCGAGCGGCTGCAGCGCTACGTCGAACGCCACGGCGAGCTGCTGGCCGGGATCGTGCGCCAGGGCTGCGCCGCCGGCAGCCTGCGGGCCGAAGACCCGGCGGCCACCGGCCAGCTGCTGGCCAACCTGTTCGAGTTCATGACCCCGCCTTACTATCGCTTCGGCTCGCGCCGGTCGTTGGAGGACTTCACCGGCCGGGTGCTCGATTTGGTGCTCAGCGGGCTGCAGGTGCGTGCCGGATGAGCTTTCACCGAGGGCCGCTCAGCGGCAGGGGCCCAGGTAGTCCAGCTCGAGCACGCCGTAGTCGTTGACCTCGCCGGGCTCGACCCAGACCTCGAACCAGCCCTCATGGGTCACCGTGCCCAGCGGACAGACGCCGGTCAGCACCAGCTCGTAATAGCCGGGTCGGAAGTCGGTCAGCACCAGGCCCAGGTCGCCGCAGGGCCGATCGAAGACCGAGTACTCGAGGTAACCCTGGTCGTCGTAGACCTCGGTGTCGATGCGGGCCACGTCGGCTAGCTGACAGGAGTCGGTGGCGCTGCCGTCGGCCAGCTCGAAGCTCCAGTAGAAGGCGATGTCGCCGCTGCCGGTGCCGCAGTAGTCGCCGTAGCAGTCCGGGTCGCCGTTCTCGACGAACAGGCAACCGGGAGTCGCCAGGGCCACCAGACCGGCCAGGGCCATTGCGTGGGCTGTCTTCATCGTTTCCTCCGGGGCGCCTGCTCGGGGTTTTCGATTGCGCCTCGCACCTGGAGATATTAGCAAGACCGGTGCCAGGTTGGCCAGTGTCGCGTCGGTCGCAAGCCCTCCCGATACGAATGGGTTTTTCGGCCGGTGCCGACCGCCGAGCTGAACCCGGGTTCCACAATGGAATATGCGAAATCCGCAGTCGATGAAGCATCCGGGACATGGCGATCAGGGCTGCCGCGGGTTGTACGCACCCCTGCTGTCCGGTAGACTGCGCCTCGGCCGATACGGGAGGTCTCATGCGGCGCTGGCTGGCGGTCGCGATCATGCTGGGGGGCGCGCTGGGCGCCTGCGCCCATGGCCCGGGCCGGGATTCCGGCCCGGCTGCGGACGCTCGGCCGGAAGCGGTCCGGCCCGCGGGCGTGGAGCTCGCCGCCCAACGCCTGCTGGCCCGCCACGTCGCCCGGCTGCAGCCCCTGGCCCGCGAGCTGAACCACGCCTACTGGCGCGCGGCGCGTTCCGGCCGGGCCGCCGACTACGAGCGGGTGGCCGGATTGGAGACCCGCATCCGCCAGCTGCACGCAGACGCCGGGGTGTTGCGCCGGCTGCGCGCGCTGCTGGCCGATGCGGGTCTGCGCGATGCCCAGCTGCGCCGCCAGCTCGAGCTGCTGGTGGCCCTGTTCCGCGAGAACCAGCTGCCGGCCGAGCAGATCGGGCGGCTGGTGCGCGCCGGCCTGGCGCTGGAGCGCGCCTACGCCGCCCATCGTTTCACCCTCGCCGGCCAGCCGATCGCGGCCAACGGCCTGTACGCCGTGCTGGCCCACGGCGACGATGCCGGGCGCCGGCGGGCGGCCTGGGAGGCGCTGCAGGCCCGCGGCGCCGCCCTGCGCGATCAGCTGCTGGCGGTGGTGCGCCAACGCAACCGGGCCGCCCGCGAGCTGGGCTTCGCCGACTACCGCCGGATGCGGCTGGAGTTCGACGAGATCGATCCGGATTGGCTGCGCGGTCTGGTGGGCGAGCTGGACGAGCGCAGCCGTGGTCTGCAGGCGGCGTTGATGCGCCGGCTGCGGGCCCGATTGGCGCGGCGCTGGGACATCCAGCCCGAGGCGGTGGCGCCGTGGCACTTCGCGGATCCGGAGTTCCAGCGCCCGCCCACCGGCGACGGGTTGCGGTTGACCCCGGTCTTCGGCCAGCGCTCGCCGGTGGAGCTGGCGCTGGCCACCGCCCGCCGGCTGGGCTTCGATCCGGCGCCGGTGCTGGAGGGCTCGGATCTCGAGGAGCGGCCGGGAAAAAACCCGTATGCCTTCTGCCTGGCGCTGGACCGGCTGGGCGACGTGCGCTTGCTGGCCAACGTGCGGCCCGGGGTCCAGTGGACGGCGACGATGCTGCACGAGCTGGGCCACGGCCTGTTCCACGCCGGGGTGGCCCCCCACCTGCCCTGGCTGCTGCGCCAACCGGCCCATCCGGTGGTCAGCGAGGCGGTGGCCGTCCTGCTGGGCCGCCTGGTGCGCCGACCGCTGTGGCTGAAACGGCTGTTGGGGCTCGGCGAGCAGCGGCTGCGGCTGGCCGTACCGGTGCTCGGGCTGCGGCAGCGCCGAGCGCGGCTGGTCTACCTGCGCCACGCCTTGGTGCTGGTGCACTTCGAGCGCGAGCTGTACCGCGACCCGGATCAGGATCTCGACGCCCTGTGGTGGCGGCTGAAGCAGCGCTACCAGGGCATCGCCCGGCCGGCGGGGCACCGGGGCGCCGGCTGGGCCGGCCAGGCCTACCTGGTGCTGGCGCCGGCCAGCGCTCACCAGGGGCTGCTGGGCCACCTGCTGGCCAGCCAGCTCGAGCGCCACCTGGCCGCCGAGTTCGGCGGTTGGCCCTGGCTGGAGGCCGAGGTCGGCGCCCACCTGCGCCGGATCCTGTTCGCCCCGGGCGCCAGCCAGCGCTGGGACGTTCTGTGGCGCCAGCGCATCGGCCGTGCTCCGGGACCGGATGCCTTTTTGGAACAGCTCGCATTGGATCGCCCGGCCGTCGAGGCCGGCCCCGGCGCTCGCCGAGACCCGGGCCCACCCGCCGGCAAGCCGGAGGCCTACCGCGGCCCCCGGTCCACCGGCGGCAGAAAGGACGCGTCATGAGCCCCATCGGAACCTGGACCGCAGTGGCCGGACTGGCCGCCCTGGCCCTGGGCGCCTGTGCCTCGGGCCCTAGGCCGCAACCCGATGGCGACGGCGAGACTCCGGCCGACCCGGAGGCGACGCTGCGCCGCTTCATCGCCCAACATGTGGACAAGGCGGCCGCGCTCGAGCGCCAGGCCGCGCTGGCCTACTGGAAGGCCACCACCACCGGCGACGCCGAGGCTTACGAGCGGGTCGAAGCGCTGGAGGTCGAGCTGCGGGCGCTGCACGCCGACCCCGAAGGCTACGCTCTGCTCGAGCGCATCGCCGCCAGCGGAGCGGTCGCCGACCCGTTGCTGGCCCGCCAGCTCGTCCTGCTGCGCAACGACTTTGCCGGCAACCAGGTGCCGGCCGAGCTGCGCCGGCGAATGGTCAAGCTGTCGACCCGGGTGCAGAAGACCTTCAGCGAATTCCGCGGTCAGCTCGACGGCGAGTTGGTGGGCGACAACGCCATCAAGGATATTCTGCGTCAATCGACCGACTCGGCACGGCGCCGGGCGGCCTGGGAGGCATACAAGTCCAAGGGCGCGGCGGTGCGCGACGACGTGCTGGAGCTGGTGCGGTTGCGCAACCAGGCCGCCCGCCGGTTGGGTCACGCCGACTTCTACCAGATGCGGCTGGCCTTGTCCGAGCAGGATCCGGCGCGCATCCAGGCTCTGTTCGACGAACTGGCCCGGCTGACCGATGCCCCCTTCGCCGCGGCCATGGAGAAGCTGCGCGCCGAGCTGGCGGAGCGTTACGGGGTGGAGACCGATGCGCTCGAGCCCTGGCACCTCGGTGATCCCTTCTTCCAGGAGCCGCCGCGGTTGCGCGGGGTGGAGCTCGATCCGTTGTTCGCCGAGGCCGATCCACGACAGCTGGTGGGGCGCTACTTCACCGGTATCGGGCTGGACCCGGGCGACATCCTGGAGCGCTCCGACCTGTACGAGAAGAAGGGCAAGATGCCGCACGCTTATTGCACCCACATCGATCGCTCGGGCGACGTGCGCATCCTGGCCAACCTGCAGCCGAACGAACAGTGGACCGCGACCCTGATGCACGAGATGGGCCATGCGGTCTACGACCGCTATCTCGACATGGATCTGCCCTGGTTGCTGCGCGAGCCGGCCCATGCCTTCGTCACCGAGGCGGTGGCCATGCTGTTCGGTCGCCAGACGCGCAACCCGCTTTGGTTGCGCAAGGCCCTTGGGGCGCCCGCGGAAAAGGTGGCGGCCGTCGAGGGGGACCTGGCGCGCTCGCAGCGGTTGGGCATGCTGGTGTTCGCCCGCTGGGCCATGGTGATGATGAACTTCGAGCGCCGGCTGTACGCCGATCCGGGCCAGGATCTCAATGCCCTGTGGTGGGAGCTGAAGGAGCGCTACCAGCTCGTGTCCGCCCCGGAAGGGCGCGATGCGCCGGATTGGGCCTCGAAGATCCACATCGCCGTGTGGCCGGCCTACTACCACAACTACCTGCTGGGCGAGCTGCTGGCCAGCCAGCTGCTGGCCGCGCTGGCCGATCGACTAAGCGCCGAAGACCCGAACCAGCTGGCGCTGTCCGGCCAGCCGGAAGTGGGCGCCTGGCTGAAGTCGGCGATCTTCGCCAAGGGCGCCAGCCTGCGCTGGGACGCGCTGGTCGAACAGGCCACCGGCCAGCCGCTGGATCCGCGCTTCTTCGTCGAGCAGTTCGTCAGCGGCGCCGATTGAGCCGCCGAACGATCAGCCCGCAGGCCCCGGAGGATTTCCAACTCAGCGCGACTCGGTCCAGTCGACCACGATGCGCCGGCCCGCGCGATCGGTGTAGACCCGGCGGCCGGAGCGGGGCTGCGGGGCGGGCTCGTCGCCGAGCACCTCCCAGTCGCTGCCCGGCACCCGGGTCGCGCCGCGGGTCGTGCCGGGGCTGGGCCCGCGACCGCCCAGCGGGGCGCTGAAGGGATCGAAGCAGCCGCCGTCGGCCGGGGTGTCCTGGTAGCCCGGATCGCCCATGAACTGGCGGGCCTGGGCCACGCCCTCCTCGGCCATCGAGGTCAGCAGCAGGAAGATGGCGATCACCAGCAGCCAGCCCGACCAGGCCAGCCCGGCCAGCCCCAGCGCCAGAGCGATCCAGCGCGCCAGCCGAGCGCTGGCTCGGGTGGCGCGCAGGTGGCCCAGGCGCCGGGCCAGCACCGCGCGCAGGATGCGGCCGCCGTCCATGGGCAGCGCCGGCAGCAGGTTGAACGCCCCCAGGATCAGATTGACCTTGCCCAGCAGCAGCACCTCGGCCGAGCCGGTGGCCGTGGCGATGGCCCAGAAGCCGAAGCCCAGCATGAAGCTGACCAGCGGACCGGCGGCGGCCACCACGATCTCGTCGCCGGTGGTCCGCGGCGGCTCCAGCATGCGCGCCATGCCGCCGAAGGGGTAGAGCGAGATGTCGGCGATGGGCAAGCCCTTGGCCCGAGCCACCAGGGCGTGGCCCAGCTCGTGGACGACCACCGAGCCGAACACCGCCACCATCAGCACCAGCCCGCGCAGGCCGCCGCCCATCAACGCCGCCACGCCCAGAAACAGCAGCAACGTGATGTGCACCCGGATCGGGATGCCGAACAGGGTGCCGATGCGGTACGACCAGCGCATGGACCTTCGCGACCTCCTCGCGGCGGCTCAACAACTCAACCCATAATGTAGTCGCACCGGCGCGCATTGCAAGCGAGCACCGGCCTGGGTCGTGGGTTGGGACAGTCCGACCGCGGGGTGGGTTCCGGCCGGCGAGCGCGTTCAGGCCACCTGGGGCAGGGGAGCGCCCAGGCTGGTGGCGTCGAGCCAGCGGGCCAGGGCCCGCTCGGCGGTGAAGTCCAACGCGGTGAAGTGGCAGCGCACGCCCAGGTAACCGTAAGCGGTGGTGTGGCCGAGCACTTCGCCCGCGGCCCGGAATCGGCGCCGCGAGCCCGGCAGCCGGAAGACCACCTCGACGCGGCTGCCCGGATTGTAAATCCGCTCGCCCTCGAAGCAGAAACCGCCGATGCCCAGGTTGCCGCGGCGGGCCACCAGCGGACCGCCGCCCTCGTAGGCCACGTACAGCCGGGCCGGGTAGCGCGGCGAGTTGCGCTCGCCCTGGAAGTCTTTCGCGGCGCTGGCGCGGCGCCCGCTCTGCTGACAGAATCGATCGAACAAGCCCATGTCCGGACCTCCCCTGGTCTAGAGCGGCGGCTGCCAGCGCCCCGCTGCTGACCATCCATGACGGACCAGTTCTCGCCAGTGTTCACCCGGCCTGCAAAAAAATCCACGAAAAACGTCACCTTGTGACCTGGATCACCCCCGCCGGCCAGCGGCGTGGCGCAGATCACAGCGCGGCGAACCGCAGGCGCTCAGCCCTCGCCTTGTACCTCCGGACCGATCAAGGGCAGCTCTTGGTCGATGCGGAAGGTGACCAGGTAGAGCTGGCCGATGCGCTGCTCGTCATCGGGGGCGTACTTGCGCCGCCGGAGTTGGGCGATGCGCTCGGCGTCCTGTCGCTCGTCGACGCGGGTCAGGTGAAAGCGCTTGCCGCGCCAGCCCTGGCCGTCCTCGCGGAACAGGTAGGCCGCGTGCGGGTTCTGCTGCAGGTTGGCCCGGCTCAGCCGATCGGCCATGATCATGGTCAAGGTGCCCGCCTCGAGTACGTGCGGCCGGGCGTACACGGCCGCGTTGACCCGCCCCGCACCGTCGGCGGTGGGCAGCACCCCGGTACCGCGCGTGTTCTCGAAGTACTCCCTCAAGTCGGTGCCCATTTCGGTCTCCTCTCCTGCGTCGTAAATCCACCATGCAAGGTAAGGCCGACCGGGACGGATGCAAGGCGGATTCACCCGATGTAATGTGGCCGGTGGAATGTCGCTGCTAACATACCTGTTGACTCGACATAAGCCGGTCGGCCTTGCAGCGCGGCGGGCAGGCGTGATAGGTAGCTTGCGCCGGAGGGGTGGAACCGAGGAGAGGTACGGGATGGACGAAGAACGAGATCAGAGCGGGGCGCAGCAGGCTGAAGGCCAGGCGGCCGAGGACGCGCCGAAGCGGGCCGAGGCCACGGGCGCTGGAGCCGAGGTTGCGGCGGAGGAGGCCGGGGGCGCCGAAGCCGGAGCCGAGGTTGCGGCGGAGAAGATCGAGGGCAAGGAAGCAGAGCCGGCCGCGGGCGAGGGGGTGAGCGAGGACGAGCGGGCCGAGTTCTTGGCCGCGCTGGAGCAGGACTTCGACACCCAGGAGTCGAACCGCGGCGAGATGGTCAGCGGTACGGTGCTGTCGCGCACCGGCGAGTACCTGTTCGTGGACCTGGGCGGCAAGAGCGAGGGGATGCTGTCGCTGGAGGAGTTCCGCGACGAGGAGGTGCCGGCGGTGGGCGACACCGTCGAGGCCTGCGTGATCTCCACGGGCGCCGGCGGGGTGGTGCTCAGCCGCAAGTTGGCCAAGGGCATCCGCGATCGCGAGCTGCTCGAAGAGGCCTACCGCAGCAAGCTGCCGGTCGAGGGCCGGGTGGCCGAGCGCAACAAGGGCGGCTATGTGGTCGAGTTGGCCGGCCTGCGGGCCTTCTGCCCGATCAGCCAGATCGAGCTGCGCTACTGCGAGGACCCCGACGTCCACCTGGGCCAGCGTTACTCCTTCCAGATCACCAAGTACGACGACTCCGGCCGCCGGCCCGATCTGGTGGTCTCGCGCAAGGCCCTGCTCAAGGCCGCGGCCGAGCGCGAAGCGGCCGAGCTGCGCGAGACCCTGCACGAGGGCGAGATCGTCAGCGGCACGGTGCGCAACATCCGCGACTTCGGCGCCTTCGTCGACCTGGGCGGGCTGGACGGGCTGCTGCCCATCAGCGAGCTGTCCCACGCCCGGGTCGACAAGGTCGAGGACGTGCTCAGCATCGGCGACGAGGTCCACGTGCAGGTGGTCTCGTTCGATCGCGACCGCGACCGCATCAGCCTGAGCCTCAAGCGGCTGGAGGCCGACCCCTGGGAAGAGGCCATGCGCGACTTTCCCGAGGGCAGCCGGGTGACCGGCCGGGTGGTGCGGCTGCAGCCCTTCGGCGCCTTCGTCGAGCTGACCCCGGGGGTCGACGGGCTGATCCACATCTCCAACTTCAACACCCCCGATCGCGTCAGCCACCCGCGGGCGGTGGTGCAGGTGGGCGACGAGATCGAGGTCGAGGTGCTCAGGGTCGAGCCCGAGCGGCGCCGCATCGGCCTGGCCCGGGTGGCTGCGCCGGGCGAGTTCGGCGACGTGCCGGTGATCGGCGCGGTAATCGAGGGCCGCGTCGATTCGGTGGCCCCCTTCGGCGTGTTCGTCAAGCTGGGCCCGGGGCGCAAGGGCCTGGTGCCCAACGCCGAGTTGGGCACCCCCCGCGGCAGCGACAACCGCAAGGACTTCCGCCCGGATGCGCCCATCAAGGTCAAGGTGCTCGATGTGACCGATGGCGGCAAGCGCATCCGGCTGTCGCGCCAGCAGGCGCTGGACGACGCCGAGCGGGCCGAGTTCTCCGACTACCTCGACCGCGACCCGGGCGAGCGCTCGGGCGGCTTCGGCACCCTGGGCGATCTGCTGGGCGACAAGCTCAAGCGATAACCGCCCCCGCCGGGGGCAGTCAGGAGAGACCATGGCCAATCCCACCGTCACGCTGAACACCAGCAAGGGGCCCATCGCAGTCGAGCTGTTCGCCGACCGGGCGCCCAAGTCGGTCGAGAACTTTTTACAGTACGCCCGCGACGGCCATTATGCCGGCACCGTGTTCCACCGGGTAATCCCGCGCTTCATGGTCCAGGGCGGCGGCTTCACCCCCGACCTGCAGCAAAAGGCCACCCGCGATCCCATCGAGAACGAGGCCGACAACGGATTGAAGAACGAACGCGGCACCCTGGCCATGGCCCGCACCTCCGATATCCACTCGGCCACCAGCCAGTTCTTCATCAACGTGGCCGACAACGATTTTCTCAACCACGGCGACCGCGACTTCGGCTACGCCGTGTTCGGCCGGGTGACCGACGGCATGGACGTGGTCGACGCCATCGTCGACAGCCCGACCGGGGCCAAGGGACCCTTCGCCAAGGACTGCCCGGTCGAGGACATCACCATCGACTCGGTCACCACCGACTGATCCCGAATCCGTTGGTCTCGTGTCCCGCTGCCGACGGGCGGGGGAGCGCCAGACCGATCGTTCATCGAATCCGAAGAGGAGGTACGCATGTTATTCAAGATCGCCAGCAGCGTATTGGTGCTGGGCCTGGCCCTGAGCCCGGCGGTTGCAGCCGACAACCCGACCGTGGTCATCGACACCAACAAGGGCCAGATCGAGGCCGTGCTCTATGCCGACAAGGCGCCGATCACGGTGAAGAACTTCTTGCAGTATGTCGAGGCCGACCACTACGCCGGCACCATCTTCCACCGGGTGATCCCCAACTTCATGATCCAGGGCGGCGGTTTCACCAAAAGCCTGAAGCAGAAGCCGACCCGCGATCCGATCGAAAACGAGGCGGATAACGGGCTGAAGAACGAGCGCGGCACCCTGGCCATGGCCCGCACCTCGGCCAAGGATTCGGCCCGGGCCCAGTTCTTCATCAACCTCAAGCACAACCGCTTCTTGAACCACGGGGTGCGCGACTACGGCTACGCCGTGTTCGGCAAGGTGACCAAGGGCATGGACGTGGTCGACGCCATCGCCAAGGTCGAGACCGGCTCCAAGGGCCCCTTCCCCAAAGACGTGCCTCAGCAGCAGGTGATCATCGAATCGATCAGCGTCGAGAAGGCGGGCAAGTAAACCCGCTTGCAGCCGGGGCGGGGGACCGGCCGAGGCTGAGCACCGGCGAGCGGCTGCTGCGGCGATGGCCCAGCGGTCGGATGCCGGCTGGTACGCCCAGGCCGCCAGCGGATTCAGTCGCGCAGATCGGTCAGGGTGGGATCGGCCGCAGCCCGCTGCAGGGCGCGGTCGAGTGCCAGGCGGCGCGGTTGAAAGCGTTCGAGTTCGGCCTCGTCGAGACTGCGGCGCTCGGTGGAGTGAAAGTCGAAGGGGTTGAGCAGGCGGCCGGCCCGGTTGTGCAGCTCGTAGTGCAGGTGCGGCGCGGTCGAGCGGCCGGTGTTGCCGGAGTGGGCCACCGGTGTGCCGGCGGCCAGCACGCGGCCGGGCCGGGCCGCATCGAGCACCTTGTCCAGATGCAAGAACAGGGCCCGGACCCCGCTGTCCAAATAGACCAGCTCGAGGCAGTAGCCGTTGTGGCGTGTGTTCCAGTTGCGCCGCATCACCCGGGCCCGATACGGCGTGCGCACCTCGGTGCCCACGTCGGTCTTGAAGTCCACCCCGCGGTGGCGGCGGCCGGTCAGGTTCATCAATGCGGTCACCTGCTCGTAGTGATCGATGGGTCCGTCCTTCAGCCGCTTCTCGATCTCGCGGCCCTCGGTGTCGTAGTAGCGGCCGTAGGGGGCCCCCTCGGGCTGGTGACGGTAGGTGGCCAGGGTCTTGCCGAGCTTGGTGCTGTGGTAGCGCAGCGCCAGAATGCGCACCCCGCCCGGTCCGTCGTCGGGCACGTAGACCACGGTGACCCGATCGCCCTTGAGCACGTGGCGGTGGGCGTCGAGCCACCAGATGAGCAGCCGGCCGATCTGGGCCGAGAGCAGGTCGGCCTCGCGGCCTTCGGCCTCGCGCGTCAGGGTGGCGTAGAGCGAGCCGCTGATTGTGGCATTCAGCTGGCGCACACCATCAGCGGCCGGCCCTTCAGCGGCCGATTCGACCGATCCGGCCGATCCGGCCGATCCGGCCACAGCCGCCGGCGGAGCAGCGGGTCGATCGGCCGCGTCGGTTCTCCGGGCCACGGCTTCGTCGGTGGCGTCGCCGGCAACCGCGGCCTCCGCCGACGGCGCCGCTGGCTCCACCGTCGGGGCCGAGGCGCGGCCGAGCCAGAAACCGATGCCGGCGCCCAGCACGGCGCCGGCCATCACGGCCACGCTGGTCGGAAATCGCTTGCGGTGGGGGGTGTCTCCAAGGGGGGCAAAGGGCAAAGTTCGCGTCCTCCCGCGGTCGGGGCTCTCAGGAGTCGGCCAGTATGACCTGGTTGCGTCCCTGTTGCTTGGCCCGGTACAGGGCCTGGTCGGCCAGCCGGAACAGCTTGGGGCCCTCGAGCAGATCCGGGCCCAGGTGGGCCACCCCGCCGCTGAGGGTGATCTCGCCGGCCGGCCGCCCGCCCAGCGAACGCTCGGCCACCGAGCTGCGCAGCTTCTCGGCCACCCGGTACGATTCGTCGGCAGTGGCGCCACCGGTCAGCAGCACCACGAACTCCTCGCCCCCATAGCGGGCCACCAGATCCTCGGCCCGCACCCGTTCGTGCAGCTCGCGGGCCAGATCCCGCAGGACGTGGTCGCCCACCTCGTGGCCGTGATCGTCGTTGGCGCGTTTGAAGTAGTCGATATCGAACAGCAGCAACGACAGGCTGCGCCCGGTGCGCCGGGCCCGGGCTACCTCCTGCTCCAGGCGCATCTCGTAGTGGCGGCGGTTGAACACCCCGGTCAGGCCGTCCAGCGCGGCCATCTCGCGCAGCCGCTGGTGCAGCCGCGCCTTCTCGATGGCGATGGCGGCCAGGTTGCCCAGCGTGGTCAGCCCGCGCATCTGCTCGGGCCGGACCTCGGCGCTGTTGTAGACGTTGTCGGCCAGGATGACGCCCAGCACCTTATCGCGCAGCAGCAGCGGCACCACCGCCAGGTGCTTGAACTCGACCGGCTCGCCGGCGCTGTCGTCCAGCGGCGGGTAGACCGCGGTGATGCGGTTGGAGTAGAAGGGCTCACGCTCCTGGGCACAGCGGGCGATCAGGGCCTGGATCGGCACCTGTTGCTCGTTCTCGTCCAGCGGCGGCGCGGTGGCCGACAGCGGCACCACGAAGCCGGCCATGCGGTGGGCCAGGCGCCGGGCCTGGGGGTCCTCGGCGGCGGCGAACTGCTCCAGGATCTGCTCCAGATCGAGATCCTGCTGCTCCATCTCCTCCCAGATGCGGTGGGCCTCGGCCTTGTCGGCCGGCCCGGCCGCCTCGCGGGCGCTCAACTCGCGACCGGCCTCGTCGGCCAGGAAGAGGAAGGCCCGGTTGAAGCCCAGCCCCTCCCCGTGGGTGATCCCGGTCAGGATGATGTACAGGACTTGGTCCAGCTCCAGGGTGCCCAGCATGGCCCGGGTCACCGTCAGCTGAAAGCGCAGCTCCTTGAGCAGCAGGTCTTTTTGCGGCTCGGTCATGGCGGACTCCCGTGCCGGCTGATATCCTTCGCCAGCGCCAGCATAGCCCCGCGCCCGACGGCATGTCCAGAATTTTTGTGGGGTTACCGCCAGCGCCGGCTCAGCGGCGCAGGGTGGCGGTCAGCCGTTTGGGTGCCAGCAGCAGATCCAGCCCGGCGTTGATGTCGGCCACCAGCACGTCGGCCGGCTCGATCAGCTCGGGCGCCATGCCCTCGGGACCCAGCACGGCGATGCCCAGCGCGGCCTCCTTGAGCATCAGCACGTCGTTGCGGCCGTTGCCGATGGCGGCGCAAGACAGCGGCCCCAGCCGGCGTACCACCTCGGCCTTCTGGGCGTCCTGGTTGGTCGGCCCCAGGATCTTGAGCGCCGATTCGAAGCGCCGCGTCTGGTCACCCGCCGTGCCGAAGGTGTCGGCGGTGCAGATGTGTAGCCGCAGCCGGATGGACAGCTGCGGCAGCCGATCGTCGATGCCGGGCAGCAGCTCGCCGTCGAAGCCCAAACAGCCGTTGTAGTCCATCACCAGGTGTTCGATTTGGCGTCGGCCCCAGCCGGGAATGTCGAGTTCGATCACGGTTGCCTCCTGCCGATCAGCCCGGCCAGCAGCAACAGCAATCCCAGGCCCAGCCAGGGTGCGCCCGGTCGGCCGGCACCGGCACAGCCGCAGCCGCCGTCGCCGCAGTCGAGCTGCTCGTCGGTCTCGCCGTCGCAGTCGTCGTCCCGGTCATTGCAGACCTCGGTGCCGTGCGGGCCCACCTGGGCGTCGCCGTCGTCGCAATCGTCGCCACCGCAGGCCGCGTCGGCCGCTCCGTCGCCGTCGGCGTCAGGGCAGGGCGCGGCGCAGCTGCCGTCCTGGCAGCGTTCACCGTCCGGGCAGGCCTGGTCGCAGCCGCCGCAGTGGGCGGCATCGCTGCTCAGGTCGGTCTCGCAGCCGTCGGCCGCATCGGCGTTGCAGTCGCCCCAGCCGGCGTCGCATGCCTCCAGGCTGCAGGCGCCGTCGTCGCAGCCGGCGCTGGCGTGGTCGAAGGCGCAGGCGTTGCCGCAATCGCCGCAGTGCTCGGCGCTAGCGCCCAGATCGACCTCGCAGCCGTCGGCGCTGTCGCGGTTGCAGTTGCCCCAGCCGGTGTCGCAGGACTCGAGCATGCAGTCGCCCTGGCGGCACTGGGCGCTGGCGTGGTCCAGCGAACAGACCGCGCCGCAGGCGCCGCAGTGATCCGGGTTGTTGTTCAGGTAGGTCTCGCAGCCGTCGGCCGCATCGTCGTTGCATTCGCCGAAGCCGACATCGCAGGCGGCCACGGTGCAGGCGCCGGCGGTGCAGCCGGCGGTAGCGTGCGGCAGGTCGCAGGCCTGGTCGCAGCCGCCGCAATGCTGGGCATCGGCGTTCAGGTCGGCCTCGCAGCCGTCTTCCAGTGCGCCGTTGCAGTTGCCCCAGCCCGCATCGCAGCTGTCGATCAGGCACTCGCCGGTCAGGCAGCGGCCCTGGGCGTGGGGCAGATCGCAGGAGACATCGCAGGCGCCGCAGTGCTGGGCATCGGCGTTCAGGTCGGCCTCGCAGCCGTCGCCGGCGTCCTGGTTGCAGTCGCCGAAGCCAGCCAGGCAGTCGCCCATGATGCAGGTGCCGGCCCCACAGGAGACCTCGGCGTTGAGCGCGTGGCAGGAGTGATCGCAGGCGCCGCAATGGTCGACGTCGCTGTCCAGATCGCGTTCGCAGCCGTCGCCGGGCAGACCGTTGCAGTCGTTCCAGGTGCCCTGGCAGGTGTCGATGGCGCAGGCGCCCTGGGTGCAGACCGCATCGGCGTGGGCCAGCGTGCAGACGTTGCCGCAGGCGCCGCAGTTGTCCTCATCGGTGGCCACGTCGGCCTCGCAGCCGTCGTCCGGATCCGCGTTGCAGTCGCCCCACAGATCGTCGCAAGCGGCCACGGTGCAGGCTCCGCCGCTGCAGCCGGCGGTGGCGTGCGCTAGGTCGCAGGTGTCGCCGCAGGCGCCGCAATTTTCGGGATCGGCGTCCAGCTCGGCCTCGCAGCCGTCGGTCGGATCGCTGTTGCAGTCGCCGTAGCCGGCGTCGCAGGCGACCATGCTACAGTTGCCGGCCTCACAGACGGCGCCGGCGTGATCGAAGGTGCAGGCCGCATCGCAGCCGCCGCAGTGGTCGAGGTCGCTGGCGGTGTCGATCTCGCAGCCGTCGGCCGCCGAGCCGTTGCAGTCGGCCCAGTTCGCATCGCAGTCGACGATCTCGCAGCGGCCGTCGACGCAGTCGTGCACGGCCACGTGGTCCAGGTCGCAGTCGGCCGCCGACTGGCAGCCGGGCTCGCCGACCAGCTCCAGCGTCAGGCTCCAGCCCTCCAGCCGGCCGGTGTCGGCGCCGGCCAGATCGGTCACCCACAGCGTCCAGTCGCCGCCGGACAGCTCGCCGCTGAAGGCCAACGGGGCGTAGTCGGCGTGCAGGTCCTCGGTCGAGCCGCCGTCGCGGTCGTGCAGCACCACCTCGGTGCCGGCCGGCGAGAGCAGCCCCACGCGCAGGTCGCCGATGTAGGTGTGGGTGATGTCGACGTGCACCGCGGTGGCCAGGATGGGTCGGTCCTCGGCCACGTGGATCACGCTCGCGATGCCGGTCTGGTCGTCGTCGGGGATGTCGATCGGCGTGTCGTTCGAGTCGTAGATGGTCTGCTCGTCCCACATGTAGCGCACGGTCACGGTCACGCCGGCCGGGTCGCTGTCCAACTCGCCGTCGCTGGCCACCACCTCGAAGACCAGGTCCTGGTCGGCGTCGACCCCGGGGGCGAAGAAGGACGGCTGGGCCGACCAGGCGTCGACCAACTCGACCGCCGGGCCGGACAGCTGAGTCCAGTTGAAAAACAGGGTGTTGCCGTCCGGATCGGACGAGCCGCTGGCGTCGAGCACGACCGTGTCGCCCTCGCTGACGATCTGGTCCGGGCCCACCGCGGCGGTCGGGGCGTGGTTGACCCCGGCCTGCATGGGCACGTCGATATCCACCGGCGAGCCGGCCACGTCGACCGCGTGGGTGGCCGGCAGGTAACCGGCGGCGGTGAAGACCATGACGTGCTCGGAGTCGGGCAGCACCGCGCGGCCGAAGCGGCCGTGGTGATCGGTCTCCAGCGGCAACTGGCCCGAGCTGAAGGGGTGGTTGGCGAAGCTGTAGCCGGCCTGCAGCGGGGCCAGGGTGTCGGCGTCGTAGGAGTGGCCGGTCACCGCCGGACCGTCCAGGGTGCGATCCAGCAGATGGCCCCAGGCGGCCCGCTGGCGCTGGCAAGTCACGTCGCGGTACGTGTCGAAGTCCGGTTGGAAGCCGCCCGCGTTGAGCTCGAAGCAGAAGGCCACCGCGCCGGCGGCGCCGTAGGCGTGGTCCTCGGCCCCGCCGGGCGCCTGGTAGAGCACGTCGGGCGCGGTGCCGGTGGCCCACTGGCCGGTCTGGCCGGCGTCGTTCTCGACGCGTTGGTTCAGCTCCTCGCCCACCAGGCTGAGCAGGGCCTGCTCGTCGAGCCGGCCGCAGCCGCCGGGCCAGATGATGTACTCGCCGTAAGAATGGTAGTTGATGTAGTACATGGGCCTGAGCAGGGCCATCAGGTCCTGGGCGGCCTGGGTCTCGAGTTCGGAAGCGGCCGCCGGACCGTGGTAGACATCTGAGGAACAGTAGTCGTCCGAACCCGGGCACTGGCGGTAGCTCCAGGCGAAGTTGCGGTTCAGGTCCACGCCCACGTCGGCGCCACACTCGTGGGAGCGGTTCTTGCGCCACCAGTTGTCACTGTCGTGGACGTAGCTGGCGCCGTCCGGGTTGAGCACCGGTACGATCCAGATCTCCATCTCGTCGACCCAGCGGGTGACCTGGGCGTCGACGCCGTAGCCGTCGGTCAGCACTTCGATGGCGTCGATCATGACCTCGGCCGTCATCACCTCGCGGGCGTGGATCTGGCCGTCCATCAGGTAGGTGGGCTCGTCCTCGTCCACGGCTGCGTTGTCCGAGATCTTCATGGCGTGGATCACCCCGCCCTCGGGCAGGCCGGCCTGCAGGGTGACCTTCTGGGCGATGTTCGGGTGGTCGGCGGCGACCTGATCCAGGATGGCCTCGACCTCGGCCGGGTCGAGGTAGTCGCTGAGCGCGCGGGAGGCGGCGCGGGTATCCAGCGCGCTGCTGCGCCGAATGCGCGCGGCGTGGCGCTCGAGCAATCGGTCGCGCTCGGCCGGGGTGGTCAGGATGTCGACGAAGCCCAGCCGGTGGTGCGAGCCGGTCACGTCGGCGCCGGCCTCGAACAGCGCCCGGCGCAGCTTGCCGGGCGCATCGGTGTGCAGCCGCGTCCAGACGCGGCCGTCGCTCAGGGCGGCGTCCTGCTCGGCGGTGAACAAACCCCCGGAGTCTTCGGCGCAGGCGGGCAGCAACAGGGCCAGGCACAACAGGGCGGTGATGGTGCGCATGGGAACTCCTCGAGCGGGGGATGCGGAAATGAGCGGTCGTCTTCTACCGGGGACCAGTCTAGGCCGCGGCCGGGTCGAGGTCAACGCCTGTGGCAATTGCCCGAAACGACTTGAGCTTGCGCGCCGGGGTGTTGCGGCCGATGTCCAGCCGGCGGGCGGCCTCGGAGCGGTTGCCGCGGCGACCGTCCCCGCCTTTCGGGGGCCGCACCCAAGGGCACGGCAAAAAGCGCCGCCGCAACCAAAAAGGACGGGCCGCGTTGGAGTTGATGCATCGTTGTCGACCATCTCCACTTCTGCGCAAGTGCGGAGAAGGCACGGTCAGAGACTCTACCCAGCCCCGCCTGAGCCCGGTGATCCATCGAGCGCGGGCCGACCATCCGGTTCTCGAGCTGTGTCGGGATCGCGGTCTCCGGTTTTTTCCGCCTGTCCGTATCGATGGCCGGGATGCGAGCCCTTGTGTTTGAACCGGCGGGAACTCGGGCGGTGGAGTGGGGATCAGAAGCGGACGGGGTGGATCCAGTCGAGTTCGGTGCCGTCTTTGAAACGGACGCGTATCGGCAGGCCGAAGGTGCCGGTGGCGCTGAAGCGCGAGGAGAAGTTGGGCCCGGCGCTGTCTGCACAGACGCGGCGCTGGCTGCGGCGGAAGGCAGCGGGAAAGGACGGCGGGAAGCGGTAGGCGACGCAGTCGATGCGCTCGAGCACCGTTGCCGGGCCGGCCAGAAAGACCAGGCAGCCCATGTAGTGGCGGTCCTCGCGGTGGGCGGTGTTGTAGGAGCCGAGCGGCAGCGGGATGGGGCGCTTCTCGCCCAAAAAGACCTCGTAGACCGAACGGGTCTCGGCGCGGCCGGGATCGGCCAGCGCGGCGCGCAGCGCGGCCGGGTCGAGGTCGGACCAGCGCAGCAGGTCGCCGTGGCGCAGGCCGCGGGCCAGCGGCAGCTCGACGGCGAAGCGGGCGTGCTCGGCGGCAACGCAGTCGCCCAGCAACAGCGCGCTGGGCAGGGCGACGGTGCGCAGCACCCGTTCGGCAACCGGGCTGCCGGCGGCCAGCGGCCGGTTGACCACCAGCACCTCGGCCCGGTTGCCGGCGGCCAGAGGCGCGATGCCGTCGCGGTCCGGTGCAGCCGGCTGCAGCCACAGCCCGGCGCCCAACAGCCCGAGCAGGGCGCCCAGCAGCACGCCCAGCCCGGCGATCAGCAACATCCGCGCGCGGCTGGATTTCATCGGGCTCCTCCCGGGCTCGATCGACCGTCGGCCGATGATGGCATGGCTGGCGGGTGCGGATCGAGCGCGGCCGGCTCAGGTGCCGCCCGGGTCATCACCGCCGGGCGCGCCAGCACGGCCGGGCTAGAGGCTCTCGAGTCGGCTCGATGAAGGTCAGGTCCCAGGCGCCGCCGGCGGCAAGCTGTTTTGCGGTTTCGTGCTATTCGGTATTCCCACGATTGGTTGAGGTCGCTGGCTCAGTGCAAAAAGGCCGGCAGGTCCCACTCGGGGCTGGGGCCGGCGTCCAGGCGCCGGCAGCGTTGCTGGAAGCGGCGGCGCTGTGCGGCGCTGAGCGCCTGGCGGCCCTCGCCGGAGCGGCCGTCGCGGATGAACTGGCCGCGCTGCAGGCCGCGCTCGAGCAGCAGGTCGGTGATGTGGTCGAAGCGCTGCTCGTGGCGCTTCATGAACTCGAGCGAGCAGCGCTGGTGCACCCGGCGGCGCTGGGCGGGGGTGGGCTCGAGCCCGAGGAAGTCGGCGATGCGGTCGATGCCGCCGGCCGGGTCGGCGCGCAGATCCTCGTAGCGCAGGGTGAGCACATCGGGCCGCCCGACCAAAGCCCGCCAGCCGGCCACATGCTTGAACCACGAGCGGTACTGCAGCTCGCCGCGCAAAAAGCGCTCGAAGAAGCGCTCGAAGTCACCGGCGAAGCCCAAATGGGTCCGGTAGAGGTGGTAGTAGGACAAAGCCACGTCCAGCCCGTCGCGCTCGAGGTAGATGTAGCGGCCCGGTTCGGGCAGCCACTGGAAGGGCAGGTGGCTCTTGAACACCCGCGGCGAGGCCAGCTGCTCGAAGTCGGCCGCCCGGGCCGCGCCCACCGCCAGCGAGCGCTCGAACCAGGGCGCCACCTGGCCGATGTGGTCGAAGTCCATGCGCCCGTCGGTGGTCAGCTGGTAGAGGATCATCTGCAGCCAGGTGGTGCCCGACCGCGGATAGGTCACGGCGTAGACGTCGTCCGGCCGCGGCCGGAACTCCAGCCGGCCGCGCAAGAAGTCGAGCAGCCGCGGCAGATCCTCGGCGCGTTCGATCAGCCGCCGGGCGCCGCGGCTGGCGGCGGCCAGCAGCGCGCCGAGCTGCCGGGCGCCGCCGCCTTTGTCGAAAACGGTCAACACGGAATCGAGAAGCTGGGCGCTGCTCGGGCTCGAAGCGCTTCGAACGGCGACACGCTTTTCATCCGGGGACATGACTGATGTGGACCGGCCGGGCGGTCTCGATGTCGGCCAGCGCCTCGACCAGCCGCCGGTTGTCGGCGCTGCGGCCGATGGCCACCCGCAGGTGGCCGGCGGTGAAGCGGCCCTCGCCCGGGATGCGGGCGGTGCGCACCCCGCGTTCGAGCAGGGCGCGGTGCAGTTGACCGGCGTCGAGCCGCCGGTGGGCCAGCACCAGCAGGTTGCTGTCGCTGGGCAGGGCCTCGACCTCGCGCAGTTGATCCAGCCCGGCCAGCAGCGCGGCCCTGCGCCGGCGGGTGTTGGCCCGGGTGGTGCGCAGGTGTTCGGTGCAGTCCATGGCCGCTGCGGCCGCGTCCAACGACAGCTGCGAGACCGGGTAGTTGGGCGCCTGGACGCGCAGCGCCTCGAGCAGCCGGGCGGAGCCGGCCGCGGCCCAGCCCACCCGCAGCGAGGCCAGGCCGTAGGCCTTGGAGAATGTGCGGGTGACGATGGCGTTGTGGTGCGCGCCCAGCAAGGCGCTGGCCGAGCGCACCCCGTTTTCCGGATCGCGGTACTCGCCGTATGCCTCGTCGAAGACCACCAGCGCGCCGCCGCGTTCGGCCCGGGCGGCGATCTCCGCGGCGGCACCGTCGGGCAGGCTGCCGCCGGTGGGGTTGTTGGGGTCGGCGATCCAGACGATGCGCGGCCGGGTGCGCTCCAACGCTTCGGCATAGCTGGCGGCGGTATCCGCGGTCCAGCGGTAGCCGGCTTCCTCGTCCAGCGCCAGGTCGACCACCCGGGCGCCGACCCGGGTGGAGAAGGAGCGGAACACGAAGAACGACGGCCGGCAGACCAAAACCCGATCCCCGGGGCTCAGAAAGGCGGCCGCCACCTGGCCGACCATCTGCTCCACCCCGGCTGACAGCACCACCCGCTCCGGCCGCACCCCGTGCAACCGAGCGATGCGCCCGCGCAGCGGATGCTCGGCCGGCGACGGGTAGCGGCTCAGGTAGTCGGCCGCATCGACCGCGGTCAGCCAGGCGACCAGCTTCTCGGCCACCTCGGGCGCACAGCCGTCCGGGTTGCGGCCCAGATCCAGGCGCACTTCGGCTGGCTCGCCCCGGCCGTTTCCGGCCATCTGTTCCAGCGGCCGGGTGCCGTCGCGCACGTAGCCGGTCTCGCAGCGCCTCAGCGCCGCCTCGGTCAAGGTATTGATGGCGTTTTCCGGATCGAACACTGCCATGGCCCCGGATGCCGCCTGCAGCGGCAGGCGTTCCAATTCCGAGCCAATATACTTATATTTCGCGCCTGAAGCAAATTTGTTGTAATATCGCTCGACGAGGAGACAGCCGATGGTTGACCCGAGACCCATGGAGTGTGTTGGATGCGCTTGCGGCAGTTGCCCTGGACGGTCCCGTTTTTGTCCTTGTTCTTTGTTTTCTCGAGCGTTCTAGCCAACAGCAGCAGCGCATCCAGCCCGCTGCTGGACCCCATTCTGCAAGCCTTCGAGCAGGCCAGCCGGCAGGCCGAGCCCATCGTGCTGCGCTGCCCACCCATCGGGAACATGGGCTTCGGCCCCATCTGGGAGGCGCCGGCCGACGATGCGGCCGTGCTCGAGCTGAGCCGGCGCTTTCCCCTGCTCGCCACCGCCACCACCTACCGTTCCCACATCCGCGAGAAGCCGAAGGCCGGCGCGGCCATCATGGGCCACGTGCGCTACGGCCACTATCTGCGCGCCGCCGAGGCCGGCGGGGAGTGCAAGGGGGGGCATTGGCACGAAGTGGTCGGCGGTGGCCACGTCTGCTCGGGCGAGTACTTCCACGTCGGCGACGCTCCGCTCGAGGTGCGCGGCACCTATGCGGCGCCCAATACCGGCGACATCGAGCCCTACCGCTATGCCAAGGCCATCAAGGGCGCGCCGCGCTTCTCCTCGCTGCCAACCCCCGAGCAGCTGGCCGCGTTGGAAGAGGATCCGGACGACGATCTGGATATCATCCAAGAGCGGCTGAACGGGGCGTACTTCCTGGCCGTGGACCGCGAAGCCTCGGTGGCCGGCCAGAAGCTACTGCACACCTCGGCCGGGCTGTGGGTGCGCGCGGCCGACGCCGAGTGGATCCCGCGCAGCCCCATGCACGGTGAGCTGCTCGGTCCCGAGCACAAGCTGCCCATCGCCTTCGTCCACCGCGATCGGACCCGCCTGCTGTGTCCCGACCCCCGCGCGCGCGGCACCGCCGTGGCCAGCGCCCAGGGCGGTGCCGCCGCGGTCCGGCCCGACGGGAATCAGCCCGCTGTGGCCGATGCGCCGGATTCCGGCGCAGCCGGGGCCGCCGTGGGCGGCGAAGCGGCAAGCCCCCCGCCGGCCGGTTGGCGCGTCTGCGGTAGCGCCGGCAAGCACGCCCGCTTCACCGTGCGCCGCATCGAGCGGGTCGGCGACGGCGAACTGGTCATCGGGCCCGAGGACTGGGCCGTCGAGCGCGAGGCGCTGCGCATCGCGCGCGCCATCGAGCGGCCGGACGGCATTCCGGCCGGCAAGCGCTGGATGCACATCGACCTGGGCGAGCAGACCCTGGTGGCCTACCAGGACGCCGAGCCGCTGCTGGCTACCCTGGTCTCCAGCGGCCTGGACAGTCACGCCACCCCCACCGGAACCTACAAGGTGCAGCGGCGCTATATCGTCAAGACCATGCGCGGGCCGGATCCGGATCACGGGGTCTACGAGGTCGGCGAGGTACCCTGGACCTTCTACTACTATGGCAACTATGCCGTCCACGGGGCCTACTGGCACAACGTGTTCGGCAACCAGCGGTCGCACGGCTGCACCAATGTACCGCCGGCCGACGCCCGCTGGCTGTTCGGCTGGCTGGGCCCGCGGTTGGCCGAAGGCTGGAACGCGCGACTCTACCGCGAATCGGCCTACGCCCATTTCACCGACTGAGATCCAGTTGCCGATTTGCCGATTCGCCCACCGCCGTCGCGCCGATGCAGCTTGACGATGGTGCGCGGGCGCTCTTAAGCTGATGGCGGTGCCCGCGGCAGGCGCGCGATTTCTGGCCACCGGGCGCGGGCTTGCGGGTGTCTCGGGGGGGGGGAGGCGAGCATGGCTTCGGGCCCTGGTACACGAGCGGGATCTTGGCGGCGGGCCAGCGCTGCGGCCGGATTGTTCGGGCTGCTGGCCGCTGCGGCATGGGGTCTGGTTCTGGCCGCGCCGGGCTGCATGGTCGACCAGGTCTGTTACTCGCCGGACGACTGCCCGCCCGGTCAATCCTGCCACTCGCTGACCGGCAACTGCAGCCCGGATCTGGTCTGCCATGTCATCTCCGACTGCCCGGCGGGCATGATCTGCGACCAGGAGACCCTGCGCTGCAGCAGCGGTGAGTGCAGCGACGATGACGATTGCCCCGGCGACCAGCGCTGCGTCGACGGGTTGTGTCAGTCCAGCGGGCCGCTGGAGTGTCCCGCGGGCATGGTGCCGGTCGAGAGCGCGTTTTGCATCGACATCTACGAGGCCTCGCGGCCGGACGCCACCGAGCGCAGCGCGGGGACGGACGAGTCGCAGGCCACCTCGCGGCCCGGGGTGATCCCCTGGCAAGTGTCCTCGGGCGCCAACGCGGTGGCCCAGGCGGCCTGCGAGGCGGCCGGCAAGCGGCTGTGCAGCGAGAACGAGTGGCGCATCGCCTGCCGCGGGCCGCAGGACACCGCGTACGCCTACGGCGACGCCTACGAGCCGGCCACCTGCAACGGCATCGACACCTTTTGCGACTGCCAGGAAGGCCCCTGCGCCTCCCACGATCCCTGCCCTTATCCGCACTGCTTTCACGACTGCCGCGCCTACACCCGTTTCCACCTGCTGCCCACCGGCGACCTGCCCGACTGCACCAACGGCTACGGTGTCTACGACATCAACGGCAATGTCTGGGAGCACGTGCTCGACGGCGACGACACCCGCATCCGCGGCGGGGCCTTCAATTGCTCCGACTCGCAGCAGTTGCACCGCTGCGACTATATCCCCGGCGACTGGCGGCCCTCGGCCAAGGGCTTCCGCTGCTGCTGGCGGCCGGAGGTGGGCGCATGAGCGCAGCGGCGGCGCGAACCCTGATGCTGGCCATCGGCCTGTGGCTGGCCGCGGTGCCGGTGGTGCGCGCGGCGGATGCCTGCGACCGGCAGTGCGACGGCGATCCGGGCTGCTTGCGCCGGCAGCTCGAATGCCTGTTGCGCGCCGACCGGGCCCGCGAGGCGGTCGAGCTGCTCAAGCCGCTGGCCCGGGCTGAACCGGACCAGCCGGTGCTGGGGCGGCTGTTGGCCTGGGCCTACCACGCCTCGGGCAATGCCTTCTGGGCCATCCGCACCCTGCAGGGTCTGATCGAGCGCGACCCGAGCGACTGCGCCAGCCGGGCTTGGTTGGCCTGGGTGCAGCTGCAGCAGGGCGACCTCGATCTGGCCCGCCAGGCCCTGGCGGCCGAGGCCTGCCCGGCCAAACCGGCCCAGCAGGGGCGCTGGGCCCTGCTGCTGGCGGCCATCGCCCGGGCGGCCGAGAACGACGAACAGGCCGCTGCGCACTTCGACACGGCGACCGACGCCGAACGGCTGCTGCCGGAGGATGCCCGGCTGCTGCGTTCCTGGCGGCCGGACTACTGGCCGGGCTGGATGGAGCCGGTTCACCTGCGGGCCGAGCTGGGCCTGGGCTATACCTCCAACGTCTCGGCCGGCCTGCCGGTCACCCAGGCCGGGGCCGACCTGGGCAGCCCGCTGCTCAAGCTGGATCTGTTCGGCCGCTGGATCTGGCCGCTGTGGCGCACGGTGCAGCCGACCGCCGAGCTGGCGGCCAAGCTGAACTACCTCGACGACTTCCGCTACGGCGACGCGGTCGACGTGCGCCAGGCCAACTACTTGGACGGCTCTGTGCGCGCCGGCTTGCGCATCCATTTCGCCGGCATGCAGTCGTTCATCGGCTACCGGGGTGACGTGTTCGTGCTCAACAGCCCCGACCCCAACGATCCGGGCACCGGCGAACCCTACTCCTGGGGCGAGTCCGCGCCGCGCGTCTTCTACGAGGGCCACCGGCTGGATCTCGAACTCGAGCCCGGCGGCGGGGTGACCCTGTTCGCCGGTGTGGGCGAGCGTCGCTTCCGGCGCACCTCGCGCACCCGCTGGGAGGTCGACGGCGGCGGCGGCTGGTCGGCCAGGCCCTGGCATCGCCTGCACCTGCTGTTGGCGCTGAGCCTGCGCTACTACGGCGCCGACAGCGCGCTATACGATCAGCTCGGCGGCACCCTGCTGGGCGTGGCCCGGCTGCGGCTGCCGGCCCGGTTGGTGGTCCGACTGGGCATGAGCGCCGGGCTGGACTGGTACCCCAACGCGCCCTTGGCCACGGCGTCGGATCCGGACGCCGGCGGCCGCGACTTCCTGCTCAAGCCCAAGCTCACCCTGTGGGGGCCGAGCTGGGCCGGTTTCCGGTTGGGGCTGGGCTACGAGTACGCCTGGCGCGACTCGACCGCGCAGGTCAGCTTCGGCTACAGCGAGCACCGGGCCCTGTTGAAGCTGCGCTGGACCTTCGACGTCAATCCCTGGGGACCCGAGGTGGCCGAACGACCCGCCCGGGCGCCGCTGCCCTGGGGCGGCGCCACCGCCGCCGGCCTGGACGAGGAACGGATTCAGGATCTGCTGCGCCAGGACGAGGCCGCCCGCCGCGGCTCGTCCTGTGTCAACTGATCACCGCGGCGGGAAGGGCGAGTACGGGCTTCTGCGATGCCGGCCGACGATGGACAGCTGGGCGGAATTCGATTGTTGCTGGCGGGCAGCCTCGCCGCGCTGCGCGATGCGTTGCTGTTGACCGCAGTGTGCTCGGGGCTCGGCCTGGCGGTCAACGCCTGGTTCCACCCGGAGTCCATCCCCCTGCTGGCCGAGGAGGAGTACGAGACCCTGGTGCCCTGCCCCGAGCCGGGGGGCGAGGTCACGCCCATCCAACCCGACGACCCGCAGATTCAGGCCGAGAGCACCTTCGCAGTCGACGCCCGCGCTGAGGCGGCCTTTGATGACTGGCACCTCGAAGGCGCCATGCGGGTGACCTACGATTATTTGGATCCGACGCCCGAGGAGGTCATCGAGGAGCTGGCGCGACGCATCGCCCGCTCGCGGGCCCAGCGGGTGGTGGTCTACGGCGACGGCGACGATCCGGACACCGGCGAGCAGTTGGGCCGCGAGATTTCGGGCAAGGGCATCAAGAACGTGTTCTTCGTCCAGGGCGGCGCCCCGGCCTTGCGCGCCGGCGGGGATGCCCCATCGGCGGTCGAGGCGACCGACGGCGCGGAGGGTGGCCCATGAGGCGCTTCGTGCTATGGCGCGGGCACGCCTGGTTGGCCCTGCCGGCCCGGCTGTATCTGGCCTGGGTGTTCATCTACGCCTGCATCCACAAGATCGCCCACCCCGGCACCTTCGCCCTCGACATCGCCACCTACGACGTCCTGCCGCTCGAGCTGATCAACCCGCTGGCCATCACCCTGCCCTGGGTGGAGTTGGGTGCCGGGATCTTGCTGGTGCTCGGCTGGCGCAGCCGCGGTGCGGCCCTGGCCGTGGTGGGCATGATGGTCATGTTCATGGTGGCCATCGTCATGGCCCTGGCCGCCGGGCTGGACATGTCCTGCGGCTGCTTCGCCTCCCAGGCCATGGAGGACGATCCCATCGGCGGCTGGACCCTGGTGCGCGACAGCGCCTGGCTGCTGCTGGGCCTGTACGTGTTCGTCTTCGACCGCCGGCCGCTGGGGCTGGACGGCTGGCTGGCCAAACGGAGGAAAGACCATGCTCCATAACGCCACCCGCCGGTTGCTGCCGGCCGCCTGCGTGTTGTTGACCGCCGTTGCCGGGGTGCAGGCCCAGACGCCGAAATGCGACGCGCTCAGCGGCGAGCAGGCGAAGCTGGCCGCCGATCTGCTCCAGAGCCAGTACGCCTACGCCTGCTGCGACGCCAGCCTGGCCGAGTGCCTGGAGCAGGAGCCGGTCTGCGCCCTGGTCTACCGGCTGGCCGAGGACATCTGCCGCCGGGTGGCCGAGGGGCAATCGCGCGACGAGATCGTACGGGGTCTGTCGCGCCGGGCCAAATCGATGATGCCCGGCGGCAAGGAGTACGACATCGAGCTCGCCGGCGCACCCAGCACCGGCGCCGAGGACGCGCCGGTGGTGCTGGTCGAGTACGCCTGCGCCCGCTGCCCGTTTTGCACCAAGATCACCCCGCCGCTGGTCGAGGCGGTGCGCTCCGGCTCGCTCGGGGGCAAGGTGCGGCTGGTGTTCAAGACCTTCCCCATCCGCAGCCACGATTTCTCCAAGGAGACCGGCCTGGGCTTCGTAGCCGCCCAGCGGCTGGGCCACTTCTGGGAGTTCATGCTCCACGCCTACGAGCACTTCGATCGCTTCTGCATCAAAAAGCAGGGGGACTGGGCCGAGGCCTGCGGCATGGACCCCGAGGCCTTCGCCGAGCTGATGGCCGACCCGGAGGTGCGCCGCGAGCTGGTCGAGAGCAAGAAGGAGGGGCTGCGCAACGACGTCGACGCCACGCCCACCTTCTTCATCAACGGCCGCAAGTACTTCGGCGATCTCGAGACCGAGGAGCTGATCGACGTGCTCGAGGAGGAATACGACCGGGTCAGCGGCAAGAAGTACCGCAAGTGAGACTTGCGACGGGAGCGGGCGAGGGGAGCCGAGCGATGACCGACTGGCGGCAGCGCAGCGGTGCGCTGCTCGAGCACTTGCGCGCAGCGGGCCCGCTGATCCACCACATCACCAACGACGTGGTCACCAACATCACCGCCAACGTCACCCTGGCTTTGGGCGCCGCGCCGGTGATGGCGCCGTGCCGCGACGAGGTCGAGTAGATGGTGGCCATGAACGGGGCGGTGGTGGCCGCCGGGGCCGACGGGGTGGCGGTGGTCTCGGCGGTGATGGCCGCGCCCGATCCGGCGGCCGCCTGCCGCGATCTGCGCCTGGCGGTCGAGCGCGGCCGAAAGGAGCGCTGATGGGCGGGCTGGACGCGCTGGGCGAGTTCGGCATCATCGGACTGTTCCGCCAGGCGGCCGATCCGCGCCGCAGCTGGACGGTGGCCGGCATCGGCGATGACTGCGCCGTGCTCGACGCCGGCGGCGGCGAGCGGCTGCTGGTGACCACCGATGCGTTGGTCGAGCGGGTCCACTTCCTGCTGTCGGCCATCGGGCCCCGGCAGCTGGGCTACAAGGCCATGGCGGTCAATCTGAGCGACATCGCCGCCATGGGCGGCGAGCCGACCGCTGCCTTTTTGGCCCTGGCGTTGACGCCGGCGGTCGATGCCGACTGGGTGGCCGCCTTCCGCGACGGGCTGCTGGCCGGCGCGCGCGAGCACGCCGTCGATCTGCTGGGCGGCGACACCACCGGCGCCGAGCGCGACCTGAGCGTATGCTTGACCGTGCTGGGCCGCGCCCGGGCCGACGAGGTGGTGCTGCGCAGCGGGGCGCGGCCCGGCGATCGGATCTGCGTCGGCCGCTGCGTGGGCGACAGCGCCGCCGGGCTGCAGCTGCTGCTCGAGCCGGAGGCGGCTGCGGCGCTGGCCGCGGATGAGCGGGACGCCCTGCTGCGCGCCCACCTCGAGCCCCGGCCCCAGGTGGCGTTGGGCCGGGCCCTGGCCGGCGCCGGGCTGGCCAGGGCCCTGATCGACGTCAGCGACGGCGTGGCTCAGGATCTGGGCCACATCTGCCGCGCCAGCGGGGTGGCGGCCGAGATCGACGCGGCGGCGTTGCCGCTGTCGGCGCCGCTGCGGCGGTTGGCCGCCGGGCTCGGGCGCGACGGGCGCGACTGGGCCCTGCACGGCGGCGAGGACTACTGCCTGCTGTTCTGCGTCCCGGCCGACCGGGCGGCCGAGGCCGAGGCGGTCGGGCGCGAGGCCGCGGGGGCGGACATCCACCCCATCGGCCGCATCGTGCCCGGTAGCGGGGTGCGCCTGGTGCGCGACGGGGTCATGGTCGAGCTGACGGCGGGTGGTTGGGATCACTTCAAGGGCCGCTGAACGACGGCCGCTGGGAGACGGGATGAGCCAGGAGCAGCTGAAGCGCATGGTGGTGGTCGGCGGAGTGGCGGCCGGCATGAGCGCGGCCTCGCAGGCCAAGCGCCGCCTGCCCGAGCTGGAGGTGGTGGTCTGCGAGCAGGGCGACTGGATCTCCTACGGCGCCTGCGGCATGCCCTACAACATCGAAGACCCGCAGCGGGCCATCGATGACTTGGTGGTCATCAGTCCGGAGCGCTTCCGCACCGAGCGCGGCATCGACGTGCGTACCCGGCACCGGGTGACCGAGCTGGATACGGGCCGCGGCCTCGTGCGCGTCGAGCGGCCCGGCGGCGAGAGCCGCATCGACTTCGACCGCCTGGTGCTGGCCACCGGCTGCCGGCCGGTGCACCCCGATTTCGCAGGCGTCGACCTGGACGGGGTGTTCGAGCTGCACACCCTGGCCCAGGCCGAGCGCATCAAGCGCTGGCTGGCGGATCCCGGCATGCGCCGGGCGGTGGTGGTCGGCGGCGGTCATATCGGGCTAGAGATGACCGACGTGCTGACCGCCCGCGGCCTGGCCGTCACCCTGCTCAAACGCTCGGCGCCGCTGCCGTCGGGCTACCCGACCGAGATCAGCCGTTTGGTCGAGGCCGAACTCGAGCGCTACGGGGTGGAGGTGCGCACCGGCGACAGTGTGCTGGGCTTCGAGGGCGACGGCCGGGTGCGGGCGGTGCGCACCAGCGGCGGCAGCCTGGAGGCCGACGTGGTGCTGGTGGCCACCGGGGTGCGCCCGGCGGTGGATTTGGCCGTGGCGGCCGGCATCCGCCTGGGCGACTCCGGCGCCATCGCGGTCGACGAGCGCCAGGCCACCTCGGCCGCGGGCGTGTTCGCCGCCGGCGACTGCGCCGAGGCCCACCACCGCCTGCTCGGCCGCGGGGTGTTCGCACCCCGGGGCACCACCGCCAACAAGCAGGGCCGCATCGCCGGGGCCAACGCGGTCGGCGCCGACGAGCGCTTCGCCGGCGTGATGGGCACCTCGGTCACCCGGGTGTTCGGCCTGGCGGTGGGCCACAGCGGCCTGATGGAGGACCAGGCGCGGGCGGCCGGCTTCGATCCGGCGACCGCCTTCATCCAGGCCAAGACCCGGGCCCACGCCTACCCCGGCGCCCGCGACATCGCGGTACGGCTGGTGTTCGAGCGCAGCGGCGGCAGGTTGCTGGGCGCCCAGCTGGCCGGCGGTGAGGGCGTGGCCAAGCGGCTCGACGTGCTGGTGGCCGCGCTGACCGCCGGCTGGAGCGTGCACGAACTGGCCGGGCTGGATCTGAGCTACGCGCCGCCGTACGCTCCGGTCTGGGATCCCATCCTGGTTGCTGCTAACATCGCCCGCAAGCGAGTCGAGTGAGACGTCGGCGGCCGGCGGCCGCCCGATGTCCGAGGAGGCCCTTGGTGCGCGCGGCGATTTCTTGGCGATTGATGACGGTCGGTCTGTTGGCCTGGCTGACCGCTTGCGGCGAGAACGGGGGCGGCGACGGGGACCTACCCGCGCGCTGGCAGCTGAGCGCCAGCGGCATCGCGCTGGTGGTCGAGCGCCAGCCATTCGGCTACCGCTTGCACGACGCCGCCGGTGAGACGGTGCTGCGCTCGCTGGATGCCGGCGCGGCCGCGGGCGACGGCTATGCCGCGGTGGCCTGGACCTCGGGGTCGCTGGACTGGCAGCGCGGCGACATGACCCCGGGCCACATGCGCCTGGAGGCCGAGCTGGATGCCTGGCGCGACGGCTGGCAGGTCACCGCGGCCGAGCAGGATGCGTCCTCGCTGCGGCTGATCCTGGGACCGGCCGACGATCCGGCCGATACGGGACGCCAGATCCGCATGGCCTTTACCCTGCGGCCCTCGGCGCTCAGGGTCGAGGTCGACAAGGACCAGCGCCAGCCCCGCGCCTGGGCGGCGGCCTTCAGCGCGCCGGCGGACGAAGCCTATCTCGGCTTCGGCGAGCGCTTCACCCGCGTCGACCACCGCGGGCTGGACGTCTACGCCTGGGCCGAGGAGGGCGGGGTGGGCGCCGGCGAAGGCGAGCCGCCGGGCCCGGACAATCCCTACCCCCACGGCGAGTCCATGACCTACTATCCGGTGCCCTTCTTTCTGTCCACCGCGGGCTATGGCTTCTGGCTGGACTCGACCTGGCACAACACCTTCAACCTGGCCACCCAGCGCGACGACGCCTGGCGGGTCTGGCACATCGGCCCGCGGCTGGACTTCGAGGTCTACCTGCCCCGGCCCGACGACGAGCGGCCCTGGCCCTATCACCTGATCGACGCCTTCACCGAGCGGGTGGGCCGGCCCATGATCCCGCCGGCCTGGGCTTTCGGGCCGCGCCGGCGCATCAACCGGCGCGATACCCAGACCGTGGAGGTCGACGGCCAGCCGGTCGAGATGCACGAGATCGAGGCCATGCGCCAGCTGGATCTGGCCCTCAGCGGCGCCGACGACTCGGTGCACTTCCTGCCGCTGGGCGTGCACGTGGGCCGGCAGCAGCAGCTGGCCGAGTGGACCGCCTTCGCCCGCGGGTTGGGCGTGCGGGTCTGCGGCTACTACAACCCCTACCTGGGCGACGACGAGGACAGTGAGATCCCCGAGGTGCTGGCCGAAGGGCTGGATGGGGGTTACTTCCTGGAGACGGCCGCCGGCGAGCCCTCGCGCACCTGGCTGATCAGCGGCCGGGCGGTCGAGATCCTGACGGTCGACTTCACCGAGCCGGCCGCCGTGGAGTGGTACCAGGGCCTGTTCGACTGGGCCATCGACCTGGGCTACTCGGGCTGGATGTACGATTTCGGCGAATACGTGCAGCCGGAAGTGCTGACCCATTCGGGCATCAGCGGCGAGCAATACCACAACCGGTTCCCGGTCGACTACCACCGGGCATGCTACGAGTACCTGGAATCGGGCCCGCTGGCCGGCCAGTGGCTGGCCTTCTCGCGCTCGGGCTACACCGGGGACGCGGCCTTCGCGCCGATGACCTGGGCCGGTGATCCGGCCGCCTCCTTCGAGTCGGCCGACGGGCTGCCCAGCATGGTGCGCGCCGGGCTCAGCCTGGGCATCAGCGGCGCGCCGCACTGGGGTGGCGACATCAACGGCTTCCACTGCGCCGCCGACGGCTATGCCGCCGCCGACGAGGAGCTGCTGGTGCGCTGGATCCAGCAGGGCGCCATGGGCTCGAACATGCAGGACCAGGACGCCTGCTCCTTCGCCCTGGACCAGGGCCGCAAGGCCAATATCTTCGACGACCCGCTGGCCCAGCAGGCCTGGCGCACCTACGCCCGGTTGCACACCCGGCTGTTCCCCTACCTCTACAGCCTGGCGCATCGGGCCCACGCTACCGGCGCGCCGGTCATGCGCCAGCTGTTTCTAGAGCACCCCGACCAGCCCGGGCTGGCCGCGGTCGACGACACCTACTACCTGGGCCCGGCCCTGTTGGTGGCGCCGGTGGTCGAACGCGGCGCGCGCACCAAGACCGTGGATCTACCGCCCGGGCTGTACCTGGACTGGAACGACCAGGCCCTGCTGGACGGCGGCGGCGAGGTGGTGCTGGACGCGCCGCTGGCGGTACTGCCCTTGTTGCTGCGCGACGGTCAGCTGTTGCCCCTGCTCGACGCCAGCATCGACACCCTGGTGGCCGAGGAGCACCCGGAGGTGGTGGGCCCGGACGACGTGGCCGATGTCTACGACGTGGTCGGTCTGGTCAGCCGCGCCACCGGCGGCGCCCGCTTCGTGCTCTACGACGGAGGCGCGCTGCAGGTGGAGTGGGCGGGCGGCTTGACCGCGCCGGACCTTGAACCGGCCGCCGACGCGGCCGCCTTGGCCGACTGCGCCGGCTGCTGGCTGGCCGAGGAGCTCGACGGCGGGCTGCAGCGGGTGCGCATCAGCGCCACCGGCGCGGTAGCCGCCGGCGGCTTGCAGCTGGCCGCCGACGTCGGCCGGCGGGTGCGCTGGGATCTCTATCTGGTGGAGTGATCGTGCGCCCGGGAATCAAGGCGATCGGTACGATCCTGGGCCAGGCCGTGGTGCTGGCCGCGGTCGGGGCGGTGCTGGGTCTGGGGGTCAACGCGGTGCGTCCGGAGGGGCTGGCCCTGGTGGCCGAAGAACCCTACGAGATCTACGTGCCCTGTCCGATGATGCCGGCCGAGGCGACTCCGGTGGAACCCGAGGAGCTGGCCGATCTGGATCTGAACGGGCTGGTCATCGTCGATGCCCGGCCGGTGGAAGCCTACGATCACCGGCGTATCCCGGGCTCGCGCTCGCTGCCCTACCACCCGCTGAAGTCGCCGCCGGCGGAGGTGCTGGCCGAGTACGAGGCTCTGGAGCCCAACCGCATCCTGGTCGTCGGCGACACCGAGATCGATTCCGGTCGCTTGCTGGCGGCCGAATTGGCGGCCGCCGGCTGCCTGGGGGTACGTTACCTGGAAGGGGGCCTTGCGGCCTGGCGGGCGGCCGGACGTCCGATCGAGCGGCCGCAGGGGGCGGGGGGCGCCGCGCATCCGGCGCAGCCGGAGAAGGCGGGTGATGGAGGGGGGCCATGAGCCCGCGGCTGGCCGTGGTCCTCAGGGCGCTGGCCCTGCTGCTGCGCCTCTACCTGGGCGGGGTGTTCATCGCCGCCTGCTGGTACAAGATCGCCGAGCCGGAGGCCTTCGCCCTGAGCATCGCCACCTACGACATCCTGCCACTGGGGCTGATCAACGCCATGGCCATCACGTTGCCCTGGATCGAGCTGGTCTGCGGGGTGTGCCTGATCCTGGGCTGGTGGACCCGGGCGGCGGCCCTGGCCGTCGTCGGCATGATGGTGATGTTCATCGTGGCGCTGGCCTCGGCCCTGGCGCGCGATCTGCAGCTGTCCTGCGGCTGCTTCGCCTCGGCCGAGGCGGACGAGGAAATCAACGCCGCGACCATGGTTCGCGACCTGCTCTGGCTGGCCGGCACCGGCTTCGTGCTGGTGGTCGACGACGGCCGTTGGGGCCTCGATGGTCTGGTGCGTTTTCGCCGCGGGCGAGAACGCAATTGACCTGGTGGTCGCCAGTGGCGACAATTGGTCATTGCAGCTGACGATTCCGTTCGGATCCGGTAGACGGACACTTGCAAGGCGGGGAGCGCGATGGGCGGCGACTGGGACGAAGACGAACCCACCTTGGATTCCGATCTGGGGCCGTTGTTCCGCGAGCAGCAGGGCCGCGCCGCCGAACTGGAGCAGGTCGAGGGGCCGGCCGCTCCGCAACGCCATCGGCTGGATCGGGTGTACATGGTGTTCGGCCGCTCGGCCGACGCCGAGGTGCGGCTCGACTCGGTCGAGGTCTCGCGGCGCCACATGGCGCTCGAGCGCCGGGGCGAGGAGTACCGCTGCGAGGATCTGGAGAGCCGCAACGGCGTCTACCTCAACGGGGTCAAGATCCACTCGGCCGTGTTGCGCGAGGGCGACGCGCTGCAGTTGGGCAATGTGGTGTTCATCTATCACGAGGGGCGCTGATGACCTACTTCGTCAAGTTCTGGGGCACGCGCGGATCGATCCCGACCCCCGGCTACCGCACCCAGATTTACGGCGGCAACACCCCCTGCATCGAGCTGCGCATCGACGACGTGATCTACATCTGCGACGGCGGCTCGGGGCTGCGCGAGCTGGGGCTCGACCTGATGCAGCGCGACCTGCCGGCCATCGAGGGCCACCTCTTCTTCAGCCATGCCCACTGGGATCACATCCAGGGATTTCCCTTCTTCGTGCCGGCCTATGTGCCCAGCAACCGCTTCGTGGTCTACGGCACGCAGCGGGGCGACACCAAGTTCCACGGGCTGCTGTCGGGTCAGATGGAGTCGGACTACTTCCCGGTCGACTTCTCGGACCTGGGAGCCAACATCGAGCCGGACGATCTGGGCGACGGCGGCAAGGAGATCACCGGGGTGCGGGTCTCGTGCATTCCGCAGATCCACCACGGCCCGTCGTACGGCTACGCCTTCGAGCGCGGGGGCTACAAGGTGGTCTACGCCACCGACAACGAGCTGGATCAGGAGCTGGCCAACCGGGAGGCGGTGGCGGACGATCTTTCCATCCCGCGGCAGGTGCCGCAGCGCTTCGTGGATTTCGCCCATGGCGCCGACCTGCTGATCGCCGACGGCCAGTACACCGATTCGGAGTACGCGTCCAAGGTCGGCTTCGGCCATCCGCGGGCCACCACCCTGGTCGATCTGGCCGTTCAGGCCGGGGTGGCCCAGCTCGCGGTCACCCACCACGATCCGCTGCAGTCGGACGAGGCGGTCGAGCGCAAGATCGCCGCCTGCCGCCGGCGGCTGGAACAGCTCGGTGGCGAGCTGGTCGTCTTCGGCGCCCGCGAAGGCATGGAGCTGAGGATAGATTGAGCCCGCGGTTCAGCGGATCTCGACGAACTCGCCGGCCACCTCGTAAGGCGGCAGCTCGCCGCTGACGCGCACCACCCGGATCAGGGCCCGCAGCGGGGGCATGGCGGCCAGCCGGCCCGGGTGACGCACCTCGATCTCGGCCAGCGAGTCGACCGCCAACCGCTGCGCGGTCATGAACAGGATGCCGCCGCCGGACAGATCCTTGCCGTGGCCCGGCGCGCTCGCTTCGCCGTCCAGCGGCCGCACGGTGACCTCGGCCTCGGCCGGCAGGCGCTTGAAGGCGCGGCGTTCGTCCATGCTCAGTCCCCTCGCTCCGACCGGCCGGATTCGTAGGCGGCCCGCTTGCGCTCGAACAACGCTTCGTAGGAGCGGCTGATGTGTTGGGCCAGGATCAGCAGCTCGCCGATGTCGTTCGGGCTGTGGGCCTTGTGGCCGTTGTCGGCATACAGCAGGTTGACCACCCGCCCGCGGACCAGCACCGGGATGACGAAGGCGCTCAGCGGCACCTGGCGGCCGGTGGCGCGCAAGAACTCGATGTTGGTGTGCGAGCGGTGCAGCCCGCCCAGGTAGTGGGCGCGGGTCTCGACCACGGTGCGGAAGACCGAAAGGCCGTCGAGCGGTATCATCAACGAGCGGAAGGACAGCGGATCGAGTCCCTCGCCCTGTGCGTCCCAGCCCAAGGCCACGCCCCGGTGGACGGTGAACAGCATGGCGCGGCGGAACTGTGAGCGGGCGAAGCGCAGCACGATGCGGGCGATCTGGTGGCGATCGCGGGCCTGGGGCAGCAGGGAGGTGGCCGCGGCGAAGTCGAGCGGGGTGTCGTCGCCCGCCAGCGCCGGCGGCTGCGACGGCGGCGCCCCCACCTGCTCGGCCAGGCGGTGGTCGCCGGCACGGCGGCCGGCCTCCGGGCGCTCGGCCTGCCACACCCGGCGCTCGATGCCGCCCGGCGGTGCGGCCGGAGCCGGCTCGTCGATCTCCTCGAGATCATCGGGTGCCAACACCGGCATCTGCTCGCTGGGCGCCGCCGGCGGCGGTTGGCTCAGGTGGGGGAAGCCGTCGCGGCGCTGGTAGAGCTGGGCGAACTCGTCCTCGCCCATCAGATCCTCGGCCGGTTCCGCCGGCGCCGCGACGGCCGGCGGCGGTGGCGCGGCCGGTTCGTCGGCCAGGGCTCCGGCCATGAAATCGCGGGTGTTGATGGCGATGTAGCGCAACTGGCGCTCGATGCCGTAGCAGCGGCGCAGCAGTTGCCAGAAACGGATCTCGGGCACCACGATCGGGTCGGGCTCGAGGCCGGTGATGAAGGCCACCTCGTCCAGGGCGCCCAGATCGGCCGGGTCGATGCACAGCAGCTGCAGCCGTTTCTGCTCGCGGATGAAGGGGATGACGTCGAGTCGATCCACGGTCCGGATGTCGAGCAGCTCGAGCGCCCGCGGCTCGGGCTGGATGTCCGCGCCGAACAGGGCCGGCCGCCCGTGCTTGCGGGCCAGGTAGTGGGCCAGGGTGGCCTCGTCGATGACGCCCAGCTCGACCAGGTTGGTGCCCAACCGGCCTCCCAAGATGACCTGATTGCGGATGGCGTCCTCGATTTGGCGCTGGCCGCAGACGCCGTCGGCGGTGAGCAGTTCTCCCAAAGACGGCATGTCCCGAGGCTACGCCCGGCCCGCCCACCTGTCAACGACCCTGATTTCCCACCTCGGCCGCGATCTCTGCGTCAGGACGGCGGATTCAATGCTCGACGTGGAGGACCACGACTCCGCTTGAATCCGCCGTCCTTCCTTGACCTCGCGGCCGATCTGGGAAATCAGTCAGATCGTGCCGAGAGATTCAGATTTCCCACCTCGGCCGCGATCGGCTCGGCCGTCAGCCTTGAAAAGACAGCCACATCATGCTATTGGGGGCCGTTACCCAGGTTCGGCACAGCCGCCCCGGCGGCCGACCGGCGACCGATGCGGGAGGTCCCATGTCCGGGCATTCCAAGTGGAGCACCATCAAGCACAAGAAGGCAGCGGCCGACGCCAAGCGCGGTAAAGTGTTCACCCGCCTGATCAAGGAGATATCCATCGCGGCGCGCGAGGGCGGCGGCAACCCGGAGTTCAACCCGCGGCTGCGCAGCGCCATCGCCGAAGCCAAGGCCAACAACATGCCGGCCAACAACATCGACCGCGCCGTCAAGAAGGGCACCGGCGAACTCGAAGGGGTCTCCTACGAGGAGATCAACTACGAGGGCTACGGCCCGGGCGGCGTGGCCATCCTGGCCGAGGTGATCACCGACAACAAGAATCGAACCGCCTCCGAGATCCGCAAGATATTCTCCAAGAACAACGGCAATCTCGGCGAACAGAACTGCGTGGCCTGGATGTTCGACACCAAGGGGCTGATCGTGCTGGACAAGTCCGTGGTGGACGAGGAACGCCTGATGGATGTGGCGCTCGAGGCCGGGGCCGAGGACATCGCCGAGGAAGAGGATAGCTGGGAGGTGACCGCCGAGCCCGGCGCCTTCCAGGCGGTGCGCGAGGCGCTCGACAAGGCTGAGATCCCCTACCTGTCGGCCGAGATCGACAAGATCCCGCAGACCACCGTTGCGGTCGAGGGCAAGGAGGCCGCCCAGGTGCTGCGCCTGGCCGAGCAGCTCGAGGATCAAGACGACGTCCAGAACGTCTTCGCCAACTTCGATATCGATCCCGATACCGTGGCCGAGGAGTGAGGCTGGCCGGGGTGGCGGCATGCGTGTCTTGGGCATCGATCCGGGATCGGTCCGCACCGGCTTCGGCGTGGTCGAGCAGGACGGCGGCCGGACGTGCTTGGTGGTTTGCGGCATCATCCAGGCCGGTCGCGGCCCGCTGGCGTTGCGGCTGGCCCGGATCCTCGAGGGGGTGGAGGGCTTGATCGAGCAGCACCGGCCCGATGCGGTCGCGGTCGAGGACATCTTCTTCGCCCGCAACGCCAAGAGCGCGGCGGTGTTGGGCCACGCCCGAGGCGCCGTGTTGGCGGCCGCCGGCCGCGCCGGTGCCGAAGTGTTCGAGTACTCGGCCCGCCGGGTCAAGCAGACGGTGACCGGCAACGGTGGGGCCGACAAGGAGCAGGTGCGGACCATGGTGCGGGTCAGCCTGGGCCAGGCGCCGGAGCAGACGGACGCCAGCGACGCGTTGGCGGTGGCGTTGTGCCACCTGCGCTGGGCCGGGGTGCCCGAGGCGGGAGGTGGGCGGTGATCGCGCGGCTGAGCGGTCGGCTGTTGAGCCGCGATGCCGAGATCTTGGTGGTCGATGTACACGGGGTCGGCTTTCGGGTGGCGGTCTCGCGGTTGACCGCCGAGGTGCTGCCGGCCACCGGCGAGACCATCCAGCTCGAGGTCCACACCCATGTGCGCGAGGACGCCATCCAGCTGTTCGGCTTCGTCGACGACGGCGAGCGCCAGGCCTTCGAGGCGTTGATCGGCATGAGCGGTATGGGGCCCAAGGCCGCGATGGGGGTGTTGTCGGGCATCGACGCCCGCGAGCTGGCCCAGGCGGTCGACGGCGGCGATCTGGCGCGGCTCTGCCTGATCCCGGGCATCGGCAAGAAAAAGGCCGAACGCATGGTGCTCGAGCTGAAGGAGAGGTTGTCGTCGCTGGCCCGAACGGAGGGAGGCGAGCCGGCCGCGGCGGCCTGGGAGGATCTGCGATCGGCCTTGACCAATCTGGGCTTCAAGGCGGGTGAGGTCGAAAGCGCCGTGACCGAGCTGCGGCGCGAAGCCGCCGCTGAGGCGACGCTCGACGCGCTGTTGCCACAGGCGCTGCAGATTCTGAGGAGTTGAGCCCATGGCTAGTGCGGCCGACAAGTCGCAGCGCATCGTCTCGGCCGAGCCTGCGGCCGAGGAGCAGGCCTTCGAGCGCTCCCTGCGGCCGCACGCTTTCAGCGAGTACGTCGGCCAAGCGAAGATCACCGACAACCTCAAGGTCTTCGTTCAGGCCGCCCGCCAACGCGGCGAGGCGCTGGACCACGTGCTGTTTTGCGGACCGCCCGGGCTGGGCAAGACCACCCTGGCCCACGTGATCGCCAACGAGCTGCAGGTCGACATGGTGGCCTCCTCGGGGCCGGCCATCGAACGCAAGGGCGATCTGGCCGGCATCCTGACCAACCTCAAGGCCGGCGACGTGCTGTTCATCGACGAGATCCACCGGCTGCCCACCGTGGTCGAGGAGAACCTCTACCCGGCCATGGAGGATTACCGCTTCGACTACGTGGTCGGCGAGGGGCCGGCGGCGCGCAACCTCAAGCTGACCCTGCCGCGCTTCACCCTGGTCGGGGCCACCACCCGCACCGCCCTGCTGTCGTCGCCGATGCGCGATCGGTTCGGCGTGATCTGCCGGCTGGAGTTCTACCCGCCGGCCGAGCTGAGCTGCATCGTCCAGCGCTCGGCGGAAATCTTGGGTGTGTCGGTGTTGGCCGACGCCGCCGAGGAGATCGCACGCCGTTCGCGCGGCACGCCGCGGGTGGCCAACCGTCTGCTGCGCCGCATTCGCGACTTCGCCGAGGTGCTGGGCGACGGGCGGGTCACCCGGCGCTTGGCCGACGAAGCCCTGGGGCGGCTGGAGGTCGACGCGCTGGGGCTGGACCGGATGGATCACCGCATCCTGCACACCATCATCGAGAAGTTCGACGGCGGGCCGGTGGGGCTGGACACCATCGCCGCGTCGCTGAGCGAGGATGCCGGCAGCGTCGAGGACGTGTTCGAGCCCTACCTGTTGCAGGAAGGTCTGATCCAGCGCACCCCCCGCGGCCGGCTGGCCACCCGCAAGGCCTACGCCATCCTGGGCCTCGAGCCGGGCCAGCGGCAGAAGGGCCTGTTCTGATGGCCGATCAGCCGGCGGCGGAGATCGGGGGGGAGTCGTTCCTGCGCGATTTCTTCTTCGAGCTGTTCAAGGACTCGGAGAACCTGCGGCCCCACTACCAACTCGAACGTGAAATCTGGTTCCGCCAGCTCGATCTGCCGCGCAAGGAAGAGCGTCTGTTCGAGCTGGAGATGTACCTGCGTGCGGTGGGCTGTTTTTTCAATTTGCACAACCAACTGCCCGATAACCGCGATCAAGCCATTACCCGGGACTTCTCCGACGAACTGCTGGTGCTGTCGGCTGCGCTGGAGCGGGGTGTCGCCTTGAGCCAGCTCTTGCTCGACCGCGGTCTGGCCAGTTCGTTCGAGTTTCGTGCCTACGTGGAGAACCAGGTTGCCCCCGATTACCTGCGCTTGCAGATCCTGCGCCGCACCTTGGACCAGAAGCGACCCGAGGAGAGCCTGTACCTGCTCAACCGCTGCTTCCGCGACTTGAAGAAGATGACCGACCAGCTGCTCAAGCGACCGCCGTGCACCTATCACCTGTTCTATCACCTGGGCCAGGTGGTCACGCGCGAGATCGCGTTCAATCGTTTTTTCAATCCGTTGCTGATACTGGAGTTCCGACCGGAGTACGATCGCATCCGGTCGGTGATCATCCTCGATGCCATCCGGGCCATCCCGGTGGTGTCCGAGCGGCGTGCCGCCTCCCGGATCTTTTTGGCCCTGTTCCGGCTGCTGCACTACCTGCGCTATATTCCCCGCCAGGGCCGGCCGCGCATCCTGCGCCGGTCGTTGATCCTGTTCACCCTGTTCCATTCCGAGGCCAGCACCCTCGGGGGGTTTCTGCGGGTGCTGGCCGGCAAGCACCCGGCGGTCAGCCAGACGCTGGCCGCGGCGGCACTCGATATATCCCGGCGGCTCGAGCGGCAGCTGCGGGAGCTGTTCGGCGAGCGGCAAGTGGTGCTCGATCTGGAACGCTCCCGCCTGCAGGGCCAGGACGACCGCTCGGTGGATTCCAGCCGCGCGCTGCTCGACTCTTTCATAAAAGACTGCATCGCCCGGGTGGTGGGCGTCTATCGTCCCGGCGTCACCGCCGACGATCTGTTCGACTCCGACCGCAGCCAGCGCGAACAGTCTTACCGGCTGCGGGCCGATCTGTGGCTCTTCCGCCAGCTGATCGAGCGGGCGCTGGAACGTTCCGGCCAGCAACCGCGGTTGCGGGTGCCGCGCCCTTTGATCCACTTCAGCGACTATTTCCTGGAGACCAGCTACAATTTTTTGCGTTACGGTGACGGCGGACCGTTCGAGCGTTACCACGCCATCCTGGCCGAGGGCCGCCAGCGCGGCGGCGGCAACGGGGTCTGGCGTTCGCGTTTTCTCGAGGATTCGGAGCGGTTCCGCGACTACCTGATCGAGACCTACGATCTGGTTTGCCGGCGCTCGGAGCTGGTCGACAATCCGCTCGAGGTCGAGTCGCTCGATGACCGGCTGGATTGGTGGTTGGCCCAGCAGGAGGAGCCGGTTTGATTCTCCCGGCGGTGACGATCGGTTGGGATCCGTTGGGCTGGGTCCACGACATGGAGTGGTACCGCGAACTGTTGCGGGCCGACTGGTTCCAGCCCATCCGGCCCGTCTGGGTGCGCTACCACCTCGACTGGGTGGCGGCCGGTCTGCTGTTGCTGATCCTGGTGTTGGTCATGCGGGCTCTGTGGCGCCGCCGCCGTTTTCGCCGCCGGGCGCCGGACGGTCGCCGCAGCCGCAAGCTGTCCCGCAAGGCCGCGGAGCACTATGCCGCCACCGGCGAACCGATGCTGGCGGTCGAGGCCTACCGCCGGGCGGGCGACGACGAGGCAGCCCTGCAGCTGCTGGTCGAGCAGCGGGCCTGGGCCCTGGCGGCCGCCCTGGCCGAGGAGATGGGCCAGCCCGAGCGCGCCATCGGCTGGTACATGCAGGCCAAGGACACCGGCGGTGCGGTGCAGATGCTGGTGGGCTGCGACCGGATCGACGAGGCTGCCGATCTGCTGCGCGCCGAGGATCGCACCGTGGATGCGGCCAACCTCTACCTGGAGAAGGGCCAGCCGGTGCGGGCCGCCTGGTTGTTCCGCGAGGTGGGCCTGTTCGCCAAGGCGGCTGCGGTATTTTTCGAGCAGGGCGAACAGATCCAGGCCGCGGAATGCTTGCTGCAGCTGATGAACGAGACCCAGGGCGAACCCACCGAGGACGAGTCCGAGCTGTTGCTGCAGGGCGCGGCCAGCCTGCAGCAGGCCGGCCGGACCCTGGAATCGGCCCACATGTTGCGCGTCGCCGGAGAGTTCGAGGGAGCGGCCCGGCGCTACGAGCAGTTGGACGAGCGGGCGGCGGCCGCCGCCTGCTACCGGCAGCTGGGCAAGCTGCGCCGGGCGCTGGCGCTGACCGACGCGCCCCAGGAACGATTGCAGCTGATCCAGCACATGCGCGCGCAGGGCCTGCCGGTCGACGAGCGCGAGCTGGCCGCGGCCATGCGCGCGGCCGGCCAGCACGATCAGGCCGCCGAGAAGCTGCTGGAACTCGGCGATGTGGATGCAGCCGTGACGGCCAACCTGGACTCGGGCAACCTGGCCGAAGCGGCTGCGCTGTTGGCCGAAGCCGGCCGGCATGCCGAGGCCGGTCGGATCTTCGAGCGCGGCGGCGATCTGCTGGCCGCCCGCGAGCAGCATCTATTGGCCGGTGACCGGTTGGCCGCCGCCGAGGCGGCCCTGCGGGCCGACCTGCCCTTCGAGGCCGGGCGGGATTTTTTGGCCGCGGGCGCTTTGGAGCGCGCCATCGATGCGCTGCAGCGCGTCGAGACCGACCACGTCGAGCAGCGCACGGCGGCCAGCCTGCTGGGCCAGGCATTCGCCGGCCTGGGTGATGTGGCGATGGCCCGCCGGATGCACGAGCGGGCGGTGGCCGGGCTGGACATCGAGCGCGAGCGGTTGGAGCTGTTCTATCAGCTGGCACGCTTCCTCGAGGCGACCGGCGAGCCGGCCGACCGCGATCGGGCCGCCAGGCTGTATGCCGACATGCTGGCCGTGCACTACGGCTTTCGCGACGTGAAGCAGCGCCGCGATCGGCTGGTGGTGGCGGGTTCCGACTGATCCCCGGCCGCCTCGGCTTTTCTGCACCGCCCTGACGGGATTGTCAGGATTGTGAGATCCGGCAGTTCGGTGATCCCCCAACTTGACACGTGATTTCAGGTGTGTACATCATGGCCGGCACATGGCACATCGATTGCAACAAGGCGACGGCATGACATCTCGCGACAGAATCGATCCGCAGCAGACCACCTTGGCCGCCAAGGTCCGCTTCACCGGCATCGGCTTGCATTCCGGGCGTCCGGTAACCATGGAGTTGCAGCCGGCGGCGGCGGATACCGGAGTGCGATTCGAACGGTCCGATCTACCGGGGGAGCCGGATTTGGCCGCGCGGCCCACCAGCGTCCACAGCGCCCGGCTGTGCACCGTGCTCGGACGCAACGGGACCCGGGTGGCCACCGTGGAGCACTTGCTCGGCGCGCTGTACGCGCTGGGGGTGGACAACCTGCGGGTGGTGGTCGATGCCGAGGAGCTGCCGATCCTGGACGGCAGCGCCAGACCCTTCGCCGAGGCGGTGCGCCGGGTCGGCCGGCAGCGGCTGGCCGCCCGGCGGACCTTCCTGCGGGTCGGGCGCACGGTGGCCGTCCGCGACGGCGATCGCTTCATCCGCATCGGCCCGGCCCGGCGGCTGTCCATCGAATGCAGCGTCGATTTCGATCATCCCCTGGTCAGCGATCAGCGCCACCGCTGTCGGATATCGGCCGCCGCCTTCGAGCGCGACATCGCCCCGGCGCGCACCTTCGGCTTTTTGGCCGATGTGGAGCGGTTGCAACGGGCGGGGCTGGCGCTGGGCGGCTCGTTGGACAACGCCGTGGTCATCGATCGCTTCGCCGTGCTCAACCCCGGCGGCCTGCGCTTTCCAGACGAGTGCGTGCGCCACAAGCTGCTCGACATCCTGGGTGACCTGGCCCTGCTGGGCCATCCTCTGCTGGGGCGGGTCTCGGCCTACAAGTCCGGCCACGATCTGCACCACCGTCTGATCCGCACCCTGGCGGCCGAGGCCGACTGCCTGGAGACCGTCCAGCTCGGGCCGGAGGCGCGGCCGGACGAAGGACCGGCGGTGGCCGAGCCCGGCCTGCAGAGCGCCTGACTTCCACCGGCGCCGGCTTCCAGCCAACCCGATGCTCCCAAGGGAGCTTCGGTCTAACCCGGAGTTCCCAAGGGAACTCCAGTCGAACCCATTGGTTTTGTCATCGGCTCAATGCGCCACGGCCGGTTACGGCTCGTCGGGGTTGCAGATCGGAGCCAGGGTGAAGCGCAGCTTGGCGATCGGTTTGCCCACGCAGGGCCGGTAGTCGTCGGCATCCAGCTCCCCCCAGGGCAGCGACAAGGGGTACAGGATGGTGCCGTCGGCCTGCACCCGGGCGTCGCTCCAGCCGTGCCACAGCTGATCGGTCAGGCCGGTGGCCTGCTCGCGGGCCTGGTAGCGCTGGCGGCCCGCTGCGCCGGTGGCCACGTGCAGGGTGCATGGCGGTTGGCCCTGATCGCCGATGCAGTCGACCTTGATCAGCTGGCCCTCGAACTGGTCCAGGAAACGATCGCCGACCAGAGCGATGAATACCGCGGCCAGCAACAGGCCGCCGCCCAGCAGGGACAGCAGCCAGACCAGCCACCGGCGTCGCGGCCGGCCCGCCGGCTGCGGCAGCGGCGGCCGGCCGGCGCTGTCGGTCTGGCCCCGGACCTCCTTGAGCTTGAGGATGCGGTGGATGTCGGCCTTGTTGCGCCGCAGCACCGCCACCCGTTCGCGCAGCCGCCATCCCACCAACCAGCGGCGGAAGTCCTCGATGGTCCGCAGCGGATACAGCGTGCCGCGATCGAAGCGACCGAGCTGCATCCGCTCGGCCGCCTGCTCCAGTCGATCGGTCCGTGCGTCGGGCGCCGGGGCCAGCAGGGTCAGATCCAGATCGGCCGTGATCAGCTCCGGCTTCAGGCTCTGCTCAGGGATGTCGCGGGCCAGAGTCGCTCGGATTTCGCCCAGCAGGTCGGCGCGGGCTTGTTTGAACTCGTCCAGCTCCTGGCGGAAATCGGACCCGGCGCGTTGGGCCGCCGCGCGCAGGTCGTCGAGCATGCCGTGGCGGTTCTCGGGGTCGAGCATGGCTGACAGGCGCAACAGCTCCAGCGCCGCGGTGCTGCTGACAGCGTGCTCCAGGTAGTTGCGGCCCAGCATGCGCGCACAGCTGCGCAGCACGGGTAGCGGCGCGGCGGTGTCGGTCAGTATCAGCTCTTCGAGCGTGGTGGCAGCGTCGTCGTGGCGTTCGAGCTGCTGCTCGATCGCGGCCCGCAGCAGCAGGGCGTCGCAGCGGCGCACCGGAAAAGTCACCCGGAAGGAACGGTCCAGCCGGGCCAGGGTGTCGTCGATCAACTTCAGCGCTGGCTCTCCCTGGCCGTTACGCGACAGGGCCTGGGCCCGCAGCAGGCAGCCGCGGGGGTGGCCGTCCTGCAGCTCGAGGCAGCGGTCGGTGGCCTGGATGGCCTCTTCGACCCGGTCGGCCGCCAGCAATGCGCCGGCCAACTCGGCCTGGGCGTCGGCGCGCAGGTGGCCCGGGCCTTCCATGCCAGTCAGATCGATCAGGGCGTAGATGGCATCCTCGCGGCGCCCGAGGGCACCTAGAATGCATCCGCGGTAGAAAGCCAGGCGGAAGTTATCGGTGGTCGTCTGCAGCAGCGTCTCGGCCAACTCGAGCGCGGACTGGCGCTGGCCGGTTTGATACAGGCGAAAGACCTCGTCGATCTTGAGTTCGATTTGAGGCGCGGCGATGAGCTGCTCGCGAACCAGGTTGACTGCGCCGCAGAATGGGCACAGCCGGCTGCCGGCACCCGGCTGAAAGGGTATCGGCGCTTCACAGCGCATACAGCGGGTCTGGGCCTTGTCCACCACGCCTGCCTCCGGGCGGGCCGCCGGTTGCCACCCGGGCCGCAGTCTTCGCTGACGAGAGCCCGGGGTCGGCGTTGCTGCCGCGAGCCACGGACGGTGCGGTCAAAATTTATAGCAGAAAGCCTGATGGGGTGCAAAGTGGGGCCGGGACGGTGCCGGATCAGTTCTTGGGCTTGAGCGTGGGCTTCTTCTTGGGCTTCTTCTTGTTCTTGCGGCTGCGAGAGCGATCGCGGCTGTTCGACTTGCCCTTGGGCTGCAACTTGGGCTTGACCTTCTTGGGCTGGGCCCGGCGCACCGGTTTGAGCTCGAGCTTGCTGAAGCGATCGACTTTCTGGTCCATCTCGTCGAGATCGTCCTTGAGCGAGCGGTACTCGTGCTGATCTTTCTCCATGCGCTCCAGCGTGGCCAGGCTTTCGGTGTGCTGCGAGCAGCGCTCGCGGAACTTGCGCAGCAGGGCGGCCAATCGCGTGTTGTGGGCGCGCATCTGGCGCATGGTGCGCTGGTAGCTGCGGCGCAGGTTGCGCACCGCCGTCTGCAGTCGCCCGATCCGGCGCTGCACGTCGCTCCATTCGTCGGCCAACCGCGAGCAGCGGTCGAAGGTGCTCTGGGCGGTCTGGCCGATCTGCAGGTTGTCGCAGCCGAGCTGGTTGTACTGGTTCTCGATGCGGCGCACATCCCGGTTCAACCCGGCGATCTCCTGTCCGCGCTCGCGGATGCCGTTGCGGATGCTGTCGAGCCGGCGCGCCACCGGGGCGATCCGCTTGCGCAGCTGGGCAACTCGATCCTGCAGCTCGGAGCAACCCTCGATGCCGCGGCAGCGCCGCTTGTGCTGCCTGGTGGTGGTGCGGATGCGGCGCTCCAGCCGGGCACGCTCGCGGGCCTTGCGGGACTTCTCGCTGCGCAACTGGCGCAGCCGGCGATTCAGATCGGCCAGCTCGCTATCGATGTCATCGATGCGCTGCTTCATGTCGGCCGACTGGCGCTCCATCTGTTCGATTTTTTCTTTCTCTTTCTGGCACCGCTCGAAGCGCGATTGGGCGCTAGCGGCCGAGCCCGCTCCGAGCAGGGCGAGCACTCCGATGGTGACGGTCATCCGTGACATTGCATTCCTCCTGGTCGACGTTGTCGGCTAGCGGCGAGAACGGTTCGGTCCAACCGCGTTCGCATCATAGAAAGCGGGCGACGAATCTGTCAACCGCGGCCGCCGGAGTTCTGCCCGGTCGGACGCCCCGGGCCGGTGGCCTATTCAATTCGGGCGGCTCGGCCGCGGCCGCCGCCGGCCGGAATCGAGTTCAACACACCGGAAACGAACGAGAAGCGAAACAGCGGCCACAGCTCGATATTTGACCCGTCGCGAGTTCGCCCCCTACAATGGTCGCCTGTTGAATCGGCGGAGGGCAGCGGGATGCGATTCTATGCGGGCGGACGGCCGTGGGGCGAGATCCTGCCCCGCTATGCATTTCTGGAGCCATTGCTGGCCGACCGGCGGGTGCTGGAGATCGGCTGCGGCGATGGCACCGGCGCGCAGGGCCTGCTCGATCGCGGCGCCAGCGAGGTGGTCGGTCTGGAGCGGCCGGGCCCGGAGTTCGAGGCCGCCCTGGAGGCTCCGGGCCGGCCGGGGTTGTCCTTCCGTGCCCTGGACGAACGGCAGCTCGACTTGTCGAGCGCATCGTTCGATGTCGTCATCGCCTTCGGCCTGGCCGACCGGATGGATCCGATAATCGTGGCCGAGATCGAACGCGTGTTGACGCCGACCGGGTTTCTGGTCACCGCCCTGCGCAATCCGCACCACGTGCCCTGGACGGGACTGGCGCCGGATGCCGCGGAGCCGACGGCCTTCGAGCGTTTCGTGTCCTGGTTGCAGGACCGCTTCGTCCGCGTCAGCCTGTTCGCTCAGTCCCCGTTCGTGGGCTTTTCGCTGGGCTGGATGGGCGCAGACGCCGAGGAGCTGCCGTTGGAGATGGACTCGAGCCTGCTCCCCGAAGGGGCCGAGGACGTGGCCTACTACCTGGCGGTCTGCGGTCGCGAGCCGGTGACCTTCGAGTCCCAGTCCCTGATCCAACTCCCGTACCCGGTCGTGGTCAGCGAGGTGCACGCCGGTCGCGACCGGCGCCCGCCGGCCGCGCCGGACGGGGATCCCGGTGCCGCCGGCGCCGCGCTGCGGCGGCGGTTGGCCGACCGCGAGCGGCGGTTGCACCTGGTCGGCCAGGACCTGGCGCGGCGCCACACTGCGGTGAACGCGGCCCGGGCGGCGCGCGACTCGGCGCTGGCCGCCGCCGAAGATCTACAGGCACAGCTGCGCCGGGCGCTCGCCGAACGGGACGAAATGGCTGTCCGCCACGGGGAGCAAGAGAAGCTGGCCACCCAACTCGAGGCGCGTCGCGAAGAGCTGCTCGGCCAGCTGGCCTTGCTCGAGAGCCGGCTGGCCGAGGAGGACAGCCAGTCCGAAGCCTTGCGCCATGAGGTCATGCGCCGTGAGCGCACCATCGAGCGGCTGCGCGCCGACGTCCAGCAGCACGAGCAAGACCGCGTCGGCATTCAGCGCCAGCTGCTCAACCCACTGATCGGGCGTGACGACGACGACAGCCTGGCCCCCGAGGAGGTTCCTCGGTTGTTGCGGCTGGCCGCCCAGGAACGCGACGAGCAGGCTGCCGAACGCCGGCGGCTCGAGGACGAGAACGAGCGCTTGCGGCGTCAACGGACCGAGCAAGCCGAGCGGCTCGATCGGCTGGCCGCTCAGCAGGATCGCGCGCAGCAGCAGGCCCGGCAGCAGGATCGGCAGCTCGACACGCTGCGGGCTGAGGTGGCCGAGAAAGCGAGCTGGCTCGAGGCGGTGCGTTCAGAATGCGAGCGGCTCGAGGCCGAGCGGGATGAGCGCGACGAGCGTATCGCCGGGCTCGACCGCCAGATCGACCAGCTGCGGCGCGAGGCCGAGCGGCAGCGCGCGCGGACCACGGAGCACGAGGCGCGCAACGCGGCGCTGCAGGGCGAGAACGAGCGTTTGCGCCGGACGGCCGCCGAGTTCGAGGCCGAGCTGGATGGCGGCCGCCGGGAGCGGGTGGAGCTGCAGACCGAAATCAGGGCCCTCGAAGCGGTCGCCGAGCAGCGCCAGGCCCAGCTCGGCGAGCTGCGCCATCAGCTCGAGCAGGCCCGCGGTGAGCTGGACGAGCGCAATCGCGCTTTGGTCGAAAGCGAGCAAGGGTCCGACGAACTCGAGCAGCGGATAGCACGGCTGGAAGCCCGAGGCACAGAGATCGACGCCGCCCGCCAGGCGGCCGAGCGCCGGTCCGCCGATCTGGAACAGCAGCGCGCCGCTGCAGCCCAACGGGCCGACACCCTGGCCGCGGCCCGGGATGCCCTGGCCGGCGAGCTGGCCGATCGCGAGGAAGAGCTGCGGCGGTTGCGCCGCCGCCTGACCGAGCAGAGTAGCCACCAGGCCGAACTCGAGAGCCAGCTCAGCGAGCAGGGCAACCGCCAGCGCGAGCTGGAATCCGATCTGGTGGCCCTGATCAACCGCCTCGAAGAGGGCCAGGAGCGGGACCAGGACCGCCAGCGCCTGGTGTCCGGGCTCGAGCAACGTCTGGACAGCCAGGCCGGCGAGCTGGAGGACTACCGGGAGAAGATCGACGAGCTGACCCGCGAGCTCTATACCGCCCGCAGGCAGGAAGAGGATCTGACTGCGGCCATGGATCTGTTGCGCGCCGCCCTGGTCGAGGAGCAGCAGTCCCGCGAGGAGATGGAATCCCGGCTGGCCCACCTGGATCTGCGCGGGACCGAGGAACAAGAGGAACTGCGCCGCCGGTTGACCGATGCCGAGGCCGAGTTGGCCGACAGCCGGCGCCGACTGGAGCAGCAGCGGAGCAACCAGAGTCGCGACCAGCAGGCCGTCGAGCGGCTGCGCGCCGAGGCCCAGCGCAGCCGGCGCGAGCAGGAGCGGCTCGAAGATCGCCTGGCCGAGGCCCAGGACCGGCTGAGCCAGGTCGAATCGAAGCGCCAGCGGGCGGTGGAGCTCGAGCGGGAGCTGGACTGGCAGCGCAACGAACTCGAACGGAGCCAGGCCGAGCTGCGGGCCCGCGCCGAGGAGAACGAGCGCCTGTCGCTCCAGCTGGAGCAGAGCCAGGCTGAAGCCGGCGATCTGCAGGCCGAGATCGATCGCCTCGGCGAGCGCGCCGCGGCGAGGGCCGATGACCGCGAGCAATGGCGCCGGCGCACCACCGAGGCCGAACGTCGCCTGGCCGCTCTGGAGCCGGAGCTGGTCGCCGGTCGCCGCCGGAACGAGCAGCTCGAGGCCAAGCTGCGCGACGGAGACGAGCGGATCGCGGCGCTGGAGCAGAGCCTGGCCGACGGGCAGCGGGAGGCGGACGAAGTCCGGCGTCAACTCGAGCGTGAACGCGACCGAAACCGCGAGCTGAACGCGCGCATCGAGCAGGTCGGCCGTGAAGCCGAACAGATCGAACACCGCGCGCGCGAGGATCTCGAACTGGCGGCCGAACGCGAGCAGACGCTGCAAGAGCGCCTGGCGGCGCTGCAGCGCCAGATGGCCGAGCTGGAGGAGGGCACCGGCCTGGAGTTGTCCTCGCTCGGCGAGCAGATCCGCCGGCGCGAGGAACAGATGCAGTCGTTGACCGAACGGCTGGCCGAGTTGGACGAGCGGCGTGGCTGGTGGGAACACCGAGCCGGCGAGTTGGAGCGCGAGCGCGATCTGCTGGAGCAGCAGAACGGCGCCGACGCGCAGCCGCACGACGAACCGGCTCGCCGGCGCGAGGAGCAGGCCCGGGCCGAAGAGCAGAGCCGACAGGCCATCGAGCGGATCGGGCTGGAACGCGATCAGTGGCGCGAGCAGGCCGAGCGGCTCAGCGGTGAGCTGAGCGAGCAGAAAGCCGCCATCGAGGACCTGGCCCGCCAGCTCGAGCGGCGGGTCGCCGAGCAGCACCAGGCACCGCCGCCCGCCGACGGGACCCAACAGGTCGCCACCGCCCGCGTCCGCAGCCTGGAATCGCAGCTGCGCGAGGCCCAGGAGCGGGTGCGCACGCTCGAAGCGCGCCTGGCCGAATCCCGGGTCGATCTGGAACGCAGCCGAGCGGCCCTCGAACAGCGGCAGCAGCAGCAGCAGCAGCAAGTCCAGCGGGCCGATGCGGCCGAGCGCCGTTGCCGTTTGCTGGAGCAACAATCCGGCAGCGGCCGGCCGGCGCCGGAGCGCAGCGCCGAGCTGGCGCGGATGGAGGCCGAGGTGCGGGTGGCCCGGCGCCGGATCGGCGAGTTGGAGGGTGACATCACCCGCATGCGGGTCGAGGCGGCCTCCCGCGAGGAAAACCTGAGGCGCGAGGTCGATACCTTGTCGCAACGGTTGCGCCAGCGCGAACCCGAGGGCGGTGAATCGCCGCCGCCGGCGGGTTGAGCGCGGTTGCCAGGAGGGAGGCGTCATGCGGCGGGCGGCGCTGGCCGACGAGGCATTGCAGCACCTGAAGACCCTGGTGGCCTTCGACACCACCAATCCGCCGGGCAACGAGCTGCCGGCAGCACGCTACCTGCACGGGGTGCTGTCGGATGCCGGTCTGGAGCCGGTGGTGATCGAGTCGGCGCCCGGCCGGGGCAACGTGGTGGCTCGGATCGCCGGGCAGGGCAACGGCTCTCCGTTGCTGCTGTTCAGCCACCTGGACGTAGTGGCAGCCGAGCCCGAGCACTGGGACCTGCCGCCCTTTGCCGCCGCCGAGCGCGACGGCTATCTGTACGGCCGCGGCACCCTGGACATGAAGCAGATGACCGCCATGTCGCTGGCCGCCATGCTAGAGCAACAGCGCAGCGGCCGGCGCCCGCAGCGAGATCTGATCTTCGCCGCCGTGGCCGACGAGGAGACCGGCGGCGAGCTGGGGGCGGCCCACCTGGTGCGCGAGCACCCCGACCTGATCCGCGCCGGCTGGGCGCTGTGCGAGATCGGCGGATTTAGGATCGACATCAAGGGCCGCATCTTCTACCCGGTGCAGGTAGCCGAGCGCGGTTGCGCCTGGTGTCGGGTGCGCTTTGCCGGCGATCCGGGCCACGGTTCGGTTCCCGATCCGGATAGCGCGGTGGCCGAGATGTGTCGCGCGCTGGCGCGGCTGCAGCGCCGGGGGCTACCGCTGCACGTCACCCCGCCGATGCGCTCGTTCATCGAGGCGGTGGCCGCCCGCCAGCCCCTCCACGTGCGCACCGTCATGCGCGGCTTGCTCACGGGGCCGACGCACCGCTTGTGTCGGATGCTGATGGACGCCGAGCAGGCGCGCTTGATGGACGCGCAGCTGCACAATACGGCTGTGCCGACGGTGGTGCGGGCCGGCGAGAAGCAGAACGTCATCCCCTCGACGGCCGAGGTCGACATCGACGGCCGCGTGCTGCCGGGACAGACCTGGGCCGGCTTCCGCGCCGAGCTGCAGGCGGTGTTGGGACCGCGGGCCGAGATCGAGCTGACGCGTTGGCTCGAACCGGTGGTCCACCCCAGCGACACGCCTTTGTTCGGCGTCATCGAGGCGGTGATCGGCGAGCGCGAGCCGGACGCCGCGGTGGTGCCGTACCTGCTGACCGGCTTCACCGACGCCAAACATCTGGATACGTTGGGCGTCGTGACCTATGGCTTTTCGCCCATGTACAACGACCCGGACGAGCGTTTCGCCAAGCTGGCCCACGGCCACAACGAGCGCATCGGCCTGGACGCCTTCCGCTGGGGCGTCGGCGCGCTTTGCGAGACGGTGGATCGCTTCTGCCACCGGTCGGATCGGGGTGACCGGTGAACCGGCGGCTGACCGGTCGGCCCGCGGCCGCCGGCTGCACCGCGCGGCTCGCGGCGGGATTGCTGTTGTTGTCGCTACTGGGTCCGACCGCGGCCAGGGCCGAGATGGAGCTGGTGCGCTGCGGCAGCGATGACTGGCGCATGCGCCTGGCGGCCGGCCTGGGCCCGCGCCTCTATCTGGAGCACGAGCGCATCCAGTTCGCCTTCGGCTCCGACCTGTGGCTGCGCCTGGTGGGCCCGCTGGCGGTGGGGGTGGGGGTGGATGCCGGGGTCATCGAACACACCGAGCTGGTCACCGCCTTGGCCTTGCGGCTGCACCTGTTGCGCTCCTGCAAGCTGGAGCTGGCGGCCGAGGCGCGCGGCGGGGTGTGGTTCGCCCCGGGGCGCGACGCGGTCGACCCCAGCGGGACCTTCTCGCTCGGGCTGGCGCTGGCCCACGATTTGGGTGAACGATTCTACGTGGTCGGACGCTTGGGCGGCGGCATGGTGGTGCGCAGCGGCCGCGGTGGATTCATGGAGTTGAGCATCGATGTGGGCTTGCGGCTGTTTTGAGCCCGATCGGTGCGGCGGAGAACGAGATGCGAGCACGAGCGATCGGCGGTCTGTTGGCTTGTCTGTGGTTGGCGAGCGCTTGCGGCGAAGGCGAGCCGGCCGCGCCCAGCTATCTGTTCTACGGCACGATCACCTCGATATCGGTCGACGCCAGCGGCGCCTGGGCCTACGTGCGGTTGGTGGAGTCGGGTGGGACGGTGGAAGACGCCACCCTGTACAAAGCCGGCTGTCAGCTGACCGGGCCGAGATGCGACTACCAGATCAACCGGGTGCTCGAAGGCCAGTACACGGTGTACGGGTTGATCGATCTGGACGGCGATGCCGACTGGGACGAACCCCGGCCCGACAGCGGCGACCTGATCGCGCCGGGTCGGCCGCTGATGCTGTTGAGCCGCACGGCGATGGATTTTCCGGACGAGGCCTGGCGGTTGCTGCCGTGAACCCGGTTTGACAGCCGGGGATGGCCATCGCTACCATCGGCGATCATGAACGGCGAACGCTATCTCGGTTGCTTGGTGCTGGGCTTCTTGTTGTGGGCGGGGTGTGCGGGGCTCGACCCGCAGGTCAAACGCGGCGACGAGTTGGCCAAAGCCGGTCTGCTCGGTGAGGCGCTCGATGCCTATGGGGCCGCGGCCGAGCGGGCGCCCGACGATCCCGAGATCGAGGCCCGCATCCTACGCACCCGACGCTCCCTGGCAGAGGAGATCAACGCCGACGGCCTGCGCCTGCTCGAGGCCGGCGACGTCGAGGCCGCGTTGCAGGCCTTAAAACGAGCCGTCGCGCTTCATCCGCAGGGGCCTTACCAGCGCAACTTGAAGAAGGCCGCTCTGCAGCGCGTCGGAGCGGGCCATCGGGCCATCGAGGAGAAGCAGTTCGCCAAGGCCGTCGCCATCTTCAAAGGCTTGCTCGAGGAGCTGCCGCGGCTGAAGCGTGCCGAGCGCGGCCTGAACGACGCCCGTCTGGCCTGGGGCGAGGTGCTGCTGCGCAAGGCAGCCGATTTCCAGCAGCGCGGGTTGCCGGGCAACGCCCTGATCGAGCTGGTGCGCTTGCGCCGAATCGCCGGCGATTACGCCGATGCACCCGCGCGTGAACGCCAGGTCCGGGACGCGCTGGCGCAAGCCGCCCGTTTCGGTTACCGGGTCGCGCCGGCCCGGGTGCGCCGGCGCCTGTTGGCACTGACCGCCGATCTGGTCCAGCGGGTACAGCGGGCCGAGCTGCCCGCGTGCCCGCATGCCGGTGTCGCCGACGACGGCGATCGGGCGCCGCACGTGCGGCTGTCGATCGGTGTCAAGCGTCGGCGAATCCGGGATGAACGGTCGATGCGAATGGGCCAGCAGAAGTACCAGTCAGGCACTCGACCGGTGGACAACCCGGCCTTTTTGAAGCTGGAAGACGAGATCGAAAAGGTCCGCCGGGCCATCGCTGCGCTCGAGCAGAAGGTCGCCGAGGACGCAACCGAGGTCGAGCAGATCCGCCAGGCCTTCGCCGACGCCGGGCCCAGTGATGACGAGCAGGCGCTGCGCGAGCGGTTGATCGCGGCCGAGAAGCTGCAGGCAAAGCACAATCGACAGCTGGCCGAGCTGCGCGAGCGGGCGGTTGCGATGCGCAACCAGCTGTCACAGACCCCGCGCGAGCTCCAGGAGCCGGTCTACGACATGCACGACTACGAGATCGTCAAGGTCGACCGGACCCTGGAGCTGAAGGCCGAAGTGACCGCCCGCAGCGACAACGGCCAGGTGCTGTTGAACGGGGTAGCACTCTCGGCCAGCGCCGGTACCGCCGACGAGACCAACCCGGCCGCACCGCGTTACGGCGTCGAGGCCGACCCGCTGGAGTTTCCCAAATCGGCCGAGGAGCTGGAAGCCGCGGCGGCAGCCGCCCTGACGGCCGATGTGGCCGCGCGGCTGGGCGATTTGTGCCAGCGCTGGCAGGGGGAGATTTTGGAGCGGGCGCGCCAGGCGGGCAAGGAGGCGGCGATCGAGGCGATCGAGGACTACGTGTTGTATCTGCTGGCCACCAGCGAGGCACCGCCTGCCGATCTGGTCCGGTTTTTGGCCGAGCAACGCGACTTCAAGGCCATCGAGGCGTTGCGGCAGGCGCCCTGACACCCGCCCCCACCGGATTCATTCGCCGCTATCGTCGTGCTCCTCCACCGTGCTGCCGCCGGCCGGCGCGTCGGTCGGCGGCGCGGCGGAGTCGGACTCCGGGTTGAGCATGGCCTTCAAATTCTTGTAAGCGCCGAAGCGAACCACCTTCTTGCGCGGGATGCGGATGCGCTCGCCGGTGCGGGGGTTGCGGCCGTCGCGGGCCCGGTGGACCCGCACCCGCAGCACGCCCAGGCCCGGCAGCACGAATTGGCCATCGCTGGCCAGCTTTTTCATGGCCAGTGTGACCAGGCCGTCGTAGAAGCGGTTGATGTTGGCCTTGCTGATCCCGGAGGCGCGCATGATGCCTTCGACCATCTCGTCTCGGTTCATGGATCCCTTCCTTCTGCCCCCGCCAGACGGCAACCGGGGCGTTCAGAATTTCAGCTCGCCTTGGAGGCAGGTCCGGCGATCGCTCTCGATCCAACTGCGCTCGCGCTCGCTGACGGGCAGGGGGTATTGTCCGTCGAAGCAGGCCGCACAGTGCGGCTCGGGAAAGGCCCGCCGCAGCCCCTCGATCGGCATGTAGGTCAGCGAATCCAGCCCGAGATGGTCGGCGAAACGCGACTCCAATGCCCGCAACCCGTCCGCGTCCAGCGCGCCGCTTGCCGGGGTGTCGATGAAGCGCGGCGCCACCAACTCTTCGCGGGTCGACATGTCGATGCCGTAGTAGCAAGGGTGGGCCACCGGCGGGGAGTAGATGGCCAGGTGGACCTGGGTGGCGCCCTGGTCGCGGATCAGCTGGATGGTGTGGATCAGGGTGGTGCCGCGCACGATCGAGTCGTCGACCAGCAGCACCCGCTTGCCCTGGAACTCGCTGCGGATCGGGTTGAGCTTGAGCTTCAGCGCCGAGGCGCGCTCGTTGGCGTTGGGCATGATGAAGGTGCGGCCGGTGTAGCGGTTCTTGATGAATCCCTCGCGGTAGGGCAGCCCCAGGTTTTCGGCCAGGGCGGCGGCGGCCGGCCGCGAGGTGTCCGGGATGGGCACCACCGTATCGGCTTCGAGGCCCTTGGCCTGCCAGGCCCGGGCCAGCTCGGCGCCGAGCGCCAGGCGGATGCTGTAGACGCTCTCGTCGTTCATGGTCGAGTCGGGCCGGGCGAAGTAGATGTACTCGAAGATGCAGGGGGCGGGCCGGGCTTTCCACAGCCGGTGGTGCTCGGGTTCGCTGCCGTGGCGCAGCACCAACACCTCGCCCGGGGGCACGTCGCCTTCGAGCTGGGCGCCGAGCACGTCCAGGGCCACCGACTCGCTGGCCACCACGGTGGTCTGCTCGGTGCGCCCCAAGACGGCCGGCCGGATACCGTGGGGATCGCGCAGCGCCAACAGCGTCTGCCGTCCGTCCAGTATCAATCCGCAAGCGATCGAGTAGGCGCCGCGGGTCCGGCCGAAAGTCTGGCGCAGGGCGGCCAGCGCATCGGCCAGGGTGTGATCGCGGCGCCGCTGGCGCATCAGGTTCAGCGCGAACAGGCTGAGCACCGGCTCGATGTCGCAGCTGCTCATCAGGTGGACCGATTCCTCGGCCAGGTCGGCTCGCATCTGGGCGACGTTGACGAAGTTGCCGTTGTGGGCCATCAGCACGCCCGGTTGCCGGTAGAAGAAGGGCTGAGCGTCGCACAGGCGGCCGCGGCCCAAGGTGGGATAGCGCACATGGCCGATGCCGATGCGGCCGCCGAGCTGCTCGAGCTGCTCGGCGCCGAAGCCGTGGGCGACCAGCCCCAGGCGCTTGACCACCGGGAAGCCCTCATGGCAGATGGTGCCCACTCCGGCGCTGTCTTGCCCCCGGTGTTGGATGGCTTGCAGTGCGAGCAGAATGTCGGCGCTCACGTCGCGGGCGCCGATAATGCCGACAAAGCCACACATGCCAGCGCAGGTTAGTGCCTGGTCCCCTAAAGGTCAACGGCAATTTGCGGAGAAGACACGGATCAAAAAGAGCCTAGTTGGCTCTGGTCAGCTGGGCGTCCAACCGGCCGATCTCCTGCAGGATGCGCTCGCTGCGCCCAGCGGCCGGCGGCTCGCTCGTGGTCCGCTCGATTCGCTCGAGGCTCGCGAGCGCGGCCCGCTGCGACGGGGTGGCCAGTGCCGGCTGGCGGCGGATGATGGCCCGGGCGCGCTCGATGGCCGCCGCGTCGAAAGCCGCCTCGGAATCCAGGCCCAGCTGCCGGGCGTTGGCCGCGGTCTTCCAGCCCTGAACCAGCAGGCCCAGCTGCAGCCCGTCGGCCGCCGGCGAGCGGTCGGCCAGCGCCTCGCGCAGCGCCTGGCACAGCACCGCCAACCTGCGGGCGGCGGCCTGGGCCGCGATGTCGCCGGCGGCCAGCGACCGGCCCAGCTCGGCGGCGAAGCGCACCAGCCGCTGGCGCCGCTCGCCGGGGCCCAGGGCGGATTCGAGCGCTGGCCCCAGCGCCTGCAGGATCGTGGTGACCCGGCGCTGGATGGCCGGCGAGCGCTCCAGCCAGGGGCCGAAGCGTTCCAGAAAATCCAGCGAGCGGCCCAGCGCGTAACCGTCGCCGAAACCGGGATCGGTTGCGCGGCTGTCCAGCGCCCGGCCCATCTCGGCCTCGGGTAGCTGTGCGGCGGGTTGGACGCGGGCGGCCAGGGTCGCCTGCGATCGGGCGGGCTGTGGCGGCTCGGCCTCCGGCCGGGCCGGTTCGGCGACACCGGGGTGGGCATCGTCCGCCGGGTCCGGGCCGGGCTCGGTATCGGCTACCGCGCTGGCCGCGGCGTCCGGTGGCAGCGCCGGCTCGGCCGCAGGCGGCGGCGCCGGAGCCGGCTGGCGCGGTTCGGGCGCGGCCACGCGGGGGGCATCGGTGATCGCCGTCCCCGCCGGTTCGGTGCCGGGCCCGGTCTCGACCAGCAGCAGGCTGATCAGCAGGACCACCGCCGCCGCCCCGGCGGCCAGACCCAGCCGCCAGCCGAAGCCGGCGCCGAACAGCTTCTCGATCCAGCCGCCCGCGGACGCGGCCGGCGGCTCGCAGGCCGCGGCGGGCCGGCCGGCGGCGCACCGTGCAGCCGCCCGCTCGAGCAGCGCCGCCGGCGGCGCATGGGCCGGGTCGGGCCCGACCTCGTCCAGCGCCCGTTGCAGGGCGGCGGCGGCCGCCAGGCAGTCGGGACAGTCGGCCAGGTGGCCCAGGGCGCGTTCATGCTGCGTCGCGTCGAGGGCGCCATCGACCAGGGCGGCCAGGGCTTCGTCGCTCAGGTGGTCGCCGCCGGGGCCGGCCTGGACGGCGCCCAGCCGGACGGCCTGCAGAAATGCGACCTCCCGGCGGCAGGCGTCACAGCTGGCCAGATGGCGCTCCAGCGCGGCCTGCTCGGCCTCCGGAAGCTGGCCGGCGATGCCCCGCTCCAGCGTTCTGCCATCTGGACAATTCATGCTCGTGACTCCCGCTCCCGTCTCTCACCGCATCTCCACCGCCCCACATGTTCATTGGACGGAAGAGAAACCCGCCTCTCCACAGAAAAATGTGATCGCGCTCACCCGCGCGCTCCTCCGTCTTCGGCCACCGCACCCAGCAGGCCGTCCAGCCGGTCGATGCCGCCGGCGAAGTGCTCCCAGTCGAAGCCCTCGCTCTGCAGTCGGTCCTTGAGCCGCCCCTTGAGCCGATCGACCTCGACGTAGATCCGCTTCTCGTCGTCGCGGCCCAGCAGCTGCGCGATCTGGCCGGCCGTCATGCCGTGCTGGAAACGGCACAGCAGCATGGTGCGCTCATCCGGGTTCAGGGCGCGCAGGGCCGCCACCAGGCTTCGGCCCAGCGCGGCCGCCCGTTCCTGCTGCCGGCGCTGCTCGCTGTGGGCCTGCGGGCCGGCTCCGGGCGCTGGATCGGCCACCTGCACCGGCGGGTCGGTCTCGTCGCCCTCGCCCGCACCGGGGTGGATGGGTAGGGCCGGGGTCTTGCGGATTACCTCGGAGTAGATCGCCCAGCGGTTGCAGTTTTTAAGCGCCCGGTTGATGGTCTCGACGGCCCGGTCGAACGCAGCGCGCTCGTAGCCCCCGCTTTCGGCATCGACCACCGCAAAGGCCTCGCGCTCGGGTAGACCATCCCAGTAGAGCAGCTTGAAGATGCGCTGGTGGTCCAGGTCCAGCCGTTGGATCGCCCGCGGCAGCGATTTGCGGCCCTCCAGCTCGCGGAAGTAGTCGCTGACCAGGTTCTGGGTCACCCGGCCCAGCCAAGTGGTCAGCCGGCCGCGGCCGCCGTAGGTGGCCACCGAATCGAGGTAGCGCCGCAGCCGGTAGAAGCGCTCGCCGCGCTCGTTCGACTGGTGCAGCCCCTCGATGACGTACAGGTACAGATCACCGCAACGGTCCTGGTCGTGGTTGGCGTAGCGCCACAGCAGGCTGAATATCAGGTTGGAGAAGCGGGCCACGAAATCCTGCCAGGCATCGGGATCCCCGTCGACCACGCGCTCGACGAGCTTGCGGTAGGTCAAATCGCCGTCCGGGGGATGCGTGGCTTGGCGCTTCGCGGCCATGGCTGACGAGGCTCCTGCGGGCAACCTGGGTCCAACCGATGGACCCGATGATCCTATTAATCCCGAGGCGAATCAAGCCCCTGCTGGGAAAAGGGAATCTCGACGCTCAGCCGCCGCGCGGCACCGCGCTGTCGACCAGCAGGGTCACCGGCCCGTCGTTGACCAGGGCCACCCGCATGTGGGCGCCGAAACGGCCGCTGCCGCACTCCACCCCCTTGGCCCGCACCCGCTCGACGAAACGGTCGATCAGCCGATCGGCCGCGGACGGATCGAGCGCGCCGACGAACGACGGCCGGCGCCCCTTGCGGCAGTCGCCATAGAGGGTGAACTGACTGACCGCGATCATGGCGCCGCCTACATCGAGCAGCGAGCGGTTCATCCGGCCGTCCTCGTCGGCGAACACCCGCAGCCCGGTGACCTTGTCGGCCATCCAGTCGGCCTGGGCTTCGCCGTCGCCCCGGCCGGCGCCCAGCAGCACCAGCAACCCGGGCCCGATGGTGGCGGTGCGCTCGCCTGCCACCGTCACCTCTGCCTGCGTCACCCGTTGGATCACCGCCCGCAATGCGCTCCTCCTCCAGGCGGCGGCGATCGTTGTTTGGGTTTTACCCGCCGCCGCCGAATCTGGTATAGATTCAGGCCATGCTCACCGTCAAGGTCAGGGGCGATTTCATCAATGGGCGTTTTCGCCGGCCGCGCGGGGCTGCGCAGCGCATCGTCTCGCGCGATCCGGGCGATGTGGGCTACCGCATCGGCACCTTCCCGTCCTACCCGGAGCACGTCGACTCGGCCCTGGGCGCCGCCCGCGAGGCCAGCGCCGGCTGGGCCCGCCGGGACGCGGCCGAACGGGTCGACCCGCTGCGCAAGTTCGCCGCCGAGGTGGTCAACCAGCGCGATCGACTCAAGCGGTTGATCGCGGTCGAGTCGGGCAAGCCGCTGTGGGAGGCCGGGCTCGAAGTGGCCGGTGTCGAAGCCCAGGTCGAGACCGAGGTGCGCGAGGGAGTGCGCTCGGTCAGCCCGTTCAAGGTCGGCGAGATCCGCTGGGGGGTCTCCGGCTCGTGCACCTTCCCGCCGCTGGGGGTGGTGGTGGTGCTCGGTCCGGCCGCAGCGCCCATGGACCTGCCGCTGTCGCAGATCCTGCCGGCGCTGCTGGCCGGCAATGCGGTGGTGTTCAAGCCTTCGAAGCTGGTGCCCGCCTGCGGCCAGGCCATCGCCGAGCTGTTCGCCGAGGTGGATCTGCCACGCGGGGTGTTCAACCTGGTCCAGGGCGACGCCGCCTTGGGCTTGGAGCTGGCGGCCGATCCGCGCTGCGATGCGGTGCTGTTCTGCGGCGCCGGACCCTCGGGCAGCCGCATCCTGGAGTCCACCGCCGGCCAGCCGCACAAGCTGGTGGCGCTGCAGATGGGCGGGGTCAACCCGGCACTGGTGCTCGAGGACGCCGATCTCGAACGGGCGGTCTACACCTGCCTGACCGGGGCGATGCTGACCGCCGGCCAACGCTACAGCTCGACCGGCGTGGCGCTGGTGGCCCGCTCGCACTGGCAGGACTTCGTGGCCGCCTGTGTCGAGAAGGCGCGCCAGCTGGGCGTCGGGTATGCCTTCGACCCGGGGGTGTTTCTGGGGCCGCTGCTCAGCGAGGCCGCTCTGGAGCGGGCGCTGGATCGCCAACAACACCTGGTCGGCCGCGGAGTGCAGCGGCTGCTGCCGGCCGCAGCGGTCGAGCTGGAACGACCGGGCCACTATCTGAGCCCGGGCATCCTGGGGCTCGACGAGCCGCTGGAGCTGGATGCACTGCGTCCGGGCGGACAGTCGTTCGGTCCGGATCTGGTGCTGATGCCCTTCGCCCGCGAGGCCGAGGCCGTGGCACTGGCCAACTCCTCGGCCTGGCGGCTGAGCTGCACGGTGATGACCGAGGACGCCGAGCGCTTCGAGCGGCTGGCCGCCGAGCTGCGTTTCGGTCTGATCAACCACAACCTGGCCACCACCGAGATCTCGATGCGCCTGCCCCTGCTCGGCCGGGGCCGCTGCAGCAACCAGCGTCCGGCCGGCATCTACACCCAGCGCAACTGCACAGCGCCGCAGTCCAGCCTGCGCGCGCCCGGCCCGTTCGACCCGACCCGCTGTCTGCCCAATTACCCGCGGTCGTAGCGCGTTTCTGTCCGAAGCCCCGCGGGCGCTTCGGTCCTGGGTCGGACGCCAGCCGCACAAAAAAACCGCCGGGCCAGAGGCCCGGCGGTGGCTGTGGTTCGGATGTGTGCGTTCAGGGGGTCTGTCTCAGACCCCCTCGCCCCCGGTCGTGCGCCGGCGGCTTACTTGCCGTAGCCCTTGACCAGCGATTCGACCACGCTCGGGTCGGCCAGGGTCGAGGTGTCGCCGATATGGTCGGCCTCGTTGGACGCGATCTTGCGCAGGATGCGGCGCATGATCTTGCCCGAACGGGTCTTGGGCAGCACGTCGGCCCAGTGGATGACGTCCGGCGTGGCGATCGGCCCGATCTCGCTGCGCACGTGGGTGGCCAGCTCCTTCTTCAGCGCCTCGGTCTTCTCCACCCCCTGGTTCAGGGTGACGTAGGCGTAGATGCCCTGGCCCTTGATGTCGTGCGGGAAGCCGACCACGGCCGCCTCGGCCACCTTGGCGTGGGAGACCAGCGCGCTCTCGACCTCGGCGGTGCCCAT
>CAYVQE010000008.1:0-46558 GCA_964454005.1 uncultured Myxococcales bacterium
AGGTGGTCCAGCCATCGTTGTCCTGGTCGTAGCCCTCGTCGATGAAGCCGTTGCAGTTGTCGTCGATGCCGTTGCAGACCTCGTCGGCCCCGGGGTAGACCTCCGGGTCGGTGTCGTCGCAGTCGCCCTCGCACAGCCCGACCCCGTCGCCGTCGGCGTCCACCTCGTCGATCTCGCCGTCGCAGTCGTTGTCGATGCCGTCGCAGATTTCGTCTTCGGGCACGCACTGCTCGAAGGAGCGGTAGGAGGCGGTGATGTCCAGTCCGTCGGCCTCCGGCCGCCAGTCGCCGTAGAAGACCAGGCTGTTCTGGGTGCCGTCGTAGTCGAAGCCGTGGGTCCGGCTGCGCGGCACCAGCACCGGCTCTTCGCCGGCCGCGAGCTGCGTGGCCACCTTGATGGTCGAGGAGATCGGTGGCTGGGACAGGGTGTAGCTCGAGGCCACCCCGTGGGCGGCGCGCACGACCTGGTCCACGTTGTCGGTCTGATCCTCGTCGCAGATGCTCAGGCTGGTGCCGCCCGGGATGCCGGCCACCACCGCGTTGTAGCCGCGCGAGTGGTTGTAGGCGGTGGCGCACTCCGGATCGCCGCCCACGATGGCGAACAGGGTGGCGTCGTAGCCGGTGTAGGCGTCGATCATCTCCTGCACCCGCACCGGGTTGGGCTCGCCGGCGTAGTCGTCGCCGCCCGAGGCCTCCTCGATGTACTCGGCGTCCTCGTCGGACAGCACCACCACGATCAGGGTGGCCTCGCAGCGCAGCTTGTCGGCGGCTGGATCATCGGTGTCCGGATCGCAGGGCAGGGCGCGCTCGATGGCCCGCAGGCCCATCAATAAACCGTACTCGTGGGCGTGGCCCGAGGCGCCGACCAGCACCCGGGCCTTGAACACGTCGATGTTGGTGGTGAAGTCGCCGCCCTCGAGCTGGCCGTCATCCGGTTCGTAGGTGGTGGTCACGCCGATGCGCCAGTCCAGGCTGGTGGTCGCCAGCAGGGCGTCCATGGCGTCGGCCGCGCCCTCGACCGCGTGCTGCTCGTCGTCCATCGAGCCCGAGTCGTCGATCACCCATATGAAGTCGACCGGGCTGACGCCCAAGGAGGGAAAGGACTCGCACTGCACCTGCAGCCGGTCGGGCGCCCGGGCCAGGGCGGTCGAGTTGGTCAGGTCGTTGAGCCGGATGATCTGATCGTCGTCCAGCAGGGTCTCCGCGGAGACGGCGCCCACGGTGACCACCCGATCCGGGCCACGGTAGACGGTCTCGAAGTAGACCCGGTAATCGCTGGCGGTCGCCCCGCCGGCCGGCAGGCCGCCGCCCAGCGCGCCGCTGTCGGCCAGCGTCTCGGCCAGCGCCTCGGCCAGGGCGGTGGGCTGCTGGGCCGTCACGCTCAAGTGGTACTCGCCCAGCACCGCGTCGTAACCGTCGAAGGTGGTCAGCACCCGGGTCAGCGGGCTGGTGACCGAGCCCAGCGCACCGATGGCGGTTCGGTCGTGGGCCTCCTGGGCATTGGCCGACTGCACGCCGGCCGCCGGCGGATGGCTGACCACGAAGCCGGCGATCTGGTGGTGCTCCACCCAGAAGGCCGCCCCGATGGGGGTGTTGGCCGCGGTCAGCTCGACGAAGGTGGAGAAGAAGGTCTCCAGCGCCAGCAGGCTGTCGGGCGGCCACAGGCGGTGCACGTCGACCGGTTTGAGGTTTTCGGCCGCGCAGACCAGGTTGGTGCCCTCCTGGTCGTCGGCCAGCCCGTCACCGTCCGAGTCGGCGCTCAGCGGGCTGGTCTCGCCCTGGGCGCAGGCGTGCGACCAGCAGATGCCCAGCGACAGGACGCAGACCTCGCCCTCGGCGCACTGGGCGTCGTCGTCGCAAGGGGTGGTGCAGTCGCCGAGCTGGCAGTCGCCGTTGCGATCCTCGTCGCCGTCGGCCACCCCGTCGCCGTCGGTGTCCGGGTTCAGCGGATCGGTCTCGGTGCCCGGATCGTACTGGTAGTCGCCGTCGCAGTCCTCCTGGCCGTCGCTCAGCCCGTCGCCGTCGCTGTCGGGGTTCGTCGGGTCGGTCTCGCCGGGGTCCTGCTGGCCGTCGCCGTCGGCGTCCTCGACGCCGTCCGGTATGCCGTCGCCGTCGCTGTCGGGATCGTTGGGATCGGTCTCGCCGGGGTCGACCTGACCGTTGTGGTTCGCGTCCTCGATGCCGTCGGCCAGGCCATCCCCATCGGTATCGGCCATTGTCGGATCGGTCTCGCCGTAATCGATCCGGCCGTTGTGGTTGGCGTCCTCGACGCCGTCGTCCAGGCCGTCGCCGTCGCTGTCGGGATCGTTGGGATCGGTCTCGCCGGCGTCGAGCTGGCCGTCGCGATCGGCGTCCTCGATGCCGTCGAGCAGGCCGTCGCCGTCGCTGTCGGGGTTCGTGGGATCGGTCTCGCCGGGGTCGACCTGACCGTTGTGGTTCGCGTCCTCGATGCCGTCGGCCAGGCCGTCGCCGTCGCTGTCGGGATCCATCGGATCGGTCTCGCCGGGGTCGACCTGGCCGTTGTGGTCAGCATCCTCGATGCCGTCGACCAACCCGTCGCCGTCGGTGTCGGACCGCAGCGGATCGGTCGGCCCGGCCGCTTCCACCCCATCGTCCAGCCCGTCGCCGTCGGTGTCGGCCACGGTCGGATCGGTCTCCCAATCCTGTCGCTGCCCGTCGTGGTTGCCGTCCTCGACGCCGTCGTCCAGGCCGTCGCCATCGCTGTCGGGATTCGTCGGATCGGTCTCGCCGGGATCGACCTGTCCGTTTTGGTCAGCGTCCTCCAGCCCATCGTCCAGCCCGTCGCCGTCGCTGTCGGGGTTCAGCGGATCGGTCTCGCCCGGATCGAGCTGGCCGTCGCCGTCGGCATCCTCGGTGCCGTCGAGCAGGCCGTCGCCGTCGCTATCGGGGTTCAGCGGATCGGTCTCGCCCGGATCGACCTGGCCGTTGTGGTTGGCGTCTTCGACGCCGTCGAGCAGGCCGTCGTCGTCACTGTCCGGATCCTCGGGATCGGTCTCGCCCTCATCCACCCAGCCGTTGCCATTGGCGTCTTCGACGTCGTTGTCCAGCCCGTCGCCGTCCAGGTCGTCCGGGTCGGGTTCGGTGCCGCCGTCGCCGTCGCCGCCGTCGTCCGGCGGCCGGGCCACGCAGACGCCGGCCCGGCACATCTCGACCGCACTGCAATCGGCGTCGCTGCTGCAGGCGGCCCGGCAGAAGCCACCGTAGCAGCTCCAGCCGTCGGGGCAGTCGGCGTTCAGCGCACACTCCGGGTGACAGACGCCATCGTCGCAGCCCTGGCCCTGCGGGCAGTCGGCGTCGACCGCGCAGCGTTCGGGCGGGTTCGAGGAGGAGCCGCAGGCGGTGAGCAAGCCGGCCGCCACCAACCAGATCAGGGCGCGTCGCATCGGGAACATCGGCAAAGACCTCCAAGCGGGCAACGTTCACATCGATCATAGGGGACCGGGCCGTTCCGGTCAATCGGCGCCGTCTCGTTCAGTTGTCTGGAACGCCGAGCTTGAGCGTCCGGGCCAACGGCTCCAGATCGGGCGGGTAGGGGCTGACCAGCCGCAGCGGATTGCCGGTGACGGGGTGGTCGAGTTCGAGCCGGAAGGCGTGCAGGAACTGGCGCCGCAGAGCGAAGCGCTCGCGCAGCACCCGGTTCAGGTCGCGGTCGCCGTAGCGCCGGTCGCCGGCCAGGGGGTGGCCCATCTGCTCGAGGTGGCTGCGGATCTGGTGGGTGCGGCCGGTCAACAGCTCGAGCACCAGCAGGCTGAACGGATGCCGGTCGCGCTTGGAGAGCCGCAGCTGGCGGGTGGCGGCCACCCGGTAGGCGGTGCGGCCGGCAGCCGCGCGGCGGCGCTTGGCGTACGGGCGGCGGCCGGCGCCGGGTACGTCGCGGCGTTGCACATCCAGGTTCCAGACACCCTGCGGCGGCCGCGGCCGGCCGCCTGCCAGAGCCAGGTAGCGCTTGTGCACCGCGCCGCGCTTGATCATCTCCGACAGCGCCCGCAAGGCCTCGGCCTGCTTGCCGATCAGCAACAGCCCCGAGGTGTCGCGATCGATGCGGTGGGCCAGCGCCGGCCGAAAGGCGCCGGGGCGATCCTGTACCTCGAGATAGGCGTGCACCTGGTCGATCAGCGAGTTGTCGCGGTGGCCGGCGCCCGGGTGCACCGGCAGGAAGGGGGGCTTGGAGACCACCAGCAGGTGGGCGTCCTCGAACACCACCCCGAAGTCGAGGCTGCGGGCGGCCCGCAGCGGCCGGCGGGTGTCGCGCTCGAAGCGCTCGGCCGGCATGTGCAGCAGCACCCGATCGCCGGCCGCCAGCTGGTGATCGCCCTTGGCCCGCTTGCCGTTGACCCGCACCTTGCGCGTGCGCAGCAGCTTGTAGACATGCCCTTTGGGCATGCGCGGCAAGGCCTTGAGCAGGAATCGGTCCAGCCGCAGGCCCTGGCCGTCGCGATCGACTCTCAGCTCGGGCATGGGGCCTCCGGCGCGTCGGCCTGCAGCCGCCCGAGTTGCCGCAGGGCCTCGTAGACCGCGATGCCGGCGCTGGTGCTCAGGTTCAGGCTGCGACCGCGGCCGGGCATGGGCAGCCGGCAGGCGTGGGCCCGCCGGTCGCTCCGGGCCAGCAGCCGCGGCGACAAGCCGCTCGATTCCGGGCCCAGCACGATCAGATCGCCCGGCCGCAGCCGCCGGTCGAAGAACGACGCCGCCGCCCGGGCCGACAGGTAGTGCCGACCGGCGTCGGGGTGGGCCTGCTCGGCCTGTTCCAGGGTCAGATGGAGCTGCAGCCGGCAGTCGCGCCAGTAGTCGAGCCCGGCCCGGCGCACCAGCCGATCGTCGAGGCTGAAGCCCAGCGGCTCGACCAGGTGCAGCTGGACGCCGGTGCAGGCGCACAGGCGGACGATGTTGCCCGTGTTGGCCGGGATCTCCGGGGTGACCAGCACCAGGTGCAGCGCGGGCGATCGTTCAGGGCCCGGCGCTGGAGCGGCTGCGTGCATGGGCGCGACGACCTTTTCGCCAGGGCGCGAGCCGGCTTGTGTCAGCGGCTGGCGCGGTGCTAGACTCGGCTCGATTCCCGAGACGAGCTCGGGTTCAGGCCCGCGAATCCGGACGCCGAGTCTACCATGCTCTCTGCTTCGCGGATCAAGCTGTTGCCGCTGTGGTCCATGCTGCTGCTGGCGAGCGGTGCTGCGGCCGCGGCTTCGCCGCCGGCCGGCGGGGGCCAGCGCACCGTGGTGCTGTGGCAGTTGAAGGGGCTGGGGCTCGAGCCCGACGTCGAGCAGCGCCTGCGCTCGGCGCTGGCGGACGCCATCGCGCGCAACCCGCGCTGGCGCCCACTCCGTTCGCGCATCGTAGAACGGCGACTGGAGCGGGCCGGCCTCAGCCGGCGCAGCCCGGCGGTTCGGGCGGCGCCGGCGTTGGCCGTGCGCTTTCTGCTCAGCGGCACGGTGGCCGCTCTGGGCGATGAGCTGGGCCTGGATTTGAAGGTGCTGGCCGGCGCGGACGGCCGCCAGCTGCGGCGGGTCTCGGAGAACCTGCCGTCGCAGCACGACGCCTGGGCGCCGGCGCTGGACGGTCTGCTGGTGCGGCTGTTGGAGCCCGAGCGCTGGGTCGGCGGTCTGGCGTTGGAGGTCTCGGAGCCCGGAGCGCGGGTTTTCCTGGATGGCGAGCCGGTGGCCACCACTCCGCTGGCGGGCCCGTTGAAAGGCCTGATGCCAGGCAAGCACATCTTGATGATTCGCAAGCAGGGCTTCGATGACTTCTCCCGGTTCGTGGTGGTGCGCTACGGTCAGCTGGCCCGGCTGACGGTGGACCTGGCAAACGCGACCGTGGTCGGACTGCTATACGAGCAGGAGACGGCCACGCCCGCGGTCGAGCCGCCGGCCGCCGCGGTCGAGCGCCGGGCGCCGGCTGCGGCCGGGCTCAACTGGCAACAGGTGGTCGGCTGGAGCGGGCTGGGGCTGAGCGCGGCCGCCGTGCTCGGCGGCGGCCTGGCCCGGTGGCATGCGGCCGAACTCGAGGATGCGGTGGAGCGCGGCTGGTGGCCGGCGGCCAACGCCGCCGAACTCGAGGCCAAGCTGGCCGAGGGCCGCCGGGCCGATCGCTGGGCCCGGGGGCTCTGGATCGCCGGCGGGGCGACCCTGGCGGCCGGCACCGCCATGCTCGTCTGGGGCCTGCTGGCCGAACCGGCCGCTGCGGAGCCGGAGACCGGGGCGGTGGTGGGGCTGCGCCCGCTGTCGCAGGGCGGAGCCGAGATCGGCCTGTGGGGGCGGTTCTGAGCCGGAGTTGCCGGGGAACCTTCGTTCGGATCGGTGTTGGCCGGTGGCCGGCCGGGGTCAGCCGGACGCCGGCTCGGGTCCAGCGGTTACCGGCTCCAGACTGGTCGGGCCCAGTCCTTCGATCTTGCACTCCGGATCGCGCCGCGCCTCGGCCACCCAGGCATCCAGGTGGTGGCGCCGCAGCAGGTGGACGAAGGGGCTGTCGGGGCGCAGGATCTCGAACACCGGCGTGGGCCGGGCCTTCTCGAACCCGCGGAACAGCACCTGGCCCACCAGCCGGAAAATCTCCACCTCAGCGCCGTCGCTCTTGAGATCGAAGCCCACGATCAACCCGAGCACAGTCTCGGTGAACAGGAACCGCTGGCGGATGCTCTGGTGCAACTCCTCGGGGCGCACCTGGACGCGGAAGAAGAAGCGGGTGTTGCGCGTCTGGCGCAGGTAGTCGTCCAGCGCTCCGGCGCTGATGGCCTCGCCCAGGTTGTAGATGTCGCTGCCCTGCAGGGTCTCGACGGCGGTGTCCTGCTGCGACTGGACGAAACGCCGGCGCACCGAACGGCACAGATCCTCCAGGAAGCGCTCGATCAGCGGCTCGTCGTTTTCGCGGGTGGCTTGCTGCCACATGCGGCTGAGCTGGGGCTCCACCTGGAAGGTGCCGGTCGAACCGATGTAGACCCGGAAGGGTAGCTCGAGTTCGGGGCGGTTCAGCGCCCGGCGGGCGGCGGCCAGTCGATCATCGAGCCGTTGACCGACCACCCGATTGCGGGCGGTGCCGCGGGCCGCTTCGTTGATGCGCTCCGAGACCGCCACCCGTTGCAGGCCCCAGACGTCGTCGTCGAGTTGGATGACCTCGGCTGCGGCCCCGTATGCGATGAACAGGCCGGCTTCCAGTCCGGCCCCCTGGCGTTGGCGTTCTTCGCGCTCGGCCTCTTCCAGGGTGTGTTCCTCTTCTTGCAGGGTGCGCTTGTGCTCCTCGAGCTGGCGCACCTGACCGAGCAGTCGTTCGTTGAGACGATTGTTCAGCCGCTCGCCCAGCGCTTCGCCCTCCAGACCCCTGAACTCGGCCAGAATCTGCTCGCGCCGCTGCTTGAACCGCTCATGGGCCTGGCGCACCGCGGTCAGCCGGGCGGTGATGCGGGCCCGTTGGGCCCGATCGCTGGTGGCCCGTTCCTGTTGCTGCAACGCCTGGTGGTTGCGCTGCAACTGCTCGAAGCGTTCCCGGAAATCGGCCTTTAGCTGAACGACCATGGCCTGGGTGTCGAGGCTGGCGCGGCGAAACACCTCGCGCTGGATTTCGGCCAGCTGCGTTTCGATCTGCCCCAGCTCGTCCCGGATCTCATCGCGGCGCTGTGCGATCCGCAGCCGGGCGCGTTGTTGCTCGCTGTCCAGATCCGCGGTCGTCAGCTCGGCCAGCCGGCGGCGGTAGTTGCGGAAGATGTGCTGGATGTCGCGCGCCAGCTGCACCAGCGACACGGTGTTGCCCGAGAAGGCCACCGCATCGCCGAGCAGATTGATCAGCTCGATGTTCTGCTCGCGGGCGACCAGGTGGGCGCCGCCGCGGTAGCGCTTGGCCGCCTCGAGGATCGGCTGGTAGAACTCGTTATCGAGGAACTCGGCCATGACCAGCTCTTTGGCCTGGGCGGTACGCCGGGTGTAGCCCTTGAGGTCGACGAAGAGCTGGGCTTCGGCGCGCTCCAGCCGGGCCCGGACCAGTGGCTTGTCGTCGTCGGCGATGCGGTAGAGCCGGCCGGCTTCGTACTCCTTGCGCAGCCCGGCGCTGTCCGAGCTCGGGCGCCGATCGACCACCCGGCGCCGCGCCTGGCGCAGGTGCTCGGTGGCGAACTCGTCGAGCCGGTGCAGCAGGAAGCGCTCGACCACCAGTTGCAGCGCTGCCTCATCGTGCTCGGTCGGGTATTTCCAGGGCGGTCCGTTGTCGCGCAGGCGTTCGAGCATGCCCAGCAGCCGCTGCATCTCGCGCCAGGCCGATCCCTGGTGCTGACGCAGCGCCAGGCGATCGGTCAGATCGGCGGCCATCTGGGCCAGCAGATCGCGGTTCTCGAGCAGCTCCAGGATACCGGCGTTGCTGGGTAGACAGTAGCCCAGCAGCTGGTCGGTCTCGATGGCCGGATCTTCGTTGGCCAGCAGGTGATCGAGCACCAGGCGGCGGAAGTCTTCGCAGCTCGAGTGTTGCAGCAGGCTGGTGCGCAGCGGTCCGGACCGCGTCGCCTCGCGCATCAAGGCGCGCAGCAGCGCATGCGGTTGGTTGTCCCGTTCCAGGGCGGCCTGGTAGGCGGGCAGCAGCAGTTGATCGAACTCGATCGACAGGCCGTACGGGTTGATGTCGCTGGTCAGCTCGCTGTCCTGGATGGCGATGAAGGCCAGCGGGCCCAGACTGACCAGTGCCACCATCAGGTCGGTGTGCTCGGGCGAGCCGGCGGCCGGCCGGCCGGTGCGGACCAGAGCCGTGTCGAAGGCCTGGCGGAAGCAGGCGTGCAGCGTCAGCCCGACCGCGCGTTCGAGGCGGGCGTAGCCCATGTTCTTGACCTTGGCTTGCTTGATGCGTTCCTTGGCCCCCAACAGGCTGTTGAGCACCGCCAGCTGGACCATCAGTCCGACACCGGAAAAAGCCGGTTGGAAGAAACCGGTCTCGAATGCCCTGGCCAGCACGTCGACCAGGGTGGTAAACAATGCGGCGCCGCCGGCCGGGCGGGACAGCCAGCTCTCGAGCATACCGCCGTCGAGTTCGGGTGACTGCAGCAGGGCCAGCCGGACGACCCGGCGCATGGGATCGTCCTCGGCCAGGGTGCGCGGACAGAAGCGTCGCGGCCAGAGCACCACCCGCTGGCGCGGATCGGGCAGCACCACCGCTTGTCGCTCGCGGTCATAGGCCGGGTCCCGGCGCCGCTTGAGCACCTCGACCAGACCGTCGATGCCCTGGTGGAATCGAGCCAGGACTCCGTCGGAGAGCGAGTAGGTCACCACCCGATCGACCGTTGATTCGCCGAGGGTCAACGGCAGCCGCTCGAGGAAGTCGGTCCACACGACCCGCCCACCGGCCAGCAAACGCAGCAGGTGCTGGTAGGCCACCAACCGCGGATGACGGGCCTGGAGTTGACCGCTTGCCCTTGGCATCGTCGCTCGTCGTTACGGAGGGATCGCGTCCGGCATCACCGTCCGGCGAAGATGAGCGCGATCCAGACCTTGCCCGCCTGGCTGGCATCGGCCGAGCGGGCGATGCCCACGCCCAGGCGATTGAACTGGTTTTCGAAGATTTCAGGCGAGGCCAGCACCCGCTCCGGGCGGCGGGCGTGGAAGTAGCGGATGGCGACATCGGCCACGACCAGCTCACCGTCGGTCAGCTGTTGCAGCAAGCGCTCGCCCTCGGCCTCGGGATCGGCCCGGTCGCCGCTGGCCACCAGGCGGCGGGCGCTGCGGCGGGCTATTTGCGACAGGGTCGCGTCGAGCCCGAGGGCGAAGCGCCCCTTGGTGCGCCGCCGGGCGTTGATCAGCTCGACCACGGTCTCGACGCCGGTCGCCTCGGCCCCTCCCTGGGGCTTTTCGACGTAGACCTGGCAGACCGCCAGCACGTCTTCGACCGCGGTGCGCTCCATGGCCACGCCCACCCCCAGCCGGGTCACGCTCGGATCGAGCACGTTGATCCGGTGGCCGGGGCTGTCCATGAAACGGTCGTGGGCCGCCTGGGGGCTGGGTGTCAAGGCGACGTTTTCCAGGGCCCGCTCGAACTCGACCCCGGCCTTGCGCAGCCGGTCGGTCAGGGCCCCGGTGTTCCGGCTGCGGTGGCTGGCGTGGCGCGCCATCAGCAGATCCATGGCGTGCTCGCGCGCCAACCGCGACAGCTCCTGGTCGCGCTCGAGGGCCGGCAGCTTCAGCTCGGCGCGTTCCTGGTTGACAAGCTCCACCAGCGCCCGCTCGGCGTCCCCGGGCGAACGGTAGCGGCCAGGAGCTGGACGCAGCGTCTTGGCGGGCAACCGGGCGCGTTCGGTGCCGGCATAGAGCGGAAACAGGGCCGCCACCTCGGGACCGGCCGGTCCGTTGACCACCAGCTCCAGGGTGTACTTGCCGCGGCCGGCGTCGAGCGGAACCGCCGAGCGCCATTTGCCGGACTCGTACTCCAGGCTGCCCTTGAGCACGTCGCCCCGCGGGGTGGTCATCAGCCAGCGCGGATGGCTGTAACCGCGCCGCATGACCAGCTCCAGCTCCTGGCGGCTGTTGGGTTCTGGGCAGACCGGCAGCGGCTCGATGCGCACCGGCCGGCGGCCGAGCAGCAGGGTGGTGACCATCCGTTTCTGATCCGGAAAGCGGGTGACGCCGACCGCGAAGTGGGTGTAGCGACCGGGCTCCACCTTCTCGTCGAGGAAGGGCAGCAGTCCGCCGGGCACCGTCTCCGGCGGACCCAGGGCCGAGTAGGGCAACACCGCTGCATCGGTGACGCCGGCCTGACGCAGCTCGAAGCGCAACCGATCCTGGGGCAGCGAACGCCGGCCGGGTTCACCGGACTCGACCAGGAAACCGCTCCACTTGCGGGCAACCGAAGCGTAGCGCTCGTCCCACAACAGGCGATGGTCGTGGTTGCGGCACCAGCCGATGACCGCGGCGATCAACACCGACTCGTCGGGGTTGGCCAAAAACTTGGCCTGTTCGTGGTAGCGGTCCGGGCAGCCGGCGGCCGCCACCGATGCGGCCGGGGCCAACAGTAGACCCAGAGCGAAAACGGTTCGCAACAGCAGCCGGGCCGGCCAACCGCCTACCGAAGAGCCGAGGTGGCCAGTTCGGTTGCGGCGGTCGGCCGCTGCCTTGCTCGCAGCTGGCGCCGGGTGGCCCATCACTTGGTCGGGAAATCCGGCTGGACCCACCAACCCGAATCGAAAGCCTTCTTCTTCAGGTCGGCGTAGCCGCGATCGATCAACACGGCGTGTTGCCCGTAGGCCATCATCTCGGCGTCCGTCCACGAATCGCCCACCACCAGCAGCGGTTTGCGGCCGATGAACTTCTCGATGGCCGCGACCTTGCCCTCGCGGAAGGTGGGCGGTTCGGCCATCTCCGTGGTCAGCTCGCCGTCGGCCAGGACGGTGCGCATGCCGATCATGCGCTCCGCTTCCAGCGGCAGGTGGGCAGCCGCACCCTGCACCACCCATTGCGGCCCGGCGGTGACCACCCACAGCTCGAAGCCGTGGGTCTTCAGCAGCTCCATCAGCTGCAGGATTTCAGGATGCAGCCGGATGCCGGTCGAGGTGATGGCCGGGGCCGGATCGTCGTCGCCGGCCCGGATCGGCTCGGAGCCGAGCGGGCGCTTCAGTTCGGCGGCGAAGACCTCGGCGGCCATGGCACGGATGGCGTCCGGGGTATAGCCGGCGTAGAAGCGAACCTGCCAGGGGTAGCACTGGGCCGGATCGGTGTCGTGGCACAGGCTCCAGTAGGCCTGGTGCATGCGCTTGCGGAAACGTTGCAGCTCCGCCGAATCGGCCCGGTCCGCGGCCGGCAGTTGTTGCAGGGCCTGATGGGCCTCGCGGATTTTCTGACGCTTGTCGGCCGGCAAGGCCTGCCAGACCGCCTCGTCGAAACGAAACCTGTCGTGCAGGGCCATCCAGTCGAAGAAGGCCCGGCCGATGTCGCCCCGGATGACGGTGTTGTCGAAGTCGAACACCACCACCGGCGGCGCGGTCGGATCGTAGCCGTCGCTTTGCCGGCCGTGCTCGCGAACCAATTGATCGAGGCCGTCGGCCGCGTCCTGCTCCCAGTGGCCGGTCAGCCCGATGGCCGGGGCAGCAGCGGGTTGGGCCGGATCGGGCTTGGTCTCGGCGGCCGGTGGGCAGGCGCTGAGCAACGCGGCCAGCAGCAACGGCAGCAGCAGCTTCGTCAACCTGGAGAGCATGGGCTCGCCTCCGCGTGCATTCGTCCCTTGGGTTGGACGCCATCATAGACCACAACCCCACGAAATGGCAACGCTTGGACCTTGCGCGTTGCCAAGGCGGCGGACGTTCTGGCAGACTGATCCGAGCGCGGCGGACGCCGTGCGGGGAGGCTTGCGATGGGTGGCGGCAGCGGGTGCTCGAGGTGGCTGCGGGTGGTGGCGGTCATGGCCCTGGTATTGCCGGCCTGCGGTTCGCCCGATGGCGGGAGCCTGTATCGCTACGACTGGTCGGCCCTGATACCGGGTCCCGGTGAGCCGGGCTATGACGCCGAGTTGGCCGAGGTGGCCCGCCAGCGCGATCGCCAGTTCCACGTCTTCCATACCCCGCCCACCGGCCTGAACACCGAGCTGCAGGTGGCGCGCGACAAGACCACTGCCCGCCAGGCCATCGAGGATTTCTTACACCAGGACGACGGCTGGGATTTCGAAGCCTCTTCCGGGATGCGGATCGAGGAGGCGATCGACGGCTGGCGCAAGGTGGCCGGCGCCTATGCCGGGGTGGGCGTGGCCGCCGACGCCTATCGCTACGGCACCCTGCGCGATCAGCACTACCCCCAAGCCCAGATCGAGCGGGCCCGCGAGCAGCTGCTGCGCTCGCTCGATGGCATGGCCCGGGCGGTCGAGATCACCGGGGTCGAGGGCGTCATCGTCCGCGGTCTGGCCAACACCACCTATTCCGGGGCGGGCGACAATGAGGACCTCACCCCACTGTTCGATGACGACGGCAACCCGCTGCCGCCGGAGAAGGACAACGGCACCTGGCGGGCCGACAACTCCGGCCGCCACCCGGACTTCATCTGGGAGGACTCCTGCTCGCGCGACATGCTGATCGGCTGGGTGATGGGCTTCGGCGCCGCCTGGGAGGTCATCGCCGATGATGCGGACATCGAGCAGGCGGTCAAGGATCGCCTGCGACAGCACGCGGCCGAACTGGCGGCCAGCTACATGCGGGTGGGCGCCAGCGGTTACGACCTGGAGATACCGGACGCCGACGGGCGGCTGACCTTTCACGGCTACATGAACGAGAACAACGTCGATCGCATGTACATCGACGGCGCGCGCAACGGCTTCTACGCCATCATGGCACTGGGCATCGTCGGCGCGCTGGCCGCCATCGTCGACGACCCGGTTGTGACCGCCTACCTGGAGCAGGAGCTGATCGAGCAGCGCGGCCTGGCGACCATCGCCGCCGAGAACAGCCTGCTGATCAACTTCGAGGCGGTGACCAATTTTTCGAACTACAACATGGCCTTCGACGGCGCTTGGCTGGCATTGCGCCACATCGAGCACCCGGCGGCCCGAAGCGACTTGCAGACCGCGCTGCAGGACGAGCTCTACGACACGCCGGATCACGGCTTTCAGCCGATCGAGGCTGGCCAGTCCTTCTTCGACTTCACTTATGCCGCCGGCATGTGCGGAGCCAGCGCCGCCCACGGCTGCACTGGCGAGATCGACCAGGCCGCCATCGACCGCGGCCTGCAGACGCTGCGCGAGTTTCCCACGCCGCCCTTTTGGGACTTCGCCCGCGTCAACTGCGACGAGGCGGAGATCGCCAGCGGTGCGTGCTTGGCCGTCGACGGCCAGACCGAGCTGACGGTGCTGGGCCACGTGGGCCGCAACGGCGGGTTGGTGGTGGCCGAGGCGCTGCCGATGCGCCTGCGCGGGCCGTCCAATTTCTACTGGCGCTCCAACCCATTCAAGCCCAACGGCGGATCCGACGGGCCGGGCATGTACGCCGGCCCCGACTTCCGGCTGGCCTACTGGCTGGGCCGCTGGACCCGCCGCTGAGGATCTCGGAGTTCCGGTGGCAACCGAATCGCCGCACGCCGAGGTGGCGCTGCCCTACGGGTCGGGCCGATTGACCGCGCCGGTGCCGGAGGGATGGGCGCTGGATCTGATCGCCCCGGCCGGCCCGGCCGATCTGCCCGACCTGCGCCGGACCCTGGTCGACGCGCTCGAACGGCCCCTCGGGTCGGCCCCGCTGCGCCGGCGGTTGCCGGCGCAGGGCCGCGTCCTGCTGCTGCTGTCGGATCACAGCCGCCGCGACGGCAAGCGAACGCTGGTGCCGTTGCTGCTCGAGTACCTGGCCGGTTGCGGACTGCGCGGCGACCGCGTCCATCTCATGTTCGCCGCCGGCACCCACCCGCCGATGACGGCCGCACAGTGCGAGGCGGCCGTCGGCGCCGAACCGCTGCGCGCGCATCCCCACTTCCAGCACGACTGCGGGGCACCCGCGCGATCGTTGGGCACCACCAGCCGCGGTACCCCGGTGGCCTTGAACGAACGGTTGTGGGATTACGAGCTGGTCCTCTGCGTCTCGGGTGTGACCCACCACTACTTCGCCGGCTTCACCGGCGGTCGCAAGCTGCTGCTGCCGGGCGCGGCTGCGCGGCGGTCAATTTTGTCCAACCACCGTCTGGTGCTGGACGACGGAGACGGCGCCGGCCGCCGGGCGGGGATCGGACCGGGCCGGCTGGCGGGCAATCCGGTGGCCGAGGACATGGCCGAGGCGGCCGCCCTGTTCGATCGGCCGGTTTTCGCCGTGGTCGGCGTGGCCGGCCAACAGCTCGGCGGCTTCGCCGGTCTATGGGCGGGCGATCTGGAGACGGCCCACCGGACGGCCTGCCGCGCCTACCTGGGTTGGCGGCTGCAGCGGACCGAACGTCGCTATCGCCTGGTGCTCAGCGCCTCGGGGGGCCATCCGCTGGATCGCAATCTGATCCAGGCCCACAAGGGCCTGGACAACGCCGCCCGGCTGGTGGCTCCCGGGGGAGTCATCGTCCACGCCGCCGCCTGCGACGAGGGGCTGGGGGCCGATGGGCTCGGTCCCTGGCTGGATCTTTCGGACCGGGCCGAGCACGCGCGCCGGCTGCGGCGGGACTACACCATCTACGCCCAGACCTTGCTGGCGCTGCGCGACAAGGCGGCCGCCGCCCGCATCATCCTGGTCACGCGCTTGGAGGGCCGGACGGTGCGCGCGCTCGGCATGGAACCGGCAGACGATCTCGGCCCGGCCATCCGGCGGGCGTTGGCCGCGGTGCCGGCCGAGCCGGCCACGGCCCTGTTCCCGGACGCCAGCCGCATGCTGCCCGTGCCGGCGGAGGCAGCCGGTGCGCTGTTGGCATCGGTCGGTGCTCGCTGACCGGCACCGAGAGCTGGAGGACCCTGATGAGACTAGGTATCGCCGCAATCGTTGTCGGCCTACTGCTGACCGGACCGCTCGGCTGCGCGCCGCGGCCCAAGCCTACGGATGCCCCGGCGACCACCGCGCTCGAGGCGCTCACCCCGGAGATCAACCGCGGCCAGCCCATCGCCCACGCCGAGATGGCAGCCGACCTGGCCGAACTGTCGCTGGGCTTGCAGGGCATCGATTGCCGCGGCCGCGAGTCGCGGGTGTCCTTTCGCGAAGGCGTCTACCGGGTGACCTTCGTCGACCCGCAGCATCCGAATGCGCCGCGCTATCGGGTCGAACTCGACGGCGCCACCTCCGAGGTGTTGCGGGCGGAGCGCATCGAACCGGAACCGGCGGCGGACCGATGAGACCGCTGCCGGCAGTCCCCGCGGCAGCGCCGCTCGCCCGCGCCGGAGACCGCTGATGATCGGCTCCCCACCCGCGCCTCCGCCCGAGGCGGTGTTCGACCCCGGTGAGCTGGCCGCCCTGCTGGCCCGCGGCGGCGCGGTCGACCGGGTGTTGGCTGATTTCGAGGAGCGGGACGAGCAGCGCGTGATGATCGAGAGGGTGGGCCGCGCTTTCGAACGCGAGCAGGTGCTGCTGGTCGAGGCCGGCACCGGCACCGGCAAGAGCCTGGCCTACGCCCTGCCGGCGGCTCTCTGGGCCCGGCGCACCGGCCAGCGGGTGGTCATTTCGACGGGTACCATCAACCTGCAACAGCAGCTGATCAACAAGGATCTACCGCTGGTGCTGCGCGTGCTCGGCGGCGAGCTGGACATCGCCCTGATCAAGGGCCGGGCCAACTACCTCTGCCGCCGGCGGCTGGCCGACCGACTGCGGCAGCAGTCCCTGCTGCAGACCGATGGGTTGGACGAGGTTTTCCGGTGGTTGGCCGACTGGGCCGAGCACAGCCGGGACGGCAGCCGCTCCGACCTAGAGCGGCCGGTGCAGCCGGAGGCCTGGGAGCAGGTCTGCGCCGACGCCGATGCGTGTCTGGGCATGCGCTGCCCCCATCGCGAGGATTGCTTCTTCGCCCGGGCGCGGCGGGCGGCCGAGGACGCCGCGCTGCTGGTGGTCAACCACCACCTGCTGTTCGCCGATTTTGCGCTGCGGCTGGAGCTGGATGACTGGTCGAACCGGGCCGTGCTGCCGGCCTTCGAGCGGGTGGTGCTGGACGAGGGCCATGCGCTGGAGGACGTGGCCTCGGGTTTTTTCGGCCTGCAGCTGACCCGCACCGGGGCGCTGCGCACGGTCGGGCAGGTGCTGCCGGCGGCGCGCAAGGGGGGACTGCTGGCGCAGCTCGCGGCCGAACTCGGCGCCCTGGGGGCCGGCCCGGCCGGCGGCGGGGGCGCCACCGCTGCGCTGGCGGGTGAGCTGCGCCGGGCCCTGGCGGCGGCCTTCGATTCGCTGGTCGACTTCGCCGAGCAACGCCTTCTGCAGGCCGGTGGCGGCGAACGCAAGCTGCGTTTGGACGGGGCGGCCCTGGGGGCTGGCGGTTGGGTGCCGGTGCGCGAGGCGTTCGGCCAGGCGGCCTGGCAGGCCGACAAGCTGGCGGTCGAGCTGGAGCGGCTGAGCGAGCAGCTCGACAATCTGCGCGAGGGCGATGGCGGTTCGGCCGAGGGGCGGGCCGGCGCCCGCCGGCTGGGGGCCATGGCCGACGCCTGCCGGCAGCTGACCGAGCCCGATCTGGACGGCTGGGTGCGTTGGGTGGAGCTGCCGGCCCGGCCCGGCGGGCGTTTCGTCAAGCTGGCGTTGGCCCCGCTGGTGGTGGCCGACAAGCTGGCCGAGTCCCTGTTCGGCCCCCAGCGCACGGTGGTGATCACGTCGGCCACCCTGGCCGAGGGCGGTTCTTTCGACTACCTGGCCGGCCGGCTGGGACTGGACGCGCTGGAGGCCGGGCGCCTCCAGCGGTTGCAGGTCGACAGCCCCTTCGATTTCGCCCGCCAGGCCCGGCTGGCGGTGCCGGACGACATGCCTTCCCCGGGCACGCCGGAGTTCGAGCGCCGGCTGCCGGACGCGGTGCTGCGGCTGGCCGCGGCCAGCCGAGGCTCGGCACTGGTGTTGTTCACCGCCCGCGGTTTGATGGAGCGCACCCACGAGCTGACCCGCGACGCGCTGGTGCAAGCCGGCCTGCGGCCCATGTGTCAGGGCCACGAGCCGCGGGATCGGTTGCTGGAACGGCTGCGCGACGAGCCCGGCGGGGTGCTGTTCGGCACCGATTCGTTCTGGCAGGGGGTGGATGTGGTCGGCGATGCGCTGCGGCTGGTGGTCATCACTCGGCTGCCCTTCGATGTGCCCTCCGAGCCCCTGGTGCAGGCGCGGGCCGAGCAGGTGGCCGCCGGGGGCCGCAGCGCCTTCGCCCATTACAGCTTGCCGCGGGCGGTGCTCAAGCTCAAGCAGGGCTTCGGCCGGTTGATTCGCTCGCGCGCCGACCGGGGAGCGGTGGTGGTGCTGGATCCGCGTCTGGTCCAGCGACGCTACGGCCGCCGTTTCCTGGACAGCCTGCCCGCGGCCACCCGGGTCACCGGGGGCCTGGCTGCGGCCGAGACCGCCCTGCGCGATCTCTTCGCCCCGCAATCCTGACCGCTCGCGGCCCCGGCTGGGAGGCGGCGGTCCGCTGGACATTCGAAGTGCCGGTCGCGAGTGCGGAACTTTGACCCGCTGGCAGGAAACGGGCAAACTCGAAGGTCATGGAGCAGCCCAGGCATGCCCGGGTAGAGCGGGTGATCGAGGATGGCGAGATCCGGCTGGTGGTCCACGGCCGGCTGGACCGGGACTCGGCCCCGGCCGTGTTGGACTGGATTCAGGCCTGGCTGCCGAAGCGAACGGCGCGGGTGGGGCTCGACCTGGGTCAGGTCGAGGCGCTCGACTCGGCCGGGGTGGCGGTACTGGCCGAGTCGCTGGAGCTGGCCCGCAAGCGCGACTGCCGATTGGAGCTGGTCAAGGTCAGCCCCCAGGCGCAGCGCATCCTGGAGCTGTTCCGCTACAAGGAGGAAGGGCCGACCGCACCGGCGGCTCGGCGCGAACCGCTGGTCGGCATGGGCGAGTGGCTGTTGGCACTGCTCGGCGCCAGCCGCCAGCTGCTGCTGTTGCTGGCCGATACCTTCTACTGGGCGGTGATGGGACCCTTCTCTGCAGGCCGGGGGGCGCCCAAGGGCGAGCTGACCCGCCAGGCCTACCTGCTGGGGGCGCGGGCGGTCGGCATCGTGGCCCTGCTGGCGGCTCTGATCGGCCTGACCCTGGCGCTGCTGTCAGTCCACCAGCTCAGCCAGTTCGGCGCCAACATCTACGTCGCAGATCTGGTGTCGGTGGCCATGACCCGCGAGATGGGCCCGATGATGACGGCCATCATCGTCGCCGGCCGCTCTGGCTCGGCCATCGCCGCCGAGCTGGCCACCATGGAGGTGACCGAGGAGGTGGATGCGCTGCGGGCGATGGGCTTTTCGCCGATTCGCTTCCTGGTTGTGCCCAAATTCTACACGGTCACTTTCACCCAGCCCCTGCTGACCGTGGTGTCCATCTGCTGCGGCATCCTGGGGGGTCTTTCGGTGGCGACGCTGGCACTCGGGGTGCCGCCGGAGGCCTATCTGAACCGGTCGGTCGAGGTGCTGCGCAACAAGGACGTGGTGGTCGGTCTGCTCAAGAGCCTGGTGTTCGGCTGGATCATTCTGGTGGTGGCCGTATACAGCGGGCTCAACACCCGGGGCGGAGCCAGCGAGGTGGGGGCCTCGACCACCCGGTCGGTGGTGTTGGCGATTTTCACGGTCATCATCGCCGACTGCATCTTTTCGTTGATTTTCTACCTGTGAGGAATACGTGCCACGGATGCTGTTGCAGATGGAGAACGTCGCCCTGGGCTACGCTGAGGAGCCGGTTTTGACCGAGGTCGAGCTGCGCATCGCCGCTGGCGAGCTGGTGGTCATCGCCGGGGTCTCGGGCTGTGGCAAGTCGACCCTGCTCAAGGGAGGGGTCGGGCTGCTGCAGCCGATGGCCGGTCGGGTGAAGCTGCTGGGCGAGGATCTGGCCAGGCTGGACGAGGGCCGCCTGGTCGAGCTTCGCTCGCGGGTGGGTTTGTTGTTCCAGGGCGGCGCTCTGATCAACTCGATGACCGTGGCCGAGAACATGGCGTTGCCCCTGGAGCACCACACCCGCCTGTCCGCAGGGGCGATCGCCAAGCTGGTACGGATGAAGCTGGCCATGGTCAGCTTGGAGCAGGCCTGGTCCAAGACGCCGGACCAGTTGTCCGGCGGCATGCGCAAGCGGGCTGCGCTGGCCCGGGCCATGGCCCTGGATCCGGACCTGCTGCTGTGCGACGAGCCCTCGGCCGGACTGGACCCGATCACCGCCGCCGCGCTCGACCGGCTGCTGCTGGAGATGCGCGCATCGCTGGGGGTCACCTTGGTGGTGGTCACCCACGAGCTGACCAGCATCGAGGCCATCGCCGATCGGATGGTCATGGTGGCCGACGGGGGCATCGTGTTCGATGGGCCGCTGGATGCAGCCCGCCAGAGTGACGAACCAGCGGTGCGAGATTTTCTGGAACGGAGAGCGTCCCGGCCGGAGGCCGCCGGACGGTCGATGCTGCAGCGTTTCGCCGGGTCGGGACAGCCGACTCTGGGTGACGGCGCCAGCAGCGGCTAGCACCGGCCGCGCCGCGACCGATCCGCGGCGGGGCTGAACGGCGTGGGAGGTTGCGATGAGGGGCTTTGGGCAGGCGAGGATTCGACCGCGGGAGGGGACGCGTTGATCACGCGTGCGCAAAAGGTCCGCCTGGGCGTATTTCTGCTGGTGTCGTTTCTGCTGTTGCTGGCGCTGGTGGCGGCGGTGGTCGGCTCGGCCGTGTTCGCCGATCGCGATCGCTATCTGATTCAATACGACATTTCGGTGTCGGGCCTGGAGGTCGGCGCACCGGTCAAGTACAACGGGGTGCGGGTCGGCCGCGTCGAGCGCATCTGGATCGACCCCGAGCAGGTCAGCCAGACGGTGGTGGCGATCAGCCTGCAGGGGGGCACGCCGATCAAGGAGAACACCCGGGCCGTGCTCAACGTCCAGGGCATCACCGGCCTGCGCTTCATCGAGCTGGTCGGCGGCACCTCGGCCGCCAAGACCCTGCCCCCCGGGGCCAGCATCCAGGCCGGCGAATCGTTTGTGGATACGATGACAGGCCGGGCCGAGCAGCTATCGCTCAAGGCCGAGAAGCTGCTCAACCAGATGCTGCGACTGACCGGCGAGGAGAACCAGGCCTTGGTCGGCGACGTGCTAGAACGGGCCGGCAGCCTGATGCACACCCTGGACGAGACCGTGCAACAGAACCGGCACAAGATCGGCGAGACGCTCGACAACCTCAACCGCTCGGCGTCCAAGCTCAACACCGCGCTGGACGAGATCCGGCTGGCGGCCGCGACCACCCGTGAAGCGGTCGGCCGCATCCGGCGCGCCGTCGAGCGGGTGCTCGACCAGGAGCGGGTGGCTGGGCTGCTCGACGCCGCCCGGGCCGCGGTGGACGACGTTCGGGCCCGGGTGGGCGAGGAAGAGCTGGGCCGGACTTTGGCATCGGTCGGCCGGCTGCTGCGGCGCACCGACGCGCTGGTGGAGAAGCTGGACCTGGTGGTCGCTTCCGGCCGCGATGACTTGCGCATCACGCTGCGCTACCTGGCCGAGACGACCGAGAACTTGCGCGACTTCAGTCGGTTGATCCGCGAGGACCCCTCGCGGTTGCTCAGCTCGCCCAAGCGGCAGGGGAGGGATCTGCCATGAGGCCTGCGGTCCGGATCGCCGCGGCCGGCTTGCTGTTGCTCGCCGGTTGCGCCAACGTGCCGGAGTACACCTATTTCACCATGGCCTATACGTTGTTGCCGAGCGAGGACGAGCAGGACGATCAGCTGGCCGAATCGTTGCGGGTACGCGACATGGACATCGTGCCGGCCTACGACAAGGACAAGATCGTCTACCGCTTCTCGCCCTACGAGTTCCAGTACTACAATTACAAGCTGTGGGCGGTGAAGCCGAACAAGATGATCTCCGGCTTGATCGTGCGCCACATCGAGCACGCCAACCTGTTCCGGGTGGTCAGCCGCGAGTACGGGGAGAGCCGGCCGCAGTACGAGTTGTCCGGCGTGCTGCAGGCCATCGAGGAGCTCGACAGCGGTGACCAGTGGTTCGCCCACCTGGCTTTCAGCCTGCGCATGACGCGTTTCGGCGACAACCGGGTGGTGTGGTCCTACCGGGCCGATGCCAAAAAGCGCGTCTACAACAAGGCGCCGGTCTATGTGGTCAAGGCGCTGAGCGAGCTGTTGGAGCAGGAGATGGCGCGGGCATTGGATGATCTTCGCACTACCTTGAAAGAGCTTCGAGAGCGGGCCAGGGGCCGGCCGGCGCGCCCGGCGCTGGGAGAATTGCGGTGAAGACAGCGGGCAAGACAGCGATCGTGCTAGTGGTGTTGCTGGCGGCTGCACCGGCGCCGGCCGATCTCGACGGGGTCACCGGGGCCGAGCCTCCGGCCACTCCTCCCGGCTGGCTGCTGCCGCCACCCGCTGTACAGCTGGAGATGGATGCCGAGCTGATTCCGGTGGGCAAGGGAGCGGTTTTCGTCCCGGCCATGAGCGAGGCGGCCGCCGAGCCGCCCTACCTGGTGCTCGACCTCCAGGGCGAGGTGGTAACCCGCTCGCCGACCGGCAGCAAGACCATCCTGGCACCCGGCCGCTATCAGGTCAAGGTGGGCTCGGGGGTCGAGGAACAGATGATGACCCACCAGGTGACGGTGCACGAGGGCCACTCGACCCTGGTCGAGCCGGACTGGGCGGGCATGATCGTGCGGGTGGTCGATGAGCACGGCACTCAGATCCGCGGCACCTACGAGATATTCGCCCTGCCTTCGGGCGAGGACTTCGGCCTCGGGTTGGGTGCCGACGAGACGCGGGGCGAGACCCTGCGCACCTGGCTGCTGCCGCCGGGCCGCTACATGCTGGTTCGATCCGGCGAGACCCCCCGCGCGCGCACCGACTTTCTGACCGTGCGGCTGGAGCCCGGCGAGTTGACCCACTTCACCCTGGTCCAGGACGAGGAGGGCAACTTCGAAGGCGGCGGCGTGGTCGATCGCTGGGAAGGCCGGACCGAGATCGAGAACTGGCGGCTGGGCCTGATCGTCGGTGGGGACGCGCTGTGGAACCGCAACGATCACGTGCCGGGCCGCTCGTCGGGCAACTCGGTGTCGTTCAACGCCTTCGTCGACTTCTCGATCCGTTACCTGGATCCCGATCACCTGGCCTACTTCCGGCTGCAGGTCGACGAGGGCGGCCAGGCCTTCCAGGAGATCGGCGAGGGCTTCGGCGGGCTCGATCTGAGCAAGACCATCGACGAGGTCGATCTCGACGCCATCTACACCTACCGGCTGCTCTCCTGGCTGGGGCCCTACGTGCGTTTCGGCCTCAATACCAACCTGTTCCCCGGGTTCCGTCGCTTCAACGATCCCTACCCGACGGTGGTGCTGCTCGATTCCGAGCAACGCGAGATCGAGCGCCGGGACGGAGAAAACGGCCGGGGCGTGCGCGAACTGCGGCTGGCCGAATCCTTCGACCCGTTGGAGCTGAAGGAGGGACTGGGGGTGTCGTTCGACCTCAGCCCGTCGCTGATCCTCGATTTGCACCTGCGCCTGGGCGTGGGGGCTCGGCACAACTTCATCCGCTCGTTGCTGATCGAGGACCGCGAGGAGCAGAACACCGAGGATCCGACCCGCAAGGTGCTCTACTTCGTCGAGGCCGAGCCGTCGCACCTGCTCGGTGCCGAGGCCACCCTGATCGGCTCGGCCCGGCTGACCCGCTGGGTCTTGATCGACACCGAGCTCGACACCCTGGTGCCCTTCTACGCCTCGGCCGGCAACCGCGACCCGGTGGTCAACTGGAAGAACACCATCAGCCTGCGGCTGGTTTCGTTCGCCTCGGTGGCCTACGTGGTCAAGCTGGACTACAACAAACAGCTCTCGGACTACCTGCAGTTCGAGCAGCGGGTGTTGCTGCGCTTCACCTTCGACATCCTGTGAGCCGCGCCGGCCATGGCCACCGCCTTTTTGCTCATCGTCTTGTTCCCGCTGTGGTTCGCCGCCGTGCTGGTGGGGCTGACCTATCCGATCGCCTTCTGGGTTTTTCCAGGCGGCGGCTCGCGCGGGCCGCAGGACACCCTGGCGCGGCGGATCAGCGGCGGTCTGCTGGCGCTGGCCATGGAGTGGCTGGCGACCAGCTGGGTGATCATGGCCTTCCCCTACCGCTTTTTCCTCAACCGCGGGGGGCGTTGGCGGCTGGAGGCGGGGCGGGCGCCGGTGGTTGTGCTCCCGGGCCACAGCGAAAACGCCCTGACCCTGTTCTTCCTGGAACGGCGGCTGCAGCGCGCGCTGCGCAGGCCGGTTCGGGCATTGTCCCCGCTGCGCTACTGCGGCGGCATCGAGCGCCTCGCCGAGGAGTTCCGGGGGCAGATCGAGGCCTGGCTGAACGAGGTGGGCGCCGAGCGGGTGCACCTGGTCGGCCACAGCCAGGGCGGCCTGATCGCCCGCACCCTGGTCGAGCGCGGCCCGTTGCGCGAGCGGGTTGGCTGTGTGGTCACCCTGGGCGCACCGCACCTGGGCTCGGCGCTGGCGCCGCTGCTGCCCGGCCGCAACGCCCGGCAGATGCGACGCGGGTCCTTCTTCCTGGAGAAGCTCAACAGCGGCTCGCCGGCGGACGGCGTGCGGGTCTGCGGAATCTGCTCCACCCACGACAACCTGGTGCTGCCCTGGCACTGTGGCTTGTCGCCGCGGGGGGACAACTTCATCCTGCGCTACCGCGGTCACCTGACCCTGTTGTTCTCGGGCGAGGTGGTCCGCATCGCCGCCCGTGAGGTGCGCGAGGCGGAGGGGCCGGAGTGACCGCCGGCAGCCGTTGGCTCAGTTGAACGAGTCGGCCATGCGGCGCAGCCGGGTCAGGGCGTCGTCGACATCGGCCACCTTGAACACCATCAGCGACTGCGTGCCCGGCTGGCCGCTGGAGAAGTAGGTGTACTCGATGTTGACCTTGGCCTGGGAGAAGCGGTGGCCGATGCCGGCGGCCATGCCGGCCTGGTTGGGCACCCGGGCCACCACCACCTCGGTCTCGAGGTAGGCCAGCTTGTGGCCGTTCAACCCGGCGACGGCCGCCTCGGCGTCGTCGACCACCATCCGCAGAATGCCCGATTCGCCGATGGGTGTGGCGGTCATGGCCTGGATGTCCACTCCCCGCTCGTAGAGCATTTCGCACACCTCGGCGAAACGGCCCGGGACGTTTTCCAACAGGATGCTCAACTGCATGCGACGTTCGAACATGGCTTTCCTCAGAAGATGACGATCCGCTCGCCCTTGTCACTGAGCACCCGCACCGACGGCAGGCGCATCACGTCCATGAAGATCTTCAGGTGTTCGGGATCGAACTTGGGCTTCAGCTCGGTCCACATCAGCGACAGGGCGATGTCGGGGCTGTAGGCATCGCGGAACGGCCGGCGCGAGGTCAGCGCGTCGTAGCAGTCCGCGATGGCGATGATCTTGGAGTAGACGCTCAGATCCGACTTGGGCACGATGAACGAGACGTTGCCCTTCAGATCCTTGACCGGCGTGCCGAACTCGGACTTGTGCTCGTAGGCGGTGATGATGCGGTGGATGGTCAGCTTGTTCAGCTGGCGGGCGCGCAGGATGCGCTTGACCGAGTAGATCGGCGAGCGGCGCACCTGGCGCGCCTCGGCCGGCGACAACTTGCTGCGCTTGAGAAGCAGGTTCTCGTCGACGTCGACCATGCCCAGATCGTGGAACAGCGCGGCCAACCCCAGATCCCGCAGTTGGGCCTTGGATAAACCGAGTTCGGCGCCGAAGACGATGGCCATCAGGGTGACGTTGACCGAGTGGAAGCACAGGTACTCGTCGTCGGACTTCAGCGTGGTCAGACCCAAAAAGTGGGTCCGGTGGCCGTGGCACAGATCGACCAGGTCCTGGACGTAGCGCCCGCCTTTGCGGATGGCGATGACCGGGCCTTCGCCGCGCAGCCCGGCCAGGTACTTGCGCATGTAGTAGACGGTGCGGGCGTAGACTGTCAGAGCGTAGCGCTTGCGATCGACCTGGCGATCCTGGTGCTCCGGATCCTGCTGATCCAGAATCTCTTGAATCTTTTCCCACTTGCGCAGCTTCAAGGCCTGCAGCTTGCGGGCCGAGACGCCGTGCTCGCCGACCTGCTCGGCGCTTTCCTTGGAGAAGATGTAGATGAAGTTGCGCAGCTCCGGGATGGTGACCGCCTGGGTGAGCACGAAGCCGCCGACGTTGCGCCGCTCGAACTCGCGCAGCAGGTAGCGCACGTTTTCCAGCGAATTGATGTCGATCTTGACCAGCATGTTGTTGAGGTAGAAGGCCTCGCCGGCGCCCTGTAAGTTGAGCGCCTCGTCCATGGCCAGGATGGTGTTGATGACGTCCTTGAGCTGCTCGAGCGGTTTGGTGAAGATCTGGTTCTCGGGCTCGTAGAGCTTGACGTTGCGCACCAGCATGTAGAGCCCGCCGATCAGCGAGCGGCCCAGCGCCTGCAGCTTCTCCTCGTACTGGCGGGCCATGTCCAGCCGCTCGGGCGCGGCTTCCATCTTGTCCTGGAACTTGATCTTGTCGGCCATCGGGCACCTCGTCGGGTCAGGAGCCGAGCAGCCGCTCGCGCAGCTTGTGACAGGCGCGCTCGGCCGCCGCGCTGACGTCTTCTTCGCGGATGCCGGCTTCGAGTTCGGCCTTGAGCAGCTTGAACGCCGCGATCGAGCCGGACAGGGCCAGCCCGGCCACCACGGTGCGCTTGTGCTCGTGCAGCCGCTTGCGCGAGATCAGGCTGGTGGCCTGGATCTGCTCGCGGAACCACTCCATCGCCTCGGGCTGGCTGGTGTTGGCCAGCGCGGCGTACATGGCCGCCTGCTCCTTGGGGTCGCGGCGCGGGAAGTCCTGGTGGTTGACGATGGCCAACAGGGTCTTGGTGGCCAGGCTCATGTCGAAGTTGGGCAGCAGCCGCGCCGCGCTGACGCGCATCTGCACGTTCTCGTCTCCCAGAGCCTTCATCACGTAGGCCCGGCACGCGTCCTCGCCGCTCGAGCCCAGCGTCTTGAGCGCCTCGAGCCGGATGGCCAGGTTGGGATGGTCGAGCAGCCTGGCCAACAGCTTGAGCTTGTCCGGCGGGTTGAGCTTGTCGATGACGTAGACCATGTCGCGCACCAGGTTGGCCTTGGGGCTTTCCAGCCGGCGTACGAACACGTCGAGCTGCTCCTGGCCCAGCTTGGCCAGGGCGTCGCACACCAACCGGCGGGCCTCCTGGCGCTCCATTTTCTCCAGCGCCTGCAGCAGCGGCACGATGGCCTGCTCGTCGAGCCGGGTCAGATAGCGGTAGACCTCCTGCGGTTCCTTGATCTCGGCCATCGAGTCGATGATCTGCGCCACCTGCTCCAACCGCTCCGATTCGCCCATGCGGGTGGTGAAGGCCTGCTCGATCTGCTGCAGCCGGGCCAGGTTGCCCTGGGGCAGCTTTTTGCGGCCCATGGTCTTGAACTTGCGCAGCATCTGGTTGATGCCGCGGAAATCCTCGTGGATCAGCAGCGAGTCCAGCAGTTGGACGAAGACCTCCTCCAGCGCCTGACCCAGGTCCTGATCGAGTTCATCCTCGAGCACCTTGAACAGGATGACCACCAGCTTGGGCAGCATCCGGTTCTCGTCCTCCTCGTCGATCTCGGACTGCACCCTGGCCTTGTCCTCGGGCGTGGCCGGGTTGCCCTTGACGGTCACCCCCTTGGCCTGCTCGATGTCCTCCATTTCGATCTCGAGGTCCTCGAGCGAGATGCGGGCGAAGGCCACGTGATCCTTCGACTGCGAGGTCAGCCGCTGGTAGAGGTAGTTGACGATCTTGTCGACCTCCATCCGAGCCTCTTCCTCGCTCTCGCCGCCGACCGACACCGATTCGACCACCACGTACTCGATGCCGGTGAAGTCCTGCTTCCACAGCAGGCTGACCATGTCCTCGTGCATGTATTCGGCGGAACGGAAGTTGGTCAGCAGGATCAGCACGAAGTTGAGCAGTTCGTCGCGGTCGACGCCCCGGCGGAAGATCAGGATGCGCACGCCGTCGCGGTAGAACTTGTGGGCCATGTTCTGCTCGGAGGCGTCCTGCTGGTAGACCCACTCGTCGTGGTGCTTGAAGCCGAGTTGCTCGACCCGCAGCGCCAGGGTTTCCCACTTCTCCAGGATGGCGGCCAGCACCCGGAAGGCGCGGTCGAGATACTCGCCGTACTGCGAGGTGTTGTGCCGGTAGATGCTGATCTGCTTCAGGCCCTTCTCCAGTTGGGTGAAGAACTCCTTGGCCGCGGCCACCTGCTTGGCCGCCTCGTCGTCTTCGAACTGCTCGGACGCCTGGCCGGCCGAGCGGGGGCCGGCCTGTTGCTGCCGGGGGTTGCCCGAGACGTAGACCTTGCGCGGATCCACCTTGGCCTGCTGGCCGGCTGCGGCATCGGAGCGCTTGTCAGCCATGACTTCCTCCGGATCCGCCGGGGTGGTGCGGATCCCATCGATGATACGATGGGCCGTCGGTCCGAGGCAAGGAGGCTGGCAAGGAGGCTGGCTCGCCTCGGTACGGCGGTGGGGGTGGTGTCGGGCCAGCGGGCGGGAAACATTGCGGAAATCCGGTTGTTTGGAAAATCCTTGACGCCACAAGATGTGGTGCTCTATCATTCGAAAAACACCAGATGGCGTGGTTGTGAACCCCGCCGGGGAGTGCGGTAAGCTACGGGGGCCGGGTCCGGAAAGGTCCAGGCTGCAGCGCGAGCCGGGAGAAGAAAAAGAACCAGAAAAACCAGGGGTGTGGCAAAAGTGGATGCTCTTCAGCGCAATCAGCTCCAGCTTCCAGTGGTCCTGTTCGAAGATCGGGCGCCCGATGCGCCCACCGATTGGGATTCCGACCGGGTCACCGAGGCGCTCATTCGCCAGCGGGCCATCGAGCCGGATGCCGCGCGGCGCATCAGCCGCGAGGTCGAAGCCGACCTGCGGCTCGGCCAGGCCGGCCAGCTGACGCCACAGGTGATCATCTCGGCCATCGACCAGCAGCTGGTCAAGCACGGCTTCGAGGCCGAGCTGCCCCTGAGCGACAACGCGATCCGGGTGCTGGAGCGACGTTACCTCAAACGCGACGTCGAGGGCCGGGTGCTCGAGCGCCCCAAGGACATGTTTGCCCGGGTGGCCCGTACCATCGCCGACGCCGACCGCCGGTTCGCCCCCGACGCCGATGTCGCGGCCACCGCCGAGCGCTTCTACGAGCTGATGACCTCGTTCGAGTTCATGCCCAACTCGCCCACCCTGATGAACGCCGGGCGCGAGCTGGGCCAGCTGTCGGCCTGCTTCGTGCTGCCGGTCGAGGACTCGATGGACAGCATCTTCGAGGCCGTCAAGTACACCGCCATGATCCACAAATCGGGTGGTGGGACGGGGTTCTCGTTCTCGCGCTTGCGGCCCCACGACGATGTGGTCCAGTCGACCCGCGGTGTGAGTTCGGGACCGGTCAGCTTCATGCGGGTCTTCGATGCCGCCACCGAGACGATCAAGCAGGGCGGCACCCGCCGCGGGGCCAACATGGGCATCCTGCGGGTGGATCACCCCGACGTGATGGACTTCATGGGCTCGAAGGCCAGCGAGCGCTCGCTGAACAACTTCAACATCTCGGTGGCCGTGACCGAGGAGTTCATGAACGCCGTCGAGCGCGGTGAGGACTACGATCTGATCAACCCGCGCACCAAGGAGCCGGGCGGCCGGCTCGACGCCAAGAAGGTCTTCGATACGCTGGTGCGGCTGGCCTGGCGCAACGGCGAGCCCGGGGTGATCTTCGTCGACCGGCTCAACAAGGACAACCCCACGCCCCACATCGGGGCCATCGAGAGCACCAACCCCTGCGGCGAGCAGCCGCTGCTGTCGTTCGAGTCGTGCAACCTGGGCTCGATCAACCTTGGCCGCTTCGTGCGCGACGGCCAGCTCGACAGCGCCGGGCTGCGCCGGGCGGTGCACACCGCGGTGCATTTCCTGGACAACGTGATCGAGGTCAACCGCTACCCGCTGCCGGAAATCGAGCGGGTGACCAAGGGCAACCGCAAGATCGGGCTGGGCGTGATGGGCTACGCCGACATGCTGATCAAGCTCGGGGTGCCCTACAACAGCGAGGAAGCGCTGAAACAGGCCGAGGAAGTCATGGCCTTCGTCCAGCGCGAAGCCCGCGAGGCCAGCGCCGATCTGGCCGAGCAGCGCGGCGCCTTCCCGAGCTTCGAGGGCTCGCGCTACGACCAGCCTGGCGCGCGGCCGCTGCGCAACGCCACCACCACCACCATCGCGCCCACCGGCACCATCTCCATCATCGCCGGTTGCTCCTCGGGGGTCGAGCCGCTGTTCGGCGTGGCCTTCATCCGCAACGTCATGGACGACGACGAGCTGGTCGAGGTCAACCCCGAGTTCCAGCGCATCGCCCGCCAGGAAGGCTTCTACTCCGAGGAGCTGATGCGCAAGGTCGCCTCCTGCGGCAGCCTGCACGAGGTGCCCGAGGTTCCCGAGCGCTACCGCCGGCTGTTCACGACCTCCCACGACATCTCGCCCGAGTGGCACGTGCGCACCCAGGCGGCCTTCCAGAAGTACACCGACAATGCGGTGTCCAAGACAGTCAACCTGCCCAACGCCGCAACCGAGCACGATGTGGCCGAGATCTACCGGCTGGCCTACATCATGGGCTGCAAGGGGGTGACCGTCTACCGTGATGGCTCGCGCAGCGCCCAGGTGCTCAACATCGACAAGGTCAATCGCGAGCAGCCCGCCCCGGCCGGCGAACCGACCGGGCCCCAGCCGGCCAAGCTGGTGCCGCGCGAACGGCCCGAGGTGGTCACCGGCTCGACGGTCAAGATGACCACCGGCTGCGGCAACCTGTACGTGACCATCAACGAAGACGACGTCGGCATTTTCGAGCTGTTCACCGCCATGGGCAAGGCCGGCGGTTGCGCCTCCAGCCAGGCCGAGGCCATCAGCCGCTTGATCTCGCTGGCGCTGCGGGCCGGGGTGGATGCCGACGCCGTCATCCGCCAGCTTTCAGGTGTGCGCTGCCCGTCGCCGGTCTGGAAGGACGGCGAGCTGGTGCTGTCCTGCGCCGATGCCATCGCCCGGGCGCTCAAGAGCTACATCGGCCAGATGCAGGATCGCCGCCGGGCGGAGCAGCAGGCCACCGCTCGGGAAAAGCCCGCCAGCGCGGCTGCGGCCAAGCCCGAGGCCGGTCCCGAGTCGACCGCGGTCAGTGGGGTCGAACCGAGCCAGGCCGGCGTCGGCTTCGCCACCTGCCCCGACTGCGGCTGTGCGGTGCAGCACACCGAGGGTTGCATGCTGTGCACCGCCTGCGGTTACTCCAAGTGCGGCTGATCAGGCGGCCGGTGGCCGCGGCAGTCAGAAGCGGTAGGCCAGGTCCAGCAGCAGACCGAAGTGGTGTCTGGCCACCAGGGCCTGATCGTAGCGGCCCAGCATCTTGTCGTCGTCGGGCGGCTCGTTGTCCACGCCGAGCGGCAGCTGGACGCCGAGCCCGGCGGTCAGGCCCCCGGCGGTATACCGCGGGCCGATGGTCAGGGCAAAACCGTTGCCCTGCAGGTCGTCCAGCGCCACCAGGGCGTTGAACTCGGCCACCAGGCTCAGGCCTTCGTAGATGAGCACCGGAGCCGCCAGATCGAAGAACATCAAACAGCCCAGGTGGCGGTCGGTGCCGTAGACCCCGGGATCGATGTTGTCCATCACCAGCAGCAGTAGACCGAAATCGGCTTGCAAACTGACCCGGCCGAGGTTTTGGCCGAAGGCCATCCAGGGGCTGAGGCCGAAGTTGAGTCGCGGGACCAAGCCCATTTCCAGCAGCGGCGCCTGGGCCAGCAGATAGCGCTTGCCGAAGTTGCTGTCGTCGCGGACCTCGCCGGCCTGCACCGCGGCCACATCGGATTCTTCACCGATGCGCGAGGAAGGGCCGATCAGGTCCAGCCCGACGGCCAGATGACGTTGCTCGGCTGCATCTTGGTGGACCAGCCAGCGCACCCCCAACTCCACGTCGCCCCAGGTCAAGGCGGTATCGCCTTCTTCGGGCAGGACGACCCCGGCCGGCAGGCGCAGGTGGATCCCCACCGGGCCGATGGCCAGCGCGCCCTCGAGCTGGAATGCCACCGAGTCCAGAAGCGGGTTGCGGCTCCAGCCGGCGCGCAGGCGGACGTGGCTCGACGGCGGCGCGTAGAGGCAGAAGATCGGCTCCTGGTAGGGCCGGGCGGCATCGCCGGAGGGCGGGGCGGGCTGCTGTCGGCCGGCTGCCTTCGCAGCGCCGCCGAGCACCAGCAGCGCTGCGATAATCGACGTCCACGAACTGCGCATGCGGCTCTCCCATCGTGGCTCCGTACCCGAGGGCACGGCATCTATCGCCGCCGCAACCGAAAAGGTCTGGCCGCGTTGGAGTGGATGCACCGTTGTAGAGCCTTGACGACTTCGACGCAAACTGCAGAGAACGTACGGATCAAGACTCTGGCAAACGATGACCGGTTCTTGTCCGCTCAGCGATCCGTCAAGAGCTGCTCCAGCAGATCCAGAGACACTTCAGGCGACTGGCGCGGCAGCTCTTCCTTGATCTTGAGCAGCTCGTTGATGACAGCATAGCGTTTTCGGCCCAGCTTGAGAACAGGGCTGATCATGAGCTTGAGCTGCTCGCTGGTCGGCTGCCCCTGGTGGCTGGCCTTGCGGATGCGGCCGAATATCTGGTTGCGGTCGACGGCGGTGAACTCGTCGCGCAGAAAGCCCGACAGCTTGGTCAGCGCCCGCTGCAGCTCCGGATCGAGCTGGCGCCGCTCGCCGCGCTCGGTGACTTCTCCCGACTGCAAATCGGCGTGCCGGCCCCGGGATTGGGCGCCTGCCGGCGGCGGCCGGCTGGCCTGGCCGAAGTCGATCTCGCTCTCGCCCAAGGGCCGTTGCGGCTGGGGCTGGCGTACGATGGGGGTGACCTCCGGCCGTTCCGGGTCACGCGGCGGTGCCGGCCGTGGCGGCGGACGGCTGGGACGCTGCGGCGGGGACGGCTCCTCGGCGTCGCGCTCCGGCAGCTCCGGCTGGCCGGGCCGCAGCGCCTCGGCGTCGCCCAGGCCGGTGTCCTGGATGGCGGCCGTGTCGGGAACGTGGAACTCCACCTCGGCGGTGGCGATCTGGGGTGCCTGCCGCTGCTCGGGCCGCCGGGGCAGCCCGGGCTCGGGGGGCTGCAAGGAGTCGTCATCGGCGCTCAGCTCGCTGAAGGTGTCCAGGTCGACCGGGCCGGCACCGTGCTGGCCGTAATGCGCGGTCCCGCTGGCGTCCGTTGGCTCGGCCGCCGATGTCCGCGGGTCCGCGGCCAGCTGGTCCAGGTCTAATGCCGGTATCTCGGGCAAGGGGATCTCGGGCAGCTCTGGCAGCGGCACCTCGGGGGTCGTGGACCGCGAGGTGGCCGCCGGCGCCTCCGGGCTTTCCATGACGGCCGGACCGCGGCGCCGCCGATCGCGGTCGATGATCTCGAGCCGGCCGGACGCGGCCCGCAGCAGCCCCCCGTGGACGGGGACGGTCTCGGGCACCAGCGGCGTGGTGCGCAGCCAACGCACCGTCTCGCGAACCCCGGCCTCCGGATCGCCGGGCCGCCGCGCCTGATCCGACAGGCGATCGGCTTCGGCGCTGTCGGGCTCGATCCCGGCCTCGCGCAGGCGGGCGCGCAGGATCTGCCGGTCGGGCTGCAGGCAGGGGTCGCCTTCGTCGCCGACGACCAGGATCTCGCGGCAGCCGTACTGGTGCAGCCCGATCAACAGCGTGCGCTCGAGATCCTCACCGTCGCGGCCGCCCCAGGCATCGGCCAGCTGGATGACCACCGCCCGGCCGCGCTCCAGCCCCAGCGCCGCGTCCAGCAGGCCGACCAGGCCCGGGCTGCTGGCGGCGATCACCAGCAGCTCGGGTGCGTCATCGCCGGCCAGCGCGGGAACCCCCGCGGCGACGAACTCCGCATTGGCTCTCAATCGTTCGTCCAAGCCCATTCGCGGACCCCGCGTGGCTGCGGTCTGGCGGTTCACCGGGCGGGTCGCCAGACCGGCCGTTGATGGTTCGGGGCCGGGCGCGGCTGCGCCTCAGCCCTCGTTCGGCTTGCCGGCATCGGCCCCGATGCCGGGAATGCGCTTGATCATCTCGCCCAGATCGACGCCGCTCAGCGCCTCGACCACGGGCGGCAGCTGGGCGATGATGTTGGTGATGTCGCCGGTGACCTTGCTCACCCCGCCGCCGCCGTCGCCGGTGTTGACCACCGTCAGCTTGTCCATCTTGCTCAGCGGCTCGGCGATGTTCTTGGCCAGCTCGGGCAGCACGTCGATGAACAGCTGGGTGATGGCTGCCTCGTTGTATTGCTTCCAGGACTCGGCCTTCTTGGCCATGGCGGCCGCTTCGGCCTCGCCCTGGGCCTGGGTGACCTCGGCGCGCGACAGACCGCGCGCCTTGGTAGCCTGGGCCTCGGCGTCGCCGGTGGCGCGGATGACGTCGGCCTCGGCGAAGCCCTGGGCCTTGTTGGCTTCGGCCCGACCCTGGGCCTCGGCCTCGATCTTGTAGCGCTCGGCGTCCGCCTGCACCTGCACCGCGTAGCGGCGGGCGTCGGCCGGCTTGTTGACGGTGGCATCGAGTTCCTTTTGCTTGCGCAGGATCTCCTTCTCCTGCACCACCACCTGCTGCTCCTTGGCCACCACCTCGACCTGCACCTCTTCCTTCTTGACCTCCTGGGCCTTCTGGAACTTGGACAGGTCGTAGGCCAGGTCGGCCTTGGCCTTGCGCTCGTTGACCTTGGCCTGGTAGTCGGCCAGGTTTGTGTTGTAGTCGCGGTTGGCCTCGGCGATCAACGTCTCCTGCTTGTAACGCTCGGTCTCGCCTTCCTTTTTGGCCTGGGCCGAGCGGATGACCGCGTCGCGGTCGGCCTCGGCCTGGGCCACCACCGCATCGCGCTTGACCTGCGCCAGCCGCGGCTTGCCCAGCGCGTCCAGGTAGCCCTCGTTGTCGCGGATGTCGCGCAGGGTAAACGACACGATCTCCAGGCCCATCTTGGCGAAGTCGGTGGCCGAGGTCTCCTGGACTTTCTGGGCGAACAGGTCGCGGTTCTTGTAGATGTCCTCGACCTCCATCTGGCCCAGGATGGCGCGCAGGTGGCCCTCCAGGGTCTGCTTGGCCACGTTCATGATCTCGTTGCGGCCGCGGCCCAGAAACTGCTCGCCGGCGGTGCGGATCGACTGGTCGGTGGCGTGGACCTTGATCTGGGCGATGCCGTCGACGATCACCGGCACGCCCTTCTCGGTGTAGACCTCGGGGGTGCGCACGTCGATGGTGATGACCTCCAGCGACAGGATCTCGGCCTTCTGGATGCCCGGCCAGACGAAGGCGCCACCGCCGGTGACCACCTTGGGCACGCCCTTGGTGAAGGCGCCCGAGACGATCATGGCCTCGTTGGGGCCCACCTTCTGGTAGCGCTTGATCAGCACCACCAGCAACAGCAGCACGACGACGATTGCGGCTCCGACCGCTACGACGACTTCTGTGCTCGCTTCCTCGAACATGGGTGCTCCCTCCCGTCAGTACAGGGTAGATGCTACTCGGCGGCGCCCGATCCGGCCTGGCTGCCGCCTTCGTTCTCGGCTGGTGCTTTGCCGCCATCGTCCGCCACGTCGCGCAGCCGCTCGTCCACGTGCTCGCGCACCCAATACAGCCCGCCCACCGCGCGGGTGATGGTGACCAGGGCGTGGCGCTTGATGGGTCTTTTTTCCTCGCTGCGGGCCGGCCCGGCGATGCGCTGGCCTTTGCCCGAGAAGGCGATCTGGCCCACGCCCTCGGCCGGGATGGGCTCGACCACCTCGGCGTACTGGCCGATCAGGCTCTTGACGGTGGTGGTGGCATTGGACTGCAGGTGCTTGTAGATCTTCATCAGCAAGAAGCCGACCAGCAGGCCCACGCCCAGCCCGAATCCCACCGCCACCAGCAGGCTGGCCACCGGCAATAGGAAAAAGACCTTCAGCCCGATGATGCCCCCGGCACCGAAGAAAGCGATGAAGCTGGCGATCACGACCGGGCTGAACAGCGGGAAGTGGATGTCACCCACTCCGACGTCACCGGAGCCGTGGCCGTCCGCGCCGGTCTCCATGTGGGCTTCGAAGCCCCCGGACAGGATGAAGCTCAGCACGGAGAAGATCAGACCCACCATCAGGCAGATGACGTAGAAGGTCATCATGGCAAGCATCCTCCTCGGTTGCGCCCGGTCGCTTCGGCGAGCGGACCGCGGCGTGTCCATCCGCGCCCCAGCGGGCGCGGTTGTGCTCAGGCGCCCAGGCCCTCGCGCACCAGCTCGGCCAGATCATCGATCCGACCGGCCGTGCTCTGCCACAGCGCCGCGCTGCTCGTCCAGCCCGAGCACTGGCGGCAAATCCGCAGCCGGCACACCAGCTCGCCCACACCGCAGCGCGGATCGAACAGTGACGCGCTGGCCTCCCAGGCGGCCTGGTCGCCGTCGCCGTCGACCAGATCGGCCAACAGGCGGCTCAGACCGGTCTCGGCCACCTGGGAGCGGTTGAGCCAACCGCTCAACCAGCCGCCGCCGGCGCGCAGGTGGATCAGGGCGGCCGCCGCGGCGCTGGCCCGCCGCGCATGGTGGGCCACCTGCGGTCCGTCGACCGGTACCGGGCCGCGCAGGCCGTCGTCGGCCAGCCGGGCGGCGCGGGCCAGGCTTTGCTGGATGAGCAGCAGATCGCGGCTGCTCGGCTGCGGCCGGGTGAATACCAGCCGGCCGGCGACGGCGGCCCGCTTGATGTGCAACAGACGGCCGGCCAGCACCAGCAGCCCGCGGTCGCCCAACAACATGCGCAGCGCCGAGTCCAGCCGATCGAACTCGACCCCAGCCCGGTCGTCCAGCCGGCCGTGGCCGGCCAGCCGCAGGTAGCCGTCGCTGACCTCGGCGTAGCGCTCGGCCAGCCGGCCGGCCGCCAGCCCATCGAGTGCGTCGAGCAGCTCTTCGAAGCCCAGCCCGGTCCGGTGGGCCACCCGCTCCTTTTCGCGCACCAGATCGAGCATCACTCCGGCTCCAGTTTCAGGTCGCGTTTGAGCGCCGACAGGGCGTCGTCGAGCTGCTTATCGCGTAGCCGCCGGCGGTCGGCCGCCTCCAGCTTGCGGCTGCGGCGCTCCAGATCCTCGGCCTCGGCCGCCTCGGCCGCCTCGATGTGACCCTCGGCCACGGCCAGTCCGTCCTCGGCCTCGGTCAATACCGGCTCGTCCGCATCGGGCGCCAGCTGGCCCATGGCCCGCTGCAGCTGGCTGCGGGCCTCGATCACCTGGCGCCGGTAACGCAGCTCGCGCTGCTTGCGGGCCACCTCGGCGATGCGCAGCCGCAACGCCTCGAGGCTCTCGTCCAGCACCTCCTGGCTGGCCGCCCGGTGCTCGAGTTCGCGTTCGAGTTCCCGCCGTTCGGCGTCCAGAACGATCTTGCGCTCCAGGGCGGTGCGGGCCAGATCCTCGTCGCCGTTGCGCAGACAGTTGCGGGCCTTGTTTTCCCAGCTGGTCTGGGTGGCGACCAGATCGCGCAGGCGGGCCTGGTAGATCTCGTGCTCGGCCCGTTCGGCCGCCTGCAGGCTCTCGCATTCTTCGAGCACCGACTGCAGATCCTCGAGGTAGCCCTCGAGCACCGCCTCGGGATTCTTGGCCTTGCGGACCAGGGCGTCCAGATCGGCCCGGACCACGTGGCGCGTACGTTCCAGGATGCCCATGCCTGCATCACTCCCCGGCCGCGGGCGCAAGTTGCTGAATGATCAGAACCTACGGCGGCGGCTGGCTCAAGTCAAAACAAATCAAGCGCTCATTCGGATTTCGCATCGCCGTCCATCTGCGATTTGAGCCGCTGGAGCTGCTCTTCCAGATCCTGTTCCTTCTCCATGGCGGCGAAACGCGCGTCCAGCCCGGCCTCCTCGGCGGCCACGTCGGGCGGTTCGGCCATCTCGACGTAGGCCTCGACCTGGGCCTCGATCTCCATCACCTTGTCCTCCATGCGGTCGAAGGTGTCGAAGGCCCGCGACTCCTCAGGGCTGGCCCCGGCCTGGCCGCCGTCGACCGCCTTGGCCGTCTTCTGCCGGGCCCGGGCCGCCTTGGCCCGTGCCACCAGCGAGTCCTTGCGCGCCCGGGCGTCGCGCAGCCGCTCCTCCAGCGAGGCCAGGCTCTGCTTGAGCGCGCCGACGTACTCGCGCTGGACCTTGATCTGGCCTTCCAGCGCCTGGGCGCTGGCGTCGTGCTCGGCCTTGCGCAACAGCGCCTGGCGCGCCAGGTCCTCGTCGCCGGAGCGCAGCGCCAGCTCGGCCCGCCGCTCCCAGCGCCGGGCGGTGTCGAGCACGGCCAGCCGCTTCTTCTCGAGCGTCTTCTCCGCGGCCACCGTGTCGAGCACCTGCTTGCGGGCCTTGCGCAGGTGCTGCTCCATGTCGAGGATCGCCTGCTTCAGCATCTTCTCGGGGTTCTCCGCCTTGGCCACCATCTCGTTGAGGTTCGAACGGATGATGTCGTTCATGCGTCTCAGAATGCCCATGACCTGCTCCTTTTCGCGTTCGTTGGCATGGTTCTCGGTCCTGCCGCCCACCATGACTGCAAGGGATGTGCCCAGTTCAGTTCGGCGTGTACTCAATAGAATTCATGTTGTTTTACAGAACGCGCTCCCCGGTCGGCGGCCGCTACAGCGGCGCAATCCACCGGCGCTGCGCGCCGCTGGCCGCGGTCAGACGAACCGGATCAAGGTCTCGCCGGCGGCGACGATCTGGCCGGGCTCGACCAGCACCGCAGCCACCTCGCCATCGCGGGGCGACGAGACCACGCTCTCCATCTTCATCGACTCGATGACCACCAGCGGCTGGCGGCGGTAGACGCGCTCGCCGGCGCCTACCTCGACCCGCACCACGGCGCCGGGCATGGGACACTCCAACACGTCGTCGCGCTCGGCCGGCTGCGGCGCCGGCATGTAGGCCGCCAGTTCCCACTCCCGCGGGCTGTAGATCTCGAAGGTGCGCTGCAGCCCGCCGTGGCCGACCTCGATGAAGTTGCCCCGGTACTGCATCCGGAACCGCTGCGGTCGGCCGTCGATCTCGAGCCGTAACCGCCGCTGGTAGAACTCGAAGTCGGGCGCCTGTACCCGGTAATCGCGGTCGCCGATCCGGAAGCGCCAGTTGCGCCCCAAGGGACGGGCCTCGAGCCTGAGCTCGAACACGTCGTCGCCGGCCTGGATCACGTAGTCGACGTGCTCGCGGGCGCGGCGCTCGCCGCCCGCCCGCGCCGCCATCGGCTTGAGCGATTCGCGCACCAGGTTCTGGCGGTTGTGGTAGACCATGGCCGCGGCCAGGCTCATCAGCTGCAGCGTCTCGGCCGCCGGCGGCTGGTTCGACCGGCCGCCGGGGAAATGCCGGGCCAAGAAGTCGGTCGCCAGCCGGCCGGCGGCGAAGGCCGGGTGGCCGAGCACCGCGGTGACGAAATCGATGTTGGTGGTCGGCCCCTCGATCAGATAGCCGTTCAGGGCGTGGATCAGGCGGCCGCAGGCCTGCTCGCGGGTCGGTCCCCAGGCGATAACCTTGGACAGCATCGAGTCGTAGTGGAAGCCGACCTGGCTGCCGGCCTCGATGCCCGAGTCGATGCGCAGGTGGTGACCGCGCGGCTCGGCGTAGCGGGTGACGATGCCGGTCGAGGGGGCGAAGTCGCGGCTGGCGTCCTCGGCGCAGATGCGCGCCTCGATGGCCCAGCCCCGCAGCTCGAGCCGATCCGGATCGATTTCGAGCGGCTCGCCGCAAGCGATGCGCAGCTGCAGCTCGACCAGATCGAGGCCGGTGACCTGCTCGGTCACCGGGTGCTCGACCTGCAGCCGGGTGTTCATCTCCAAAAAGTACAGTGCGCCATCGGGCGCCAGCAGGAACTCGACCGTGCCGGCGTTGCGGTAGCCGGCCTCGCGGGCCAGGGCGCAGGCCAGCCGGCCCATGCGCTGGCGCAGCTCGGCGTCGACCGCTGGCGAGGGCGCCTCCTCGATCACCTTCTGGTGGCGGCGCTGCACCGAGCACTCGCGTTCGCCCAGGTGGATGACCTGGCCATGGTCGTCGGCCAGCACCTGTACCTCCACGTGGCGGGCCTGGGGCAGGTAGCGCTCGACGAAGACGCGGTCATCGGCGAAAGCCTGGGCCGCCTCGGCCCGGCAGCTGGCCAAAGCCGGCTCCAGCTCTTCCGCCGCGGCCACCACCCGCATGCCCTTGCCGCCGCCGCCGGCGGCCGGTTTGAGCAAAACCGGATAGCCCACCCGCTCGGCCTCGATTTGGGCTGCGGCCGCGTCGGCCGCCGGTTGGCTGGCCGCCGACAACACCTGCAGGCCCGCCTTTTCGGCCAGGGCCTTGGCGGCCACCTTGTCGCCCAGCAGGGCCATGGCCGCTGCCGGCGGGCCGACGAACCGCAGCCCGGCGGCGGCCACCGCCTCGGCGAAGGCCGGGTTCTCGCTCAAAAAGCCGAATCCCGGATGGATGGCCTGCACGCCGTTGTCGCGGGCGACGTCCAGGATGCGCTCGGCGGCCAGGTAGGAGTCTTCCGCCCGCTGGCCCCCGAGCGCGACGGCTCGGTCGGCCAGGCCGACGAACGGCTCGTGTTGATCGGCATCGGAGTAGACCGCCAGCGTGCGCACGCCCAGCCGGCGGCAGCTGCGTATGATGCGCGCGGCCACCTCGCCCCGGTTGGCGATCAGGAGCGATTCGAACATGGCGTCCTCACAGCGGAATGTTGCCGTGGTTGCCCGCCGGCACCCCGGCCCGCTTGCCCTCCAAAAATTGCAGCGAGCGGATCAGCTTGCCACGGGTGGCTCGCGGGAAGACCACGTCGTCGACGTAGCCGCGCCGGGCGGCCAGGTAGGGGTTGCAGTAGGTCTCGCGGTACTCGGCCGAACGCTTTTCCAGCACCGCCTCCGGGTCTTCGGCCGCGGCGATCTCCTTGCGGTAGATGATCTCGGCGGCGCCCTTGGGTCCCAGCACCGCGATCTCGGTCGTCGGCCAGGCGTAGTTGATGTCAGCGTGGATGTGCTTCGAGTTCATCACCAGGTAGGCGCCGCCGTATGCCTTGCGGGTGATGACCGCGATCCGCGGCACGGTGGCTTCGACGAAGGCATACAGCAGCTTGGCCCCGTGACGGATGATACCGCCGTGCTCCTGGCTGGTGCCGGGCATGAAGCCGGGCACGTCGACCAGGCTGATCAGCGGGATGTTGAACGCGTCGCAGAAGCGCACGAAGCGGGCCGCCTTGGATGAGGCGTCGGAGTCGAGCACGCCCGCCAGCACCGCCGGTTGGTTGGCCACCACCCCCACCGCCTGGCCGCCCAGCCGGCCGAAGCCGATGATGATGTTGCGGGCAAAGCGCGGTTGCAGCTCCAGAAACTCGTTGCCGTCCAGGATGGAGTGGACCAGCACCTTCATGTCGTAGGTCTGGTTGGGGTTGGCCGGCACCAGGGCGTCCAGGGTGGGGTCCTGGCGTTCGGGCGGGTCGCGCAGGTCCAGAAACGGGGCCCGCTGCTGGCGGTTCGATGGCAGGTAGGAGAACAGGCGGCGCACCTCGCGCAGACAGAGCAGATCGTTGGGCAGCACCAGGTGGGCCACGCCGCTCTTTTCGGCGTGCACCGCCGGGCCGCCGAGCTGCTCGCCGGTGACGTCCTCGTGGATGACGGTGCGCACCACCTTGGGGCCGGTGACGAACATGTAGGAGGTGTGGTCGACCATCAGGGTGAAGTCGGTGATGGCCGGCGAGTAGACCGCGCCGCCGGCGCAGGGGCCCATGATGCACGAGATCTGGGGCACCAGGCCGCTGGCCTTTACGTTGCGATGGAAGATCTCGCCGTAGGCGGCCAACGCGTCGACGCCCTCCTGGACCCGGGCGCCGCCCGAGTCGTTGAGCCCGACGATCGGGCAACCCACCCGCACCGCATGGTCCATCACCTTGCAGATCTTCTGCGAGTGGGCCTCGCCCAGGCTACCGCCGATGACGGTGAAGTCCTGGCTGAACAGGAACACCTCGCGGCCGTCGATGGTGCCGTGGCCGGTGACCACGCCGTCGCCGGGGTAGCGGTAATCGCCGCTGAGGTCGCCGCGGCCGACCTTGAGCACGTCGAGCTCCTCGAACGAGCCCTCGTCGCACAGCAGATCGATGCGCTCGCGGGCGGTCAGCTTGCCCCGGCGGTGCTGGACCTCGACCCGCTGCGGCCCCCCACCGCTGCGGGCTTCCTGCCGTTTTGCCTCCAGGGACTCGAAACGCGCGTCCACCATTCGCCCCATGTCGCCTCCCGGAAGCGGCGGCACCGGTCGGACCGACCGCCGCTGCGGCGTTCGTGCTCGAAGGAGGTCCATTGCTATCACCGCCGCCGACCGCGATCAATTCGTTCCAGCAGTTACATCCGCTCCAGCCGGCCGGGAGCCTCGGCGACCCAGCTTCCGCTGGCGTCTCTCGGTGGGTCCCATGGGACCCCGGGTGCGAGAGGCGCCAGTCGGCCGGACCCGGAGTCGATTTCACGCATTGGCGGGGGCTTGGGCGGCCAAGCGGCCAGCTCGGGGCGGCGGAGCTGATTCCACTCCGTCAGCGGACACCCGCTGTGCATTGGTAGAAAGATCAGAATTATCAATAAGTTATCAATTGGCACCGGCCTTGCAATTACCGGCCATCAGGCCATGCTGGCCGGCGCGCCCGCCGGCCGCTGCGGCACGAGGAGATGAGCCCATGGAAACCATGCCTGCCGAAGTCATGCCTTGCCCGAGCCGCCCGAGTCATGGGCCCGAACCCGAGTGTGCCGCGGACGCCGGGGCCGATCGGCAGCAGCTGATCATCGCCCACTTGTCCCTGGTCCGCCGCGAGGCGCGGCGCATCACCCGCCGATTGCCCGAAGGCGTCGATACCGCTGATCTGGTCTCGGCCGGCACCCTGGGCCTGATGGGCGCGGTGGACCGCTTCGACCCGGATCGCGGGCTTAGCTTTGCCGCTTACGCCCAGCACCGGATCCGGGGGGCCATCCTCGACGAGCTGCGCACCCTGGACACCATCTCGCGCCGCCGCCGCCGCCGCCGCCGCGACCTGGAGCAGGTGCGCCACCGGATGACCGGCGAGTTGGGCCGCCCGCCCGAGGACGAGGCCTTGGCCGAGCGCCTGGGCATCAGCCTGGAGCAGCTGAACTGCGAGCGGGATCAGACAGTGGGCGGGGCGCCGCTGTCGCTGGACGCCCTGTGCGCCGGCGGCATGCGCCTGTCCGACAGCGACGGTCATCCGCCGCCGGACCGCCAACTGCTGCGCCGCGAGCAGGGCAGACGCCTGCGCCGGGCCATCGACCGGCTGCCGCGCCGCGAGCGGGCAGTCATCCGCTGCTACTACGACGACCACCTGGCCTACCGCGAGATCGCCGAGCTGTTCGGCGTCTCCGAGTCCCGCATCTGCCAGATCCACCGCAGCGCCATCCGACGCATCCGCGGCCGCCTGGCGGCCGAGGAACGCGGCCGCCCCGCGCGGTTGCACTGAGCCGGATCCGGAGCGTCCGAATTCTCGATTCGGACGAGGGAGTTCCAGGCTCAGGCCTCACGCCGGCCCGGGCGCAGGCCGTGCTTTTTGGCCAGCCGCCGCATCTGATCGTAGCCCAGGCCCAGTGCCCGGGCCGCCTCGCCCAGGGTGCCGTGGGCGTCGATGGCCCGGCTGAGCAGCTCGCGTTCGAACGCCTGCACCCGCTCGCGGAAGGCGCTTGCCACCAGCGCCGGTTGCGCGGCTGCACCGGGTTCGAGATCCAGGTCGGCCGGCTCGATGGTCCCCCGCTGGCAGCGGTAGGCGGCCCGTTCCACCCGGTTCTTCAGCTCGCGGACGTTGCCCGGCAGCTCCAGCCGCTGCAGCGCCTCGATCGCGGCCGGCGACAGCCCGCTGCAGCGCAGCCCGCCGACCTCCTCGCGAAACCGTTCCAGGAAGAATGCGCACAGGGCCGGGATGTCTTCGCGGCGCTCGCGCAGCGGCGGCACCCGGATGGTGTCGAAGGCCAGCCGGTCGTAGAGGTCGCGGCGGAACTCGCCGCGCTGCATGGCTTGTTGCAGATCGGCGTTGGTGGCCGCGGTCAACCGGACGTCGACCGTGCGCGGCCTGCCGCCGCCGACCCGTTCGAAGGTCTGGTACTCGATCACCCGCAGCAGCTTCTGCTGCAGCCCGATCGGCATGTTGCCCACCTCATCCAGAAACAAGGTGCCGCCGTCGGCCAGCTCGAACTTGCCCGGCCGCGCTTCGCGGGCGTCGGTGAATGCTCCGCGGGCGTGGCCGAACAGCTCGCTTTCGGCCAGGCTGTCGGGCAGGGCGGCGCAGTTGAGGGTGACGAACGGCCCCTCGGCCCGATCGCTCAGCCGGTGCAGCGCGATCGCCACCAACTCCTTGCCGGTGCCCCGCTCACCGGTGATCAGCACCGGCCGCGGGATCGGCGCCAGCGCCCGCAGCTGCTCGGTGACCGCCCGCAGCCCGCCGTCGGCACCGACCATCTCGCCGCCCAGCCCGGCCCGATGGCGCAGCAAGCGGTTCTGTTGCTTGAGCCGCCGGTTGTCGCGCAGCACGGCCAGCAACCGGTCGAGCTTGTCCATCTGCACATCCAGCCGTTCGCCCAGCCGGGGATCCTTCTCCACGAAATCGGTGGCCCCGATCTGCATGGCCCGCACCGCGTCTTCCACCGTGCCCTTGCCGGTCAATATGACGCAGGGCAGCTCCGGGTAGTCCCGGCGCAGATCGGCGAGCACGGCCAGGCCGTCGCGCCGGCCGGGGCCCAGGTCGAGATCGAGCACCACCAGCTCCACGGCCGTCTCCCCGGCGGCCAGCGCGGCCAGCGCCCGATCGCCGTCGGCGAAGCCCGCGGCCGCCCGGCCACGGCGCTCGAGCAACTCGGCCAGCAGCTCGCGCACTTCGGGTTGATCGTCGATCACGAACACCGTTGCATCGCCGGCCATGCTCGCTCCCGGAGGTTGCTACACGTCGACCGCTGACTCCTCTGCCGCCAAACGTTCGATGGCGCTGGAGCGCAGCGGCTGCAGGTGGCTGGCACCACCGGGGGCCACCGGCAGTGCCAGGCGCAGGGTGGTCGGGCCGCCGGGCGCCGAGGCCAGCTCGATCCGGCCGCCGTGGGCCTGCAGCACCCGGCGCGTGACGGCCAGACCGACACCGCTGCCGCGCTCCTTGCGCGTAAAACCGGGCTCGAAGATGCGCTGGCGATCGGCCAGCGCCACCCCGGCGCCCTCGTCGGTCACCGCCAGCTCGACGAAGCGGTCGGGCTCGCCGATGCGAGCCGCCACCCGCACCGGTCGGCCGGGCGGCGAGGCCTGCAGCGCGTTGTCGATCACGTTGGCCAGCGCGTCGACCAGCTGCTCCTCGGCGCCGCGCACCAGCGGCAGGTCGGCGGGCAGATCCAGGCGCAGCCGCTGCGGCTGGACCGCCACCTGGGCCGCCGCCCGGCGCACCAGGGCTGCCGGGGCCAGCGGCCGGGGAGCCGGCGGTGGCAAGTGCATCGACTGTAGAAAGCGCAGCCACTCCTCGTAAAGCGCCTCGATGTCCTGCTGCCAGCCGGCTGCGGCATCTTCGAGCCGGGCCTGGGCGGCCAGCACGGCCACCCGGTTCTTCATGCGGTGGGCTTGGCGGCGCACCTCGGCGTGGGCCTCGGCGCGGCCGGCGTCGCGGGCGAACCGCAGCAAGCGGGCCAGAAGTTGCGGTGCCCGGTGGGGAAGTCCGGAAGCCAGCAGGCCGAGCCAGCGCGCGGCCGTCTCCTCGTCGGCGGCGGCCGCCAGCGCCTGGGCCAGTCGCTCGGAGGTCTGCGGTCGCTCGGGCTCGACCAGCGCGGCGCGCACCAGCCACTGCAGGGACTGGGCCGGCCGGCCGCGTCCGAGCCACAGCGTACCCAGGTCGGCCAGGCCGCGCGCCGCATCGGGCGCCAGGCCCAGCCCGCGGTGCAACAGGCGCTCCGCGTGTTCATCGCCGCCGGGTCGTTCGGCCACCAGCTCGGCCAGCGCGAAGCAGGCCTCTGCCCGCAGCGACCGGGGGGAGCTGTCCGCGGCCTGCAGTGCCTCGAGTTCCTGCTCGGCCCGCCGGCCGGCGGCCGGATCGGTGGCCCGGCGGGCGGCCAGGTGCCGGGCGCGGGCCAGGCGCAGGCGGGCGTCGGTCGGGTGGCGCTCGATGGCCGCAGCGAACACGGCATCGATGGCCGGGTCGGGCTCCCCGGCCAGCGCCCGGGCCCGCGCCTCGAGCAGCGCGTGATAGACCGTACGCCGGGCCGGCTCGATGGCCATCAGGTCGTCGATGGCCGCAGTGGCCCGGCCCGCCTCCAGCCGGGCGCTGGCGCGCAAGGTACGGGCCCAGCGGCTGGCCGGATCGTGCTCCAGGGCGATGTCCAGATCGCCCAGGGCCTCTTCCGCGTCGCCCCGATCGAGCAATACCGCCGCGCGCCGCAACCGGGGCTCGATGGCGCGCGGTGCGGCTGCGATGGCGCGGCCGAAAGCCGCCACCGCAGCGTCCGGGTCCGGCTGGTCGGCCAGGATGCGCCCGCGCAGTAGCTCGGCCGCCACATCGCCGGCCCGGCCGAGCCAGGCCAACGCCTGGCCGAAGTCGCCGGCGTGGTACAGCGCCCGGGCGAGATCCAGGCGGGCCGCGGCCGAGTCCGCCGCCAGCACCACAGCGCCCTTGCGAACCTCGACGGCGGCCTCCGGCTCGTTGGCGGTCCGATGGGCGGCGGCCAGGGCCGCCAGACGCTCGGCCCGGTGGGCCGCCAGCGTCCGGGCCGGCCGGCTGCGGATGGCGGGCCTGCGCCAGTTCCTTTTGTGTCGCGGATTCACCGTCCCCGAGTGTAGTTCGCCAGGCCGCGGCCGGCAAGCGCTGCGTAGGCGCAGCGGGCGCCGCGGCCGCTGACCTGCCACGGGCCGGTCAGCCTCGGGCGCATGCCCGGCCGTTTGTGGGGCGGAAAGAAGATGACCTCGTCGATGGCCTCGATCTGCAGGACCTCACGCAGCGCGTCCGATGTGCCGCGCAACGGCGGTCCGGCGAGAGCCGAGCCGGCGGGAATCCATCTAAATT
>CAYVQE010000008.1:46568-82586 GCA_964454005.1 uncultured Myxococcales bacterium
CGCCAGGCCGCGGCCGGCAAGCGCCGTGGACGTCGGGCGGGGGACTTCCGATCAGCGGGCGCCGCGGCCGGTCAGCACGATCCAGATCGTGCGCAGCAAGATGCGCATGTCGAGCCACAGGTTCCAGTGATCCACGTACTCGAGATCGAGGCGCATCCAGGTCTCGAAATCCGTGTCGCTGCGGCCGCTGACCTGCCACAGGCCCGTCAGCCCCGGGCGCATGGCCAGCCGGCGGCGCTGCCAACCGCGGATGCGCTGCTGCTCATCGACCGGCAACGGCCGCGGGCCGACCAGGCTCATGGTGCCGTTGAGCACGTTGAGCAGCTGAGGCAGCTCGTCCAGGCTGGTGCGCCGCAGCAGCCAACCCAGCCGGGTGACGCGCGGGTCGAGGCCGCGTTTGGGGCGCACCGGGGCAGCTGCGTCCGGCCCCGCGCCACGGGCATCGGCGTCGGAATGCATGGTGCGGAACTTGTACATCTTGAACCGCCGGCCGTGCAGACCGATGCGTTGCTGGATGAACAGCAGCGGCCGGCCCTGGCCGACCAGGGCCACCAGCCCCACCAGCAGCAGCAGCGGCGTTGCGATCACCAGGCCCACCAGGGCCAGCGAGAAGTCGAGTGCGTGCTTGATGCCCAGCCGTTCGGGGCGGGCGGCCGCACCGTGGAGCATGACGCAGGGAAGGCCGTGGTGGCTGAGCAACTTCCAGGCTGGACCGTCCGGCCGCAGCCAGTCGAGCACGAAATAGGCCGGTTTGCCCAGCTCCAGGCAGACCTGCAAGGCCGTATCGGCCGTGGCCGGTCGGTTGTGGGGTGGAAAGAAGACGACCTCGTCGATCGCCTCGGTATGCAAGACCTGGCGCAGCGCCTGCGGTGGACCGAGCAGCGGCGGCGCGGCCGCCTCCGGCTCCGAGGCGGAGCCGCTCGGCGCCGGGGCCGGATCGGCGGCTGCCGACAGGCGCCCCACCAGACGCGGCGGCAGCGGGGCAGCGTTCGCCGCCCGCACGAAGCGCGCCATGGCCAGCCCGGGCTCGCCGACCAGCAGCAATTGCAGGCGGCTGCGGTCGGTGCGGTGCAGGTAGCGCAAGCGCTGCAACAGCAGCAACCGCGCGGTGGCCATCAAAACGAACGAGGCGATCAGGAACAGCCCGACCAGCGATCGGTTGAGCACGATCTGGGTGGCGAACAGAACGCCGGCCAAAAGCACCAGTCCGGTCAGGTGAAGCTTGAGCAGCTGGAGCAACAACCGGCTCGGCCTCCAGGCCCGACCGGTCAGATCGTGCAGCCCGAAAGCCACGACCAGAACCAACCAGCAGGGAGCCGCCAGGTAGACCAGCAGGGCATACTCGCGAAACGGCGGTGGTCGCTTGAGCAGGGGCAGGTAGGGCAGCAGTTCGGCGTGCAACGCGCGGGCCAAGCCCATGGCGGCGACGACCAGCAAGGCGTCGAGCAGCAGCAACGCGCGGTCCGGCCGAGTCGATTCAGTCGCCGTCATCGACGATCTCTCCCAGGGCCTGGCAGGCGGTCGGCTGCAAGCTCAAACCCGGCCCGACCAGCCGGTCGACGAACTCGGCCGGCAACCGCGGGCGCAGCACGAACACCCGGCGGCCGTTGACCAACGCCTCGCCCACCAGCCGCGGCGTGTCGCGCCCGCCGTCGATCCAAGGGACCACGATCGCCAGGTCGCGATCCACCTGCAGCGGTCCGAAGGCGTCTTTGAGGCCGCTGTCGACCACCAGGGCGCTGGGCTCCGCCGGCAGGCACGGCGCGGCCAGCTGCTGAATCCGCTGGTTCATTTGCCGGATGCGGCGGCTGGCGGCCATGTCGTCGCCGAGATGGATCACCAGCGCCCAGCCCACTGCGGCCCCCAGGGCCGCCCACAGCAGGGTGTGTCCCCAGTCGCGCCGGCGTCGCACGAAGGCCAGCATCAGCAAGCCGGCCAGCAACAGGGGCAGCTTCAGCAGCAATAGCTGGCGCAGGCCGTCGGCCGGCGACCAGGCGCCCAGGATCAGCCCGGCGAGCAGCCCGCCCAGCACCGCGCCGCCCAACAACCAGACCGGGCGCGGCCGCAGCGCCTCCAGGCCCCAGGCCAGCACCACCGCCAGGGCCGGCACCAGCTCGAGCAGGTAGCGTTGGTTGTAGCAGATGCCATCGGTACGCGTCGGGCTCTGCAGCGCGAAGGCGCCCAGCAGGCCGCCCACCAGCAGGGAGATGGCCAACACCTCGCGGCGGCGGCCCGGGGTGTCTATCGTCGCGTCTGCCGACGGCGGCGACTGTCGGTCGGCGGAGCGACGGCGGCGCGCCAGCCACCAGCCCACCCAGGCCGCCAGCAACAGCCCCAGCGCCAACAGCAGCCAGGGCGACGACTGCAACCACGCTTTCTTCAACCCGTCGCCCGGGATCAAGAAAGCACCGGTGTCGGCATCCTTGGGCAGCAGGCGGGAGAAGGTGTAGTTGCCCCCGGGTTCGAAGGCCGGCCGGGCGGTGAAGTCGATCAATCGGAAGTAGAGGATATGGAAGAAGTCGCCGATCCGCTCGCCGAGGCCACGGCCGGCTGCGACCGACAGGTATTTGCCACCCTTGGTGATGGGGTTGAACACGCCCAACCGGGCCAGGTTGTAGGCCGCGTTGGCCAGCAGGGGACCGGCCAGGCCCAGGCTGAACAGGCCCAGCGAACGCCAGCGGCGTTCGGACCACAGCATCAGGCCCAGCGCCAGCATGGCGGCGATGACGATGTTCTGGTATCGCACCCCGACGGCCAGGCCGGCCATCAGACCGGCCAGCAAGGCCAGGCACAGCGGCCCGCCGCTGCGCCGGCGCGCTGCCGACCACAGCGCGGCGCAGACCAGGCAGATAGACAAAGCATGGGGCCACAGCGCTTGGGCGTAGCCCAGGCTGTGGCCGCCCAGGACGAACAGGGCCGCGGCCAGCCAGGGGGTATGGGGCTGGTGTGCGTGCAAGCGGGCCAGTTGGAACACCAGCAGCGCCGCGATCAGCAGGGCCAGCGCGTTCAGCGCGAACAGCACCCGCCAGCCGAGCCAGTAGAAGGGCATGGCCAGCGGGGCATAGAGCGGCGGCACCCGGGTGGAGCGCAGCTCCAGCGGTCGCGAAAGGGGATGCGGGTCGAAGTGGGCCAGCTCGAGCGAAGCGCTCAAGCCGTCGTATTCGGGTACGCTCAGCCGGCCGGCGGCCTGGGTGCGCACCGAGGTCAGGTAGTGGTTTTCGTCTACGGTGAAGATGCCGAACACGGTGGTGGCCGTCAGGATGGCGGCGGTCGCCAGCAGGCCCGCGGCCAGCAGCAGACGGCGCACGGCAGGCTTGTAGGCCAGCCGTCGCATCAGCGCTCGCCCCGGAGCCGCTGGCCCAGCACCCGGGCGATGAACCGCGGATTGCCGACCGCATAGCGTCCGAACAGGCGTCGCGGATCGCTGGCCAACCGGGCCAACCACTCCAGACCGTGGTCCAGCATCCAGCGCGGACCGCGGGTCTGGCGGCCGACGACGAAGTCGGCGGTGGCGCCGATGCACCAGACCACCGGTGCGGCCAGCTGGGAGCGGTGGCGCTCGACCCATAGCTCCTGGGTCGGACTGCCCATGCCCACCAGCAGCACGTCCGGTCGGGACGCCTCGATACGGTCCAGCACCGGCTGGCGGCCGGGGCCGACCTTGGGGAACATGCCGTGGTGGCTGCCGGCGACGACGAGGCCGGGCCGGTGGCGCTGCAACCGGGCACAGGCGGCCCGGGCGACGCCGGGCTCGCCGCCCAACCAGTACAGGCGCAGCCCATCGGCCGCGCAGCGGTCGGCCAGATCCCAGATGAAGTCAGCGCCGGTCATCCGGGGGGGTAGGGTACGGCCCAGCAGCCTGGCGGCCAAACGGACGCCGGCGCCATCGCAGTAGACCAGATCGGCCCGGTTCAGCGCCCGGTGCAGCGCGACGTGTCGGCTGGCCAACTCGGCCACATGGGCGTTGAGGTACATCAGCAGCAGCGGCTGCCGCTGGCGGACGGCGCGGCTGACCCGATCCAGCAACTCTGCCAACTCGATCGCGGTCACCGGTATCCCGAGGATTTCCACGGTGGCGGGCTGGCCCGCGGTATCCTGATCGGTGCCCATGTGATCGGTGCCCATGGCGGCGATGCGGACCCCTTGTCGCGGCGAGGTCGATTTTGCTGCAGATTCCAACAGGCTGCCGACGAACCTGGACGATGTTGGCAAATCGCACCATCCGGGTCAAGCCGGTCGGGGTCGAGAACTCCGGCGGTGGCGGCGGTAGCGCCGCCGTGATGGGAATCCATCTAAATTGCTTTGACTTTTTGGTCGCAGCGGCCCAAAATGGCGCGCTTGGAGGTCGTCTGTCGGCCCTTGATTGAGAGGCGCTGGGCGTGAGCCGCTACCAGGAAATTCTGGGCCACCAGGGCCCGATCGAGCAGCTCGAGCGCGCCCGCCGCGGCGGCCGGGTGGCGCACGCCTACCTGTTCCACGGGCCGGACGGCGTCGGCAAGCAGCGTGTGGCGCTGGCCTTCGCCCAGGCGCTCAACTGCAGCGAGGCGGCGCGGGCCCCCTGCGGCGAGTGCGAATCCTGCAGAAAAATCGAGCGGTTCAATCATCCGGACGTGCGCCTGGTGGCCAGCGAGGCCCACCTGGTCGACGCCGGGCTGCTGGAGATGGAGCGCGGCACGCCGTCGGTGCAGATTCGCAACGAGCAGCTGGCCGAGTTGGCTGCCCTGTTCCGCCACCGGCCCTATTTGGGACGGACCAAGGTGGTGCTGGTGATCGATGCCGAGCGGCTGAACGAGTCCGCCCAGAACCGCTTCCTCAAGACACTCGAGGAGCCGTCGGCCGACTCGGTGATCATCCTGGTGACCGCCCACCCCGAGGCCCTGCTGGCTACCATTCGTTCACGGTGCCAGGCGCTGGTGTTCGGACCGCTGGCGCGCTCGATGGTGAGCCGCGCCCTGGAGACCGAACGCGGACTGGAGCCGGAGCGGGCCCGGGTGCTGGCGGGCATGGCCCACGGCAGCCTGGGCCGGGCCATGGAACTGGCCGAGGAACATGTCTGGAATGCGCGCGACGAAGCGATCGAGGCGCTGGCCCGCGCCCGCGGCGGCGACATGGCGGCGGTGCTCGAGGCCGCCGAGGCGGTGGGCGCCGGGGGTGCCGGCCGCGAGCGGCTCGAAGACCTGTTGGAGCTGTTGGAACTCTGGTTGCGCGATCTGTTGCTTTGCCGGTTGGGGGTGGACGAAAGCATGCTGATCAACCGCGACCGCAGTCAGCACCTGCGGCGCGAGGCGGCCGAACTGGCCCCGCGCCGGCTGCTGCGGTGGCTGGAGAAGCTGCGGGCGACCCGTGGCAGCCTGCGGGCCAACGCCAACCCCCGACTGGCCCTTGAGGGCGTTTTGTTGGAGATGGGGCGAGCGTGAGCGACGATCGATCACAGGAGCCGGGGCCGGACCGGACGGACGAGCACGGTGCCCCCGACACCGCTGGCGACGGCGACGGCCGGGCGCCGGCCGCGGCGCAGGAGGACGGGACGTCCGGAGCGGCCGCCGTGGTGGTGGAAGCACCGGCAGCCGAACGCGAGCCGGCCCCCGAGGCCCCGGATGCTCCGGCCAAGCCCGGGCAGCGGGCCGGCGTGCGGCTGGGCGACGGCAAGGTCTTCGATTTCGATCCGGGCAAGCTCGACCTGGGGGTGGGCGACACGGTGGTGGTCAACAACGACCGCGACCTGAACCTGGGCCAGGTCTGCTACATCGTGCTGAACCGCGAGAAGCGCTCGCTGCGCAAGATCCAGCGGCGGGTCGGCTCCCACGACGTGCTGCTGATGCGGCGCAACGCCAAGCGCGAGGAGGAGGCCCACGAGTACTGCCAGCGCCGCATCGCCGAGCGCAAGCTGCCGATGAAGCTGGTGCAAGCCGCTTTTCTCCACGGCGGCAACAAGGCCATCTTCTACTTCACCGCCGAAGGGCGGGTGGATTTCCGGGCCCTGGTCCGCGATCTGGCCCAACAGCTGCACGTGCGCATCGAGATGCGCCAGATCGGCGTCCGCGACGAGGCCAAGCTACTGGGTGGAATCGGCATTTGCGGCCAGCCGCTGTGTTGCGCCCGCTATTTGCGCAAGTTCGTGCCGGTGTCGATCAAGATGGCCAAGAACCAGGGCCTGGCGCTCAACCCGCAGAAGGTGTCCGGCCGGTGCGGTCGGCTGATGTGCTGCCTGGTCTACGAGGACGACACCTACCGCGAGCTGCGCCACGGCTTTCCGAAGCAGGGCAAGACCATCGATACGCCCGCCGGGCCCGGCAAGGTGATCGAGACGGACGTGCTCGGCGGCCGCGTGCGGGTGTTGACCCAGGGTGGCATCAGCAGCTTCACCCTGGCCCAGCTCGAGCGCGGCAGCCAGGAGTTGAACGAGGAGGGCAAGGCCGCCGCCCGCGGCGAGGATCGGGGTCAGAAGTCCCGGCGGCGCGATTCGCGGTCGGGCAAGGACCGGGGCAAGGGCCGCGCGCGTAGATCGGGCGAAGGCGGGGACCGAGACCGCACCGGCGAACGGGCCGGAACCGAGGACGATCGCCGGGCGGCGGCGGGCGAGCAAGCGGGCTCCGGGTCGGGCCGCAGCCGATCGAGCCGGCGTCGGCGCCGGCGCAAGGCGCGCAAGCCGACCGATGCAGGCGCGGCTCCTGCGGCCGGGGGTGAGAAGAAAGCCGGCGGCGCGGCTCCGGCGGCCGGGGGCGAGAAGAAAAAGCCCGCTGGTGCGGCCGGCGGCGAACGCAAGGCCGAGTCCGACTCCAGCTCCAAGCGCAAGAAACGTCGGCGGCGCTCGCGCCGCAAGCGCAAGCGGAACAAGAACGGCTCCGGCGGAAGCGCCGGCGGGGGTTCCTCCGGTGCCAGCAGCTGAGCCGCGGTCCGTCATCCTCCATCCCGACAGGGGTCAACCGGCATGAGCGATTCCTTCTACGTCACGACACCGATTTACTATGTCAACGACGTGCCCCACCTGGGCCACGCCTACACCACCATCGCGGCCGATGTGCTGGCGCGGCACCACCGCGCCCTGGGCCAGCGGGTGCTGTTCTTGACCGGCACCGATGAGCACGGGCAGAAGATCGACAAGGCGGCCCGCGAGCAAGGCCTGGAGCCGATCCAGCTGGCCGACCAGGTGGTCGAGCGGTTTCGGGCCCTGTGGGACCGGCTGGGTTTGACCTTCGACGATTTCATCCGCACCACCGAGCCGCGCCACGAACAGTGCGTCCAGCGGCTGTGGCAGCGGTTGGCGGAACGCGGTGACATCTACCTGGGGGACTATGAAGGCTGGTACTGTACCGGCTGCGAGGAGTACTACACCGAGTCCGCCCTGCTCGAAGGCGGGCTGTGCCCGATCCACAAGAAGCCGGTCGAGCGGCTGCAAGAGAAGTCGTACTTCTTCCGCATGTCCAAGTACGCGCAGCCGCTGTTGGAGCACATCGCGGCCCATCCCGAGTTCATCCAGCCCGAGATCCGGCGCAACGAAATCGTGGCTTTCGTCCGCGAGGGATTGCGCGATCTGAGCATCTCGCGCACCTCGTTCCGCTGGGGCGTTCCGGTGCCCGACGATCCCGACCACGTCATCTACGTCTGGATCGATGCCCTGACCAACTACATCTCGGCCCTGGAGTGGGACGGCAGCGATGCAGGCGGTGAGCGTTTCCAGGAATTCTGGCCGGCGGTGCACCTGATCGGCAAGGACATCTTGCGCTTCCACGCCGTCTATTGGCCCACCGTGCTGCTGGCCGCCGGCCTGCCCCTGCCGCGCACCATCTTCGCCCACGGCTGGTGGACGGTGGGCGGCGAGAAGATGTCGAAGTCGCTGCGCAACGCGGTCGAGCCGCACGCGCTGGTCGACGCCTACGGCAACGATGCGGTGCGCTATTTCCTGCTGCGCGAGGTGCCTTTCGGGTTGGACGGCGATTTCTCGCATCCGGCCATCATCGGCCGTCTCAACGCCGAGCTGGCCAATGACCTGGGTAACCTGGTGCGTCGCTCGGTGGCCATGACGGCCAAGTACACGGCCGGCCGGGTGCCGGCCGCGGCCGAGGCCCGGCCGCTCGAGCGCGAGTTGGTGGCCACGGCCGAGCGGGTGGCGCTCCAGACGGCCGAGCACCTCGAAGCCTGCGCCTTCCATAAGGCGCTGGTGACCCTGTGGGAGCTGGTGCGGGCCGCCAACCGCTACATCGACGATGCCGAGCCCTGGGCGCTGAACAAGGCCGGCGAGGACGAACGACTAGGCACGGTGCTCTACCACATCCTGGAGTCCATCCGCTGGGTGGCCGTGATGGTCGATCCGTTCATGCCCGACAGCGCCGGCAGGATACTCGAGCAGCTCGGGCTGGATCCGGAGCCCGATCAGCGCACCCGGGACCGGATCGCCGAGTGGGGCGGACTGCCGCCCGGTATCCAGGTGCGGCCCGCCGAAGCGCTCTTTCCCCGCATCGAGCCCGATCGGGCCGAGGCCCTGATCGAGCAGTTCGACGCTGCCGCTGCGGTCGACGGCGAGACCACCGAACCGGAGGCGAACGTGATCACCATCGACGATCTCAAGCAGATCGACCTGCGGGTGGGTCTGGTGCGCGAGGCCCGGTCAGTACCCAAGAGCAAGAAGCTGATCGTGCTGCAGATCGACCTGGGTGAAGAGCAACCGCGCCAGGTGGTCGCGGGCATCGGCCAGGCTTACGCCGCGGAGGACCTGATCGGCAAGCGACTGCTGGTGGTGGCCAATCTGGAGCCGGTTGAGTTGATGGGTGTCGAGTCGCGCGGCATGCTGTTGGCGGCCGGCCCCGGTGGCCAGCGCGTGGTGGTGGCCGAGTTCGACGGCGACCTGCCAGGGGGCGAGCCGGTCCATTGAGCCGGCGCAGCCCGCTGCCCATGACGCCAGCCCACCCGCCAGAGCCGGCATCGGACGCCGGCGGGCTGAGCCATCCCGATCCGCGGGTCCGCGGCCGGGCGGTCGACGCCCTGGCCGAGCAGCCCGGCGCCCGGTCGCGTGAGCTGCTGCGCCAGCGGCTGGCCGATCAAGATTGGGTGGTGCGCTTCAAGGCCGCCGGGGCCCTGGCCTGGATGGGGGACGACACCGGCGTCGAGGTGCTGGCGGAGGCATTGGCCCAACGCGAGCTGTGCTTCATGGCGCTGCAGGCGCTGGCCGCCCTCGGTTCCCCGACCAGCCGTCCCGCGCTCGATCGGTTCTTCCAACGCCGCTTCTTGCATCCGTTGGAGCGCATGCAGGCGGCTGCCGCCCTGGTGCGCTGCGGCGACGAGTCAGCCGCCGACTGGCTGGCCCGCCGGCTGGAGTCGCGCCGTGCCGAGGAACGTGGCTTCGCCCTCGAGCTCTGGGGCCGGCTGGCTCGGCCGGACGCGCGCCAGCGGCTCGAGGCGGTTCTGGCCGACCCGACCGATCCGCATCGGCTGGATGCCGTGCGCGGGTTGGCTCAGCTGGGCGATCGGGCGGCGCTGGATCTGCTGCGGCGGGTGGCCGCCGAGCCCGACGATGCCGAACTGGCCGCCGAGGCGCGGGCGGCCGCGGAATGGTTGGAGGACGCCGCCTCATGAGCCGGCCCTTGGAGCTGATCGACAGCCACGCCCACCTCGATTTTCCGAAGCTGGCCGCGGATCGGCCGGCGGTGCTGGATCGGGCCCGGAGGGCCGGGGTGAGCCAGATCGTGACCATCGGCGCTGGCCGGGGGGTCGAGGGCAACTTCGCGGCCGTGGCTTTGGCCGCCGGCGAAGAGCACGTCTGGGCCAGCGTGGGCGTCCACCCCCACGATGCGGATCTGGGCGTGGGCTGGAGCGGCGATCCGGCCGCCCCGATGGCGGACGCGGTGCGCGCCGAATGGGAGGCGGCGGCCGACCGCGCCCTGACGCGTCTGGCCAGCTTGGCGTTGCACCCGCGGGTGGTGGCCATCGGCGAGGTGGGGCTGGATTTCCACTACGACCGCTCGCCGCGCGAGCTGCAGCGCGAGCTGCTGCGGCGGTTCATCGATCTGGCCATCGCGCTGCGCCTGCCCTTGATCCTGCACGCCCGCGAGGCCGAGGCCGAGGTGGCCGCAATCCTGCGCGAGCGGGGGGCCGAGCGGGTCGGCGGGGTGGTGCATTGCTTCACCGGCGACGAAACTCTGGAGCGGATCGGCCTCGAGCTGGGTTTCTGCTTCGGCTTGACGGGCATTTTGACCTTTCCCGGGGCGCGCGATCTCCATGCGGCGGCGCGCCGGCTGCCGTTCGATCGTTTGCTGATCGAGACCGACAGCCCCTATCTGGCTCCAATACCCCACCGCGGCAAGCGCAACGAGCCGGCCTATGTGGTCGAGGTGGCCCGCCGGCTGGCGGCATTGCGCGATCGGCCGCTCCCGGAGGTCGCCCGCCAGACCAGCGCCAACGCCCGCCGGCTGTTCGGGCTCGATCGGCGCCGGCACGCCGAGCGCGGCGCGATCGCCTACCGCTTCAAGGATGCGCTGTATCTCAACATCACCAACCGCTGCAGCCAGGCCTGTCGCTTCTGCCTCAAGCACGGCGGCCACGACCTGGGCGGATGGCCGTTGGGGCTGTGGATCGAGCCCGGCGCCGAGGCGGTGCTGGCTGCGGCGCGGGCGGCGCTGGCCGAGCAACCGGCGCCGGAGGTGGTCTTCTGCGGCATCGGCGAGCCGTTGCTGCGGCCCGACGTGGTCGTCGCCGTGGGCCGGGCGTTGCGGGCCGACGGCTGGCGGGTGCGGGTCAACACCGATGGTCTGGCCAACCTGGTGCACGGCCGCGACGTGGCCACCGAGCTGCAGGGCGCGGTCGATGCCGTCAGTGTCAGCCTCAACGCGCCCGATGCCGCCAGCCACGATCGGCTGTGCTCCTCGGCCCATGGTGCGGCCGCGTTCGCCGCGGTCTGCGACTTCATCCGCCGCTGCGCCGAGCTGTTCGACGAAGTGACCGCCAGCGCGGTCGGAGGAACCGGCATCGACATGGAGGCCACCCGGCGGCTGGCCGAGTCCCTGGGCGCATCCTTTCGCAAGCGCGGCTGATCTCCGTATTCGTGCTAGCGCGGACGCCGGTCACGGCTTCCGCGGCTGCTACGATTCGCCCTGAGCTGGCGTTGCCCCGGGAGTTATCGAGCGATGCCGGCCGGACCCTTCGGGGCGGGCGAGGCGGCTGACCGCGCACCGGGCCGGGAACCGGGCGCTACGACTGCAGGCTGGCGATCTGGATCAGCTTGCCGGTGGAGGTCTTGATCACGCGCGATTTGGCAGTCTGGCTGGGGTCGAACTTGTACAGGCAGTCGCGCCAGCTGGCCAGCTCCAAAAAGGCCTCCTCTGCCTGGGCTTCGCCCACGATGGCTTGGAAGACGTGGCCCTGCTCGAAGTAGATGGTGCCCTTCATCTCGCCCAGCCGCAGCGACAGCATGCCTGATTTCCGCTTGCCGGCGATGGCCCGGATCAGCGTGATGGCGGCCTTGCCCTCCAGCGTGCCGGACAGGATCCGCGAGCCGGTGGCCACCACCCCGGCCATGGTACCGGTGGGCGGTCCGGGTAGGGTCTGCTCCTCGGGGCCGCTCTTCTCCTCGGCCGCGGGACCGGCCGGAGGCGGTCCGGCGATGGCCTCCTCGGGCAGAACGGGCACCGCGGCTTGGTCGGACTGGTCGGCATGGTCGCCGAGCCCGGGCATCTCGCCGACGTCGGCCAGATCGATGGTCCCGCCCTCGTCGCTGAACTCGATGCCGTCCTCCCCGATGGATTGCTCGGCCGCGGCCATGGCCGAGTCGAGACCACCCGCGTCGTCCAGCTCGATCACGACGCCCTCTTGCTCGGCTTCCTCTTCGGCGAGCGCCGGCTCCTGGGCGTCGGCTGCGGCGTCGACCGAAATCTCGATCTCCGGCGCCCCCGGCGCTGGTGTCCCTGGTGCCGGCGGGGCCGATGGGCGGCTGCCCGTCGTCAGTTCCTTGTGAATCTTGGCGATGACCACCTCGGGCACGAAGGGCTTGGTGATGAAGTCGATCACACCGGCATCGAAGGCCCGGGTCACGGCTTCCGGCGATGGGTCGCTGGAGACCATGAACACCGGTACCTGCAGGCCTTCCCGTTGCAAAAACTCCAGCATGGCGAAGCCGTCGTCGGGTTCGATGCGCATCTCGACCAGCAGGGCCGCCACCGGTTCGCTGCGCAGGCTCTCCTGGGCGGTCTGGCTGTCGCGCGCCACCCGCACCCGAAAGCCTTTTTTGACCAGCTTGAGTTCGATGACCGAGGTCGAGGCATTGTCCGCATCGGCCACCAGCACCAGTGGGTTGGCGGCCGAGAGCTGGGCCCGGGCCTCGTCGGCGCTGATGACCTCACCCAACATACGCACGATCTGCGGGTCGAACAGGCGTTCGGTCTGGGCCCGGATCTCGGCGAAGGCCGCTTCCGGCTCGAGGATCTTGCCCAGCGGATTGGTCGGGTTGGCGATCAGATCCTCGTAGGCGTCGACCACCGCGATGATCTTGGCCCCGGCGGGGATGCCTTCGCCGGAGAGCTGCTCCGGCAGCCCGCTGCCGTCGTAGAACTCGTACAGGTGGCCGATGATGTGGTTGACCTGGGGCGGCAGGTGGACCGAGTCGAACAGGCGGGCCGGCGTCAGGTGATAACGCCGCGCCCGCCGCCGGTGGTCCTCGCTGTGGGCGATGCTCAACAGTGTCAAGTGCACGCTGGCCCGCTTGCCCAGATCGTGGAGGTAGGCGGCGATGATGTTGTGGTTGATGTCGCGCTCTTTCAGGCCCATCCGCTCCGAGATCGACTTGGTCAAACGGGCGATCTTGGCCGAGTGGCCCTGCATGCCGGAGCGCTGCATCTCCAGCAGACCGACCAGGATGTTGAGCGTCTCGATGAAGTCGTTGTCGGACACCAGCGACCCACCGCGCACCGCCTCGATCTGGCGGGTCCACGATGAGGTGGCCTCGGAAAACCGCTCCTCCGGCGCCTCGTCCCGCACCACGGCCGGGCCCGAAGACTTCGGCGCCGCCTGGGGCTCCTCATGGACCTGATCGTGATCGAGCACCCGGTCGGAGTAGAGCTCCATCGGCTGCTCGGGCTGTCGGGTGCTCGCCTGTTCCAGGGCGGCGAAGGCCTGGATGTCGCCCTTGTAGTGCTTCTTGATGGCGGCCCGGATGGCCTCGCGCGAGGCCACGAAGGCCTGGATCCGATCGACGCCGGCCACGATCCGGAGTTCATCGAGCACCCGCGTCTGCTGCGGTTCCGGCGTGACCACGCCCAGGGTGTTTTTCTGTCGATCGTAGAGCACGGGCAGCAGGTGGTTCTTTTCGGCCACTGCCTGCGGGACCATCTCGATCAGCTCGGCCCCGATGCCGATGCGCTGCAGCTTGGCCGAGGAGACGAAGCGGGTGTTGAACTCCTTGGCCAGAAACTTGAGCAGGATCTCTTCGCTCAAGTAGCCCAGCTCCAACAGGGCTTCACCCAACAGCTGGCCGGTCTCCTGCTGGTGGCTCAGGGCGGCCTCCAGCTGGGCCTGATCGATCAGCTTGGCTTGGAGGAGCTTTTCGCCAAACCTCAATCCGAACGCTCCCTCTCGTTGCTGGCCGACGGTGCGAACAGGTCGCCGGTCGCGCCGCCCGTCTCGGTCAGCTTGTCCAATCCAGCCAGCGGGCGGTGCTTCAAATCAGCGTTCCGCGGCCGTTCGTCCGGCGGGGCCGGCCGCGGCGATTCGTTTTCGAGGAAGAGATAGCTGTCGAACTGGACCTGGTAGGACGACCAGCGTTGTCCCTTCTCCCGGTCGGATACCTCGAACACGCTCTTGAGCTTCGAGTCCAGGTTGTCGGCGAAATGAAGCGCCAGGGCTTCGGCGAACTTGGGCACCACTGGTGAGCCGAACTCCTTGCGGCCGTGGTGCGACAGGATCATGTGGCTCAGCTTGAGGCGCAGGGTCGCGTCGACGTCGGGTTCGGCGCTGGCCCACGAATCGAGCAGCGAGGCGCCGATGACCAGATGGCCGATGAGGTTGCCCTCGTCGGTGTAGCGGAAGTTGGTGCCGGTCTCCAGCTCGCGCAACTTGCCCAGGTCGTGCAGAAAGGCCCCGGCCAGTAGGAGATCGCGATCGAGGCGCGGGTAGATCGCGGCCATCTCGGCCGCCAGGCGCATGACCGCCAGGGTGTGTTCCAGCAACCCGCCCAGCGTGGCGTGATGGTGGGTCTTGGCCGCCGGGGCGCGGGCCAACGCCTCGCTGAAGGCTGGCTCGTCTAGCCGCGTCAACAGCATGCGGCGCAGACCGGTGTGCTGCAGGCTCTCGAGCAGAACGCGCACCTCACCCAGCATCTTCTGCGGGCTATGCGCCGCGGCGCCCAAGAAGTCCGGCAGCGCATCGTCGCCCGGCGAGGGCACCTTGGTCAGCTTTTTGACCTTGAGCTGCGGATTGCCGCGGTAGGTCTGGGCCTCGCAATCGACGCGCACGAAATCCCCGGCGTCGAACGCCTCACGCTGTACGGTGATCTCGACGTTGTCCCACATCTTGGCGTTGATGGTGCCGTCGCGGTCTTGCAGCACCAGCGCCAGGTAGGGCGTACCGTTCTTGTTCAGCGGGACCTGCTTGTCCTGAACCAGGAAGGTGCCCGAGACCGGGAAGGACCGGCCTTTGCGTTCCAGCCGGTCGCGGATATCGGAGATGAATGCCTTGCCCGCCACCCAGGTGGCCTCCCGGGGCCGGTCGAAGCTAGCCCACGGCCCAGCGCGGTCGCCCGCGCTTACCAGCCGGCCGGTGGCGTTTCCGCTGGTGACTCGCTGTCTTCTTCATCGCCGCCGAGGGCGGGGATGCTGAGCACGTCCAGCCGGTAGCTGAAGTTGACCAGGAAACGAAACCCCTCTTCATCGCGGAACCCGCTGTCGAATACCGGAATCTGACAGGCGAACGACAGCAACGCCGGGCTGCCCTTGGGCAGGAACGTGACCGCCGGGGTGATGAACAGCTGCGCCACGCCGTCGCCGAAGACACCGTTGATCTCCAGCATCGGAGCGGTGTGCTCGTACAGGAAAGCGAACGGCAGCGCCAGGTTGAAGAAGAAGTCGAAGTGACTCTCCTCGGCCAGCTCGTCGCCCACCGCCGGCGGGTTTTCCGGATCGTAGAACTGCTCGTTCAGGCGCATCACGCCGCCGACCTGCAGCTGGGGCGAGAAGCGGCCCAGGTTGTAGACGGCCGAGACGTAGGGCGCGATTCGCAACGACGTCGAGTGAGCGAAGGGCGTCTTGGGCGGCATGAAGTCCGTCGACCACTTGTCGGTGCCCAGCGGAATGTTGCTCATCACCCCGACGGCCAGGAAAAACCGGTCTTCTTTCTTCTTGCCCACCACGTTGGCCTTCAGGCCCAGGCGCAGCCCGGGCATGTCGAAGTCGGGCGTGCCGTCCCAGGAGGGCGGATTCTGATAATCGGGATCCAGCTTCCTGGCTCGCTTGGCCGCGTTTTTCTCCTGATCGCCGGTCTCGTCCGGATTGAGAACCAGCGGGAAGCCGACGTTGAGTTCCAAAATGTCCAGAATCGACCAGGTCAGCCCGGGGGTGAACACGAAGCCCACCTGCGCGTTGGGTCTGGACTGGGCGTTGGGCAGATCGAACAGCGTGGAGTTGAAGTAGAAACTGGTCTCTGTCCAGGCCGGTTCGGTCCGCACGGGCCGGACGATGTAGATTTCTTTCTCTTCGTTCACGACGTTGGCGCCAGCGGCCAACGGGAAGGCGATCGCAGCCACGAGTGCAAGGCTGGCAAGGACCGGGATGGTTGTCGGACGCTCGTTCATCGTTCCTCCCATGTCTCGGGAGCCGCCCTTCGCCTGAGGATCAGCTCCACCCGCGCGCACCGTCATAGTATTCGGCAGCCGCCAAGTCAAGCAAAAACTGGCCGAGTTCCATTGGGATTCTGGGGAGATTGGGCTTGACAGGGCGAACCGATTGAATTATATGCTTGGCCACCTGTGGCCCCGGTGTGCATCGAGTTGTTTCGCCCGGGCGCCGGTGAAAACGCTTGTGTGAAGGAGGCTTCGGTGAACGGACAGCTTCGATCAGCAGCGAGGGCGTTGGGTTTGTTTCTGAGCGGCTTGCTGGTTCTGCCGCTGGCCGGTTGCCGCGGCGGGGTGGGCTCGAGCTGCCTGACGGACTCGGACTGCGAGATGGGCCTGATCTGCGTAAAGCGGACCGAGATGATCGACGGTGAACGCTACGAGGAACTCAACGGCAGTTGCCACCGGGATCCGGACGAGGACTCCATCCCGGCCGACGGCAACAAGAGCGGCAGCGAGGTCGATCGCCGTTGCGGGGTCCACGTGACCATCAAACCCGAGACCGGAGCCGAGTATGTCTACGAGCAGGTGATCGGCGAGTGCGACGACAACTGCCCAGATTTGAGCAACGCTCGACTGCTGCTGCGCTTCGTCTGCATGGCCGAGGACGACTGCTGTCCGGCCGGCGAGGATGAGAAGGACAAGGCCGATCGCTTCGATCGCTGCGCGGACATCACCGACCAGCAGGACACCTGCGAGGCCTGCTTCGTCGGCGAGGGCCGCACGCCCGAGGTCTGCTACCTGAGCTTCTCCGAGGGTTACGATCTCGACGCCAACGGCTGCGTCCGTTGCCGGCCGGCCACCGATCGGGTGCCCTGCAACAACAACGACGATTGCGAACAGGCGGTGGCCGACGGCGACCTGCCCGCTCCCGCCTGCTCGGGCAAGTGGGGCTGCTCCGGTGACTACTGCAAGTTCTCGCCCGAGAAAATGCGCGTCCAGGACGAGGACGGCTACAGCGTGTTGTGGCAGCTCGACTCGGACTACGACGGGTTGGGCGACTCCTGCGACAACTGCCCCAAGGTGCCCAACGGCATCGAGTGCAGCAATCCGATGTTCGAGAAGAACTGCGACGCCAACGAGGACGGCTTGATCACGCCGCAGGAGCTGGCCTGGGGCGGTCAGGCCAACAGAGACGGTGATCGCTACGGCGACGCCTGCGATCTTTGCCCCGACCTGGCCGACAACGACAACGGCGATCTGGACGGCGACGGCAGGGGCAATCCCTGCGACCCCGACGACGACGGCGACGGGATCTGCGATCCGGGCATCTCGGCCAACGATTGCACCGGCAGCGACAACTGCCCCGAGGTGTGGAACCCCAATCAGGAGGATCTCGACGGCGACGGCAAGGGCGACGCCTGCGATTCGGACGCCGACGGCGACGGCATCCGCGAGGACGGCGATCAGAGCGGTGTGGCTGGCGACAACCCCTGCACCGGCGGGGCCCGCCGGCAGTGCGACGACAACTGCCCGCGAACCCCGAACCCGGATCAGGCCGACGCCGACGGCGACGGGGTGGGCGACGCCTGCGAGTAGCATCTGCCTCCGAGCCGGAGTTCGCGTTCGCGATGAGGGCCGCCAACGGCCCTCTTTTTCGTGGCAAGCCGGGTCGCCGGTCCGACCCACCGGGAGGGCGGAAGGGTGCTGAGCGAATCGCTGCTGGCCCTGCGGCCCACCAACGCCATGCACCAGCTGGGGGCTGAAAGCGCGGTGCCGCTGTTCAACGCCCGCCTGTTGCTCGAAGCCCTGGACGGGCCGCTGTTGTGGATGCCGCAGCTGGTCCACCCGGCGGCGGCGGTCGGTGTGCTGCGAGCGGCCGCCCACCGGCGGGCCGTGGTCGGCCTGGGCGTCGGCGGGACGGACAGTCCGAGCGCGCTGCGTCACGAGCTGCGGCCGGGCGCCTGGATGCAGGCGGCCGCCGCGGCGGTGGCCGAGGTGGCTGAGGTGCCTCCGTTCGCCATCCACCTGCAGCTGCCGCCGTTGGTCGATGCGGCCGGAGCGGAGGCCGAGGCGGCCGCCGAGCTGGTCACCGGCTGCGTCCAAGGTGGTTTCACCTCCTTCGGTCTGGACCTGACCGCCTGTCCGGCCCAGTCGGCGCCCGGATTGGCGGCCGGGGTGCTGGCCGCGGCTCTCGATTTCGAGCTGACCATCTGTGTGGCGCTGGCCAGCGCGGCAGCCGACTCCGTGGCCAGCCAGCTCGCGGCACTGCAAGCCGCCGGAGTGGCCCCCGATCTGGTGTGCCTGCCGCCTCGGGCCGGTGGCGGCGGAGGCCTGGCTGATGCGCTCGGGTCCGCCCGGCTGGCCTGGGGCGATGCGCGGCCGGAGGCGGCCGGCCGGGCGCCGCTGCCGGCCGAGCTGGCCGCCGTGGTGGGCGAGCCGTTTTCCGCCCGCACCGCCGCGGCCGGCGGCGCTGGGGTGGCCGATCCGGATCGCGTCGAGGCCATGAGCTACATCGCGGCCCACACCCGTCTCGGCCAGCTGCGGTTGTCGGGCAGCCTGGAGCCCGTGCTGGCCCGTCTGGTGGATCGGTGCGGGTGATCGGTGGCTCGGCCCGCGGGCGCCGCTTGCGGGCCGGTGGTGGCCCGGGAGTGCGGCCCACCAGCGACCGCGTTCGCGAGGCCGTGTTCGATCTGATCGGACCGGCCGGTCCGGGCGAACGGGTGCTCGATCTGTTCGCCGGCAGCGGGGCGTTGGGCATCGAGGCCCTCAGCCGCGGCGCCCGGCTGGCGGTGTTCGTCGAACGCGATCGCCGCGCCCTGAATCTGACCCGGGCCAATCTCGCCCGCTGCGGCTTCGCCGATCGGGCGCGGTTGCGCCAGGCCGATGCCCGCCGTTTTCTGGAGCGGCCCTGCGCCGAAGCTCCCTTCGATTTGGTGCTGGCCGATCCGCCCTACCGCCGGGGCTGGGCCCGGCTCTGTCTGGAGGGGCTGGCCCAGCCCGGTTGGTTGCAGCCGAACGGCCGCGTGTTCATCGAGATCGAGGCCGAGTTGGCGCTCGACCAGGCCTTCGGGCCGCTCCAGCCAGGGCGGCGCAAGCGATACGGCAACACGGCAGTGCTCGAGTTCCAGCGGCCGGCAGATGGTTGACAGGTCTTCGGCTACGGGCTAGTTTTTCGATACTTGCGGGGGGCTTACCGCGACCCAGGAGGCCTCGTTTGGACACCCTGGCAATCTACCCCGGCTCCTTTGATCCGGTCACCTGCGGCCACATGGACATCATCGATCGGGCGCTGAAGGTCTTGCCCAAGCTGGTGGTGGCGGTGGCGGTCAACATCCGCAAGCAGCCCATGTTCACCCCCCAAGAGCGGGTCGAGATGCTGCAGCAGGCCCTGGCGGACAAGGATCGGGTATCCGTCGACTCCTTTTCGGGCTTGCTGGTCGACTACGCCCAGCGGCGCAATGCCGACATCATCGTGCGCGGCCTGCGCGCGCTGAGCGATTTCGAGAACGAGTTCCAGATGGCCCACATGAACCGGCGGCTGGCACCCGGCATCGAGACCCTGTTCATGATGACCGGCCAGGAGCACTTCTACGTCTCGTCCCAGACCGTCAAGGAGGTCGCCTACTTCGGGGGCGACATCTCCGGTCTGGTGCCCGCGGTGGTGTTGCGCCAACTGCGGGCCAAGAACGGGCAGCTGGGGGGTTCCAATGCCTGAGGACGCCATGGAGCTGGCGCGGCGGGTGCGCGCCATCGAGCCCTCGCCCACCCTGGCCATCACCGCCCGGGCCAAGGCCTTGCTGGCCGCCGGCGAGCGGGTGCTGCCGATGGCTGCCGGCGAGCCGGACTTCCCGACCCCGGAGCCGATCCGGGCTGCCTGCACCCGGGCACTGGAGGCGGGCCACACCGGCTATGCCCCCTCGGCGGGCATCCCCGAGCTGCGCAGCGCCATCCGGCAGCGGGTGCAGGCCGACCTGGGCCTGGAGGCCGGCGACGACGCGGTGGTCGTGGGTCTGGGCGCCAAGCAGTGCCTGTACAACGCCATGCAAGCGCTGTTGGAGCCCGGCTGCCGGGCTGTGTTCCAGACTCCGTACTGGGTCTCCTACCCGGCCCAGGTGACGCTGGCCGGCGCCGAGCCGGTGGCGCTGCCGATCGCCGATTCCGGCGCTTTGAACCGGCGGGCCCTGGCCGATCTCGATCCGCGCGGGTTGCGGCTGGTCGTGCTCAACAGCCCGTCCAACCCGAGCGGCCAGGTGCTCGACGAGGCCGACCTGGACGCGGTGGCCGAGCTGGTGCGGCGCTGCGATCTGATCGTGCTGACCGACGACATCTACACCCGACTGGTTTACGACGGCCAGCCGCCGCACCTGCTGCGGCGGCACCCGGATCTGGCCGAGCGCACGCTGGTGATCGATGGGCTGAGCAAGACCTACTCGATGACCGGCTGGCGCCTGGGCTGGGCGGTCGGCCCACCGGCGATCATTGCGGCCATGCGCAAGATCCAGGACCAATCCACCTCAAACGCGGTCACCTTCGTCCAGCATGCGGCGGTGGCCGCGCTGGCGGCGCCGGACTCCCTGGTGGCGCCGATGCGCGAGGCCTTCCGCGCCCGGCGCCAGGCCCTGGTGACGGGCCTGCAGCAAATGGAGGGCGTCGATTGCGCCATGCCGGCCGGCGCCTTCTATGCCTTTGCCGATTTTTCAGGCTGGCTCGGCCGGCGGCTGGACGACCGACCGATCGAATCGACGCTGCAGCTGGCCGAGCTGCTGCTGGAGCTGGAGCGGGTGGCGGTGGTGCCCGGCGAGGCCTTCGGCGCGCCGGGACGGCTGCGGTTTTCCTTCGCCTGCTCGCTCGAGGTGATCGACGAGGCGCTGGACCGGGTTCGGCGCTTGCAGCGGCGCCTGGATTGACGCGGCGCCTGGGGGTGGAATCCGTGACGGGTTGGTTACACCGCCGGGGCGGGAGGGGGGGCGCCGGTCTGCTGCTGGGCTGTCTGTTGGCCGGGGCACCGGCGCTGGCCGTGTCACCGGAGCTCGAATACGCCAAGGGGGTGGTGGCCTTCAGCCGCGGCGAGTTGGACCGGGCCGCCGCCCACTTCGAAGCGGTGCTCGCGGACCAGCCGGACAACGTCCAGGCGGTGACCTACCTGGGCCAGGTCGCCTTGGGCCAGGGCCGGTTGCAGCGGGCGGTGGAGCTGTTCCAACGGGCCCTGGAACTCGAGCCGGACGACGCCAAGCTGCGTCTGGATCTGTCCTTGGCCCTGGTCAAGAGCGGCCGTTACACCCGAGCCGAAAAGCAGCTGGAGATCGCGGCCGAACGGTTGGCCGAACGAGCCTCGGTGCACTATTACCTGGGCTATTGCCGCTACCGGCTGGGACGCTACCGGGAGGCGGTCGCGGCCCTGCGCCGGGCCCAGCGCCTGGACGGGGGCTTCGCCGCCTCGGCCGGTTACTACCTGGGTCTGTCCCTGTACCAGCTCGGCCAGCAGGCCGAGGCAGCTCGCCAGTTCCAGCGGCTGGCCGGCGGCGCGGCCGGCGGCCGAATCGGTGACCTGGCGCGGCGGAACCTGGGGTCGATGGCCGCCGGGCGGGGCCCGGCGACCGCGGCCCGCTGGGGCGCGGTCGCCGCCACCGGCGCCGGTTACGACTCCAACGTCACCCTGGAGACCGACGGCCGGCCGGCGGCCGCTGCCCCGACCGCCTTCGTCTCGGCCGGGGTCTGGGGCCGGCCTTTGCTCGAGCGCCGGGACGTGATCGAGCTGTCGTTCAACGCCTTTCGTTCTTTCCACTTCGACATCGGCGAGGATGTCAGCGGGCTGAACCTGACCGATCTGGCCGCGGTGGCGCGCTACCGGCATGCGTTCGCATGCGGCCACCGGATCGAGCTGGCCTATCTCGGCGACCTGGACATGCTCGACGACCTGGCGCTGGCCACCCGGGCGGACGAGGACACCGGCTTCGGCGTGTACATGCACGGCCACAGCGGTGAGCTGGCCTACCGCATCCCCGAGGGGCGCTGGTCGGAGACCCAGCTGCGCTATCGATTTCAGGCCCGGTTGTTCCACCCGCACGGCGACGGCGAGGCGGATCGGGACGATTTCAACCACCACCTGACGCTGCGCCAGGAGCTGCTGTGGCTCGACGGCCGCATCCGCCTGGGCCTGGAACTGGGCGCTCGGCTGGCCGACGCCCGCGATCGCGCCTGGGACCTGTGGGGGCTGCACGCCGGCCTGCAGGCCCGCTTCGCCGTGGTCGGGCCCCTGAGCGCCTGGCTGGACGCCGGTTGGCAGCGCGAGGACCACTACCGCTCGCAGCCCACCCGCTGGGCCGCCCAGCGGATCGACGACTTGTGGACCGCGGCCGGCGGCCTGAGCGTGGAGTTGTGGGACCGGCTGGCGGTCGGGCTGTCCTATCGCTACCTGAGCAACCGCTCGGGCGCGGTGCTCGATGCCGAGGACCGGCCCGCTTTTCAGTACCAGCGCCACCTGGTCCAGTTCTCGCTGTCGGGCCGGCTGTGAGCGCCGGCGCGGGCCAAGGGGGGCGCCATTTTCGATGCGACCGCGGAAATCTGAGGCAACCGCCGGGCGGAGCACCGCCGGGGGTGTGGATATGGCGTTGGAATATTTGGCGAAAATCAAACAGCCAGGGCTGGCCGGAGCTGGCATGGAGTGTGCAGAAACAGTCTGTCGGAAGCGCGAGGCCCGGAGGCGATGGCGATGAGACGGACGATGACGATGGTGGCGCTGGTGGCGCTGAGTTGGGTCTGGCTGGCGGGGGCGGCCTGGGCCGCCAAACCGGTCGGTTTCGTGGCGGCGGTGCGCGGTGAGGCCGAGGTGGTTCGCGGCGAGAACGCGCTGCAGGCGCGCATCGGGCTGGCGCTCGAGCAGGGCGACCGGCTGGTGACCGGAGAAGGCGGCCGGCTCAAGGTGCTGCTGAGCGATGACAGCGTGGTGGCGCTGGGCAGCCACAGCAAGGTCGAACTCGGCCGGCACCTGTTCGACCCGGCCGCCAAGTCCCGCGCTACCCGCTTGGAGCTGCTCGGCGGTTCATTGCGGGCGCTGGTGCAGCAGGTGGTCGGCGACACCGCGGCCGACTTCGAGGTGCATTCGGGTACGGCGGTGGCCGGTGTGCGCGGCACCGAGTTCGCCCTGCTGGCCGATGCGGCCGGGCCGCGGCTGGTGACCTTCTCGGGGGCGGTGGCCTGGGCGGCCGCCGGGGTCGAGCCGGTGCGGGTCGAGGCCGGCCAGCACAGCCGGATGAGCGCCGGCCGGCCGCAGCAGCCGGAAGCGCTGGCCGCGGCCGAGCTGGAGGCGGTGCGGCGGGCCACCGACGCCCGGCAGCAGCCTCAGGCCCTGGCCTGGAACCTGCAAGTCGACGATCGCATTACTCCACCCGGACCGGCCCGCCAACTTGCGGGCGACAGCCCGCGGGATGCCCGCGAGCAGGCCACGGAGGTGGAGGATGCCCAACGGGAATTCCCCCCCAATCGGAACGGGGGCGTCGGTCCGGCCGGCGGGGGCCTCGGCTCCTCCAGCGGGCAGTTCCAGGACAGCTCGGGGGAGGGGGCCTCTGACGGCGGCCCCCCTTTGCCGGAGGGGATCTGGCCGGGCAGCTGGGGCGGTTCCGCGGACGTCCAGCCGCCGCTGGCGGGCACGGGGCATCAGGTGGAGCTGCGGGTCAACGTCAACCTGAGCAACCCTTGAGGCAGCCAAAGGAGATGCGGTGATGAATCCCTTGCGCAACGCGGTGTTCTCGCTCGGGCTGGCTTCGCTGGTGGTGCTGGCGGCGGGATGCTACCCGGACGAGTCCAGCGCCGGCCATTACGACGAGCTGCGCGGTCTGGTGCTGCCCTTGGCCGACCTCGGGTTGGAGCTGTCCGGGGGCACCCTGGACCCCTGGCTGAGCTGGCTGGATGAAGAGGAACCCGAGCCGTTCGATCTCGGCGATCCGGATCAGAATTTCGCCCTGGGCCTGACGCTCAACAGCGACGGACAGGAGGCCTGGTTCCTGGGCCAGACCGTCAGCCTGGTGCGCGATCCGGACGAAGCCCTGATCATCGGTCTGGAGGTCTCCGACTGCTCTGACTGTTCCTTCGACGTGGTGATCTACTACTACGACCAGCGTTTTGATCCGCCGGAGCTGCGCACCTTCAGCGGGACCAGCGAGCGGTTCACCGTGGACGGCGGCGACCTGCAGCAGCCGGTGGTGCTCGATGCCCACGAGCACGAGACGGGCCGGGTCAACCTGCTGCCCGGTTCGACTCCGCTGGAGCCCGGCGCCCGGGCCGCGGCCCTGGATCCGGGCCAGATGGTGCGCCTGCCGGCGGTGAGCATCGAGGCGGGGGCCGGTGGTCCGGTGGCCGTGCTGCAGGATCTGCCGTTCGACCGGGAGCTGGCCATCCAGTACGATCCCTTCGGCGACGATCGTTTCTACTCCACCCTGGAGACGGTCGTGCTGGACGAGCAGAATCCGGAGCGGAGCGTCAGCCTGCCCTGAGCCGCCAGAGCGCGTATTGGTCTGAAGTCCTCCCGCCCGAAGGGACTGGAGTGCGCATCAGTCGGTGATGCCGACCACGGACCAGCCGGCTTCCTGCTCGCGCTCGCCCAGGATGAGCACCACCCCGCGGCGTTTCGGGAAGGTGACCACCGCGTACCAACACGCTTTCGGGTCGAGGTGGTCGTACTTGGCCGGCAGCGCGCCGAACCGCTCGACCGCCCGGGCGTGCTGCAGTGGCTCGACCTGGGGGGGGGCGGCCTTCTGCAGGCTGCGCCCGTAACGCGCGAAGATCTTCTCCCACCAGGCCGCGATGGCTTCGCGTCCCTCGACCCGCCGGCCGGCGAAGGTGAACGGATCGGCGCCCATGCTGGCCAGCAGCCCGGCCTCGGCCTTGCCCAACGTCTCGGCGAACACCCGGGCCACCGCGGTCACCTCTTCCTCGACACTGTCGAACTTCAGCTCGGGCGGGACCAATTCCTCTTCGAGCTTGTCGGAGAAGGGGGCATAGGGGTCGATCGGGTCGGCTGCCCGCACCCCGCCGGCGCAGGCCAGCAACACCAGCAGCAGGCCGACCCAGCGGCTTCCGCTCGGCGGTCTCACGGCTCGGCCTCCGGCCCGATGCCGAACTTGCGCAGGTTGGTCGCCAACCGATCGCCCGGATCCAGCCGCGGCGGCTCGCCGGGCTTGCCGGTCAGGCGCTGCTGCAGATCCAGATAGGTGCGGGCCAGCTGCAAGCGCAGCGCGTCGGATAGCGCCGGTGGCTCGCCCTGGCCCGAGTAGCCGCGATCGAGCAGCCACTGGCGGGCGTTCTCCTTGTCCAGCATCTTCTGCTTCTGGCCAGCCGTGAAGCGCGGCTGGTATTCCGAGGCTTCCCAGTAGCGGCTGGAGTCCGGAGTGTGGATCTCGTCGATCACGATGACCCGGTCGCCGTCGAGGCCGAACTCGTACTTGGTGTCGACCAGGATCAGCCCCCGGTCGGCCGCCACCTGCTCGCCGCGGGCGAACAGGGCGAAAGCCGCCTGGCGCACCTGCTGCCAGACGGGCTCGGCCACCAGGCCCTGCTCCAGGATCTGGGCCTCGGAGATGGGTTCATCGTGCTCGCCCTGCTCGGCCTTGGTGGTCGGGGTCAGCAGCGGCTCGGCGAAGCGTTGATCCGAGGCGAGACCGTCGGGCAGGGTCATGCCGTAGATCTCGCGCCGGCCGGCCTGATAGTCGCGCCACAGGCTGCCGGTGATGTAGCGGCGCAGCACCACCTCCACCGGCAGCGGCTGCACCTTGCGCACCACCATGGCCGCCGGGTCGGGCACCGACACCACGTGGTTGGGCACCAGGTCGGCGGTGTGTTCGAACCAGTGGGCGGCGATGGTGTTGAGCGCCTGGCCCTTGCAGGGCACGGTGCCGAGCACCACGTCGAAGGCCGAGATGCGGTCGGTGGTGATGATCAGCAGCTCCTCGCCCAGGTCGTAGATGTCGCGCACCTTGCCCCGCTGCGGCTCGGGCAGCCCTTGCAGATCGGTCTTCTCCAGGGCGAAGTCCAGCGATTCTTGCAGTGCTTTTTCGTCTATCTGGTCCATGGGGCACCGATAGCATTCAGGCCGGCGGCGGTCAAGACGGACCGTGCGGAGCAGCTGCAAACCTGTTGCACGGCGCATCGCCGGCTGGGATGATTTCCGCCTGCCTCAGCCTGGATGTCGATTTCTGAAGCGGATGAAAACCCGGAGCGCTGCCGTCGATCATGGGAACCGGGGAATCGAGGATGAGCAGGATTTGGCCATGACCTCAATCAGGTCCCGAGCCCTGTTCGGCGTGCAACTGGGAGCGCGCCGATCGGATGCCGCATCCGGTGAACCGGGTGGACTGGACCGACGCGCGGCGCTACTGCTCCTGGGCGGGCAAACGGCTGCCCACGGCGGCCGAGTGGGAGCGGGCGGCTCGCGGTCCGGACGGGCGTATCTATCCCTGGGGTGATCGGAAGCCGAGCTGCGCGCCAGCCACCGCAGCTACCGCGGACCCCGCTACCGCTCGACCCGGCTCGGCTTCCGTTGCGCCCTCAGCCCCGGCGTTCGTAGCGGCCCATCAGCTCGGCGTCGGCGATGACGTGGCCCTGCATGGCTGCGTCCAGTTGCTCGCGGGTGGCGCCGGGGGGCAGGTCGAGGCGGGTGTCCAGGGCGTAGAGGCGGAAGAAGTAGCGGTGCTCGCGGTCGGGCGGACAGGGGCCGAAGTAGCCCAGGTCGCCGGAGGTGCCGCTGCCCTGGATGCCCTCGGGTTCGGCGCCTTCCGGGATCTGTTCTTGCGTCGGAGGGATGTTGTAGACCACCCAGTGGTCCCACAGCCCGTCTTCGCGGATGTGGCCCGGCACGTCCGGGTCGTCCATGATCAGTGCCAGGCTCCGGGCCTGGGCCGGCACCGCGGCGATGTTCAGCGGCGGGCTGACGTTGTCGCCGTCGCAGGTGTGGCGGCTGGGAATGGTCTGTCCGGGCTCGAATGCTGGGCTGATGATCTGCATGACGGCCTCCTAGGCTGTAGCGTCGCGCGGACGCTGGGTTGGGGTTGTGGTTGCGCGCTGGAGCGGGCCGGCCGGCTCGGCTCAACCCTTGATCACCACCAGCGGCTCCAGCTTGACCACCCGGCGGCACAGGCCGGCGCCCTCGAGCACCCGCACCACGTCGGCGGCGTCCTTGTACGCCTCGGGCATCTCCTCGGCCAGGGTGGAGCGCGAGGCCGAGCGCACCCGGATGCCCCGCTGGCCGAGTTCGGCGGCGATGGAGCGGCCGCGGGCGGTCTTCTTGGCCTGGTTGCGGCTCAGCAGCCGGCCCGCCCCGTGGCAGGTCGAGCCGTAGGCCTCGTCCAGGCCGCGCTCGGTGCCCACCAGCACGTGGGAGTAGCGGCCCATGTCGCCGGGCACCAGGGCCGGCTGGCCGACCGATCGGTAGTCCGCCGGCACCTCGGGATGGCCCGCTGGAAAAGCCCGGGTGGCCCCCTTGCGGTGGACGCACAAGCGCCGCTGCCGGCCGTCGACCTGATGGTTCTCGAGCTTGGCCATGTTGTGGGCCACGTCGTAGACCAGCTCCAGCCCCAGGCGCTCCAGCGGCCGCTCCAGCACCTGGGTGAAGGCCCGGCGCACCCAGTGGCAGATCAGCTGCCGGTTGACGAAGGCGTAGTTGGCCGCCGCCGCCATGGCCGCTAGGTAGGCCCGACCGGCGGCCGAGTCCACCGGGGCGCAGGCCAGCTGGCGGTCGGGCAGCACCAGCCCGTGGCGTTCGGCGGCCCGCGGCATGCGCTTGAGGAAGTCGCTGCACACCTGGTGACCCAGCCCGCGCGAACCGGTGTGCACCAGCACGGCGATCTGGCCCTGTTGCAGCCCGAACCGCTCGGCGGCCTGCTGGTGGTGGACCTCGGTGACCACATCCACCTCGATGAAGTGGTTGCCCGAGCCCAGGGTGCCGAGCTGGGAGCGGCCCCGCTCGAATGCCCGGTCGGAGATGTCGGCCACCGCGGCGTCCGGGATGCAGCCGTCCGACTCGATGTGGACCCGATCCCCCGGCTCGGTGAAGTCCCGCTGCTCGGCCCAACCCACGCCTTGCTCCAGCACCGCGATCAGATCCTTGCGGCCCAGCTTCAGGTCGGCCCGGCGCGAGCCCACCCCGGCCGGCACCGCCTGGGCCAAGCCCTCGGCCAGCAGGTCCAGCCAGCCCTCCAGCTCCTCGCGGCCCAGCCGGGAGCGCATCAGGCGCACCCCGCAGTTGATGTCGTAGCCGACCCCGCCCGGCGAGACCACCCCGCGCTCGACGTCGAAGGCGGCCACCCCGCCGATGGCAAAGCCGTAGCCCTGGTGGATGTCCGGCATGCCGATCGAGGGGCCCACCAGCCCGGGCAGCTGGGCCACATTGGCCACCTGGCGCAGGCTGGCATCGTCGTGCAGGGCCTGCTCGAGCCGTTTGTCGGCGTATACCAGTCCAGCGCGGTCCGCTGTGCCCGCGATGTCCAGCTTCAGGCGCCAGGGGTCCTGGCGCCGGACGGCGGTGATCACGGCCGGAGCGGTTGCCATGGCGGTCGGCCTAGCCGGTGCCCTGGCGGACAGCGTCGATGATCGCCCGCAGGAAGGCGGGCAGGTCGTCCGGCGTGCGGCTGGTGATTAGCTTGCCGTCGCTGACCACCTCGCGGTCGACCCACTCGGCTCCGGCATGGGTCAGATCGTCGCGGATGGCGAAGAACGAGGTGACCACCTTGCCCTCGAGGATGCCGGCCGAAGCCAGCATCCAGCCGGCGTGGCAGATGGCGGCCACCACCCCGCCGGCGGCGTGCATGTCGCGCACCAGGGCCACCATGGATTTGTGGCGGCGCATGTGATCCGGCGCATAGCCGCCCGGGATGACCACGGCGTCGTGATCGGCGGCCTTGACATCGGCAGCGCCGGCCGCGGCGGTCAGCGGCATGCCATACTTGCCCTTGTAGCTATCGCCCTTCTTCGCCCCGACCACCGTGACCCGGGCGCCGGCCTCCTGCAGCCGGTAGTAGGGGTAGATGAACTCGTACTCGTTGTACAGCTGCTCGGCCAGGATCAACACCGACTTGCCTTCGAGCTCCATGGACAGCCTCCTTTGCGCAGCTGAAGCGGCGGTGGCCAGCATGCGGCCGCGAGGGCCGCCGTTCAGGTCTCACCGCAATATTAGCAAATTCGGTGCCGGGAATGGGAGGGCGGAAGGCGCTTGTTTGCACGGCCTTCCCGTTGTTCGGGTTCCGGCCGGTTCATTTTCGGCCGTTCGAAGTGCGCTTGATGGCAGCCGCTGCGATCGGTCAGGCGCGGGTCTTGGGGTTGCGGCGCTTGGCGGTCAGGGCGCGCTTGCGCAGGCGGATGGCGTCCGGGGTGACCTCGACCAGCTCGTCGTCACGGATCCACTCCAGGCAGCGCTCCAGCGGCATGGCCTGGGGCGGCGAGACCACCGTGTTCTCGTCCCTGCCGGCGGCTCGCAGGTTGGTCAGCTTCTTGGGCCGCACCGCGTTGACGTCCAGGTCGATGTCGCGGGAGTGCTCGCCGATGATCATGCCCTGGTAGACCTCGGTGCCCGGGCGGATGAACAGCCGGCCGCGGGGTTGCAAGTGGAACAGAGCATAGGGTGTGGTCTGGCCCGGCCGATCGGCCACCAGCGCACCAGAAGAGCGCTGGGCGATGGGGCCGGTCCAGCCCATCCAACCGTCGAACAGGCTGTGCTGCACGATGGTGCCGCGGGTGGCGGTCAGCAGCTGGCTGCGCAACCCGAACAGGCCGCGGGTGGGCACGCGGTACTCCAGCCGCACCCGCGAGCCGTCCTGGCGCTGGGCGAGCAGCTCGGCGTGGCGCTTGCCCAGCGCCTCGGTGACCTGGCCCAGGTGCTCGGGCGGCACGTCGGCCACCAGTAGCTCCACCGGCTCTTCGACCCCGGTCGGGCCGCGGCGGGTGACCACCTGCGGGCAGCCCACGCACAGCTCGTAGCCCTCGCGGCGCAGGTTCTCGATCAGCACTGCTAGCTGCAGGTCGCCGCGGCCCAACACCCGGAACCGATCCGGGCTGTCGCCGTCCTCGACCCGGATGCTGACGTTGGCATAGGCCTCCAGGTACAGCCGCTCGCGCAGCTGGCGGCTGGTCAGGTACCGGCCGGAGCGGCCGGCCAGGGGACCGTCGTTGATCTGGAAGGTCATGCTGACGGTGGGCTCGTCGACCGCGATGCGTTCCAGCCGTCGGGGGGCCTCCGGATCGCACAGGCTGTCGCCCACCTCGACCCGCTCGATGCCGGCCAGCGCCACGATGTCGCCGCAGCGGGCCTGCTCGCGGTTGATGCGCTGCAGGCCGCTGAAGGTGAAGATGCCGGTCACCCGGGCCGGGTGCGGCTCGGCCGCCCGGCCCACCACGGCCACCGCCTGGTTGGGCCGCAGCCGGCCGGCCAGCAGCCGGCCGACCACCAACCGGCCGACGTAGGGATCGTAGGCCAGCTGGTTGACCTGCAGGCACAGGGGCTGATCCGAGTGGTCAGCGGGCGCCGGCAGGGTGTCGACCAGGGCGCGCACCAGCGGGCGCAGATCGCGGCCCGGCTCCTGGGGGTCGTTGCTGGCGCGGCCCTCGCGGGCCACCAGGTAGAGCACCGGGAAGTCGAGCTGGGTCTCGTTGGCGCCGAGGTCGATGTACAGGTCGTAGATGGCGTCGAGCACCTGGGCTGGCCGGGCGTCGGCGCGGTCGATTTTGTTGATGGCCACCACCGACGGCAGGCCGCGCTCCAGCGCCTTGCGCAGCACGAAGCGGGTCTGGGGCAGGGGGCCCTCGGCCGCGTCGACCAGCAGCAGCACCCCGTCGACCATGCGCAGGGCGCGCTCCACCTCACCGCCGAAGTCGGCGTGGCCCGGCGTGTCCACGATTTGCAGCCGGTGGTCGCCGAAGCGCACCGAGGTGCACTTGGCCATGATGGTGATGCCGCGCTCGCGCTCCTGGGCGTCGCTGTCCAGGGCCCGATCCTGCACAACTTGGTTGTCGCGAAACAGCCCGCTCTGGCGGAACAGGGCGTCGACCAAAGTAGTCTTGCCGTGATCCACGTGGGCGATGATGGCCAGGTTGCGCAGCTCGGCGCGCATCGACTCGGGCTCGCTCACACCTTTCCTCCGCTCAGGGCACCCGGCCGGCCGCTGCGCGGCCGACCAGTGCCGCCGGCTGCTTACGCTACCTGGCAGCTGGGGTCAACAGGAAAGAGCGGGCTCTGGTTCTTTGCCCCTTAGCCGGCGCAGCGGCTCAGTTGGTGAAGTCCTGCAGGAACTCGTCCCAGGTGGTGTCCTGGCTCCAGACCGCGCCGGCGTCGGTGTAGGCGGCGTCCACGCTGGAGCTGGGGAAGTAGATGGCCATGCCCTTGGCGCCGGGGTGGCTGGACTGGGCCCGGTTGTAGGCGATGGAGATCTCCAGCTGAGCCACCAGGTCCGCGGCCGCGTCGCGCACCGCCTGCGGCAGGCCGGCCTCGGCGGCCAGCAGCTCGGCGAAGTCCTGCAGGTCGCGGTGGTCGCTGTAGTAGAAGGACTGGCTGGACGAGCGCAGCGACTCCACGGTGGCGTAGCTGCCCGGGTTGGCCAGCAGGGCGTCGGCCAGATTGCTGATGGCGACGTCGAGCGCGGCCATGGTGTCCAGATCGACCACCGACAGGGTGTCGTCCATGCTGGACTCGTTGTAGTAGGCGTCGACGATGGACGAGGCCAGCTCGAGCGGGGTCTGCTCCCAGTCGTTGACCAGCCCCGGTAAGAAGGCGTGGTAGGGCCAGCCGATGCCCGGCTCGGTCTCCTCCGAGGCCACCAGGTAGTGGGCGTAGGGCGCCGAGGCCTTGGCCACCTCCCACATGCCCATCAGGCAGGCGTCGAAGCCGACGATGTCGACCTTGGCGCCCAGCTCATCGGTGATGCCCTGCATGGCCGCGGCGTAGTCGCCGTTGGAGATCGAAATCTCGCTGTTGGCCCCGTGGTCGTCGTTGGAAAAGCCCTTGGTGATCGGGCTGGTCGGCTGATCCTGCTTCCAGCCGTCGCCGTGGTCCCACATGATGAAGGCGTAGTGGCGCGCCGGGTAGTTCTGCACCGCCCAGATGCCGAAGTCGCGCAAGGTCTGCCAGTCGCTCATGTCCTGCTCGCCCCAGTCCTCGACCACGTCGTAGCCGCCCTGGGTGACGTAGATGACCTCGGCCGGGCCGTTGTAGGTGTCGAACAGCGCGGCGATGTGCACGTAGGGGGTGGAGCCGGCCTGGCCCATCTCGTCGACATCGTCGTAGCCGTAGCTCTCCAGGTTGTTGTCGGCGTTCAAGAACACGATGAAGGCCCACTCGTTGGCGTCCGGATCCAGCATGCAGCCGCCCTGGCCGTCGGGGATGTAGCCCACGTTGCAGGCGCAGGTGTAGCTGTCCGGCAGATCGGGCTGGCAGCGGTTCATGTGCTCCTGGTCGCAGGGGTTGGGCTTGCAGGGGTCGTCGACGCAATCGCCGCCGTAGGGCAGGGTGCCGGCCGGGCAGACGCACTCGTAGCTCGACCAGTCGGCTGCGGCCACGCACTCGGGCGTGCCCGGGCAGAGATCACCGGCGCAGGGGTCGGCGCGGAAGGAGTAGAACAGCTCGTAGTCGCCGCCGTCCGAGTAGGAGTCGGCCCACAGGTAGTAGGTGCCGGCGTCCAGAAACTCCACCAGCTGGCCGCTGTATCCCGGCCCGGCGTCGTCGTCGCAGGCCACCTCGCTGGCCGGGTCCTCGCAGACGCTGCGCAAGTGCAGGCCGGTGTCGTAGCCCTCCATCAAGAACTCGGCCCGCATGGGCTCGGCCAGGTTGAAGCCGTAGACCCGATCGGGCCCGTTGCCCACGCAGCTGCCCTGGGCGTCGTCGACCGCATCGCTGGTCGAGCCGAGCACGCTGCCCTCGCCGATGGGCAGGCTGAGCGCGTCGGTGCAGGCCTCGCCGTGGGGGTTGGGGTCCGGGATGCAGCTGTCCGGATCGCCGGGATCGACGATCCAGCCCGGGTCGCAGTTGCAGCTGTAGTCGTTCGGCAGCACCGGCTCGCAGACCGTCTGGCCGTCGACCTGGCAGGGGTTGGGCTCACAGGGGTCGTCGACGCACTGGCCGCTGCCCGGGTCGTAGATCATGCCGGGGCCGCAGCTCAGGGTGACGGTGAGCAGGTAGACGCCGGTGTTGTAGCTGTAGCCGTCGATGAACAGGTAGTAGGTGCCCGGCTGCAGGTCGAGCTCGATCAACGAATCCAGCCCCTCGCCGCCGTCGTCGTCGCAGGCCAGTTCGCTGGCCGGGTCATCGCAGTCCGAGCGCAGGTGCAGCAGGGTGTCGTACTCCGAGCCGCTCAGGTCGAACACGGCGTGGACCGATTCGTCGACGGTGAAGGTGTAGACCACCTCCTCGGCCGAGCCGTCGCGGCAGGAGCCGTCGTACTCGCCGCCCGAGCCGGTGGTGTCGCCGCTGGCGGTGCCGGCGTTCAGATCCAGCGGCAGCGGATCGGCGCAGGTGAATCCCTGGCCGGTCGCCAGGCAGTTGCCCGCACCGTCGTCTTCGTAGCCGGCATCGCACAGGCAGACCGCGGTGCCGCCGCTGTCGTCGCACTGCCCGTGGCCGGAGCAGGACCAGCCGAGCAGCCCGCAATCGGGCAGGCAGGAGCCGTCGCCATCGTTGTCCTGATAGCCGGCGGCGCACGACAGACAGCCGTCGCCGGTGTAGCCGACGTCGCAGATGCAAGCCACGCTGCCGGAGTGGTCGTCGCAGTGGCCGTGGGCGCCGCAGTCCAGCCCGGCGCTGGCGCAATCGGCCAGGCAGGTGCCGTCGCCGTCGTTGTCCTGGTAGCCGGCGGCGCAGAACTGGCAGTCGTCACCGGTGTACTCCACTTCGCAGACGCAGTCGGCGGTTCCGTCGGAGTCGTCGCAGCTGCCGTGGCCGTTGCAGCTCAGCCCGGCGCTGGCGCAGTCCGGCCGGCAGCTGCCGTTGCCGTCGTTGTCCTGGTAGCCGGCGGCGCAGCCCGAGCAATCGGCCCCGCTGTAGCCAGCGTCGCAGACGCAGACGGCGGTGCCGCTGCCGTCCTCGCAGTGGCCGTGCAGGCCGCAGTCCAGCCCGGCGATGAGGCAGCTGGGTTGGCAGACGCCGTCGCCGTCTTCATCTTGGTAGTCGGCGGCGCAGGCTGAACAGTCGTCGCCGGCGTAGCCAACATCGCAGACGCACTGCGCCTGGCCGGAGGCGTCGGAGCACTGGCCGTGGGCGCCGCAGTCCAGCCCGGCGGTGGCGCAATCGGGCAGGCAGGAGCCATCGCCGTCCTCATCCTGGTAACCGGCGGCGCAGCTTGCGCAGTCGTCGCCGGTATAGCCGTCGTCGCAGACGCAGACCGCGGTGCCCGAAGACGTGGAGCACTGGCCGTGGGCGCCGCAGTCCAGCCCGGCGCTGGCGCAATCGGGCATACAGGAGCCGTCGCCGTCGTCATCCTGGTAGCCGGCGTCGCACAGGTGGCAGCCCTGGCCGGTGTAGCCCGCATCGCAAACGCAGGCCGCCGTGCCCGAAGACGTGGAACACTGGCCGTGGGCGCCGCAGTCCAGCCCGGCGCTGGCGCAGTCGGGCAAACAGGATCCGTCACCGTCGTCATCCTGGTAGCCGGCAGCACACAGCTCGCAGTGGTCGCCGCCATAGGCGTCATCGCAGTCGCAGACCACTTGGCCGGACCTGTCGTCGCACTGGCCGTGGCCGTTGCAGGAGTTCGGCTGGCAGCTGTCGTCCTCGATGCAGCCGCCCTGGCCGTCGGGGTGGTAGCCGGGCGCGCATTCGTCGCAGGCCGCGCCCGACCAGCCCGCATCGCATTCGCAGCGGGCCGTGCCCGTAGCCGTGGAGCACTGGCCGTGCGCACCGCAGTCCAGCCCGGCGGTGGCGCAATCGGGCAGGCAGGCGCCGTCGCCGTCCGCATCCTGGTAGCCGGCGGCGCAGTCGGCGCAGTCCGGGCCGGTGTGGCCCTCGCCGCAGATGCAGACCGCTTCGCCGTCGGTGTCGGAGCACTGGCCGTGGTCGCCGCAGTCCAGTCCGGCGCTGGCGCAATCGGGCAGGCAGGAGCCGTCGCCGTCGTTGTCCTGGTGACCGGCGGCACAGCCCTCGCAGTGGGCGCCGGCGTAACCGGCGTCGCAGCTGCACACCGGCACCCCGCTGGAATCGTCGCAGTCGCCGTGGCCGCTGCAGGTGTCGGGGCCGCAGGTCGTGTCGGCCGCGCAGCCGCCTTGCCCATCTTCGTGGTAGCCGGGGGCGCATTCGGCGCAGCGCTCGCCGGCGTAGCCGGCATCGCAGGTGCACACCGGCACCCCGCTCGAGTCGTCGCAGCTGCCGTGGCCCGAGCAGGTCTCGAGCGTACAGCTGGCCTCCGGCTCGCAGACACCGTCGCCGTCCCCGTCGGCCCAGCCAGCGGCGCAGCTGTCGCAGCGCTGGCCGGCATAGCCCGTTTCGCATTCGCAGCGGAAGCCGTCCTCGGTCTCGACGCAGCTGCCGTGTCCGCTGCAGCTATCGGGTTCGCAGGCGGAAGGGTCGGCGCCACCGCCGCAGGCGGTCAGCACCAGGCCCAGCCCGAGGCCCAGAATCGCGGTCCATGTGCCTGTTTTCATTTGAATCCTCTCCGAGGGAGATCATGGGTTGTCCCAGTGGACGGAACAGACGGCGGCTTTGTTCACCGGCGTCGTGCTCACCGGATTTATAGCGGATCCGACCCATTGGCTCAACGCCACGGTCGATGGTAGGGATCAGCCCGGTGGAGCGTGGAATGCGCCGAGTCCTTCCGTCCGATCGGGCGGAACCGCCCGTCGCGCTGCGGCCGGGTGCCTGGCCAGGCGCCAGGGGGAGGAGCGAGATGACGAGAGTGATGCTGATCAGCGGATCGCTGGCCTGGATCGCAGCCGGCTGGATCGCCATCGGCTGCGCGCCGGATTCGCGCGATCCGGACGCCTGCAGCGGCGACGCCGACTGCGGTGCGCTCGAGATCTGCGACTCCGGCGCCTGCGTGGCGGTGGAGTGCAAGGCCGACAGCGACTGCGCCGCGGGCGAGCGCTGCGTCGACCACGGTTGCGCGGTCGAACAGGGCTGTGTCGACGACGGCGACTGCGCCGCGCCCACGCCGCGCTGCGCGGTGGCCAGCGGCGAATGCGTCGAATGCCTGGACGCGGCCGACTGCGGCGCGGGCGAGGAATGCGTGGACGGGGCCTGCGCGGCGGCGGGCTGTGTCGACGACGGCGACTGCGCCGCGCCCACGCCGCGCTGCGCGGTGGCC
>CAYVQE010000008.1:82686-94262 GCA_964454005.1 uncultured Myxococcales bacterium
AGCGGCGAATGCGTCGAATGCCTGGACGCGGCCGACTGCGGCGAGGGCCAGATCTGCTCCGGCGGGGTGTGCGCCGCCGAGCCGATGTGCGCAAACGACGACCAGTGCGAGATCGGCCAGATCTGCGTCGACGGCGACTGCGTCACCGGCTGCCGCAGCCAGCGCGACTGCCCTCCAGAGCAGCAGTGCGTCGAGGCGCTCGGCTCCCACGGCCGCTGCGTCGACTGCGAGGGCGACGGCGACTGCGATCCCGGCTGGATATGCGAGGATCATACCTGCGTGCCGTACTGCACCAGCCACGATCACTGCGCACCCGCCTACTGCGACGTCGAAAGCCATCAGTGCGTGGAGTGTATCGAGGATGCGCATTGCGACCGCGAGGCCGGTCTGATCTGCCAGGCCCAGGCCTGCGTGCCCGGCTGCCGGGTCGACGACGACTGCCCGGACGGCTTCTGCGACCAGGCCAGCGCCAGCTGTGTGGATTGCCTGAACAACGATCACTGCTCGCTGGGCCAGATCTGCGTCGCGGCCCAGTGCGTGGTCGGCTGCCAGACCGATCGCGACTGTCCGAACGGACGCATCTGCGATCCCGAAGCCGGCGCCCACGGCAGCTGCGTCGAGTGTCTGGGCGACGACGACTGCGACGCGGCCTATGTCTGTCGCGACGGGCTGTGCGAGTTCCACTGCGCCGGCGACGGCGACTGTGCTGCGCCCACCCCGGCCTGCGACCAGGCCAGCGGCACCTGTGTGGCCTGCACCGGCGACGGCCACTGCCCCGTCGGCCAGGTCTGCGTCGACTTCCAGTGCCTGCCCGGCTGCGACGACGACGGCGATTGCCCGCCGGCTCAGGTCTGCGATCCGAATATGGGTGCGCACGGCAATTGCGTCGATTGCCTGGGCGATGCCGATTGCCCACCCGGTTTCGCCTGCCAGGCCAACCGCTGCGTGGCCGAAGGCGAGCAGACCGTGCGCATCTCGGCCGGCGTGTTCGTGCGCGGCTCGGATGCGGGCGAAGGCGACGCCGACGAGCGACCCGAGCGCACCATCGGCCTGCCGACCTTCTACATCGACCGCACCGAGGTGAGCAACGAGCAGTACCGCGCCTGCGTACAGGCCGGCGGTTGCACCGAGCCCTTCGAGATGAGCGCCTACAACGATCCCGACAAGGCCCGGCATCCGGTCACCTTCGTCGCCTGGAGCCAGGCCGCCGACTACTGCGCCTGGAAGGGCATGGAACTGCCGACCGAGGCCCGCTGGGAGCGGGCCGCCCGCGGCGCGGCCCCGGACGAGCGCGACTTCCCCTGGGGCGCCGAGGCGGCCGACTGTGCCCGGGCCAACTACTCCGGCTGCGCCGGAGGCACCGACCTGGTCGGGGCTCGGCCCAGCGGTGCCTCGCCCGAGGGCGTGCTCGATCTGGCCGGCAACGTCTGGGAGTGGGTGGCCGACCGCTACGCCGCCGACTACTACGAGTGGAGCAGCGACCAGGACCCGACCGGACCGGGCTACGGCGAGTACCGAGTGGTGCGCGGCGGGGCCTACGACGGGCTGGCCGAGCACATCCGCACCGCCAACCGGGCCTCGCGGCCGCCGGACCAGGCCAGCTCCAACGTGGGCTTCCGCTGCTGTCTGATCGGCGCGCCCGAGGCCGCCTTCAGCGTCGACCCCGAGGCGGCCAGCTATGACACCACCTTTGCGGTGGACGCCTCGGCCACCAGTGACCCCAACCATTCCACGGACTCGCTCGGGGTCCGCTGGGACTGGGAGAGCGACGGCGTCTGGGATACCGACTGGAGCACCGGCAAGACCGCCACCCACCGCTACCAGGCGCCGGGCTACTACACCATTTCGCTCCAGGTGATCGATCCGGACGGCAACACCGACAGCACCAGCCGATTGGTCGCCGCCGAGGGCGAGGACGGCTGGGACGGCGACGTCTGTGCCAGCGACGCCGACTGCGCCAACGGCTTCGTCTGCGTCGGCCCCCTGCTCTACCCGGAGACCGTCTGCCGCCAGTTCTGCCTCACCGACATCGAATGCGACTTTCCCGGCTACACCTGCCAGTGGACCTACTCGCCCGACAGCGCCCTGATGCGGGCCTGCCTGCCGCCCGGTTGATGAGCCGCGGGCTCAATCGCGGCGCCGCGTCCGGAACAGGTTGATCTGATCGAGCACGAAGCCCAGCAGCCCGTGGACCACCTGGAATCCGAGAAGAATCACCGCCAACAGCGCGGCCTGGTGAGCGGCGACGCCGAACAGGCCGAGCGCCGCCACCAGGGTCAGGTCGCGGAAGCCCAGGCCCGCCACACTGACGGGCACCATCAGGACGATCGCCAGCACCGAACGGGCCCACAACATCTCGTGGAATCCAATCGGCTGCCCGGCATCGTAGAGCAACAGCCACTGGCAGAAAGCGAGGGCCAGGTTGGCCAGCAGGGCGACGGCGCCGACCAGGGCCCAGCGGTACGGCGACAGGCCGCGGACGGCGTCGAAGACCCGGGCTGCTTTTTGACCGAGGCTCCCCGGTTTGCTTCTGAAATGACGCGCGAGGCGATGGGCGGTGGCGATTCCGAGGACCATCGCGGCCAGCAAGGCCGCCGACAGGTAGATGGAGGTTTCGATGAAACCGTCGGCTGCGCGTCGTCGCAACAACAGACCCAGCGCTGCGATCAAGAACAACGAGATGCCGACATTGATGAGCTTGTTGATGAACAGCAAGGCCAGGCTGTGCCGTTTCGACAAGCCCACGTCGACATACTGGTAGAACCGGGCACCGGCCGCGACGATGAACGGGGTCGCCAGCCCAATCAAGCGGTTGACGTGGTTGATGGCCACGAAGCGGCCGAGGGGAATCCGCCTCTCGCTGCTGGCCAGTAGCCAGACGGCGATGGCGGGCAGGAACATGGCGCCGAGCCAGCTGAATGAATAGGCCAGCACGGCCAGCACGGCCAGCCCGCCCAGGCTGGCCAGCAGCTGATCGGCATCGATGCGCGAGTAGACGATGAGCAGCAACACCACGGACAGGATGAACCGGACCAGCCAGATGATGGTCTTGCGGTTCATGATTCGGCGAAAAACGCCCCATAGCTGGCGAGCAGGTTCAGAGCGTGCTTGGTCAAGTCGTCGCCGGAGACGATCTTGCGGTAGATGCGCTCGACAAGCGGAGCCCGAATCAGGGATGCCACCAGGGGATCGTTTCGATCGAGGCCGACATTTTCCACCAGCTCCGCCATCGTCGTAGCGAAGTGATCTTCCGTCCACCAGTCGCTGGGCCCGGTCACGGCGGAGATCTTTTTCTGGTGGATGACCGATGCCGGCAGCAGCCTTTTCGAATCGGCCATTTCGATCAACACGTGTTTGCCCACGGCTCCGAACGGCGAGTCGACGCCACCGGGCCGAAGCATGCTCTCGGGCAGCTGTTCGACCAGCGTTTTGACCGCCGGGTGAAGGAAGGGGCTGCAGACGGCCAGTCCGCTGACGCGCATGGATGCGGTGATCTTGATCCGGTTGGGGCCATACAGGCTCTTGATCAAGTAGGCCGCCTTCAACGGTGAGACGGCGGCGTCCAGCTCGCGCAGCGTGGCTTCTTCTCCCGACCGGATGCGGTCGGCGACGGTATCCGCGTCGAGGCGGAACAGGCGCGCGATGGTCGCAGCGTCCATCACCTTGAAGTAGAACAGCAGCCGGCGGATCGTCGGATCGGCGAAGTTGCGCACCAGGCGCATGAACAGGCGCCAAGGATGGCCGAGATTCCGTTCGAAGATGCCCAGGTTGAGCTGACCGGTGATGAAGCGGCGCAGGGGAGCCGGGATGACGAGCCGCTTGCTGTAGATGCGCGCATTTCTGAACACCGGCGGGTAACCGTAGAACAGCCCATCGCAACCGTCGCCGGTGAAGATGGCCTGCCGGCCGTCGCGGGCGGCCCGTTCGGCCAGGGCGGTGGTCTGGATGATGTACGCGGCCCAGTTGGTCGGCCGGTCGGCCAGCTTGTGGTAGTCCCGCAGACCGGCTTCGAGCAACCGGGGGGTGATGTCCACCCACTCGTGACCGATGCCGGTGCCGTCGACGAACTCGGGGATGCAGGTCTGGTTGTAGCGATCATCGGGATAGCGAAAGGTGTAGCCGGTGACCGAGAGCCCCAGCCGCTTCAACATGGCGGCCACCAGGGCGGAGTCGAAACCACCCACCAGGACACCGACGTCGTCCAGTCCGGCTGAATATTCCTTCAACGCACCCGTGATCTCTTCGTACAAGGCGGCGATGACCGCGCCTTCGCCGCTGAGCCCGGCCACCGGTTTCCGGTCGGCGCCGACCGCACCGACGGCCCGCTGCTCTTCGCGAACGACGCCTTCCCGGGCGATCCGGGTCAATCGACCGGGCCGGATGGCGGTCACCGATTCGTAGACCGTGCGGTTGTCGGGATAGTAACCGTAGGTGAGGAAAAAGGCCCGGTCCCGCTCGTTCTGGTCCAGCTCGGCCCCGAACGCGGCCCAGATCATCCCGAGCGAGTCCGAGGCGGCGACGACATCCCGGCCCTGGTGGACGAACAGGTTTTTGAAGTTGGCCGGGTCGGAGATCAGCTCCACCGCGCCCGTATCGGCGGCGAACCGGACGGCCGCATACATTCCAGGCCGGCCGTTCCAGATGGCCTCGATACGCTCGGCGACGCGGAGTGGACCTCGGTGGACATACCCGCAGTGGACGTGGAAGCCGCCCGGCGTATCGCACGCCTCCACGATGCGGCTGCCCGAATCGGAGATGAACAGACGCGTCCGTTCTCCGAAGCGGCGGGTCGAATCCGGAGTGCCGCTGAAGCCGGCGCTGTCGAGCCGCCGCTCCACAGCAGTGCTGGACAGTCGCTCCTCGGTCTTGCCGACGATGACCAGGATTCCGCAGCGCCGTTTGGCCTTAGGCTTCATGCGCCATCACTTCCTCGAAAAACGAGAAGTTGTCTTCGGCTCTGCGCCGCAGCGCGGCCACGCGCCCGGACTCGGCGTGGTGGCTCAGGGCGAACGCGTAGGCCTCCAGCAAGGCGTCGGCGCTCAGGTCGGTGGCGTCGACCACCAGTTGACGGGCCACCCGGTCACCGAAGACGTCTTTGAATATACTGCCGGCCTTGCGGCTGTAGGCGATGCCGACGGTCGGCACCCGTTGCGCGATCGAGGCGATGGTGGGATGTGTCCGCGTGCCCACGAGACACTCGCACAGCCCGATCAGCCCCTTGTACTCGGCCGCCCTGAACTGGCCGGCCGCGATCGTGCAGTACCGTTTGTCGGCCACGCGCCGCCAGACCTCGTGGCAGGCGAACCAGTCGTCGTTGTTGGGGTTTCTCTCCTGGACGTGGGGGATCAACAGGACCTGCTTGCCGCGCCGGTGCAGTCGATCGACGAAGGCGGCGAAGATCCCGTAGTACTCCGTTTCGCGAAGCGAGGCGTAGCGGATGATCCCCTGGGAGACCGAGATGCCGACGACCGGCCTGTCGGCCGCGTGCAAGATGCTGTCGAACAGGGTTCGGCACGCATCGCCGTCGGCCGGCTCGAGCAGGAAGGCCAGGTCGGCGCACAGCCGAATCGGAATATCGAGCTTCAGCGAGCGGAGGTAATCGTAGGATTCCCGCTCCCGCACCGAAATGCCGGCGAACCGCCGGGCCCCGCGAACAAAGTACTTCTCGTCCGCGGAGGAGAACGGGCCGATGGTGTGGCCGAGTAAGACCACCTTGGTCCGGTCGTGGCAGTAGGCGAACTGCTTGCGGAGATGACCGTAATCGGAGGTGAACAGATCGCCGCCGGTCGGCAGGATGCAATCGGCGGCGAAGCTAGCCGAGAGGGTGCGGGTCGAGATCCCGCGCAGGCGCGCGGGCAGAACGTGCTCGCCGCAGCGGGCCAGTTGGTAGATCGCCCTGTTGAGGCTGAAGCTGGAGAAGTGGTTGGGGGTGTTGGTCGGGTAGGAGAAGTAGATCCGATCCAGTTCGTGGATGGAATGGGCATCGTAGAGCGGGTCATTGGTGTGCAGCCCGATGTTTGGTTCGGGCGGGCCCAGACGGGCGCGCAACCCAGCCACCAGGCATTGCACCAGGGCCTCGCAGCCGCGGTTGCGGGTGCCGGTGCAATTCGTGATCTCGATCTTCATGCCACCCGCCATCCGACCGCCTATCCGCCTCGGGGGGTTTGCTCGTCCGCGTTTCGACTCCGAAAATGCCAGTCTTCGGCACGGGCGTCAATCCGCAGGGCAGGGCGATTCGAACCCGATATTGGCAGCTTGGGCGACCGGCAGCGGTCTGGGAGCGAACGCCGACCGCCCGGAGCGCCGACGATTCGGGCGCTGTGCCGTCGGGGTTCCGATTCGGCGTTGCCTTTTGCTTCGCGGGCGGGTAAGTTGCCCCTCCGGACGGTGGGAGGCGATGGTGGTCGACAGGCCCAAACCGCGGATTCTGATGGGCAATCAGGCAGCCGCCGAGGGTGCGCTGGCCGCCGGCTGCGGCTTCTACGCCGGCTACCCGATCACCCCGTCGAGCGAGATCATGGAGCTGCTGGCCGACCGGCTGCCGGCCGCCGGTGGGGTCTTCGTGCAGATGGAGGACGAGATCGCCTCCATCTCGGCCGTCATCGGCGCCGCCTGGTCGGGCGCCCGGGCCATGACCGCCACCAGCGGCCCGGGCCTGAGCCTGATGATCGAGGCGCTGGGCTACGCGGCCATGACCGAGACCCCGCTGGTGCTGGTCGACGTGCAGCGCGCCGGCCCGGCCACCGGCCAGGCCACCCGCATCGGTGCGGGCGACGTGCTGCAAGTGCGCTATGGCCCGCACGGCGACACCAGCCCCATCGCCCTGTCGCCCTGGTCGGTGCAGGAGATGTACGACCTGACCATCCGCGCCTTCGACCTGGCCGAGCGTTTTCGCGTGCCCACCTTCGTGCTGGCCGACGAGGGGGTGGGTCATCTGCGCGAGAGCGTGACGCTGCACCGCGATTTCCAGGTGACCGCGCGCCGGCGCGATATCGACCAGCCGCCCTTCGGCTGCGACCGCCCGGACGGGGTGCCGCCCATGCCGGCCTTCGGCGACGGGGCCAATCTGCTGATCACCGGCTCGACCCACGACGCCTGGGGCTACCGCCGGGTCGACACCCCGCAGGCCCACGCGACGCTGGTCGAGCGCATCAACCGCAAGGTCGAGGATCACGCCGCCGAGATCATCGATCTCGAACGCCATGCGCTGGACGACGCCCGGCTGGCGGTGGTGGCCTACGGCTTCACCGCCCGCGCCGCCAAGGCGGCCGTCGCGCAGTTGCGCGCCGAGGGCCTGGCGGTGGGCCTGCTCCGGCTCAAGACCCTGTGGCCCTTTCCCGAGGCTGCCCTGGCCGAGTTGGGGGCGCGGGTCGACCGGCTGCTGGTGCCCGAGATGAACCGCGGCCAGGTGCTGGGGCTGGTGCGCCAGAGCACCGATTGCGAGGCGCTCGGGCTGTGGCAGACCGACGGCGAGGTGATCGCGCCCGAGCGCATCGCCGACCGGGTGCGGGAGGTGATGCCGTGACCCGGGCGCTGGACCACTGGCTGCGCGTCGAGCACACCACCTTCTGCCCCGGTTGCGGCCACGGCATCCTGCTCGGCGCGGTGCTGCGCGCCTGCGACGAGCTGGGCCTCGATCGGCGGCGGCTGCTGTTCATCTCGGGCATCGGTTGCGCGGCCTGGATCCCCAGCCCCAACATCGAAGCCGACACCCTACACACCCTGCACGGCCGGGCGGTGGCCTACGCCACCGGGGCCAAGCTGGTCAAGCCCGAGCTGACCACACTGGTGGTCTCGGGCGACGGCGACCTGTCGTCCATCGGCGGCAACCACCTGATCCACGCCGCCCGGCGCGACGTGGACCTGACCGTGATCTGCGCCAACAACCAAATCTACGGCATGACCGGCGGCCAGACCGCCTCGACCACGCCGCTGGGCTGTCTGACCGCCACCGATCCGCGCGGCACCACCGCCCGGCCCTTCGACCTGTGCGCCCTGGTGCGCGCGGCCGGTGCACGCTACGCCGCCCGCTGGCCGGTGACGCGGCCGCGGCCGCTGACCGATTCGATCAAACGCGCCATCAACACGCCCGGCTTCGCCTTCGTCGAGGCCGTCTCGCCCTGTCCGACGCAGTTCGGCCGGCGCAACCGCTTCGACGACCTGGCCCAGCTCTACGACCATTTGGCCGGGCTGTGCGTCGAGCGCGAGCAGGCCCGCGGCCTGGATCGCGACCAACGGGCGCGGCATTTCGTGATCGGCGAATGGAGCGACGATGACTGAGAGCGAGCGCGCACAGGCGGACGCGCGCTGGCCGGTGGCGGTGCGCTTCGGCGGGCTGGGCGGTCAGGGCCTGGTCACCCTGGGTGCGGTGCTGGCCCAGGCCGGCGCCGAGGCCGGCCTGCGGGTGGCCGCCTCGCAGTCCTACGGCTCGCGGGCCCGCGGCGGCGCCACCCGGGCCGACGTGATCCTGTCGGCGGCCGAGATCGACTTCCCCCACGTCCACCATCCCGACCTGCTGCTGGTGTTGGCCCAGGAGGCATACGAACTCTACGCCCCGGCGGTGGCCGCCGGCGGCGCGGTGCTGGCCGACAGCTTCTTCGTCCGCCAGCAGGAACCGCCGGCGGGGGTGCGGTTGCTGCGGCTGGACGCCACCGGCACCGCGCTGAGCGAGGTGGGCAACAAGGTGGCGGCCAACTTCGTCATGCTGGGCGCGCTGCTGGGCTACACCGGGCTGCTGGAAGCCGCCGCGGTGGAGACGGCCATCGCCGAGCTGGTGCGGCCGCGCTTCCAGGCGCTGAACCGCCAGGCGCTGGCCGAAGGGCTCGCGCGGGGCCGCGCCCTGGCCGCCGGGGGGCAGCCATGGCGCTAGCCCGCACCCACCGGCCGCTATGGCGGGCCGAGGTCTGCCTGCCTTGCGGCGCTTGCACCCGGCGCTGCCCGGCCAGCGTCTTCGACGAGCTGGCCGCCGAGCCCGAGTCGCTGCGCGGCCGGGTCTCGCGCGAGGTGGCCTTTCCGGCCGGCGAGCAGCGGCCGCCGGTGCCGCCCTGCCAGGCGGCCTGTCCGCTGGGCCAGGACGTGCCCGGTTACATCGCCGCGCTGGCGGCCGGGGATTTCGACCGGGCGCTGGCCGTGATCCAGCGCTCCAACCCGCTGCCGGCGGTCTGCGGCTGGCTGTGTCGGCGGGCCTGCATGCAGGCCTGCGTGCGGGCGCGGCTGGACTTTGCGGTCGACATCCGCGGGCTGAAGCGGGCCGCGCTGCAGCAGGCCGAGCGGCGGCCGGTGGCCGCACCGCGGGGCCGGCGCGACGGCGAGCTGGTGGTGGTCGGCGGCGGGCCGGCCGGGCTGGCCTGCGCCGCGGCGTTGCGGCGCATCGGCTGGCGGGTGCGGCTGCTGGAGGCGGCCGCCGAGCCGGGCGGGCTGCTGCGCTGGGCGGTGCCGGCCTTCGAGCTGCCGCGCGCGGCGCTGCGGGCCGACATCGAGGCCATCGTCGCCAGCGGGGTCGAGATCGCCTGCGGCCGGCGCGTCGACAGCGCTGCGGCGCTGCGCGATCTGCTCGACGGCGGCGCCCGGGCGGTGGTGCTGGCCACCGGGGCCGGTCGCGCCACCGCGCTGGGCATTCCGGGCGAGACGCTGGCCGGCTGCAGCGACGGGCTCACCTTCGCCCGCCGTTGGGCCGACGGCGCTGCGGGCGAGCGTTTGAGCGGGCCGGCGGTGGTGGCCGGCTCGGGGGCCATGGCGGTCGCGGTCGCCCGCATGGCCTTGCGGGCCGGGGCGGCGCCGGTGCACCTGGTGATGCGCCGCGGCCGGGCCGAGGCGGCGGTCGATGCCGAGGCGCTCGGGCGCGCCGAGGCCGAGGGGGTGGAGCTGTTGACCGACTGTTGGCCGGTGGCCGCAGCCGGCGGCCAGCGGCTGGAGGCGGTGCAAATCGCGCCGCTGGTCTACGGCCCGCCCGACGCGGTGGGCCGGCGCTGGCCGCTGGCGCCGGCCGGCGACCGGCCCGAGCAGCAGCTGCCGGCGGCCACTTTCGTGGCCGCGGCCGACCGGCGGCCGGAGCTGGGCTGGCTGGCGGGGGCCGGTGGCGGGCTGACCGGCCCGCTGGGGCTGCTGGCGGTGGACGGGCGCAGCTACCGCACCCGCATGCCGGGCGTCTACGCCGTGGGCGAGGTGGCTGCCGGGGCGCGCAACGCGGTCGAGGTGATGGCCATGGCCGCGCGGGCGGCGGCCGCCGTCGACCGCGATTGCCGGGGAGGTGGTGCGTGAGCCCGGCCCGGTCCCCGGTTCCGTTCCAGGTCGACGGGTGCAGCTGCAGCGGCCGGCGTGGCGAGAGCCTGCTCGACGCCCTGCGGCGCAACGGCTTCGAGGTGCCCTCGTTGTGCCACCTGCCTGGCTTGCCGCCCGCCGGGGCCTGCCGGCTGTGCCTGGTCGAGGTGATCCGCGGCGGCCGGCGCAAGTTGACCACGTCCTGCAACTACCCGCTGCTCGAGGGGCTGGAGGTCGAGCTGGACAGCGAACGGGTGCAGCGCCACCGGCGCATGGTGCTCGAGCTGCTGCTGGGCCTGGCGCCGCGCTCCGATCGGCTGCGGCGGCTGGCGGCGCGCTACGGGGTGGAGCACAGCCGCTTCGCCCGTCGAGCCGATCCGCCCGACTGCATTTTGTGCGGGCTGTGCGCCCGCATCTGCCGCCGGGGCGCCCGGGCCGAGGCCCTGGCCGTGGCCGGCCGCGGCCGCAACAAGCGGCTGGCGGCCCGGCCCTTCGGCGACTTTCCCGAAAGCTGCATCGGCTGCGGGGCCTGCGCCTGGGTGTGTCCCACCGGGGCGATCGAGATGGAGTCCGAGGCGGTGGCCCGGCTGCGCAGCCGCTGGGGCCACAGCCGGCCCTGCCGCTACGCCCTGCTGGGGCTGCTGCCGGGCACGGTCTGCGAGAACGACTACGACTGCAGCCGCTGCGAGGTGGACCAGCGATTGGTCGACGCCGCCGGGGGCCGCCATCCGGTCACCCTGCTGCTCGACGCCGAGCAGGCCGAACAGGCCGAGCAGGCCGAACAGACCGAGGAGGAGCCGCGGTGAGCCGGGATCCCTTCTGCCGCCCGCCGCAGCCCGAGCGGCCCGCCGGGCCGGGCGAACGCCCGGCCGCCGAGCGCCGCGGCGACTGGGAGCCGGTCGCTGGGTCCTGGAGCCCCGAGACCACCCGCCGCGCCGCCGGCCGCTGCCTGGCCGCGCTGAGCTGCACCTGGTGCGAGGTCTGCCAGCTCATCTGCCCCGACCTGTGCATCACCCGCGACCCCGACAGCGGCCACATCCTGATCGACCTCGACCACTGCAAGGGCTGCGGCCTCTGCGCCCACTTCTGCCCCAAGGGCGCCATACAGATGGAAATCGAGCCCGCCGACTGAGCAGCCAGCCCCGCCCTGCGGGCGGGGCCGGTCCGGGACGAGCCATCCAGATGGAGATAGGACTGACCGACCCCCTCACCGAACGGCTTGCGGAACGAGGCGCCGGTTGCCCACCGCGGGGCCGGGCTCACTCCTCGTCCGGGAAGTAGCGCTTCAGGTCGACCATCCACAGCGAGCCCCAGCC
>CAYVQE010000009.1:0-46365 GCA_964454005.1 uncultured Myxococcales bacterium
CTTTCCGTGTGTGACTTGTTTAGGGGGTGGTTTTCGGATCGATGTGGCGGTCAGCTACAAGTAGACCCAATCCATGACCAGATCAGACGGCCAGAGCGGCGAGAATCGGCATGATTACTTCTTCTTGAGCAGATCGGCCAGCTTGGCGAAGGGCTTGTGGGTGGCCGGGTCCTCGTCGCGCTCGCCCGGGGTCAGCTCCAGGTCCATGTCGGCCACCAGGTCGCGCTGGTGCTGGTTGTCGTGGCAGTAGATGCACAGCAGTTCCCAGTTGCTGCCGTCGGGCGGGTTGTTGTCGTGGTTGTGATCCTTGTGGTGCACGGTCAGGTCGCGCAGGTTGCGGCCCGCGAACTCCCGGCCGCAGTGGGCGCACACATGGGGAAACAGCTGCAGCGCCCGCTCCCGGTAACCGCGCTCCCGCTCGGCCTGGCGCTTCTTCTGCTCCGCGACCAGCTCGCGCAGCTTGGCCTGCTTTGTTTCGTCCTTGCTTGCAGCCATCATGCCTCCCCATGAAATCCGCCCGAACGGCCCCAGTCTAGTCGAACTTTAACTCCCGTGACAGCCCCAATGGCCTCGGCTCCTGTGCTCAGGCTACGTCGCCCGAGCGATCCGCGCTGTAGAGGTTTCTGATTGAGCTGAGCGCCCGGCCAACAGTCACCCAACAGGTACCTCCCCCGCGCAGGGGGGAGGTGTAGTGTGCTGATGTGGCCAGGGAAATCGACGTTGCATTTCAAGGCGTTGGTCAGGGGTATTTTCGTTGGTGCCAGGGGGAAAATTGAACAAGTAGCGTTGCCGTGCGGTCCAAGGGGAGACTTCGTTTTGCGACTCTCCGGGCCCGAGCCCGGAAGTGAGGTGGATGATGAATGGAACGCTGAGGCGCTTGTCGTTGATCGCCGTCGCGGGCTTCGCGTCGTTGGCCGCTGCCGCGTGCGCCTCGAATCAGCACGGAGCCAGGCCCGTGGACGACGCCCGCCAGAGCGATGCGTCCGCCGATGCGCAGGCCCCCGATCCCGAGACCGGCCTCAGGCCCGGAGAGTGCTGGACGCACGAGGACTGCATGCGCTCGGGCGACGGGGTCAACACCATGTGTAGCCTGAGCCACGTGGGCCGCGAGCCGCCCCGCCGGCCGGACCAATGCACCAGCGACGCCGACTGCAGCGGCCCGCGCCAGCGCTGCATCTACGTCATCAACCACCGCCGGTGCACCGCCCCGGGACGCTGTGAACCCTGCTGCAAGCCCTGAGCGGCGGCCGGGCACTGAGCTTGCGCGCCGCCGCCGCCGGTGCCAAGCTAGTCCCTGACGGCCGGGTTGCCACGGGGCCGGTCGAACCACGGCACGGGAGGCCGAACATGGACCTGCACAAGATCTACGAGTACGCCCTGGCGCGCGAGCGCGAGGGGCGCGATTTCTTCCGCCGCCACGCCGAGCGCATGCCGCACGCGGCGGCGGCGGGTGCCTTTCGGGCCCTGGCCGCCGAGGAGGAGCAGCACATCGCCTACATCCAGGGCCTGCTGCGCGCGCTCGACGGCGAGGCGCCGGCGGCCGAGCCGCCGGCGGCGCTGGACGGCGAGGGGCTGTTCGCCGAGCGGGCCGGCCGCGAGCTGCTGGAGCAGACGGTGGTCGAGTCGATGATCCCGGACGTGGCCGTGCTGCGCACCGCCTATCTGATCGAGCGCGACTTCGTCGAGTTCTACCAGCGCATGGCAGAACGCACCGAGGGCGAGGCCAGCGCCGCCCTGCAGCGGCTGGCCGACTGGGAGCGCTCCCACGCCGAGCTGTTCGAGCAGCTGCACGATGAGGTCTTCGAGCAGTACGCCGGCATGCCCTGGGGCGGCTGATTTCGACCTGCCGCCTTCTCAGGACGGAAAATGGCGCCACCGCTTGGCCGTCATCGTATGCGCAGTGGCGGTGGCCAGCGGCCGGCCGGCCGCTGGTAGTCCACGTCGGGAACACCCACGGTGATGGCCGCACGCACCTTCTCGCCGGCCGGCAGCCCCAGCCGCCGGCGGATGCGCGGATCGCGCCGCAAGGCCTCGACCGCGAAGCCCACCAGGCAGGTGCCCAGCCCCAGGCTCTCGGCCGCCAGCAGGATCTGAGCCGCGGCCAGCAGGGCGTCCTCGGTCGGGCAGGTGGCGCCCGGCCGGCTGGCGATCAGGATCACCGCCGGCGCACCGTGGAACAGCCGGTCGTCGCCGCGCGCATCCCAGCCTTGCAGGGCCTCGGCCACGGCCTGGTGGTACTCGCGCCAGTAGCTGCCCAGCGGATCGCCGGGCGCCAGCCGCGAGGCCAGCCGCACCGCCCGGCTGCCGGCCAGCCGCTCGAGCAGGCGGAAGAAGTCAGCCACCGCCTCGCCGAGCCGCAGCACCGCCGCCCGATCGGGTAGCAGGCTGAAGGACCAGGCCTGGCTGTTGGTGCCGCTGGGCGCGGTGGCGCCGATGCGCACCAGGTCTTCGAGCAGGCGCCGCTCCACCGCCTCATCGCGGTAGCAGCGGCAGGATCGGCGCATGGCCATCAGCGCGGCCAGATCGGCCGCGGCCACCCGCTCGGCCCGGCCGCCGCTCAGCTCCGGGCTGCGGTAGGCGGGCGCCTCCAGCCCCGGCACATCGATGGCGGCCTCGGGGCAGACCGCGGCGCAGTGGCCGCACTGCAGCGAGGCGTCGAGGATCACGCGGGCGGTGCCCTCGACCAGGCCCAGGCTGCGCTCCGGGCAGACTTGCATGCAGCTGCCGCAGCCGATGCAGCGCTCGTGGTCGATGCGGGTGATGTTGGGCAAGCTCATCGGTCGTCTCCGTTCGGCGATTCCCCGTCGTCCTGCTCCGCCTCGGCCGTTGGCAGCGGCCGGCGAGGCGGCCCGCGGTCGGCGGCGGCCGCGGTGCGTTCGTCCGGTTCGGCCTCGGCGGCGTCGGCCCGCGCCGGCCGGGGCGCGGGCGCGGTCAGCGCCGTCTCGTCGTTCCAGTCGGCGGCGGCTGGCTCCGGCTGCCCGGCGGCCGCAGCGGCGCGGCCGGCGTCGACCGCGTCTGGATCGATCGCCGCCGCCGGCAGCCCGTAGGGCGGCGGGCGCACCAGGCTGGGCACGGTGGCGGCCGCGGTGTCGCAGCGCGGCGCGGGCCGGTCGGGGTGATCGGGCCGATCGGGCTGCGCGGCCCGCGGGTCGAGCACCAGGGTGCTGACGTCATCGAAGTCGACCGCGCGCATGCGGTCGACGCTCTGCGGTCGCGGCTGGGCGCGCTCGATGCGGCGGGCCTCGGCCGCCAGCTCGGCCTGGGCCACCCGGATGCGATCGCCGAAGGCGTCGGCCAGAAAGCGGGCCAGGTCCGAGGGGAACAGCTTGATGCCGGAGTCGAACACCCACCCCTCCAGCGCGTCGCGGAACGCCGCTGCGGTCGGGTAGCGCTGCTCGCGGTCGCGGTGCATGGCCCGCAGCACGATGGCCTCGAGCGGCTCGGCGATGGCCGGGTTGATGGCGCGCGGTGGGGCGAACTCGGCCTGGCGCGCCTGCAGCAGCTGCGTCTGCTCGGTCTTGGCCTCGTAGGCGTCGCGCAGGGTGAGCATCTTGTACAGGCACACCCCGAGGCTGAACAGATCGCTGCGCTGATCCAGATCGCGGCCGCGGGCCTGCTCGGGCGACATGTATTTGAACTTGCCCTTGATCACGCCGGTGCGGGTGCGCTGGCGCGACCAGGTCACCTTGGCGATGCCGAAGTCGGCCAGCTTCACCGCACCGTCGAACGAGACCAGGATGTTCGACGGCGAGATGTCGCGGTGGATGACGTGCTGCGGCCGGCCCTGCTGATCCCGGTTGCGGTGGGCGTGGTCGAGGCCGTACAGGGCCTCGACCACGATGAAGCAGGCCATCGCCACCGGCACCGGTTGGCCGAGCTGCTTCAGACCGCTGATGATCTGTGATGCGTTCAGGCCTTGCACGTACTCCATGACGTGGAAGAGCCGGTTGTCGATGCAGCCGAAGTCGTGCAGTTCGATGATGTTGGCGTGGTGCAGCCCGGCGGCCAGCTTGGCCTCGTCGATGAACATGTCGACGAACTTGGCCTCGCGGCTCAGCGCCGGCAGCATGCGCTTGATGGCCACCGGTTTGGTGAAGCCCTGCTCGCCGAAGGCCACCGCGCGGTGGATCTCGGCCATGCCGCCCTTGGCGATGCGCTTGAGCAGCAGGTAGCGGCCGAAGGTTTGAGGTGTATGCGCTTGCGGCATCCCGCTCCCGTCCGAACGGCCGCCATTGTCCGCCGCGCCGGCCGGGGGTGTCAAATCGCTTCATTCGCGCGCTCAGCGGTCCGGTGCGTGCTCGGAGGCGCCCCGGCAATACTTGCCATTCGAGCCCCCAGGCGCTATCACTTCCGAACCATGCGATCGAAGACGGCACTCCTGGTCGGCATGCCCTTTCTGTTCGGGCCGTCCGCCGCACGCGCGGGAGGCGGGGCCGTTGGGGAGGGGCTCAGCCTGGTCTCGGCCATCGGCGTCGCCATCGTCGCCGGTTGCGTGCTGATGACCCTGTTCAGCAAGCTCCGCCTGCCGGCGCTGCTCGCCTACATCGTCTCGGGGATTCTGCTGGGGACATTCGCCGGGGAGTTGCTCCGCCCCTCCATGCAAGACATGGAGCACATCTCCCATCTGGGCCTGGTCTTCCTGCTGTTCATCATCGGTCTGGAGATGGACCTCCGGGGCATCCTGCGGCTTGGTCCGCGAGCCGCCATGGCGGTGCTGCTGCAGGCGCCCATCGCCATCGGTACCGTGCTCGGGATCCAATTCGCCGCCGAGGCCATGGGAATCGCCATCCCCGGCCTGGGCACCGACCGCGGCAGCTACATCTACTTCGCCACCGCCTGCGCCCTGGGCAGCACGGCGGTGGTGGTGAAGCTGCTCGGCGAGAAGCTCGATCTCGGATCCAAGGCCGGCAAGGTCACCGTGCTCACCCTTATCGCCGAGGACATCTGGGCGGTGCTGGCGCTGTCCTATGTCTCCACCCAGAGCGGAGTGGGCGGCAGCAGCATGGTGGTGATTATCCTGGGCGGTGCCGCTGCGGCCGCCGCGCTGGTGCTGTTCGCCCGTTTCGCGTTGTCCCGGGTCATGGCGTGGTTCGCCAGGTCCCCCGACTTGATGGCCTTCGTGGCCCTGGGCTGGTGTTTTCTGTGCGCCGAGGTCATGGCCCTGGTGGGGCTCTCGGCCGAGATGGGCGCCCTCATCGCCGGCATCACCATCGGCGCCCTGCCCCACCACGTGGAGGTGTTGGCCAAGGTCTCGCCTCTGCGGGACTTCTTCATGGCGCTGTTCTTCGTCTCCCTGGGCATGTCCCTGCCGTCCCCCACCCTGTCCGTCATGGGTCAGGCCGCCATGCTGGCCCTGTTCGCCATCCTGGCGCGGCTGCTGCTCTACACGCCCACCCTGTTGGCGGCCCGCCTCGGGCCGGTGGTGTCCCTTACGGTGCCCATCAACCTGGCCCAGATCAGTGAGTTCACCCTGCTGCTGGTCCCCATCGGCGTCGCTTCCGGCGCGCTCACCACCCAGCAGCAGAGCGTCATCTCCTATGGGCTCATGATCTCCGTGGTGATCACGGGCTTCGTGATCCAGTACAACTACCGCATCGCCCTGGCCATCCAGCGTCTGTTCCGCAGGAAGAAGCCTGCCACCACCGACGCAGCAGGCCCCGGCGGCCGACCCGAGGAGGCGACGGGCCACGGGCGTGGCGCCGACGTGCTGGCGCTCGGCTACTTTCTCAACGCCGAGGCTCTCGCCGCCGAACTCAAGCGGACCCAGCCCGACCTGCTCGGGCGGATCCTGGTCATCGACTACAACCTCGACAACCACGACAGGATTCGCGAGCACAGCTTCGAGGTCAGCTACGGCGACATCTCCAACCTCGAGACGCTGCGCCACCACGGCATCCAAGACGCCAAGGTGGTGCTGTCCACCATCAGCGACACCTTCCTGCGCGGCATCACCAACGAGGATCTGGCCGCCGAGATCCGCCGCATCAATCCCGAGTGCAAGTTCATCGCTACGGCCGATGATGCCCAGACCGCCGCCCGCTACGACGAGGCCGGGATCTGGCGCACCATCTCGCCCCCCATGAAGGCGGCGCCGGCCTATGCCGAGGCCCTGCGGGAAGCCCTGGGACTGCCCGACGACCGGAACGGGGACCACTAGGCCCAAGTTCCCCCGCCCGAAGGGCGAGGGATAACAATATCAATGAGCTAGAGAGCCCATAGGGCGATGTTCCCGTGTATGCGCACTAGGAAAAACAGTGGGTTAGAAGTTCCCAAGGGAACCTCAGACTAGGTCAACGATAGCGAAAGCGCTCAGCGGATTTCGTCCAGCTCAAGCTCGAAGCTCAGCTTGTGCTTGGCCTCTTCTTCCGCCAGGGCCAGCAGCAGTTCGCGCACTTCCGGATCCTGTGCGGCCTCGGCCAGATGGGCGTAGAGGCGGAATGCGGCCTGTTCCTTGGCCATGACCAGCTTCAGCGCTTGCGGGTAGGACATGTCCGGCTCGGCGGTTTGTTCCACCGCATAGCTGTCCTGATCCATGTCGGAGATGCGCTCGTGGTAGAAGTCGGCGCTTTTTTTTAGCTCGATGTTCTGGAGCTTGCGCTTGTGCTCCAGCTCTTCCTGGGCGAAGGACGCGAAGACCTCCTGCATGCGTTCGTCGCTGGCCGTGGCCGCCATGGCCTGGTAGAAGTCGGCGGCTTCCTGCTCTTCCCGGATGGCGTATTCCAATACTGCGGCGGCGTCTTTGAATTTGCTCACGTGCACCTCTCACGTCCATGGGGGTCGAACGCCTCCCCTGGACAGCGAGAATCCCTCATCTGTCCCGCAGCCGCAAGTGGAACCGCAAGTGGAACATCGAGTCGGGATCGCCCATCGCCTTATTGAGTTGGGCGGAAGATTCTGGCTTCTGCGATCAGCGCTCCGGCGCGTGCTCGAAGGCGCCCTGGTCGGGACCCTGGCCGAAGTAGGCCAGGCCGACGCCCTGGCCGGCGTCCCAGCTCAGGGGGCGGGCCAGGGTGATCCGGTGGCCGGCGTAGTCGACGGCGACGATGCGGGCTTCATCCGCGGTGCCCGAGGCCTCCGGGCTGATGGTCCCGCTGTAGGTGCCGGCCCGCTCACGCTGCCCGAGCAGCAGGGCAGTCAGCAACAAAGCGCCAGGCCGGCCAGCGCCCGCTGCAGGAGCCGCCACGACGGCCGTCCCCCCGTGTTCGCGCCCCCGTGCGCCATGCTCGAACCTCCGTTGCCGATCAGGGCAGCAAGAGCCGGGGATCCAGGTGCAACGCCAGGGCCACCGGCGCGTAGCAGCGCGAGTGGCTGCGGCTTGTGCGGTGCCCGGGGGGCGGCGTAAGGTGGTGTTGTGTATGCCCCGGCTGGAATCGCTAGGCTCGGTATCGGCTGTTGGCTCGTCTGCCTGCTGGCCGCGGCGCCGGCCCGGCCCTGTACCATCTTCGCCGCCGACGACGGCGCGCTGGTGCTGGCCGGCAACAACGAGGACTACCTGGCCGGTGATTTCGACACCGGTATCTGGTACGTGCCCGCCCGGGGCGACGACCACGGATTTGCCGTGGTGGGCTATACCACCTGGGAGGGCCAGCGCACGTTCTCGGCCCAGGGCGGGGTCAATGACCAGGGCCTGTTCCTGGACGGCAACGCGGCGCCCTACCTGGAAGCGCGCACCAACACCGCCGGCCGCCGAGCCACCGGCTGGGACCTGTTCGCCGAGCCGCTACGGCGCTGCACCACGGTGCAGCAGGCCCTGGAGCTATACGCCGAATTCGACCTGACCGGTATCATCGAGCGGGCCAAGATCTTCATCGCCGACCGCCACGGCAACGCGGCCATCCTCGAGGGCGATGTCACCAGCCACAAGTCTGGCGACGTGCTGATTTCGACCAACTTCTACGAATCCCATCCGGAACTGGGCGGCCACCCCTGCTGGCGCTACGACGCCGTCGAACAGCGCCTCGGCCAGGGCGCACCGCTGTCGCTGGAACTGGCCGCCGAGGCGGCCGCGGCCGCCAGCCACGACGGCACCTACTACACCAACGTGCACGATTTGAACGCCAACACCTTCCGGCTCTACTACCGCCACGACTTCGACCGGCCGCTGCAGATCGACCTGGCCGCGGAACTGGCCGGCAGCGGCGGGGTGGTGCCCATGGCCGATCTGTTCGGCCCGGCGGTGGCCGACGAGCGCGGCCGGGTCGTCTTCCACCCGCCGCACGTCAGTCTGCCGGGCCGGCTGGCGGTGCTGCTGCGCGACGCGGGGCCCAACGCCGACCCGGACGCGCGCGAGCAGGTCGAGGTCGCACTGGAAAGCCCCGGCGGTGACGCGGAGACGCTCACCCTGTTCGAGATCCGGCCGGACGCGGGCGTGTTCGCCGGCGCGCTGGCTGCCGAGTTCGGCCCCGCGGCCGCGGGCGACGGGCGCCTGCAGGCCGCCGCCGGCGATCGGCTGACGGTGCGCTATCATGACGCAGACGACGGATCCGGCGCCGCGGCCGAGACCCTGTCCCAGGCCCTGGTGTACTGCGATCTGGATCAGGACGGCCACGACGCCCAAGCCTGCGGCGGGCAGGATTGTCTCGACCTGCGCGCCGATTTCAACCCGGACGCGGTGGAGTTCTGCGATGCGCAGGACGACGACTGCGATCAGCTCACCGACGAGGACTGCAGCGCCTGTTTGCCGGCCGCCGAGCCGGACATCACCCCCACCGTCGGCGACTACAACCCGCTGGCCTGCGACCGGTGCTTCAGCGGCGACTTCGACGAGCAACACTACCGCGACGAGGAGCCCTACCGCCTGTGGGCCGACGCCTACCGTTTCGAGGCCCGGGCCGGCCAGACCGTGATCAGCAGCATCCACCGCCCGGCGCCCGACGGCATCCTGTGGCAGTACTGGTACAGCCTGTCCGACGAGGTGCTGGCCACGGATTCGGGCTACGGCGCTCTGGTGCACACCTTCGACCGGCCCGGGACCTACGTGTTGGTGCTGGGTTTGCGGCGGGTGGATCCGACCGTGCAAGCCAATGATTACCGGCTCGAGCTGGATTGCGCAGCTGGCGATCAGCCACCGCAGGACGGCGGCCCGGACGGTGGCGACGCCGCGGCGGACGCAGACGACGGCGGCCAGACCGTGGACGGCGGTTCTGACGGCGCCGGTACCGGCGACGATAAGGACGCGGACGGCTGCGACGCCGGCATCCCGGACGCGGATGACGGCGATGGGGCTGTTGCCGGCTCGGGCTGCGGCTGCCGCGGCCAGGGCGGTAGGCGGGGAGTCGCCTCGGGATCGTCCGGCTTGTTCGGTCTGTTCGCCCTGCTATCGGCCCTGCTGGCCCTGGCGCCACGCCCGGTCCCTTCGCGGCGACCGGAGTCGTCCCGCCGCAAAGGTGGCCCCAGGCCCGGCTAGCGAGCGGCCTGGCGCGCCGGCTCAGCGTTCGTCCGGCTCGAACTCCAGCGCCGCCGAGTTGATGCAGTGGCGTTGGCCGGTGGGCGCCGGGCCGTCGTCGAATACGTGGCCCAGGTGACCGCCGCAGCGGGCGCAGCGCAGCTCGGTGCGCACCATGCCGTAGCTGCGATCGTCCAGCCGCTGGAGGTGTCCGGGTTCTATGGCGCGGGTGAACGAGGGCCAACCGGTGCCGGAGTCGAACTTGTCAGCGGCGCTGTAGAGCACCAGCCCGCAGCCGGCGCAGCGGTAGATGCCTTCGGCGTGGTGGTTCCAGTAGGCTCCGCTGAAGGCCGGTTCGGTGCCTTGCTGGCGCAGCACGCGATACTGCTCGGGGCTCAGCTCGGCGCGCCACTCGGCGTCTGTCTTGGTGATTTTTTCCGGCATGGCTCCCTCCTCGGCCGCCTCGGGCTCGGCCGCGGGTTTCTTTTCGGACGCTTCTTGTTGACCGCGCTGCTCATCGGCCGCCAGCCAGCCGGCGGCCGCCAGCAGGCCCAAGCCGGCCAGCGCGGCCACCAGCAGTTCCGTTCTTCCGCCTTTGTTGTAATACGCTGCTTTCATCGAATCCTCCTGCCGCGGCGCAGTCCGCGGGTCGCTGCGTCCTGATCATGGGTCGCAGCCGACCCCGCTCGGCTTACAGAGCCGGGATTGAGACGGTTTGCAGTGCGGGTCGCTGGCGACCTGCCCCGGGTGTTTCGAGACGGACCGGCATACGGGCTATGTGGATATTTTCGTTGACTTTATCGGGCCTGACTGGCATGCTCAGCACTGGAGGCGGGACGCCGGTGGCACTTCGGTGGGGTGTGGCAGGACGGTGGAGATGGACCGAGACGAACGCCGCCGACAGCCGGGTCACCCGAACCCGGCGACCTCGAGCGCGCCCGAGCCCACGGGCGCAACAGAGCTGGCAACGGAGCTAATCGTCAAGTGCAGCCACTGCGGGCGGGTGTATCTGGAGCCCGAGGGCTGGCAGCGCGTCGAAGAACCGCCCGAGGCGGACCAAGAACTGCGCTATACCCACGGCATCTGCCCGGATTGCCTGCGGCGGCACTTTCCCGAATTCAGCTGACCCGCTAGGCCCCTGGACTCGTCCAGCCCCCTCCAGTCGGCAGCTTGCAAAAGCCCGGCCCTTCGGCTATTCATGGGCGGCGGAGGTGGAGATGGCCACGCTGCTCGAGAAGCTGCCCCTGCCCGCGGAGCGGGCGGCGATCATCGCCGATTGCAACAAGTTGCTCGACACCGAGGTGTCGCGCAAGAAGGGCATGACCGGCCTGGCCATCAAGGCCGGCTACAAGATTTTGAAGTCCTTCAAGCCCGGCGCGGTACCGGATGCCATCGACAACCTGCTCGACGACTTCATCGCCGCGCTGGAGCCCTTCCACAGCGAATACCTGGGCGCTGCGGATTGCGCCAGCTTCGGCACCCACCTGCGCGGCAAGCCGGATGAGGTGGCCGAGGCCCTGGTGCAGGTGACCGACGGCCGGGCCGACCGCTCGCGGCACACCACCCTGGTGCGCGGCTACCGCAAGCTGCGCCCGGGCGCGCTGCGTCATGTCGGCCAGGCGGTACCCGGACTGGCCGATCTGTTCGATCTCTACTACCAGGGCTAAGTGCGCAGCAGTCGAGCGCGGAGACCAGGTGACGATTCGGATCCGTACCCGGCGAACGCTCTCCGCTCTGCTGCGGAGCATTCGGCCGCTGTCGGCCTGGATGCTGTGCTGGCTGGGCCTGGTGCAGGCCGGGTGCGGCACGGTGACCGAGGACGGGACCTGCACCACCGACTTCGACTGCCCCGCCGATCAGCTCTGCGGTCTCGAGGGCACCTGCCTGCTGTGCGACAACTGCGACCGGGGGCGCGTGGGCACCTGCACCGCACCGCGTTTCCCCGAGGAGCGGGCCCCGGACGCGGTGCGGCTCGAGGCCACCGACGATGCCGAACTGCTGCTCTACGTCTACGGCTGCCCGGGCGGTGAGCGAAGCTACCGCTATCGGCGCCCGAACGGCGAGCCCTGCTTCGATCCCGAGCCCCGCCTGGACGACGGTTGTTGAAGACGCTGCGGTGGGTCACTGACCTGAAGTTCCCGTGGGAACTTCAGGCTAGCCCGCGTCGCGTTCGGCGAAGGCGGCCCGCTGGCCGGCGCTGGCCGGGCGCAGGTCCGGCTTGCGGTAGGAGCGCCGGCCCGCATCGGCGCGGGCCTCGGCGGTGGCGCGGGCGTCCAGCGCTTGCTCCAGACCGCGGATGTGGGCGATGGCGGCCCCGAGGGCCTCGAGGTGGGCGCCGGCTTGATTGCGGGCCCAGGCCAGATCGGCCTCGAGCTTCTTGTTGCGCTCGGCCTTGCGCCGCAGCTTGCCGAGTTCTTTCTGGCAGTGGGCCAGCCGCTCCTCGGCTTCCTTGACCCGCTTGTTGGCTTGTTTGACCTCGACGGTGGCCTGCTCGGCCCGTTGCTCGGCCCGCCGGGCGTTACCGCGGGCTTCGGTCAGCTCCATCTCGAAGCGGTTGCGCTCGAGCGGGGTGGCCTCGGTGCGGAACTTCTGATCCAACAGATCCTTGGCGCTGGCCCTTTTTTGGTGGGTCAGCTGGACGACTTGCTCGAGCAAGTCCTGGGCCCGCGCCTGGCAGTCCTGCAGCTCCTTGCGGGTCGAGGACTCCTTGGCCAGCACCTCGATTTTTTCCTGCCGGCAGCGTTCGAGATCGGCCTGCAGCTCGGCCCGGGCTTGATCATCCGCGCCTTGGGCGCTGGCGAGCTGTTGCCGTTGCTGCTCGAGCTCCTCGCGCAACGATTGCATCTCCTCGGGCTCGCCGAGCAGATTGAACAGGGTCCGGTAAGCCTGTGGCTTGACATTGTTGCGAAGCAGGTCGCTGATCATGGGGTCGGGGTCCTCTCTGACTTTTCACCGGGGGCGGCGAACAGCAAGCGCTCGTAAGCGGCCCGCATCTCCCCGGCGCGTTTCAATCGGGGTAGCTCCCGCCGCAGCGCTGCCGCACCCGGCAAGCCGCGCGCGTACCAGGTCAGGTGCTTGCGCATGCGCTGTACGGCTCGACGTTCAGAGCCGAGCCAGGCTATCACAAGGTCCAGGTGGGTGCAAAATGCATCCAGCCGTTGAGCGGCGGTGGGCGGTGAGCCGATCCCGGCCAGCGCGGCCGGCAGGAAGGGATCGCCCAGCGCCGCCCGACCGACCATCAAGCCGGCGCATCCGGTCTGCTCGCGCATGGAGCGGCCGTCGGCGGGCCGGCGCAGATCGCCGTTGCCCACCACCGGGATGTCGACCGCGGCCGCCACCTGCCCGATCAGGCGCCAGTCGGCGCGGCCGGCGTAGTACTGGGCGCGGGTGCGGGGATGGACGATCAACCCGTCGGCCCCGGCGCCGGCCAGCCGGCGGGCCACCTCGACTGCGGTGATCTCGGCCGCGGCCCAGCCGGAACGCAGCTTGGCCGTCAGCGGCAGGTCGACCGCGCGGCGCACCGCAGCCAGCACCGCGGCCGCCCGCTCGGGCTCGCGCAGCAGCGCGGCCCCGGCGCCGGAGCGCACCACCTTCTTGACCGGACAGCCCATGTTGATGTCGATGGCCGCAAAGCCCCGCTCGGCCACCAGCTCGGCTGCCGCGGCCATGCTCTCCGGCCGGGCGCCGAACAGCTGCACCAGCAGCGGCTGCTCCTCCGGCGCGTGCTCCAGCAGCGCCAGGGTGCCCGCACCGCCGCGGATCAGCCCTTCGGCCGAGACCATCTCGGTCACCACCGCCGGACAGCCGCAACGGCGCAGCACCCGGCGGAAAGGCGAGTCGGTGAAGCCGGCCATCGGGGCCATCAAGACCGGCGGTGTGATGTCCACTGATCCGATCCGCATCGCGGCTGGTCCAGTCTCGAGCTGGCCGAGACTCTACCGCCGCGGTGAGCGGCGCACAAGAGCCGGCCGCAGCAAGCGGTGACACCACCCCACTTGTATGGTCATGCCAACACGTGAGCTGTTGTAGATATTGGGTCTGATTTTTGACAAACCCCATATCTTGCGTTTCGCGGTTGACAGGGACGACGCGATTTGGTATTGATAGACAGTTTCCACTGGAGCAGGAGGGGTGCCATGACCAAGCAGGAGCTGATCGAATCCATCCACAAGAACAATCCATGGGGGTTGAGCAAGAAGGGCACGGGGGAGGTCGTCGACGCGGTCTTCGACAACATCTCGAAGGCCATCAAGAAGAGCCGGCGTTTCTCCTACCCCGGCTTCGGCACCTTCAGCGTGCGCAGCCGCAAGGCCCGCAACGGTCTCAACCCGCAGACCGGCCAGAAGATCCGCATCAAGGCTTCCAAGACGGTGGGCTTCAAGCCGGCCGAGGGGTTCAAGAAAAAGCTGTAGCCGAGTTCGTCCTGCACCGCGAAGACGGCGGAGACAGGAAGGCCGATGGACAGCCCGGGTGGCAATGATGCCGCCCGGGCTATTTGGTTTCGTCGCCGCCGACCTCGCGCAGCCGCCCGGTCTCGCGGCCGTCGTAGCCGCCCAACGCCTCCATCCGCTGCCGGAAGGCCTCGCTGGCGAGCACCTGCAGCAGGTCGGCGATGCGCGCGTCCTGCAGCGACTCGGCGGGCAGGACCAGATCGAAGCGCTCTTCGACCAGGGGGATGAACCGCAGCCCCAAGGCCCGGGCCGCGGCCAGGATCAGCATGCCGCAGTCGGCCACCCCGGAGCGGACCGCCTCGGCCACGGCCACGTGGGTGAACTCCTCGTGGCTCCAGCCCGCCAGTTGCTCGGCTTGCAGGCCGTCGCGGGCCAACAGGTGCTCGGTCAACACCCGGGTGCCCGAGCCGGGCTGGCGGTTGACCCAGCGCAGCCCTTGTTCGATGACCGCGGCCAGATCGACCGGGCGGCGATCGTCGTCGGCCCGCAGGCACAGCCCTTGCTGGCGGTGGCCGAGGGTGACCAGTGCCAGCCGCCGGCCGGGCAGCATGCGGGCCACGTCGGCCACGTTGTAGGTGCCGCTTTCCGGGTCCAGCAGGTGGGCGCCGGCCAGGTGGGCCTCGCCGCGGGCCAGCGCGGCCAGCCCGGCCAGGCTGCCCAGCGGCGAGACGCTCAGGCTGGCGCCGGGCCGGTGCTGGCCCAGCAGGTCGTCGAGCACCGACAGGGCCAGGTCGTTGGAGCCGGCCAGCAGCAACCCGGCATCGATCACCGCCCGCGGCTGCAGCAGGGCCACATCCACCGGGCTGCCGGCGGCCAGCCCTTCGCTGGCCGGCGGGACCGCGATCAGCCCGTGGGCCCGGCTCAGGGTGGTGATGGCCCCGGCGCCGCGGCCCAGCGGCGCAGCCACGTGGCCGGCGGCGAAACGACCGACCACCACCCGCAACCGCTCCTCGAGCCCCGGCCGGCTGGTCACCGCCCGGGCCAGGCGCGCGGTCAGCCGCTCCGGCCCGGCCGCGGCGGTGCCCAGCAGCTGGGCCAGCAGCGGTCGCAGCAACAGATCGGCGGCCACCGCCGCGCTGACCGGAAAGCCCGGGATGCCCAGCACCGGCTTGCCGTCGATGCGCCCGCCGGCGGTGGGCTTGCCCGGCATGACCCGCAGCCCGTGGAACAGCAGCTCGCCCCGCTCGGCGATCACATGCGGGGTGTAGTCGTCGCGCCCGGCCGAGGAACCGGCCAGCACCAGCAGCACGTCGGCTGCGGCCAGGGCGTCGTCGATGGCCGCCGCCAATTGCCGTGGCTCGTCGGCCACCGGCGGGCGGCGCAGCGGCCGGCCGCCCCATTCGCGGATCGATGCGGCCAGCATGCGCGAGTTGGACTCGATCACGCCGCCGCCCGAGGGGTCCTGACCCGGCTCGCAGAGCTCGTCGCCGGTGGGCAGGATGGCCACCCGCGGCCGGCGGCGCACCGCGATCTCGACCACGCCGGCGCCCAGCATGGCCCCCACGTGGGCCGGCTGGACCAACCGGCCGGCTGGCAGGATCATCTCACCGGCCACCATGTCCTCTCCGGTCAGGCGCACGTGTTGGCGGGCCGCCACCGCGGCCTGGATCTCGTAGCCGCCGTCTTCGGTGGGGTTGATATGCTCGACCGGCACCACCGCATCGTAGCCGGCCGGCAGCGGATCGCCGGTGTCGATCGGAACCGCATCGGCCGGGCTGGCCAGCGCCAGCGGTCGGGTGGGGCTGGCGCCGGCGGTGGCCGCCGAGCGCACCGCGATGCCATCCATGGCCGAGGCGTGGTAAGGCGGCGCGCTGATGGCTGCGTGGACCGCCTCGGCGCAACAGCGACCGGCGGCATCCTCGACCGCGATCCGCTCGGGCTCGAGCTGCCCGGGCGGCGTGTCGGCCAGCAGGCGCCGGCAGGCGGTGGGCGGATCGATGAGCTCGCGGTAACGGGCTCCTAGCTTCATCTGAGCACCTCCACCTCGACCTCCTCGTCGCGGGCGAACCCCTCGCGCTCGGCCGGGATGCGCAGCAGCCCGTCCGAGCCCAGCAGCGAGGCGTAGACGGCCGAGCTGCCGGGCACCGGCACCACCGCCGGGGGGCCGTCGGCGCTGGGTCGCAACCGCACCCGCAACCAGGTCTCGCGGCCGGGCGCGGCCGGCGCGTTGGCCGTCAGTCGGCCGCGCAGCCGCGGCCGGGGCGGCGGATGCAGCTCGCCGCCGCGACGGCGCAGCAGCGGCGCGATGACCACTTGGAACACGACGAAGGAGCTGACCGGGTGCCCGGGCATGCCGATCAGCGGCACGCCGTCGACCGCCGCGCCCAGCGTCGGCTTGCCCGGGTTGATGGCGATGCCCTCGAGCAGCAGCTCGCCGCCCGACAGCTCGCGCAGCACCCGGGCGGTGTGGTCGCGGGCACCGACCGAGGAGCCGCCGGACAGCAAGACCAGGTCGGCCTCGCGCCGGGCCGCTTCGGTGGCTGCCAACAGCGCCCCGTAGTCGTCGGCCACCCGGCCCGCGAGCCGCGCCCGGCCGCCGGCCTGCTCGACCTGGGCCGCCAGGGTGACGGCGTTGGTGTCGCGTACCTGCCCCGGGCCCGGCCGCTCCTCGGGGGCCACCAGCTCGTCGCCGGTCGACAGGATGGTCACCCGGGGCCGCTCGAACACCTCGAGCGAGCAGACGCCGCCGGCGGCCAGCGCCCCCAGGTCGAGCGCGGCCAGCCGGTGGCCGGCCGCCAGCAGGGTGGCGCCGGCGGTGATGTCGTCGCCGGCGGGCAGCACGTGCTGGCCACCGGCCACCGACTTGAGCACCTCGATGCGGCCGTCGGGCAGCTCGCGGGTGTGCTCGATCATCACCACCGCGTCCGCCCCGGCGGGCAGCATGCCCCCGGTGGGCACGGCCATGGCCTGGCCGGGCCCGAGCGCGCCGGCGGCCGGTCGGCCCATCTCGACCTCGCCGGTGACCGCCAGAAACACCGGGGCCGTCTCGCGGGCGGCAGCCGCGTCGGCCGAGCGCACCGCATAACCGTCCATCAGCGATCGATCGAAAGGCGGCAGGGCCTCGGGCGCGGTCAGCGTCCGGGCGAGCACCCGGCCGGCGGCCGCCGCCAGCGCCACCGATTCGCGGCGGTCGATCGGGGTGAAGCGTTGCAGCCGGGCGGCGGCCTCGGCCACCGGGACCAGCTCCAGAAACAGCGAACCCATCTCAACTCCCGTGCGACCGAAGTTCCCCCGGGGACGTCCGGTTCGGCATTCCGCCGGCCGCCGCAGCGTCGCACGAGCGGAACCACCAGATCACGCCCAGCAGAAACAGGATCAGCAGCACCATCCAGCCGGTCCGGCCCTCGATCAGACCGCCCCGGCGCGACCGGTCGGACAGACCGTAGCCGCCCAGGTCGCCGGAGCCGACCACGTCGGCCTGGAAGGCGATGCTGCGGCGCCAGCCCTGGATCACCCGATCCTGCTCGCCGGCTTGGACCACGGCGGCCAGTTGCGGATCGTAGATCACGGCTTCGAGCGCGCGGGCCAGGCTGAACACCAGCGCCACCGCCTGCTCGGCCGCCATCGCGCTGCAGCCCATGGGAAAGGACAGGTCGATCCCGTCGAGCGCATCGGCCGCGGCCCGGTCCGGCTGGCGGACGAAGGGGGCCGCCTCCAGCCGGCCGTCCTCCAGGGTGTAGCCGGCGCGCAGCCCGTCTTCGATGGCGAAGCCGGCGGCCTCGAGCTGCGCGCGCACGGCAGCGGCCGCCAGTGTCCCATTCGTCTCGGCCGGTCGGATATAGAGATCGTAGCGCATCTGGCTCTCTCTTCTTCGGCGCCGCCGTCCGGCTCGGCGTTGCGCCGCCGGGCCATGTGTCGTATACCATCGGTGCGCGGCATTTGCACGAATCGCGCGGACTGCGGGCGCCGCCGGCGGGCGGCGGATGGGCGGCCATGCGCAGCGGTGAGCTGGAGATTCAGTCGGTCCTGGCGGGCTGGTTCGGCCTCGACGGCGGGTCGATGTTCGGCGTCGTGCCGCGGGCGCTGTGGGACCGCAGCCAGCCCGCGGACGAGCGCAACCGCATCACCATGGCCTTGCGGCCGCTGTTGATCCGCTGCCCGGACGGCCGGTCGATCTTGATCGACGCCGGCATCGGGCCGCGTCTGGATGCTGTGCAGCAGTCGATCTACGCCTATCGCTCGCCGCACGGCGGGGTGGTCGGCGCGTTGGGGCGGCTCGGCGTCGCGCCCGAGCAGATCAGCGACGTGATCGTCACCCACCTGCACTTCGACCACGCCGCCGGCCTGTTGCGCCCCGGCCCGGACGGCCGCCTGCAGCCCACCTTTCCCCGCGCCCGGGTGCACCTGCAGCAGGAGGCCTGGGATTGGGCGCGGTCGCCCAGCGAATGGGACCGGGCCAGCTTCTTCGGCGGCGACTTCGCGGTCTGGGAGCGGGAGCTGTCGCTGGTGATGCTGCAAGGCGACGCCGAGATCGCGGCCGGGGTGCGGGTACAGGCGACCGCCGGCCACACCCCGGGCCACCAGATCGCCGTGGTGGGCGACGGGGCGCCGACCGGGGCGGTGGTCTACTGCGCCGATTTGATCCCCACCGCCGACCACGTCCGGCTGCCCTACATCATGGCCTACGACCACCAGCCGCTGTGCACCCTGGACGAGAAGAAGGTCCTGTTGGCCCAGGCGTTGGAGGAGGATTGGATCCTGGCCTTCGAGCACGATCCGCGGCTGGCCGCCTGCCGGCTGCGCGAGCGCGACGGCCGGGTCGAGGCGGCCGCCGCCGTCTGCCTCAACGTCCCGTGACAGCAAGAGCGATGGGTTCGGGTCGGCTCAAGCGGGCAGCTTCAAGAAATCCTGCCCGTAGACCAGCTGGCCGCCCAGGTGGCCGCCCCAGATCAGCGCCCCGCAGCCGACGGCGATCAACCCCAGGTAGACCCAACGCCAGGGGCCGTCCAACCGGTTGCCGCGGCCGAGGCGCAGCCCGGCGGCCGCGACGACCAGGGCGGCGGTGGCCAGCATCCAGTTGCGGTGATCGACCAGCAACGGGCCGCCCGCACCGCGGTCACCGAGTTCGGCGGCCCGCAGCAGGCCGCTGATCACGGCCGGCACCGCCGCCGCCGCGCTCAGCAGAACCAGCCACAGCCCGGCCCGCTCCAGCCCCGGCCGCCCGAATGCCAGCCCGCCGAGGTCGAACAGCAGCAGCGCCAGCAGCCAGCCGATGGGCAGGTGCACCGCCAGCGGGTGCAGGCGCCCGAGCGCATCGGCCCAGTCGAAGCCCGCCGGCGCCGCGGCGGCGCCCGCCGGCTCGACCACCTCGATCTCCTCGATCTCTTCGGCCGCCGCGCCGTCCGCCGGTCGGCCGGCCGCACCACCGTTTGCAGTATCGGCACCGGCCGCCAGCGCTGGCCCACCCGGCCAACCCAGCCAACCGATCAGGGCCACAGCGGCCAGCGCCCGGCCACCGGCGAGCGGCGAACGATATGCCATGACGCGCTCCTTTCCCTGTCCTGCGGGTCGGTGTTCCGTTGCTCAGTCGAGCTGGGTGGCGCGCAGGATCGACAGTAGCTCCTGGACGTCGTCGCGCCGCAGCCCGTTCAGGGGGATGCTCACTCCCCGGCCCGACTTCAGGTCGATGTCCACGGCCCTGTCCCGCTCGTGCACCCGGGCGATGTCGGCCAGGTGGATCCGCCATGACGCCGCCGCCCGCCAGCCAGGCCACTCCGGCCGAGGCCTTGCGGAAGCGCTTCTTCTCGCGGGGGGCGGTCACCGGGGCTCTCCGCCGGCCGCCGCCCGTCCGGTCGCGGGCAGATCGGATGGGGGGCGGGTGCTGATCAGGTAGAACTTGATGCAGCTGCGATCCAGGATGCGCACGTTGCGCTGCAGCGCGGGCGGCAGCTGGCGCTTCAGCCGCCGCAGCCGGCGGCGCTCGACCAGCAGAAACAGCCGCTGGCCGCGGTGCCGGTGCAACCAGCTGTGCAGCCGGCTGTTGTTCTTGAGCTGGGCCACCTGGTTGCGCGAGTAGAAGGTCTCGCCGCGCCAGTTCATCATGTAGGCGCCGATGGGGTCGTCGGCGCCGCGCAGCGCGTAGTAGGTGTCGAACAGCTGGCGCTGGCTCCAGTGGGGGCCCATCTGGTTGAAGAAATACCAGCCGCCCCAGACCCCGCTGGCCAGCCCCCCGGCTAGCAGCACCGGCAGCGCCCAGCGTCGCAGGCGGTCGCGGCCGGTCAGGTAGAACCCGGCCAGGACCAGGCTCACCAGGCCGAACAGCACCGCGAAACCGATCCGGCCCACCAGGGCCTCGGCTTCGGGGAAGGGTCGGTCGTACTTGTAGACGAACAGGTCGGTCAGGCTCTTGGGCAGCAGGCCGATGTCGCGGCTGATCAGCACCAGCAGCAGGATCAGGCCCAGCGGCACCAGCCGGCCGGCCAGCGGCTCGTCGCCGCGCCGCCAGGCCACCAGCCAGCGGGCGGCCAGCACGGCCATGGCCGGCACCGCCGGCAGGGCGTAGTGGTGGAACTTGGTTACCGACAGCGAGTACAGGCCGAAGGCCACCAGCGCCCAGATGAACACGAACAGCTCGGCGCGTTGCCGCCGATCGCGCCCGCGACCGCCGTCGAGCCGCAGCGCCGAGCGCACCCCGCCCCAGAGCATGAAGGGGAACCAGGGCTGGGTGCCGATGCCGAGCTGCTTGATGAAGTAGGCGAAGGTGCCCCGGTCGCCGTGGACGCCTGAGGCCAGCCGGTGCAGGTGATCGTGGAGGAAAAAGCGCTGGAAGAAGGTCTTGCCCTCGTCGTCGAGCAGCCCCCGGGCGGCCGAGGCGTGCGACAGGTAGACATACCAGGGCGCGGCCACCACCAGCGCCAGCGCGCCGCCGGTCACCAGCCGCATCCGCCGCAGCCGGGCCCAGTCGCCGGAGACGATGAAGTAGACCAGAAAGACCAGCCCGGGCAGGGCGAAGCCGATCAAGCCCTTGGCCAGCACGGCCAGCCCCAGGCAGGTGTAGCCGGCGTAGAGCAGCCGGGGCCGGGGCTCGTCGTCCAGCCCGCCGCAGGCCAGCAGGGCCATGCCGGCGGTCATCAGACCCACCAGCGGCATGTCGGTCATGGCCTGGCGGGCGACGAAGTAGTACTGCGGGCAGGTGCCCAGGATCACGGCCGCCACCAGGCCCACCGCCGGGCCGAAGAAGCGCCGGCCCAGCGCGAACACCCCCAGCAGGCCGGCGATGGCCAGCAGGGCGAAGGGCAGGCGGATGAACCACTCGGCCCCGCCGGCGATGCCGCCGGCCGGATCGTGGACGCCGAACAGCTGCATCCCGGCGGCCATCAGCCACATCGACAGGGCCGGTTTGGAGAAGAAGTACTTGCGGTCCAGCTCCTGGCCCGGGGAGTGCTCCCAGGTCGGCTCCAGCCAGTTGTCCGAGACCACCATCTCCCGGGCCACCTCGGCGTAGTGGGTCTCCCAGGGATCCCACAGCCCGGTGCTGCCCAGTCCGGGCAGGTACAGCGCCGCGCCCAGCAAAACCACCAGCAGCCAGGGCCGCCTGCCGCTCGACCAGCGCTCCAGCCAACCCTGGTGGCCTTCTTGCAGCGGGCCCGGGCTCATGCTCCTCCCAGCAGGCGCAGCGCCATCCAGGCCAGCGGGGCGAACACGAACACCACCCCCGGCAGCCCCCGCAAGCGGCGGCGGACGAAGCCGGCCTTCTTGCCGGTGCGCAGCGCGACCGAGCGCTGGTGGGCCCGCAGCACGCCGTTGACCAGCATGGGCAGGCCGAGCACCAGCGCGATCACCGCGGCCGCGATGCGGGCGGCCGGCGCGATCCAGGCGGTGGTTTCGCGCAGGCCGTCGAAGCGGGCCGGAAGCTCGAACATCAGGTTCTCCAACGCCAGCACCAGGCCGCCGTAGGCCAGCAGCACCAGCAGCACCAGGCTGACGGGCAGGTGGATCTTCTGCAGGTCGAGATCGCGCACGTAGGCCAGCAAGAAGCGCAGCGCGCGCTTGAGCTGATACAGCCGGCGGCCGATCACCGCCCAGCAGCGCGCCAGCAGACCGGAGCCCGGCACCACGTAGCCGAGCTCTTCGCGGCGCTTCAGCGGCAGGCTGACGAAGACCAGCGCGGCGCTGGCCAGCACCGCCCAGCCCAGCGCGCACACCGGCACGGCGCCGCGCCGGGCGCGCAGGTCGAGGATGGCGCCGGCCTGCTCCTGGCCGCCCAGCAGGTCGGCCAGTGGCTGCAGCGAGCGGTGGGCCAACCACAGAAAGCTGTCGGTCAGCTCGGCCAGCGCCGGGTAGCCGTGGAAGAAGGCCAGCGCGGCCAGCGACAGGAAGCCGAACGGCATGAACCACGGCCGGCTGACGCCGAATCCGCGGGTGGTGCGCTTGTACCAGCGCCACAGGAAGAAACGCCCGGCCAGCGAGGTCTCGTCGGTGGCCTCGTCGTTGTCGGCGTAGGGGTTGCGGAACTGTTCGCTCTCGTCGGTCACGGCCCCCGAGCATAGCGCCGACCGCAGAATGAACGCAACGTTGCGGATGCGGCGGGCTGTGGTATCGTCTCCTGGAAGGAAAAAAGCGGTCCGCTTCGCCGAAGAAGGCTGGCAGGTGGTCAGCTTCTGAGCCGGCCGCAGCCCACCAGGAGCCCGCCGTGGACGCCAAGGAACAGGCCAATCTGTTGCGCTGGGACGGAAGCCGCAGCGGCTTCTACGAGGTGTACTTTCTCAAGCTCAACGACGCGCGGTCGCGGACCGCGGTCTGGCTGCGCTATACCCTGACCAGCCCCGGCAGCGGCGGCGAGGCGCCGCGGGCCGAGCTGTGGGGCATCTTCTTCGACGCCGCCGACCGCCGGCGCCACTTCGCGCTCAAACGGACGTTTGCCATCGATCAGCTGCGCTTCGACAGCAACCGCTTCGCGCTCGAGCTGGGCCCGGCGGGGCTGTCGCAGGGCGCCTGCCACGGCGAGCTGGAGGACCAACGGCGCGGCCACCGGTTGCGCTGGGAGCTGCGCTTCGATTCGGCGCCGCCGCCGCTGTTCCACCTGCCGCACCCGCGGCTGTACAGCGCGCCGCTGCCCAAGACCAAGCTGGTCTCGCCGCATGTCGACGCCTGCTTCGACGGCTGGGTCGAGGCCGACGGCCGGCGGTTGGAGATCGCAGCCGCGCCCGGCCAGCAGACCCACATGTGGGGCACCCAGCACGGGCTGCGCTGGTGCTGGGGCCACTGCTCGGCCTTCGCCGAGGATCCGACCGCGGTCTGGGAGGGCCTGGACGCCCAGGTGGCCGTCGGTCCGCTGAGCAGCCCGCCGCTCAAGGTCTTCTTCCTGCGCCACCAGGGCCGCTGGCACCGATTCAACCGCCTGCGCCAGTTGCTGACCAACCGCAGCCAGTGGGAGGTGGGCCGCTGGACCTTCGAGGCCCGCTCGGACGCGCTGCGGATGATCGGTACGGTCGACTGCGCGATCGAGGACCTGATCGGGGTCACCTACAGCGACACCGACGGCAGCCCGCTGTGGTGCAACAACACCAAGATCGCCGACATCCGGCTCGAGTTGAGCGACCCCGCCGGCGCCGAGCTGGCCCGGCTGACCGGCCGCGGCACCAGCGCGCTGGAGTTCGTCGACCGGCGCATCGTGCCCGAGGTGCCCATCTGGATCTGAGCCCGGTGCAGCGCCGGGGAGGCGGCGCCGACTGGCGGTCGGCCGGCGAATGGCTTAACCTGTCTGATCGAGAAACCCGACGGGGGACGGAGAGGAGTCGATCGTGAGAGGGACGAGTTGTTGGCTGGCGCTTGCCCTGTGGGGGGTGGCCTGCGGGACGCAGCCCGCCGGACCGCGGCGGTTGGAATCGACCGAGCGGCCCATCATCAACGGGGTGCCGGACACCGATCCGGCCCACATGGCGGTGGTGGCCATCTCCGATGGGCGGGTGCTGTGCTCGGCCACCCTGATCGCACCGCGGGTGATCCTGACCGCGGCCCACTGCGTGCACGACCGCGACATCGACGAGTACGAGGCCTTCTTCGGCAACTCGGGCCGCGAGGCGGTGCGCCGGCCGGTGGCCAGCGGCTGGGTGCACCCCGGCTACGACGGCAGCGCCCTGGCCGATGACATCGCCCTGCTGCGCCTCGGCGCACCGGCGCCCGACGGGGTGGAGCCCATCCCGGCGCTGCCGCCCGAGCTGGCGCTGACCCAGGCCGACGAGGGCCTGCGGGTGCAGTTCGTCGGCTTCGGCCGGACGGAGGTCGGCGACATCGCCGACAAGCTGACCGTGTTCGGCGAGCTCGATTGGGTCTGCGCCAGCGGCGAGATCTGCGGCGGCGAGGGCTTTCCCATCCGACCCAAGACAATCTGCTTCGACGAGAGCGAAGGCGGCGCCTGCTTCGGCGACAGCGGCGGGCCCAACCTGATCATCCACGACGACCGCGAGCACGTCGCCGGCGTCAACAGCTACGTGGCCGGCCAGGCCTTCTGCTACGACTTCGCCTGCAGCACCAAGGTCGACGAGTTCGGCGACTGGATCGCCGACTTCATGGCGGCCGACGGAGCCCTGGGCGAGGCCTGCAGCGCGGATCGCGAGTGCCTGTGGGGCTTTTGCGCCGACGGGGTGTGCTGCGACTACGCCTGCGATGCCCCCTGCGAGGCTTGCGATCTGCCGGGTAGCGTCGGCCGCTGCACCCGGGTGACCGACGGCGCCGTCGAGCCGGGCTGCGGCACCGACTCCGGCTGCGCCACCGCCGCCGGCGCCGCTGCGGCCTCCGGCGCTCGGGCCGGGCTGGCGGGGGTGCTGGGAGCGCTGCTGCTGGGCCTGGCCGTCCAGCTCGGGCGGCGCCGGAGATGAGGCCGATGCGGCCGGCGCGCGGGGTTTGTCTGCCCTTGTTGCTGCTGGGGCTCGGCGGCCTGTTCGGGGCCGCCGGGGCCGAGGCGGCCGAGCGCTCCCAGCGCGGCCACGACGGCCAGGTCGGCATGAGTCTGGGCCACTTGCAGAGCTTCGAACTCAACCCGCAGGCCTTCCAGCCCATGCTCGAGTTCCGCGCCGGCTATCAGGCCAGCGCGTCGTTCCTGGGCCGGATCGACGTCGGTCTGGCCTTTTCGCAGATCAACGAGTCGGCCCAGGAATCGTTCGAGGGGGCCTGGTGGCTGGGCTCCCACCTGGCCATCACGCTGGCCTGGACCCCGCGGCTGAGCCGCTCGCTGTACTTGACGCTGGGCGGCTCCACCGGCGTCTGGTTGAGCTCGCTGTTCGGCGACGACCTGACCGGGCTGCAGCAGGGCCAGAGCGCCGGCTCGCTGAAGAGCTACCTGGAGGCGGCCGACTTCTCCCTGAGCGCCCTGGCCGGGCTGGAGTGGTGTGTGGACAGCGAGTGGGCGCTGACGTTCGAGCTGCGCTACATCTGGGCCAACGGCACGCTGGGGCCGCTGGATGGCCAGCTGGCCGGGCTCGGCGCCCACATCGGCTTCGTCTACCGCCTGGCCGCAGTGGATGTCGACTCGCCCTGAGGTGCCGGGCCGCCCATGACCGCGCCATCGCCCAAGCCGAAGTCGGGCCACCCGCGGCGGCGCTGGTGGCTGGCGCTGCGGCTGAGCGCCGGCCTGGCGCTGCTGCTGGTCGCCGGGTTCGCGGTCGGCCTGCGCGGCCAGCGGCTCGCCCCGCAGCGGACACCCCGGCTGTTGGCGGAGCCGGAGCTGATGGCCGATCGGCAGTCCGCCTTCCGGCTGGTGGCCCGTACTTCCCGGCAGACGGCCCCGCACGCCGTGGAGCTGACGATCGAGCGCGAGCGCCGGCGGGCGGTGATCGCCCGCCGCGAGGGGCGGCAGCGAAGCCTGTCGCTGCAAGGACGGTTGCCGGATTGGTCCCCGGGGCCGGCCCGCCTGCGGGCGCGGGTCGAGACCGCGGCCGGCATCGCCCGGCTGGAGGCGGCGGTGCAGCTGACCGCCGCGCCGGACGCCCCGCGGGCGGCCAAGGCGCGGCGGCTGCGGCTGCTGCCGCCGTCGGCCGCCTGGCGCGCCCCGCCCGCCTGGCGGGTGACGGCCGACCGGCCCGGCGCCCCGGCGGCGGTGCGCCTGCTGGTGCTGCCGCTGGGCGGGTGGTTGACGCCCAGCGGGGCCAGCCGGGTGCTGATCCGGGTGGCCGACGCCAGCGGCCGGCCGCTGGCGGCCGGATTGCGGGTCGCCGGCCGACCGGCCGGACGCACCGGGCAGGACGGCTGCGCCGTGGTGCAGTTGGGGCCGCGGGCGGCGGCGGAGCCGGTCGCGTTGCGGCTGCGCACCGCAGCGGCCAGCGTCAGCGGGCCGCTGGCGCTGCGCGCCGACCGCTCCCCGGTAAATCTGGAGGCCCGGCCGCTGTTGGCGGCCGCGGGCGGCACGGTGGAGCTGCAGCTGCACAACGGCCCGGCCGCGGACTGGGTGCACTGGGACGCCTGGTGGCAGGGCGGCTGGTGTGCCGCCGGTCAGGTGAAGCTCGAGCGGGGGCGGGCCTCGGTGGTGGTGCGGGTGCCGGAGGGCATCGCCGGGCCGCTGCTGTTTCGGGCCGGCCTCGATCCGCAGGCCCGCGAGCCGCTGGCCATGCGGCGGGCGGCGGTCTACGTGGCCGCTGCCGAGCCGCCTTCGGTCTCGGCCGCCCTGATGGGCATGACCCGGCTCAGCGCCGATGGCGCCTTCTGGGCCGAGGCGCGGGGGCTGTTGCGCAGCGGACGCTCCGGCCTGGTCGGGTTGCTGAGCCGGGTGGCCGAGCCGGCCCGACCCCTGCCGCGGTTGGCGGTCACCCGGACCGCTGCGACCGGTGGCGAGGCGCCGGGCTCGGGTTCGGCCTACGGCCGTTTCGCGCTGTGGTTGACCGGTTCGAGTTCGGCCCTGCTGTGGCTGGTGTGGGCCTGGTTGCTGTGGGGCGCGGCCGGTCGCCGTTGGCCGCGGGTGGCGGTGCTGGCCGTTTTGGCCGGCGCGCTGGCGGCGGCCTGGATCGGGCTGTGGCTCAGGGTGGGCTGAACAGGCAGACGCGCGGCCTGTCTTCGCCGCCGGCCGGATCGAGCAAGGCGCAGCGCATGGCGTCAGCGCATCGCTCACCGCACTCTTCCGCGGTCGGATCGCAATCCGGCTCGGGCCCGCAGGCGATGACCTCACGGCAATCGAGCACGTCGTCGCAGGCGCGCCGGCAGGTGCCACCCGCCGCGGGCGCTTCCCCGTCTTCGGCGATGCACAGCGAACCGGCCGGACAGCTCTCGGGCAGCTCGGCATCGCAACCGCGCAGCGTGCAGCTGCCGCCGGGAATGGTGTGGTCGCAGGCCAGCGCCCGGCCGTCGGTCGTGCCGCAGTGGGCGTCGGTCTGGCAGGGCGCACCGATGCGGCTGGGTACATCGCCGCAACCGGCGGGCGCAGCGGCCAGCCACAATAGCCAGAGGGCCTTTGGAATCCGGTGCATGCGTACAAGATAGCCGGCGGCCCGGCAACGGTCAAGCCGGCCGGCGCCCGGGCGGCCGGCTTGTCGCTGGATCGGGCCGGCGGTAGACTGGAGTGGCAGAGTCGAATGGAGCCGGAGCGGCAGATGGCGATGCGGCCGCCGCGGACGGCGGCGAAGGGAGCGGACATGCGCACGGCGATGCTGCGGGCGGGCGCGACCTTGATCGTGGCTCTGGGGTTGGGCTGGGCGGCGTGTAGCGACAGCAGCGGTCCGGGCGACGGGGGGCCGGGCGACGGCGGGGGCGACGGCGGCGACGGGGTCATCGAGTGCGACAGCGATGCGGATTGCCCCGGTGACATGCAGTGTGCGGCCGGCCGTTGCGTCGAGTGCCGGTCGGACATCGATTGCCCCCAGGGCCAGGAATGCCTGCGCGGCGAGTGCGTGGAAGGCTGTGCGGAGCAGGAGCGCTGCGAGCGCGGCGGAGACTGCTGTCCGGGCGACTGGGAATGCGTCGGCACCACCTGCCGGCCGCCGTGTGCCGGCGAGCGCTGCGGGGTGTTCGACGAGCTGTGCTGCGCGCCCGACGAGGTCTGCGAGCTGGGCCGCTGCTTGACCGATTGCCAGGACCGGGCCCGCTGCGGAGAGCAGCTCGACGTCTGCTGCGCCGCCGGCGAGATGTGCTACGGCTTCAGCTGCGTGGAGCCGGCCGGCGCCTGCGCTCACCAGGGCGACTGCCCGGAGGGCTATATCTGCGAGCCGGACCTGGGGGTGTGCATCCCCGAGGCGGTGGTGGGCGATTGCCTGTACCACCCGCCGGTGGGCCAGTTCAACCCGACCATCGAGTGCCGCTGGACGCCGCCGGCCGGCGGGCCGACGCCGGAGCGCAACGACGTGGTGATGGCGCCGGTGGTGGGCAACCTGAGCGACGACGACGGCGACGGGCGGACCAACACCTTCGACACGCCGGACGTGGTGTTCATCGCCTACGACTTCGAGGGCGACGGCTGCTGCAATCGAGACGGCACGCTGCACATCGTATCGGGCCGCTGCGAGCCGGACGGCAGCATGCGCACGCTGTACTCCAACGCCGAGCTGGGCTTGGACAACTCGGGCGGGCTGGCGTTGGGGGATCTGGACGGCGACGGGGTGGCCGAGATCGTGGCCATGCTGAACAACGGCCGCAACCCGCAGGGCACGGTGGCGCTGAAGCGGGTGGCGGACGACGGGACGCAGTGGGCGGTGCTGTGGACCAACCCGGACGTGCCGGGCTGGGATGTGCACACGCGCGGCGCGACGCAGCCGTCGCTGGCGGATCTGGACGGCGACGGGCGGCCCGAGGTGGTGGTGGGCAACGCGGTGTTGGCGCCGGACGACGGGCGGCTGCTGTGGGACGGGGTGGTGACCAGCGGCGGAGCCGGGGGAGTGGGCAACAACGCGTTTTTGGGGCCGGTGTCGACGGTGGCCGACGTGGACCTGGACGGCGAGCCGGAGGTGCTGGCGGGCAACACGTGCTACAAGCCGAACGGCGAGGTGGAGTGGACGTATACGTATACGACGAGCAACTCGCCGTGCGGCGGGCAGCTGCCGTGCGACGGGTACACGGCGGTGGGCGACTTCGACGACGACGACGAGGGCGAGGTGGTGATCGTGCGCCGGGGCGAGGTGTTCGTGCTGGAGCACGACGGGCAGCTGAAGCAGCGGGTGGCGATCCCGACCGACGACTGCGCCAACAACGAGAGCGGGCCGCCGACGGTGGCGGACTTCGATGGCGACGGGCGGCCGGAGATCGGCACGGCGGCGGCGGATTTCTACGTGGTGGTGGATCTGGACTGTCTGGCCGAGCCGCTGCCGGATGGCTGCCTGGAGCCCGGGGTGTTGTGGGCGGTGGCGAACAACGACTGCTCGTCGCGGGTGACGGCGTCGAGCGTGTTCGACTTCGACGGCGACGGGCGGGCGGAGGTGGTGTACGCGGACGAGACGAACTTCCGGATCTTCGACGGCACGACGGGGCAGGTGCTGTTCGACGACGCCAGCCACGGCAGCCACACGCGGTTGGAGATGGCGGTGATCGCGGACGTGGACAACGACGGCAACGCTGAGGTGGTGATCGCGGAGAACGCGTCGCGCGACGGCACGCCGGGGGTGGAGATCTGGGGCGACGCGGACGACAACTGGGTGTACACGCGGCGGATCTGGAACCAGCACAGCTACCACGTCAGCAACGTCAGCGAGACGGGGCAGGTGCCGGCGTACGAGGAGCCGAACTGGCTGGATGACTACCTGAACAACTTCCGCCAGAACGTCCAGGGCGAGGGCCTGTTCTACGCCCCCGACCTGGTCATCGTCCACTTGAACGTGGTCTGCGAACTCGATCAGCGGATCTATATCGTGTTCGATCTGATGAACCAGGGAAGCCGGATGGTCTCGGCCGGCACCCCGGTGGCCATCTACGCCGACGGTGCGGCCATCGAGACGGTGGAGACCACCAGCGCCCTGCTGCCCGGCCAGCTGGAGCATTTCGAGCGGGTCTGGGAGCTGCCCGCGGACCTGCGCGATCGGCCCTTCGAACTCGAGGTGGTGGCCGACGATCGGGGCGACGGCCGGGGCGAGCACAACGAGTGCGAGGACGGCGGCGAGGACAACAACACCGCTTCCCGCCAGATGCAGTGCGGTGGGGTGGATTGATCGGGCCCGCGTTCTGCCGCCCGCTGGGCGGGGGCGGCGAAATCAATGGGTCGGAAGCGCCCGGGCCGGCGGTTTGCGCCGGAGACGCGGATTGCCCGGAGGGCTACAGCTGCGACCGGGGTCTTTGCCAACAGCGCTGCAGCAGCAGCGCGGATTGCGCCGACGATGAACGCTGCCTGGATGGCGTTTGTTTGACCGGGTGCAGCGATGACGCGCTGCGACCCACCGGGTTGATGGCCCGATGTCGTTCCACCTCGATCGCTGATCTCCATGTCGCCCCGTCGGTCCGCTGGCCGCCCGCCACGATTTGACCCCGGGATGGCGGGGGCATAGACTCGGCGCTGGGGTCGATTTCGGGGTCGCGATGGGAGACCCGAGCGGTTGGACAGCGAGCTGCTGCAGATCATCCGTCGCTCCCGGCGGCGGGTGCTGGTGGGTCGGCTGGCCGGCTGGCTGGCCGACGCAGTCGTCCTGAGCCTGTTGACCACGATGGCCTTCGGCACCTGGGCTGCCGCAGTCGGGCTGGGCGGCGGGGCCTGGATCGGCTACTGGATCGGGCTCGGGTCGGTGCTGGGCGGGTTGCTGTTCGCCCAGCTGCTGCGCGGCACGTCGCTGGAAGCGATTGCGGTGCGGCTCGATCGCGAGCTGGGCTTTCGCGATCGGGTCTCGAGCGCGCTGGCCTTTTCGCGCCACCCGGAGCCCTCCGGTTTCATGCGGGCCCACGCGGCCGAGACCGCCCGCTTTCTACAGGCCAATGCCAGGCGGGTGGTGGCCGTGCCCTGGCCTGGCCGCGGCCGGGCCTTCGCCCTGTTCGTGCTGGTGGCATTGGCCTCGCTGCTGCCCCACGCCGACCGCTCCCGGATCGAGAGGCGCGATCGGCAGGTGCGCGTCGAGCAGCGGCGGCACGCCGGACAGGCGTTGATCCGCGAGATGGGCGAGCTGCGGCGCGAGGCCGAGATGGCCGGGCTGACCCGCCTGAGCGATGTCATCGCCGACGCCGAACGGGCGGTGGCCGCCGACGTGGAACTGCTGACCCCCGAGGATCTGGAGCCACCGCCCCAGCCCGAGCGCAAGTCCGGCTCGGACAAGCCGGTGGGCAAGACCGGCGCCGCCGATGACGCCGAAGCCCGCCGCCGCGATCCGGCAGCGGTGACCGGCGGCGCCGCCGGCGAGGGCCCCCGGTTGAGCAACGTGGCCAGCTATCAGCCGGTGGGCAAGTTCGACTCCTACCCGGCCCAGGCGTACACCGAGGTGTTCGCCGAGCTGGACGAGGCCATCATCGGCGACCAGACGCTGACCGCGACCGAGCTGCAACAGCTGGCCGATCACGTGGACGACACGTCCGGCCACATCAGCAACTTCGGCTATTTTCTCGACGGCGACGCGACCGGGATGCCCGACAGCGGCCACGGCCCGCAGCAGGGCAGCTTGCCGCCGGAGGAGCAGCTCGACAACCCCTTCGAGTCGCAGCTGGCCCCGTTGCAGTACAAAGCCTTTTCCGAGTTTTTGAAACGCTATGCCGCCCACCTGGGCGAAAAGGCCATGGGCCAGGCTCACTTCGAGCGCAGCCAGTTGGAGGGGCCGAGTTCCGGCGAGGTGGTCGACGTGTCGGCACCGCCGCCCGAGGACGCCGAGTTCGCAGTGCACGGCGTGGACGACGCCCCCAGCGGCGCACCGCTGACCGGAACGCCCGAGCAGATGGCCCAGGTGGCCGCTCAGGCCCAGGCCCAGGGCGAGGTCAGCGGCCAGGACCCTTCGGCCAGCAGTGTCAAGGTGCGCGGCGGTGGCACCCAGCCGGGTGGCCAGGGCGCAGGGGTCGGCGGGGCCGGCAGCGGGCGGCAGGCTGCGCCCAAGGTGCTGCCGCGGGCCGCCGGCGGCGAGTACCTGCCCCTGGAGGGCAAGCTGAGCGACGGCGAATCGGTCATCCGCCTGATCGAGGCCAAGGGCGGCCGGCGGGGCACCGCCCGGGCCGTTGCCGGCGGCGAGGCCCTGAGCTACCGCGATTTGTTCATCGAGTACGCCCGGGGGGCCGAGGCCGAGATCAACGGCGAGCAGATCCCGCTGCACATACGCGACTACATCCGCGAATACCTGCGCTCCATCCGTCCGGGGGCCGATTGAGCATGCCCGGTCCCGACCTGCGCGCGCCCTTCGACGCCGACTTCCTGGCCCGCTTGGAGCAGCTCCACCTGAGCGCCCGGCGCATCTTCTCGGGTCGCGCCAACGCCAAGCACATCTCGCGCAAGCTGGGCACCGGCACCGAGTTCGCCGACCACCGGGCCTATGCCCCGGGCGACGACCTGCGCCTGCTCGACTGGAACGTCTACGCCCGCACCGACCGGCTGGCCACCAAGCTGTTCCACCAGGAGGAAGACCGCAACCTGTTCTTCCTGGTCGACGTCAGCGCCTCGATGGCGGTCGAGCCGGCCAAGTTCGACTACGTCCGGCGGCTCGCCGCGGCGGTGGCCTACATCGGCCTGTACGACATGGATCGGGTCTACCTGATGGGCTTCGCCGGCGGCATCACCGCCGCCCGGCCGGTGCTGCGGGGCCGGCGGGCGGTGTTCGACGCCATGCATTTCTTGGCCGGCCTGCAGGCCGCCGGTCCCACCGACTTCCGCGCCACCAGCAGCGACTTCATCTCGCGCCACGGCGGTGCCGAGGGCCTGGTGTTGGTGTTCTCGGATTTCATGGATCCGGACGGGGTGGTACCGGCGATCGACCGGCTGTTCGCCCACGGGTTCGAAGTGCTGGCGTTGCAGGTGGTCACCCCGGCCGAACTCGATCCGCGGCTGTTGGGCGAGTGGCGTCTGGTCAACCCCGAGGGGGGCCGGCCCTACACCGTCCACCTGACCCGCCGCACGCTGACCCGGTACCGCCGCGCCATGCGCGAGCACGGTGACCGGTTGCGCCGCCACCTGGCCGCCCGGCGCGGCGGCTACGTGCGGGCCACCACCGCCACCGCGCTCGAGGATATGGTCCTCAAGGAGCTGCGGGCGGGTCATCTGCTGGCCTGAGGGGAGCGGCGGCTTTGCGATTCTTCGGCCTCAGCCCCACCGAGTTTACCCTGCTGTTCGCCGCCGCCGCCTTCTTGGCGGTGATCTTCTACCTGCTGTCGTTCCGGCGGCGCACGGCGGTCATGGCGGCCGAGCCCATCTGGCGCCGGGTGCTGGGCCGGCGGCGCACCCCCTTCCGCAAGCTGCTGGCCCTGTTGCTCCAGATTCTGATCCTGTTTCTGTTGGCGCTGGCGCTGGCCGACCCGCGCATCGAGCGCGAGGATGCCGCCCCGCCGGTGGCGGTGGCGGTGGTGGTCGACACCTCGGCCAGCATGTCCGCCGTCGAGGGCGACCGGCAGCGCATCGATCTGGCCCGCAGCCTGGTCGAGCGGATGGCCGCTGCGCTGGGCCCCCGCGACCGCATGCTGCTGCTGGCCATGGACGACCGCTGTCGGCCGTTGGCGCGCTGGACCGCAGACGCCGCCGTCCTGCGCCGGGCTGCGGCCGGGCTGAGCGCCGGCGCGATGCCCGAGGACTTCGACGCCGCCGTGGCCTTCGCCGCCAGTGCGCTGCGGGCACGGCCCGCGGACGACGGTCTGCAGCGGCGCCTGGTGGTCATCGGCGACCGCTTCCATCCCGCCCCGGCCGGTGAGCTTCCCGGCGAGTTGCTGCAGGTGCGCGTCGGCCGCGCCCGGGCCAACCTGGCGCTGACCGCATTCGACATCCGGCGCCGCAGCGGCGCCGCCCGCGGCCACGAGGTGTTCGTCGAGGTGACCAATACCGGCCGGCGCGACCGCCGGGCCAGGCTCAGCCTGCATACCGCCGAAAAGCTGTTGGGCGCCGAGGACATCAGCGTGCCGGGCCGCGCCAGCTGGGCGCGTTCGTACTTTCTGGAGCCGGTGGCGGCCGATCGGCTGATGGCCACCCTGACCGGCCGGGGCGGCCGCAGCCGGGTCGACCGCTTGTCCCTCGACGATCGGGCCTTCGCCCTGCTGCCCGAGCGCCGGCAGCGGCGCGTTCTGCTGGTGACCCCGGGCAACTTGTTTCTGGAGAAGGTGCTGGCGCTGGACCCGTCGTTGTCGTTGGACGTCATCGCGCCGGAGGCTTTCGACTCCGGGCGCCTGGCGTCCGTGCAGGCGGCGGTTTTCGATCGCTTCTGCCCGCCGAGCGACAAGCCGGCCGTCTACTTCGCCCCGCCGGAGCAACCCGGCTGTCCATTCGGCCTCGGCGAGGCGGTGGCCGAGCCCGACCTGCTGCCGCTGCGCGGCGATCATCCGGTGACCGAGCAGATCACGTTGGTCGACGTGCGCATCGGTCAGGCCCGCCGGCTGCTGCCCGAGCCCGGCGACGCCGAGCTGCTGGCCGACGACGGCGGCCCGCTGGTGATCGCTCGCCAGGCGCAGGACCGCAAGCGGGTGGCCTTCGGCTTCGACCTGATGCGCAGCGATTTGCCCCTGCGGGTCGCGTTTCCGATGTTGATGCACAACTGTCTGGTCTGGTTCCTCGGCGAGCAGGTGGACATGGGCACCGCCGAGCACGCGGTGGGCGGCTGGACCCGCTTGCCGGAATGGGTCGGCGCCGACACCCGCATCCTGGCGCCCGACGGCCGCCGGGTAGAGGCCTTGGTGCTCGGGGGCCGCCGGCTGTTGAAGCTGCGCCAGCCGGGCTTCTACGTGCTCGAGCAGGCCGACCGCCGCGCGGTGGTGCCGGCCAACTTCCTGCAGCCTTCGGAGTCTTCTCTGCCCGGCGGGGGTCCGCCGGGCCCCGGGCGCCTGGATTGGACGCCGGAGGAGCCCGTGCCGGAATCGCTTTGCGCCGGCTTCGATGAGGAGTTGCCACCGGAGCCGCCGCTGCATTGGCCGGTGATTCTACTGGCGGTGGCCTGGCTGCTGCTGTTCGATTGGGTGTTCTTTTGCTTTCGGATTTTGTTCTAGACCGAAGCCCCCTCCGGGGGCTTCCGCCGCGTCGAACGGATGGGTGCTGAGCCATGGACGGTTCGCTGACACGCGACCTGCAGTTCTTCCTGGGCCAGCACGACTTGCGGCTGCTCAACCCGGAAGGCCTGTGGCTGCTGCTGGCGATTCCGGTGCTGCTCATCATCGGGCTGTGGATGGGCGAGGACCTGCGCTGGTGGCGCAAGGTCCCGATCCAGCTGCTGCGGGCCGCGCTGGTGGCGGTGCTGGCGGTCGCCTATGCCCATCCGGTGCGCATCGCGACCGAGAATCACCCGGCGGTGGTGCTGCTGGCCGACCTGTCGGCCAGCATGGACGAGCAGGCCCGCGAGCGGCTGGAGCAGCGGCTGGATGCGCTGTGGTCGGCCCGCGGGGAGGCGCCGACCTATCTGGTGGGCTTCGGCCGCCAGCCGGAGCTGCTGGCCGGACCCGGGCACCGCCGCGTCGACCTGCCCGCCGGCGGAGGCGATTCGGCCAGCGACCTGGCGGCCGCGTTGCATTTCAGCTTCGGGCTCTACCCGCCGCAGCACGACCGCCGGGCGGTGCTGTTGTCGGACGGCGAGCAGACCCGGGGCGACCTGTTGGCCGCGGCCGAGCGGGCCCGCGAGCTCGACATCGAGCTGTACAGCGTGCCGCTGCTGCCGGCGGCCGCCGCCGACGTGCGCATCGAAGACATGGCGGCGCCGGCCAGCACCCGGCCCGGCGAGCCGGTCGCGGTGAGCGCGGAGCTGGTGGCCAGCGCAACCCGGCGGGTGCGGATCGGCCTGTGGCGCGACGGTCGGCGGGTGGCGGTCGAGCGCCTACGGCTGGCCCCGGGCCGCACCCGCATCGAGCTGGAATGCGAGATCGAGGGCCAGGGCTGGCACGAGTTGGTGTTGCGCTTGGCCGCGCCCGGGGACCGCTACCGCGAGAACAACCGAGCGGCGCGCCGCATCTGGGTCTTCGGCCGGCCACGGGTATTGCTGGTGCAGCGGTCGGACGAGCCGAACCCGCTGCGTGGCGTGTTGGCCGAAGGCGATTGGGACCTCGAGGCGATCACCCCGGCCGGTTTTCCGGATGCGCTGGCCGCGCTGGCCGAGCGCGATCTGGTGGTGCTCGACGATCTGGAGCTGGTCGCGCTGGACGAGGAGCGGGTGGAGCAGCTGCGGGCCTACGTCGAGGAGTTCGGCGGTGGTCTGCTGGTGACCACCGGACCGGACGCTTCCGAGCTGGCCGCGCCGGAGACCGAGCCGATCGAAGACCTGTTGCCGGTGGCGTTCGAGCAGGTGGAGAAGAAGGAAGAGATTCCAGCGGCGCTGGTGTTCGTCACCGATCGCTCGTCGAGCATGGCCCGCGGCGGCAAGTTCGCCATCCTGCTGCGGGCGGTGGCCGATACCCTGGACCGGCTCAAGGACACGGCCCAGGTGGCGGTGGTCATGTTCGACGATTTCCCCGATGTGGTGGTGGAGCTGACCGAGGCCAGCCAGCGCGACACCATCCGCGAGATCCTGCTGGCCCAGCGGGTTGGTGGTGGGACCTCGATATACCCGGCGTTGAAGGTCGCCCACCAGCAGCTCGACAAGAGCGCCGCCAAGCTCAAGCACGTCATCTTGCTGTCTGACGGCCAGAGCATCAGCCTGTTCGGCCACTACGGCTACATCGTCGAGGACCTGGCCGAAGACGGCATCACCGTCACCACCGTGGCGCTCGGGGAAGATGCCGACCAGGCCGAGCTCAAGCGGGTGGCCGGCCGCTCCGGGGGGCGCTTCTACTTCACCGACGACATCCGCAACGTGCCGAAGATCTTCACCGCCGAGACGGAGAACATCACCGAGACCAACGCGGTCGAACAGACCGTGCGGGCGGTGCCGGCCAAGCTGGTCCAGGCGCTGGCCGGCATCGACTTCGACTCCGCTCCGCCGTTGGGCGGCTACGTGGCCTCCGAGCCGCGGCCCACCGCCGAGGTTCTGCTGGTCTCGTCGGATCGGTCCGAGCCCATCCTGGCGCGCTGGCGTTTCGGCCTGGGGCGGGTGGTGGTGGCGACCACCGATGCCCAAGGCGTCTGGTCGGCCGACTGGCCCACCTGGTCGGGCTTCTCCGACCTGTGGCTGCGGCTGGCCGAGGACAGCCTCCGGCGCGACCCGCCGGGTCGGCTGCGGTTGGCGACCCGCGCGCTGGGCCGCCGGGCCGTGATCTCGGTGCGGGTTCCGATCGAGCGCTCCGAGACGGAGCCCGATCCCACGCGGCTGACCGTCCGGCCACCGCGCGGGCCGGAGCGGGAGCTCGAGCTGGTGCGCCGGGGGCTCGGGCTCTACCGGGCCGAACTCGAGCTACCCCAGCTCGGTTCCTACGCGGTGCGCGCCGAGCGGCGCAGCCGCCGGGGAGCGCTGGAACAGGCCTTCGGCTCTGTGGCGCGCTCCTACGACGAGGAGTTCCTCGGTGCGGCCGGCGACCGCGGGCTGCTGGCGGAGGCGGCCCGCCGCACCGGTGGAGCGGTGGACCCCGAGCCGGCCGCCGTGTTCGCCGCCGGGCGCCAGGAGCGCGAGCGCACCGAGGGCCTGTGGCCCCCGCTGCTGTTGCTGGCGCTCGGCCTGTTCCTGGGCGAGGTGCTCATCCGGCGGCTCTGACCGGCAAGCCCGCAGAGCCCGCGGGCCAACAGGAGCAAGAGGATGGAAAGGCATTTGGGCCTGTGGTATAGACCCAGCAAGAACGCTGGTGAAAGGAAGGAGAGGCAATGGCGGATCGCAGGCATGATGGCGACCGGCGCGACGACAACCGGGGCGTCGAGCGGCGGATGGGCGACCGCCGCGAGAGCCATCGGGTCTCGATCGAGGTCGAGGTGCGCGTGGGCAACGACGATTTCGCGGGCCACCAGGGCAACGTGGGCATCGGCGGGGTCTATTTCGAACAGCCGCTGGAGCTGCCCACCGGTGCGGTGGTCCAGCTGCGCTTCGATCTCCCCGGGATCGACAAGCGGGTCGAGTGCCGGGCCGAGGTGGTCGAGATCACCGCGGTGGGCAACCCGAACGAGGTCGGCACCCGGGTCCGCTTCGTGGATCTGGATCTGCGCTCCGAATTGTTGATCGCGCGCTTTCTGGATCAACACCCCAGCGATTGAGGCGGAGCCGAACCGTGAAGTCATCGACGATCGCTCTGGCCTGCAGCCTGTGGGTCTCCTCGGCCGTCCCGCCGGCCGCAGCCGGCGGTCGGGATGCCTCGCTGATCGCGCTGGGCAAGCGGGTCGAGGCCGAGGTGGCCGAGCTGCGTGGGCTCGCGGTGCGCCAGCCGATCGAATGGCGGGTGACCAGCAAGAAGCGGATTCGCGCCTATGTCACCCGGACCCTGGAGCAGCAGTACGGGGAAGGCGAACTGGCCCGCGAAGGTCTGGCGTATCGGGCGCTGGGTCTGCTGCCCGCCGACCTCGACTACGGCGCCTTCGTGATCGACCTGCTCGAGGAGCAGGTCGGCGGATACTACGATCCCAAAAAAGAGGTCTTCTTCCTGGCCGACTGGATCGCGCCGCAGATGCAGGAGACCATCATCGCCCACGAGTTGTGCCACGCCTTGCAGGACCAGCACTTCGACATCGATGCCTTCGTCGAGCGCGAGGCCGGGGCGTCCGACGCCATGCTGGCCCGTTCGGCGCTGGTCGAAGGCGGTGCCACGCTGGTGATGCTGCTCTATGCGCTGGAGCAGTCCGGGGTCGCGGTCGACCCGGCCATGCTCGAGATGGACGGCTGGATGGGGGAGCTGATGATGAGCCTGTCGGCGGCGGGGTTTCCGACCTTTGCCCGGGCTCCGCGTGCGCTGCGCCGCATGCTGATGTTCCCCTACCTCGAGGGGCTGTCCTTCGTCGGCTACGGTCACCAGCGCGGCGGTTGGAAGCGGATCGACGGGGTCTACGCCGATCTGCCGGCCTCCAGCGAGCAGATTCTGCATCCGGCCAAGTATTTCGACGACCGCGATGCGCCCACCGCGGTCGCGCTCGATTTCGCCGCTGATCACATCCCGGACGGTTGGCAGCCCATCTACCAGGACACCCTGGGCGAGTTCGGCTGCGACCTCCTGCTCGAGCCGGTCGGCGAGCGGGCCGAGATCGAACGGGCTGCAGCCGGTTGGGACGGCGACCGCTTTCAGGTGTTCCAAGACGGCGAGCGGCTGGCCTGGGTGGGGTGGTCGGTTTGGGATACGGAGCCCGATGCGGTGGAGTTCGCCGGGGCCTTCGCCAAGACCGTACGCGACCGCCATCCCTACTTCGAGCGCCAGCCGGTGGGCGATCAACCGGTGATGCGCTGGCGCCATGCCGACGGCCGGGCGGTGCTGCTGGCCCGCCGCGGCTCCGGCGTCCTGATCGTCGACGGCCTGCCGGCCGCGGCGGCCGAGGCCTTGCTGGGAGCCGCACCTTGACTTGTACCCGGCGGGTTCAATACGGTTGAGAAAACCACCGAAGGGAGCGAGGCATGGCCGAGAAGACCGAAGGCAGCGGTGCATCCGAATCCGAGCCCGAGCAGCCCGAAAAGCCCGATTCGACCGGATCCGAGCCCGCGGCCGGGACCGGCACACCGCCGTCGCCGCCGCAAAAGCCGACACCGGCAGCGCGGTCGGGGCGCGACGACGAGCGCACCCGCAGGCAGCGTTCCCTGTTCATCCACGTGCTGCTGATGTTCCTGGTGGCCATCGTGGTGTTCGTGGTGGGCACCTACTTCTACGTGATTCCGCGGATCGTCCGGCACAACCTGGATCTGCAGCTGCATGAACAACGGATGGTCAAGCTCGAGCAGACGCTGGCGCAGGTCATCGGCCGGTTGACAGGCGAGCCGGCCGCCCCCGGCGCGGCGGCAGCCGCCGGTGGGCAGGCCGCCGCCGACGGCCCGCATCCGGGCCAAGCGGCCGGGACGGACGCCGCTGGTGACGACGCGCCGCCAGCCGAGCCGGCGGAAGCCGAGTCGGATGAGCCGGAAGACGACGGCGAGCGGGACTGAGCCGGGCCATCAGGGCCAGCGCTCGATCACCACGCCGGCCGGCGGCTCGAGTTCGAACAGGTCGTCGGCCAGCGCGGGATCGGCCTGGGCGCGGCGGATCTTGATCCGCAGCCGGATCTCGTCGGCTGGCATCTCGAAGCGGATCTTGCGCGGCGCCACCGCTCGGCCCTGGCGTTCGATCCAATCCTCGTACTGCAGCTGGTAGACCCGCCGATCGCCGCGCCGCAGCTCCACCTCGAGCGGCCGCAGCAGCCGGGGCTCGATCAAGGCCACCTGGCGCGCGCGGGCGGTGGTGAACTCTATCCGGTACAGGCGCCGTTCGGCATCCCAGTCGAGCCGGGCGCGGGCGTACGGGATCCAGGGCGGATCGCCCATCAGCACGCCGGCCACCTCGCTGCCGTCGAGCGGGACCGGGATGATGCGGGCGATGTGGGCCGGGGTGGCGCTGCCGCGCACGAAACGGCCGTTTTTCATGTCCCAGGCCGAAAAGCGCATGCCGTCGGTGACCAGGATGGACAGCGGCTGGTCGAAGAAGCTCTCGGTCTCGAAGCGCAGCCAGGCCGGACGCCGCGTCAGGTAGAGCATGTGCGCCTTGACCCGCTTGTCCCCGCGGCGCATGTCGACCGTGCCCTCGACGCGCAGGGCCTGCAGCCGCTGGCTGCGCATGGCCTGCAGCAGCTGCTCGGCGGTCTCGAAGCGCGGGCCGGCCGGCCGCAAATCGTGTTTTCCGGGGCAGGCGGCGAGCAGCAGCCCGGCCAACGCCGCCCAGACCGGACGGCGAGAGCCCGCTGCGGTGGTGCGGCGGCGGTTCATCGCAGCGCCGTCAGGCTGGTGAGCACGTCGTAGAGCCCACCGCCGGTGTAGAACAGGTATTCGATGTCGCCGAAGGCCACCTGATCGCCGTCGTGCAGCCGTCGTGGTTGGCGCGGCGGCAGCAGCTGACCGTTGACCTGGGTGCCGTTGGTCGAACCGGTGTCGGTCAGGCTGGTGCTGCCGCTGTCGGCGTCCAGGGTGAAGAAGGCGTGGTGCTTGGAGACGGTCAGGTGCGAGACCACCAGGTCGTTGGTCTCGGTACGGCCTACCAACACCTTGGAGGCGAAGGAGCTGTGCTCGTCGCGTTTGACCAGCGGCAGCACCCGATCGACCGGCGATGGCGGCGTGGGCTCGGCCCGCCACTGCCGGGTGTCCGGATCGATGCGCATGCGCAGCGTGGAGCTGTACTCGTCGCGGGGGGCCAGGGACTGGTTTTGGCTGCGCCGGATGAGGAAGGGATGGCGGTTTTGCTCGACAAACGCCTGCCGCTCGAGGCGGCGGGTGACATCGACGTAGTCCTTGACGGTGGCGCTCATTGGGGTCGACTCGAAATACCCCGCGATCGTAGAGGGTTGCAGCCGTGATGTCAAGAAAGCGGCTGCCCGGGCCAGCCGCGGCGCGTCTCAAGAGCCGCCGGTCGGCTCGGCCTGCATCTCCTTCAGGCGTTGCTGCAGCTGCCCGCGCACCCGCTCTTCGGGCCCGGCGGCCAGGGCCCGGCGGTACGCCGCCAGCGCCTCCTCGACCCGGCCCAGCTTGCGGTAGGCATCGCCCACGTGCATGATGATCACCGGCTCGCCGGGCGTGATGCGATCGGCGCGCTGCAGATACTCCAGGGCCTGGGCGTAGTCGCCCTTCTGATACAGCATCCAGCCCAGCGAATCGGTGATGGCGCCGTTGCCCGGATTGAGCAGCAGGGCGCGCCGGATGAGGCGCTCGGCCTCCTCCAGGTCCCGGCCCTGATCGGCCAGGGTATAGCCGATGAAGTTCAGCGCCGAGGAGTTGTTGGTATCGATTTCGAGCAGGCGCCGCATGGCCTCGATGCTCTGGTCGATATGGCCCATGCGTTCGTGCAGGGCGCCCAGGGCATAGAGCAGCGAAATGCTCCGCGGCTTTCGTTCGAGGGCGTTTTCGAGCACGGCCACGCCCTGTGCGCCCCGGCCGGCCTCGAACAGCAGGTCGGCCTTGGCCTCGTAGAGATCCACCAGGTCGGGATGCGCGGCGATGGCGCGATCGAGCGCTTCGAGACCGCTTTCGAACTCGCCGCGGGCGCCGCGCACCATGGCCAGGTTGCGGTGCAGCCGGCCGATCTCCGCCGGATCGTCGGTCTCGGCCAGCGCCGCGGTCAGTACCCGTTCGGCCTCCTGGTGGCGGCCCAACTGGTGCAGCGTATAGCCCAGGTTGGAGCGGGCCACGATGTAGACCCGCGCTCCGGCCGGGATGCGCTCGAGCTGCTCCAGGGCCTCGTCCCAGCGCTTGAGTTCTTCGTACAGGATGGCCAGCAGCAACCGCTCGTCATGGGCGTTGGGGTGTTCGGCCAGCACCTTCTTCAGCTCGGCGATGGCCAGCTCGTGGCGGTTGATCTCGGCGTAGGCCCGGGCGATCAGGCTGGCGTTGGCCGGATCGGCCGCGCGCAGTTGCTCGATGTAGGCCCTGGCCGCCTCCCGGTCGCCCTTTTTCAGGTACAGCCGGGCCATGGTGGCCATGTAGTAGGGGTTCTCCGGTCTCGATTCCAGCGCCTGGATGAAGACCTGGATGGCCTCGGCGTAGCGGCCTTGCTGCTCGAGCAAGCCGGCCAGGGTCTGGGTGGTCACCGCGTCGGCGGGATCGATCTGCAGGGCGCGGCGGTAGTTGGCCACGGCCTGCGCCTCGTCGCCCTGCTCGAAGTACAGCTTACCCAGGGCGCGGAAACCCGCGGCCGAGCCCGGGTTGGCCTCGGTCATCTCGATCAGCAGCTGCTTGGCAGCGGCCTTGTCATCGCGTTCGAGCAGGATCTTGGCCAGCCGGGTGTAGGCCTGGATGCGGCTGTCGTCCAGCGCGATCACCCGCCGGTAGACCGCCGTCGCCGCGTCGGTCTTGCCCGCCTGCTGCAGACCGGCCGCCTCGATCATCAGGGCCCCGACGTGCTCGCCGTCGAGCGCCAGCGCTTCGCGGGCCTGCTCGGCAGCCAGCCGCCACTGGCCCAGGCGGGCGTAGACCCGACCCAGGGTGACGTGCAGGTGCGGCGACCCGTGATCGTAGAGCACCGCCTGGCGCAGCTCCTCGATGGCTTGGCGCAGTTGCTTGCGTTCGATCAGCAGGCGCGCTTTGAGGTAGTGCTCGTAGGCCATGGCGCTGGCCGACCGCTGCTCGGCGGTCGGGTGCTGGCGATGATCGGCGGCCGCGGCCGCCGGTTCGTCGTCGCCGGCCGCCCGGGCGCCGGCGCAGGCCAACGGCAGCGGGCTGGAGAGCAGACAGGACAAAACCAGAACGGATGGGTTGCGCATGGTGCTTTGATGCTAGGGCACCCGGGGCTGAAAATCCACCGGTTTTCGATTGCCAGCGGCTTGTTTTCGGCGCGGCCGGCTGCCAACATGCGGTTCGGGCGGTGAAGGAGGTCGAGCGGTTGCCAGCACCGGGCGAGCGGGCCAAGCCGCGTAGCGACGGCGAGCATCTGATCATGCGCCGGGTGGGCCAGGCCATCGGCGATTACGGGTTGATCAATGCCGGTGATCGCATCCTGGTCGGCATCTCCGGCGGCAAGGACTCGTTCGCCCTGCTCCACATGCTGGAGCTGCACCGGCGTCGATTCGAGCACCAATTCGAGCTGTTGCCGGTCTTTTTGGACGCCGGCTGGGATCCGCCGGCCGCCGATCGGGTGGTGGCCCGCTTCGCCGAGCAGGGCCTGCGGGTCGAGCGGGTGGTGCGGCACATCCGGCCGCTGGTCGAGCAGCGGCTGCGGCCCGGCTCGAGCCCCTGCGCCTTCTGCTCGCGGCTGCGGCGCGGGGCCCTGTACGTGCTGGCCGGCGAGCGGGGCTGCGACGCGATCGCGCTCGGACACCACCTGGACGACCTGCTCGAGACCCTGTTGCTGAATCTGTTTTTCAGCGGCCAGCTCAAGTCGATGGCGCTCGATCTGCGCTCGGACGACGGCCGCAACCGGGTCATCCGGCCGCTGGCCTACGTGGAGGCCGAGCGGCTCGAGGCGTTCTGCCGCGAGCGCGGCTTCGAGCCGGTGCAGCTCGCCTGCCCTTACGTCACCGGCCGCCACGAGCCGCGGCGCGAGATGGTGCGCCGCCTGATCGCCGACATCGGCCGCATCCAGCCCCGGGTGCGGCGCAGCATGCTGGCCGCGCTCAAGCACGTGCGCCCCTCCCACCTGCTGGACCCCGGATTGCGCCGGGCGGGGTCCGACGATGAGCCGCTGTAACGCCCGGGCCGACGTCAAGAACCGCGGCCGCTTCCGAGCCGTCATACCGGGGTCGGAGATCCTGGTCGCGCCCCGGCGCTTGCATCCGGAATCGGCGCGGTGGTAAGCTGCGGCGGATTTTCATTGGGAACGGGGACGTCCGTCGGGAGGAGCGCACGCGTGGCCGACAAGATGCCCATCGGGAAAATCCTGCTCAAACAGCGGAAGATCTCGCAGGAAGAACTCGGCCGAGCCCTGGAACTCCAGCAACGCCAGGGCGGGCGCCTGGTGTCGAACCTGCTCGCGCTTGGCCTGGCGGGCGAGCCCGATCTGCTGCAGGCGCTCGGTGAGCAGCTGGGCGTTCCGGCGGTGGATCTGGCCAGCTCGGCCATCGCCTTGAAGAACCTGGATGCGGTGCCCGAGAGGGTGGCCTTGGACACGGGCATCGTCCCGTTGCAGGTCGACGAGGAGCGGGTGCTGCTGGGCATGGTCAACCCGTTGGATCAGCAGGTCATCGATGAGGTCAGCTTCGTGACCGGGCGCAAGGTCGAGCCCTGCGTGGTCATCGAGGCGCGGCTGAAGCAGGTCATCCGCGAGGCCTACGCCCTGCACAAGCGCGACCCCAACATCCCGTTCTACCAGGGTGAACGTTGCGGGCCGGTCGATATCGAGACCAACCCCGACGGGCTGGTGGCCATCCTGGCGCAGGAGCTGCCCGAACCGGACGTGAGCATCGCGCCCGACGAGGAGCTGATCTCGATCGAGGTGAGCACCTCGGACGAGGTCCTGGAGGAAATGGCCGAAGAACAGGAGCCGGGCGCGTCGATCCTGGTGGTCGACGACGAGGAAGACATCGTCCGCATGCTCGAGCAGGCGCTGCGCAAGGACGGCTTCCGGGTTCTGGTGGCCCGCCGCGGCCTGGAGGCCTTGCAGGCGGTCAAGACCCACGCCCCGGATCTGGTCCTGCTCGATGCCATGCTGCCCGAGATCCACGGCTTCGAGATCTGCAAGAAGATCAAGGCGAGCAAACGGTTTGGACACATCCCGGTGATCATGATCAGCGCCGTTTACCGCGGCTGGCGTTATGCGCTGGATGCCAAGGAGGCCTACGGCGCCGACGACTACTTCGAAAAGCCCTTCCGTCTGGTGCCCCTGGTGCGCCGCGTGCGCGAGCTACTCAACGCCTCGGCCCCCTCGGTGGTCGAATCGGAGGTTGACCCGGATGCTGCCAACGAGGCCTACGGCAGAGGGGTGGCCTTCTACCGCGAGAAGCGCTACGAGGAGGCCGAGGCCGCTCTGATCGAGGCCCGGCAGCTGGACCCCTTCAGCGCCAACGTGCACTACGCGCTGGCCAACGTGCTGCTGGCGCGCAACCGGCTCTACGAAGCCATGCGGGAATACGAGCAGACCATCGAGCTGGCCCCGGAACTGTTCGCCCCCCTGCGCAACCTGGCCATCTTGTATCAGAAAAAAGGCTTTCGCAACAAGGCGGTGGATATGTGGGAGCGGGCGTTGCGCTGTAGCCCCGAGGGAGAGCGTGAGCAGGTGCGCGAGCAACTGCTCAAGCTTCTCTGATTCGGTCCGATTCCGGTAACGGGGGCTTCGATCAGGGAGCGCAGCAACGAGCGGTCATGCGGTTCTCCTGCAAGAAATGCAAGGCCCAGTACACCATCGCGGATGAGAAGATCCGCGGCAAGGTGATCAAGGTCCGCTGCAAGCGCTGCAACCGGCTGCTGGTGGTGCGCGACGAGCGTCCGGTCGAGCCACCGGACGGTGAGGCCGAGGGTGCCGCCGTGCTCCAGGACCGGTCGTTGGAGCAGGAGTTCGAGAGCGCTTTCGGTGGCCTGCTTCCAACCGAAGAGGCGCCGGCCGAGCCCGAGCCGACACCGACACCGCCGCCGCCGGCCGCGGACGAGCAGGAGCCGGTCTGGTATTGCGGGCTCGACGGCGCCGAGGATGGCCCGCTGACGCAGTTCGATGTCGAGACCGGCATTCGCGACGGCTCGATCACCGCCGATCACTTCGTCTGGCGCGACGGCATGGACGACTGGTTGCCGATCGAGGAGGTAGCCGAGCTGGCGCGCCTGTTCGCAGCGCCGTCGGCTGCCGAGCGGCTGGCGGAGCAGCGGCGGTCGGAAGAGCGCCGCCGCAAGCGGGCCGCGGCCCGCGAACGACAGCACCAGCGCGAGCAGGAGCGCAAGGAGGCCGAGCAACGCCAGCGCCGCAAGGCGAGCCAGCGCGAGCGGGAGCGGGCCGAGCAGCGCGAGCGGGAGCGGGCCGAGCAGCGCGAGCGGGAACGGGCCGAGCAGCGCGAGCGGGAGCGGGCCGAGCAGCGCGAGCGGGAGCGGGCCGAGCAGCGCG
>CAYVQE010000009.1:46465-89096 GCA_964454005.1 uncultured Myxococcales bacterium
AGCGGGAGCGGGCCGAGCAGCGCGAGCGGGAACGGGCCGAGCAGCGCGAGCGGGAACGGGCCGAGCAGCGCGAGCGGGAACGGGCCGAGCAGCGCGAGCGGGAAAAGGACGAGGCGGACGAGGCGGCCGAGGCGGACGAGGCGGACGAGGCGGACGAGGCGGCTGCGGAGGAGATGCCCTTGCCGCCGGTCGAGCCGGAGCCCGACGACTCGGAAAACTCGGCCGCGGCCCTGGCCGACGAACTCCACGACGAGTCGATCGAGGACGAGCACGAGCTGCTGCAACGCGATCCCATGGCCGTGATCGCCAAGCGCCGGGAGATGGGCGAGATCTCGCAGGTCATCGCCATGAAGGCCGGGGTGGCTGGCGAGAAACGCCGGGTCTGGCTCGGTTTGCTGGTGGTGGGGCTGCTGCTTGTGGCCCTGGGCGGGCTGGCGGTCCTGGCGTTCAGCCAGGACTGGATCGGCGGCGGCCCCGAGCCCGAGACCGACGAGCCGGCGAGCTCCGACGCGGCGGGCACGGCCGAGACACCCCGGTCGCGCGCAGTCGGTTCGAGCAGCGATGCCCGGCGGGTGCGCGATTCTCTCTGGCACATCGAGCCCGATGCGGGCACCGGCAGCGGCACCGCCAACCGCCAGCGGCCGCGCTCGGTCGACCGCGGGCGCAAGCGCAAGCTGACCGAGCAGGAGCGGGACTTGCTGGCGTTCTACGAGAACGAGCAGCGCGACGAGGTGGCGCCGCGCATGCCGCGCGGCGGGCCGGCCGCGGCCATGGGCATCGAGATGCCCGACGGGTTGGGCCTGCCGGGGGCCGGCAGCGTGTCCTCGCCGGAGAAAGGCAAGAACGAGGTGGTCCCGGTCGACCGCGGCCAGGGGATGGCGGCCGGCAAGCTGACCGATGTCCAGATCCGAATGGTCATCCGGCGCCACGCCCGCCAGGTCAAGAAGTGCCTGGAACGCCAGCTCAAGCGCAACCCGGATATCCACGGCAAGCTGCTGGTCACCGCTAGGGTCGAGCCCGACGGCCGCATCCAGCAGGTGGAGATCGGACCGGACAAGTTCCGCGGCACCTATCTCGAGGAGTGCCTGATCGAGGAGGTCGGCCGCTGGCGCTTCCCGTCGTTCGAGGGCGAGGCCTACGACCTGACCTTCCCCTTCGCCCTGACCGCCCGCGAGTCCTACTGAGCCGGCGATCGGCTGTCCCGGGGCTTTCCCGAAAACATCAAGTGATGCGGCGGCTGAAGGTCTTGAGGTTGAGCAGGTCGACCGCCTGCTCCTGCCGGGCGGTCGAGCGCCGTTCCAGGGTGGGCCCCAGGCCGCGGATGCGGTAGGGCCGGTAGAGCGACTGGCGCAGGTCGGCGAAGCGCTGCTGATCCTGCTCGTCGCGGATCAGGGCCGGGTAGACCAGGAAGGACTCCAGCACCGCCTTGAAGGCCACCACCACCTCGGTCTGCTTGTCGGAGCGCTTCTCCAGTTCCACCAGGTTGGACTTGCGGCCCAGGGTGACCTCGTTGAACAGGTAGATCAGGCCGTTGAAGTAGCCGGGGCGCCCGGGCGGGGTCAGCCGATGAAAGCTGTTGGATGCCCGGTAGCGGTCGATCTCTTTGAGCAGGAAGCTCACCATCTCCCAGCCCAGGTACTCCCGCGCCAGGAAGTCGAGGTCCTGCAGGCACTGGTACAGGGCCGCGATCTTGGGCTTGTTGATGAACTTGACCTCGATCAGCCGCCGCTCCTCGGTGTTGAAGCTCGGCTTGCGGAACTTGTCCTCCAGCGCTTGCAGGAAGAAGATGTTCTTGAAGCCCGTTCCATACAGCCGCTTGGGGATCGAAAAGCCCAGATCGCGCTCCATGTCGCGGGTGTTGTTGAGCCGATCCAGGATCTTGGCCAGCATCTCGCGGAAGGCGTTGCGCCGCACCTCGTCCTTGGCCGAGAAACGGCCCATGGCGGTCTGGTAGAAGTTGTGCACCGTGTCGAGGTACTCGTCCAGCAGCGCCCCCGGATCGAGGACGCAGGACTCGATCTCGGTCACCAGGCGCGCGCGGGGCATGGTGTCGAGCTGGGCATCGGGCTTGGGGTACAGCAGTTCCTGCAGGTAGGTGTAGTAGCTCATGTCCCGGCGCCGCGACAGGGCGGCCACGATCTGCATGATCGAGTGGACCGTCTCGTAGTAGCGCCCCGGAGCCGGGAAGCAGCGGATGTGATCGTAGAGGGTCAGGCCGATCTGGAAGAAGATGGCCGAAGCCCGGTCGTTGTACGCCTCGATGTGCTTCTGGATGATCTTGTGCCGCAGCGGCACCGGGATCTGCTTCATGCCCAGGCCGCAGCAGTCGCCGTAGATCGGATCCTGCAGCTCGTGCTCGATCATCTGCTCGGTCCAGATGTCGAGCTCTTCCTCGAGCAGGTCGTGCAGCAGGGTGGGGATGATGGTGATCACCCGCAGCCCGTTTTTGGCCGCGCCGCGGGCTGCTTCGATCGAGTGCACCGCTGCCGCGCGCTTGGTCTTGCGTTTGACGTGGCGCATGGTGCGGCACATCATGTCCAGCGCCCGCTGGATCAGCGTGATCAGGTGGGCGCTGTGGTCGCCCTCGGAGCCGGCCAGCAGGTGGGTGGTCAGCTGCTCCAAGATCCGGGCGTGCTCGTCACAGACGGTGTAGTAGGTTTTGAGCACCTCCAGCCGTCTGTCGAAGTCGAGCTGCTGGATGCCCCGGCGGTGCTGCTGGCAGCGCTGCCAGTGCCCCAGGGGATTGGCGTCGATCTCGTCGTAGAAGGGATCCAGGCGGCGGACGAGTACCGAGAGGCGGTCGGCGATGCGGTCGAACTCGGCGACCCGCTCGGCCTCCTCCTCGAGGCAGGCGTCCAGGCTGCAGCGGCGACCCTCGCCGAGTTCGATCTTGAGGTCGCGGTAGCGCAAATGGCTGGCGCGCCCCCCCTTGTCGAACACCGGAATCAGCCAACTCGCGCAACTCTCGCCTATCATCGGGTCCCAACGCACTCGCCAAACAACGACATTAACCTGCGGGGGCTGGGCTGTCAACGCTGGATTCGAGAAATGACGGTATTTTCCATTCCGTTTCAGTCGACTGCCGATTGACTGGTCAGGGGTGATGTGCTAGAAGGCCAGGCCGGACTCGCCGCTCCGGCCTCGGGTCGCCACTGGCCAGAAAGGGGCCTCGATGGATCCGTCAGAACTCGCAACTACCCTTCATCCTTTGGAAATTCGGGTTCTGGAGGCGCTGGACGACGACGCCCGGTTCGATGATCGCTCGTTCGCCGCCGCCGGGGTCAGCCCGGCCCAGCTGCGCACCGTGATCGAGTGGCAGCTGGCCAAGGGGTGTATGCGTCTGGTCGACACCAGCGAGCTGCAGTGGGTCGAGCTGACCGAGACCGGGCAACAATACCGCCAGGGCACGCCGGAGCAGCAGTTGGTCGAGCGGGTGCGCCAGGCGGGCGCCCTGCCCGTGCCCGAGTTGATGCGGACCGGCGATCTGAGCCAGGCCGAGGCCGGCACCGCGCTGGGCGCGTTGAAGAAGGCCGGGGTGCTCAGCAGCGGCGCCGACAAGACCGTGGAGCTGGCTGCGGACGCCGATCTGGAACCGTTGGCCGCGGTGGGCCGCCTGATCGAGCGGGTGGCCGCCGCCGGGCGCATCCCGCTCGACGAGCTGGACCCCGAGGACCGGCAGCGGGTGGCCGACGGCAGCCGCAAGCGGGGCAAGGCCAAGGGGATCTTCCGCGTCCGCAGCGAACAGGTGCGCCAGCTCGAGCTGACCGAGCTCGGCCGGCAGGTGGGCCAGGCCGCCCGCGAGGCCGGTCGCAGCGGCGACGAGCTCAACCAGCTCACGCCCGAGATGCTGGCCGACGGCAGCTGGCGCGGTCGGGCCTTTCGGCCCTACAACATGGACATCCGGCCGCCGCGGCGGGTGGCCGGCCGCCGCAACCCCTATCGCGAGTTTCTGGACTTCGTGCGCCGCAAGCTGACCAGCCTGGGCTTCGAGGAGATGCGCGGCTCGCTGGTGGAGCCGGAGTTCTGGAACAACGACGCCCTGTTCATGCCCCAATTCCATTCGGCCCGCGACATCCACGACGCCTACTTCGTGGCCGAGCCCACCCGGGCGGCCGAGATCGAGGAGCCCTTCGCCTCGCGGGTGGCCGCGGCCCACACCGATGGTGGTGACACCGGCAGCCGGGGCTGGGGCTACAACTTCGACCGCGACATGACGCGGCGGTTGGTGCTGCGTTCGCAGGGCACGGTGTTGTCGGCCCGTTGGCTGCAACGGGCCGCGATACCGGGCAAGTACTTCGCCATCGCCCGTTGCTTCCGCTACGATCAGGTCGATGCCACCCACGCGCCGGACTTCTTCCAGTGCGAGGGCATCGTGCTCGGCGAGCAGATCGACTTCGTCACCCTGCTGGGCCTGCTGAAGCTGTTCGCCCGCGAGGTGGCCAAGGCCGAGGAGATCCACTTCGCCCCGGCCTACTTTCCGTTCACCGAGCCGTCGGTCGAGATCCACATGAAGCACCCCAAGCTCGGCTGGACCGAACTCGGCGGCGCCGGCATCTTCCGGCCCGAGGTCACCGGGCCGCAGGGGGTCGAGGTTCCGGTCATCGCCTGGGGTCTGGGGCTCGATCGGATGGCCATGGTGGCCATGGGCATCGACGACATCCGCGACCTGTTCGCCGCCGACCTGAACAAGGTGCGCGGGACCCGGATCCGGATGCGCGACTGAGCCCACCGGCGCCGGAGGACAAGCGAAGGGAAGCCGAACATGCCGACCATCACCGTCGACCCGCAGGACTTCCAGCAACTGCTCGGCTTCGAGCTGACGGCCGCCCAGCTCGAGGGCCACCTGGACCTGGTCAAGGGCGAACTCAAGGGCGAGGACGAGGACGGCCGCTGGCGCATCGAACTCAACGACACCAACCGGCCCGATCTGTGGTCGGCCGAGGGCATCGCTCGCCAGATCCGCTCGGCCATGGGGCGGCGCCGGGACTATCCCTTCTTCAGCGGTGAGCCGGTGGGCGCGATCCAGGTCGACGCCTCGGTGGCCCAGGTGCGGCCCTTCGCCGCGGCCTTCGTGGTGCGCGGGCTGGACGTGAACGAGCGCTCGCTGGAGCAGATCATCCAGACCCAGGAGAAGCTGGCCGAGAACTTCGGCCGGCGGCGCAAGGACGTAGCCATCGGCGTCTACAACGCCGATCGGATCCGCTTCCCCGTCCACTACCGGGCGGTCGAGCCGGACAGCCACCGCTACGTGCCGCTGGGGCTGGAGGAAGAACTCAGCCTGGCCGCCATTCTCGAGCAGCATCCCAAGGGCCAGCAGTACGGCTGGATCCTGGAAGGCCAACCGCGGCTGCCGCTGCTGATCGACGACGCCGGCATGATTCTGTCGATGCCGCCGATCGTCAACTCGCGCGAGGTGGGCGAGGTGCACGCCGGCGACTCGAACCTGTTCGTCGAGGCCACTGGGCCGGACCCGGTGGCGCTGGCCCTGGCGCTGAACATCATGGCCTGCGATCTGGCCGACCGCGGCGGGCGCATCGAGCGTGTCTGCACCCGGCTGCCTTTCGGCTCGAGCCTGGGAAATGAGATCGAGGTGCCGCGGCTGCTCGCTTGCGAACTCGCGATTCCGCTGAGCGAGTTCTCGCGGTTGCTGGGCGTGTCGGTCACCGCGGTCGAGGTGAACAACGTGCTCGAGCGCTACGGCTGCGAGGTGCGCATCGACGCCGATCGGGTTCGGGTGCAGCCGCCGCCGACCCGGGCCGACTACCTGCATCCGGTCGACGTGGTCGAGGACTTCGCCATCGCCCGCGGCTACGACACCTTCGAGCCGCAGCTGCCGCGTGAGTTCACCACCGGCCGTTCGGCCGCCATCAGCGTGCTGGAGGACAAGGCCCGCGACGTGATGATCGGATTGGGCTACGAGGAGCTGATCTCCAACATCCTGTGCGCGCGCCCGGCGCTGCGCGAGCGGATGAACCTGCCGCCCGAGCAACCGCTGGTCGAGGTGGCCAACGTCATGAACGAGAATTACTCGGCGCTGCGCGACGCCGTGCTGCCCTCGCTGCTGCAGGCCGAGGCCCGCTCGGCCACCGCCGCCTATCCCCACCGGCTGTTCGAGTCGGGCGACGTGGCCGTATTCGACCGGCAGGCCAACTGCGGTTCCCAGACCCGCATGCACCTGGCCGGCCTTATCGCCCACCGCGAGGCCAACCTGTCCGAGATCCACGCCGACCTGGACTACCTGCTGGTCATGCTGGGGCTGGACTGGGAACTCAGCGAGCAGGCCTGCCCCACCTTTCTTCCCGGCCGCTGCGCCCGGCTGCGCAGCGACGGCCGCGAGGTGGGCTGGCTGGGCGAGATCCACCCCGAGGTGCTGTCGCGCTGGGAGATCGGCGTGCCCGCGGCCGCCTTCGAGCTGGCGCTGGATGCGCTGGAGTGAGCCGGCCATGGGCGAGCAGGCCGAACACGACGAACGCGCCGAGCGGTTCGGACCGCTGGCGGCGGCGGTCCAGGCCCACCATCCGAGCTCGGCGGTGCTCCACGAGGCGCGCGCGCTGGACCGCGAACTCGAGCGCGACCGGCCGGCCTGGAGCGCATTGCTGCACGGCATCGAATCCTTCATCGGCCACTACGCCTCGGTCTTGCTGCACGAGCCGGCGGCGCTGGGCGCGTTGGGCGCCGGCTGTCTGTCCGCGGTGCAGCGGGCGCCGGTGGTGGTGCTGCGCATCCGGGCCGCCTCGGCTTTGATCGGCCTGCTGAACGCGGTCGCCACCGAGGTCGAGCGGGAAGGCATCGATCGGGTCGACCCGGCGGTGCCGGAACGCATGCGCTCGCTGCTGGCGGCCCTGGCCGCCGAACGGCCGCTGCCCTTCGACCGCGGTCTGCTGGTGGCCCCGATGCTCGAGCTGGGCCAGCAGCTTGTGATGATGGCCGACGAGGGCCGGCCGCCGACGCTGTGGTTTGCCTTGGTCGATGAGCTGAACAAGCTGCTGCTGGCCATCACCCGGCAGCGGCTCCAGGGCGAGCCGCGCTACGATGGCCGCTGGGACGGGGGCGAGACCGCGCGGGCATTGGCCGTCGACCGGCTGGAGCCGGTGCGCGCCGAGCGCATCGAGCGGGACCTGCAGTGGCTCGGCGAGCTGGTTGCGGCCGCCGCTGGCGGGCGCAGCAGCTCGGAGGTCTTCCTCGATCTGTCGGCCTACGACGCCCGCGACGAGCGCCAGCGCTGCTGGCAGAGCTGGCTCGAGGCGGTGGCCGCCCAGGCCGCGGCCGGGGCCATCGAGCCGGCCGCATTGCGGGCTCTGTGCGCCGGCATGGCCGACTGGATCCGGACGGTCTCGGACCGCGCCTTCCTGGCCTCGTTGGCCGGGTCCCTGGTCGAGCGGCTGCCGGCTGTGCTGGATCACGTCGGCGCCGAGGGGCTGGAGGCGGCCTGCGCCATGCTGGGTCCGGCCCTGGTGGGCCGGCTGGAGCAGGAGACGGGCACCGGTCGCATCGATCGGGCGCTGGAGATGCTGCGCCGGCTGGGCGCGCTGCTGATCGAGCGCTCCATAGAACCGCAGCGGGCCCTGCCGGCCGAGACGCTCGAGCTGGCCTTGCGCCTGCGCAGCGGGCCGGTGGTGGGCCAGCCGGTCGCGACCGCCGACGTGGTCTGGCGGCTGGGCTTGCTGCCGCGGCTGGCCGAGGGCGATGCCCGCCGGCTGTTGCTGGGCCTGGTGGCCGGCTTCGGTCTGGAGCAGATCCGGCTCGACGCCGAGCCCGGCATCGAGTCCGGCGCCGGTACACCGGTCGAGCAGTCGCGGCGCCTGGTCGACGCCGTGGCCGGTCTGCTCGGCCGCGCCTGGCCGGCGGCCCTGATCCTGCCGCTGCGGGCGGTGCTGCGGCTGGCGCCGGTGTCGCCGGTGGAGCTGGGCGGTGCGTCCTGCCGGGCCACCCTGGTCGGGCTGGCGCCCGGCGAGCCGCGGGCCGGTTTTCTCTACGATCTGAAGGAACGCCTCCTGGATCGCCCCGGACCGGGCAACCTGCAGGACGTAGAGCGGGTGCTCGGCTTCTGGCTGGATGGCCGGGTCGAGCGGCTCGACGGCCTGGCCGGTCCCGACAGCCTGGCCGCGCTGGCCAACACCGAGCAGCGCGATGCCCAGATCGGGCGCTTGCTGGCCAACCTGGCCGCGCACGCGCCGGTCGACGACAAGCAGGGCGTGCGCTGGTTGGCGCGGTTGCCCGAACCCTACTACGAGGCGGACAACCTGGCCAAGGTGGCCGGCTTCGAGGGCCTCGACGGCGACGCGCTGGCGGTGCTGACCCACGTGCTGTGCCTCTACCGCACCCTGGACGGCAAGCTGCGCCGGGGAGCCGGGCCGCGGCTGAACGACCGCAGCCGCGGTGCGCTGCTGGAGCGCGTCGATGCCTTGCTGGAGCAGCGGCGCCGCGAGACGGCCATGCTGTTCGAGCCCGGCGGCCTCGACGGGCTGAGCAAGTTCGAGCGGCTGGAGCGCTTCCAGGCCGAGGGCGGGCTGGTCGCCGAGATCGAGGCCGTCTTCGAGGAGCTGATCGGGCGCCAGCAGGCCCGGCTCGAAGCGGGCGAACGGCCCGATCCAGCTCCGCTGATCGGCCGGCTGCTGGCCCACGCCGAGCTGAGCGGCCTGCTGCCCGACGACGCGGTCGAGCTGGCCGGCAGCCTGCTGGCCAGCGACGAACGCATCCCGGTGCTGCGGCGGCTGGCGGCGACCTGGCGCGAGTTGCGCTCGGGCCTGGAGGCCGATCTGGCCCCGGCGGTGCTCGATTCGCTGCAGCGGCTGCGGCACAACCCGCTGGCCGAGCCGCACCCCACCTTCGCCCGCTGGCTGGCCACCCGCGGCGACGCCCCCGAGCAGCAGGCGGCCGCCGAGCTGACCGGCCTGCTGGTCGACGAGCTGCTGGCCGGCGATGGCGGCGGCCTGATGCTCCAGGGGTTGCTCGAGAGTTGGGCCTGAGGGGGCGGGGGCTTCGGCTCAGTCAGCGCAGCCCAGCGCGCAGACGCCGCCGCAGCAGGTCCAGCCCGCCCCTTCCGCATCCCGGCAGTCGGGACGATCGCCGCCGCACAGCCCGCTGCAGGTCGCCCCGTCGCAGAAGGCCCCAGCTGGACAGTCGCCGTCGTCGCTGCAGGCCTGCTCGGCCTGGCACTCGAAGCCCAGACACCAGCGCGGGCCCACGCAGCGCGCGTCGTCGGCGCACAGCATGCCGCAGTCGCCCAGGTGGGCGTAGAGGGCGACCCGCTTCTTCTCGCCCTTTTCGGCGACGATGCCACCGGTCACTCCGCAGGCGTCGACCGCAGGCCGGCCGACCTCGTCTTCGACCAGGCTGGCCACTTGCAGCAGGTAGGGGTCGGCGGCGCCGGCGTTGGGCTTGACGTCGAGCAGCAGGAAGCGCCGCTCGGTCAGCGGATCGCGCTCCAGCGCATCCCAGGCCGACTCCACCGCGGCCGCCGGCTGGTAGTCGGCGCCGGCGCTGTCCAGCGCCGAGGCGCGCACCACCTCGGCCCGCACCCACTGCGGCGGGTTGTCGGGGGTGAAGCCGCGCAGCGCCCCCGACCCGGCCTCGATCATCCGCACCCGCACGGCGATGGCGGTCGAATCGACCGGCCCGCAAGCGGCGGCGGCCAGCAGCAGCAGCCAGAGAGTGGATCCGATACGTTGCATCATCTCCAGCATAGAAGGCGACTCGAAGCCGGTCAACTATGGGACCGGGCGTTCAGGCGCCGGACGGTTCGCGTGGCCGCGCAGCAAGGGAACCCGGCCGGCCGGGCGGTGTCCAAGCTCCATGCTGCAGCGCTCCGAAATGCCCCCGCTGGCCATCGCCCTGGGGCTGGTCTTGCTGCTGGGCAGCGGCCTGGACCGGCTGCTGGCCGGCTCGGAGCGCAGCAGCTACCCGGTGGTGGGGCTGGATGTGGTCGATGGCGTCGATCGCGCCTACCGCGGGCGTTATGACCAGGATCCGCGTTTTTACGAACTCTTGGACCGCATGCCGGCCATGCGTTCTCAGGCCCTGGCCACCGCCTGCCGGGCCACCGGCCTGCGGCCTGTCCAGGCCGATGCCTACGTGGTGCGCTTCAAGGAGACCTACCCGGGCGCGAGCTTCGGTGCCTCCAGCCAGCCGGTGCGGGCAGAGCAGGGGGTCCGGGTGCTGGTCACGGTCTCGGCCCGGCAGTTCGTGCTCGGGGTGATCGACCGCGAGGCGACGCTGGCCCACGAGTTCATCCACGGGCTGATGCGCGAGCACATGGGCTCGGGCGCCTATCGGGCGCTGCCGGTCTGGCTGCGCGAGGGCATCGCCGTGTGGGGCTCCGGACAGCTGGCCGAGCGCTGTCGCAACGCGATCGCCGCCGCCTTCTTGCAGCGCCGCGATCCGCGGGCCGTGGTGGAGGCCTTCGCGGCGCCCACCGGTCCGGCGGACAGCTACCTGCGCGACGCGCTGCTGTTCGAGTACATCAGCCGGACCTACGGTGCCGGGGCGGTGCGCGCATTGGTGGCGCGATTGCTGGCCGGTGACGATCCCCGGCGGGCCTTTTCGCGGATCAGCGGCACCAGCTGGTATGCGCTGCGCGGCCGCAGCGAGCGCTTCGTCCGCGATTATGTCCAGCAGCTGGTGGCCGACAGCGGCCTGGCCGCACTGCAGGCCGCTCGGCGCCTGTACACCCTGGGAGAGCGGGAGCGGGCCTTGCGGCTGCTGGAGTGGGCGGTGGTGGCCCACGCCGGTTCCATCCTGGAAGCCCAGGGATGGTACTGGATCGGACGCTGGCGCAGCGAGCTGGGCCGACCGCTGGCAGCCGCGACCGCCTTCGTCACCGTACTGCGCCGGTTCCCCGGACACCTGGGTCTGTGCAACGACAGCCGCCGGCGACTGGCGGACTGCGCGCTACAGCTGACCGCGGCCGAGGCGCTGGCCGGTTGGACCGCCTTGACCCGGAACGCTGCGGCCGGTACAGTCGCTGCTCGATGACCCTATCGCAGCTTTCCCGCCCGACCCTTTTTCTGTTCGACATTGACGGCACCCTGCTGCTCAGCGGCGGTGCCGGCAGCCGGGCGCTGGAAATGGCCTTTGCCGAGGTGTTCGGCATCCAGGACGCCATGGCCCGGGTGCGCTGCGACGGCAAGACCGATCCGCTGATCGCCCGCGAGGTGCTCGGCCCGCACGGGCTGGACAGCGCCGCCAACATCCAGCGACTGCTGGACTGCTACCTTGTCCACCTCGAGGCCTGTCTGGCCGAGGCGGTCGGCTACCGCATCTTCCCCGGGGTGGACGAGAGCCTGGCCCTGCTGGCCGGCCGCGGTCTGCCCTGCGGCCTGGCCACCGGCAACGTCGAGCCCGGGGCCCGGGCCAAGCTGGCCCGCGGCCGGCTGGAGCAACACTTCCGCTTCGGCGGCTACGGCTCGGACGCCGAGGATCGGGCCGAGCTGGTGCGGCTGGCGGCCGAGCGCGGCCGGCGGCTGATCGACGACCCGGCCGCGCCGGCGGTGGTCATCGGTGACACCCCGCGCGACGTGGCCGCCGCCCACCAGGCCGGCCTGCCGGCGGTGGCGGTGGCGGCGGCCAACTACGACCGGGCCGCGCTCGAGGCCGCCGGCGCCGAGCTGGTGCTCGACGACCTGCACCACCCCGAGCGCTGGGTAGCGCGGGTTTTGGGGACGGTTTCAACTTTTTGACTTTTTGACTTAATCCCCTGTATTTACATCCATTTTTGGCAGATCGGGATCAGCTCCTGCGGCCGCCGGACCACGGCGTCGGGCCGCGGTGGGCGTTCGGCCATGCGCTTGCCGTCGCCGAAGAAGTCCACCAGTACCGAGCGCATGCCGGCCAGATTGGCCCCGGCCACGTCGGTGGCCAGCAGGTCGCCCACCATGACCGCCGCCGCCGGCGCCGCACCCAGCCCCTCGAGCGCCGGCGCGAACACCTCGGGCGCCGGCTTGCGCCGGCCCACCTCGCAGGAGACCACCAGCCGGTCGAACAGGCCCAGCAGCCGGCAGTCCTGCAGCGCCCGGCGCACCAGCCCGCCGCAGGTGGCGTTGGACACCACCGCCAGCTTCAGGCCCAGCTCGCGCAGGCCGTGCAGGGTCTCGGGGATGCCCAGAAAGACCGAGTAGCGCCGCTGCTCCGGGGCGAAGAAGGCATCCACCCCGCGCTGCAACAGCTCCGGCGCCGCCGCGTCCACACCCTGCAGCGCCAGCGCGGCGCGCAGCGAATCCACCGCCGGCGTGTCGGCATGGACCCGCTCGGCCCGCAACAGCGCCTGGCGGCGCAAGAACAAAAAGTCCCGCCCCAGCCGCGGCCCGTCCAGCCCATCGAGCGCACCGGCCAGCGCCGCACCCAGCCCGGCCAGCTGCTCGGGCACCACCCGCGGCCAGTCGAGCCGGGTGGATATCAGGGTGTTGCCGAAGTCGAACAGAACCGCCTCGATCGCCATGTGCCCCGTTCTCCCATGTCCCCGTTTACCGACGCCCGCATGGTATTCCCGGATCAGGGCGGGATTGCAACTCCATTCTGCCCGGCCGCCCCCAGTGCAAAGCACGTGGCTTACCAAAACTGGGGCAATGTGAAGATTGAGAAGAGAACGATTGCGGAAGGTTGCGGTGTCCCGCCTTTGGGCATCGACTTTGGGCAGGGGGTATAGACTTTCGGTTCCGGTCACAGCGTATTCTCAAGAGGCTACTTCTTTGTTGCCTTCTTTCTCTTTCCGGGCTTCTTGGTCGTCTTCTTTGACTTACCGCGCTTGCTAGCGGTCGCCTTCTTCTGCTTGTCGCCCGTAGCCTGCTTCCTTCCAGTCCGCCTCTGCTTTTTCGGGTGTGGCTTAGTTGAAGTTGACTCGACCGTAGCCTCAATGGTTCTAGGGTCGTCTTCAACTTGATTCAGGCGAAGAACAGGCAACATGATCGGCAACCGAAGCGCGTGAGACAAGTAGCTCACATGCTCACGGAAGAAGGGCCAGCAGTTGTAGAGAGCGTTGTACTTCGCGAAAGCCTCAAAGCTTTCCTCGACATCCTTGGGGATAGGCGGAGGAGGCAAATCGTAACCAACGGACAACTTCACCTCAATCTCCGCAAGGCTTCTTCCTGACGAATCGTCATCGTCTCTCTCAGCCAAGAGCAGCGTCACTTTCAGGCCGACATCCGCAACCAAGACTCTATCGTTGATCAAGTTAAAATCGTCGAAGGACGGATGCAAGTCTACTTCACATGAAGCATTTTCATTCTCCACCAACTCTCGGTTCACTGATGCGGAAGTGCCAGTCAAGACAACATCTTTGATGGCTACGCTCGGCGCCACAGCTACAAGTTTGCGCCACTCGTGCATCGGTATATTGATAGTAAAGACCGTCATATGGAACCCCTACTAGGCCGCAACTAGCTCTCGCTTGGCCTTTGAGTCGACTTGCTCGCCAACCCTGTATGATTTGGGTGCCTTCTGCTCTAACAGGTTATCCTTCCTGCTAGAATAGCGTTCACTGCATTCCTTCCCCGTGCCACCCTTTTTGGGATACCTATCAGCAACCATGAATTTTCCAGGCGCAGTCCCTTCCATGAAATGCCCCACGTAGTGTTTCAGTGCGTTTTCGGTGTACCAGGCGTTGATCCAGGGGTATTGGATGCTGGGATTGCTCCAGAGCGCCGCATAGTCGTGGACGCGCTGCTTGGTCAACCTGATGCGCAGGCCCAAATGAAAGGCGATGTCCACCATCGTATTGGCAGTCATGTTCCTTTCGCGACGAAGAATACGCGAGAGATTTGCAGGACCGCAGCCGAGCCTTTTAGCCAGCTTCCGCTGGCTGACACCCTGGGACTCCATTTCCTCTTCGACCATATCGAGGAAAGACTCGATGAACTCCTCTCGCTCCAGCAGCTTGAGGAATTCAGGATTCTTGAGTCTTTCGGAGAGACTGCTCTTTCCCATTTTTTTCTCGTTCATTTTTTGCCCCCTGCGTATCGAGCTAGGATGTCATCACGCCTGCTGATGTACTCATCGCGCATCGCCTTGGCTCGGATGAGTTCGCCTTTATCAAGTTTGTCTTCCTTCTTGCCCTTTATCCCTCTGAGCAAAATGCACAATCCTCCACCGTCGCTCATGCAGACAATCCTCGTCTGGCTTGAGATGTGCTTGAACTCTTCCAACTTGTGCTCTCCCTCGATGGACTTGAATACGTTTCTTCGCATCGTGTGTCCAGAACACATCTTGGTGAACGAAACGACGTATCCGGCCAAAGCCTTGTCGTCTATTTCGTTCAAGAAATCAAAAACTTGCGATACTCCTTTTTTGTTTACGTAGCAGTAAATTTTGCGTTTTGGCCCAAGAAACCTCTGTTCGTAGGGGACGAGCAATTCCTGCTTGATTATCTTGAGCGCCTCAGGATTCACGCCGCGAAGTTTACATACATGGAAACACCAGTCAAGTAGTTTTTTGAAGATTCTGAATTTAGCCAAAACTACAGCACGTTATGCGCCCTGCGGCCTTAGGAGTGGACCGTCCGCGACTACCTGCGGATCTGCTCCGGATGGGCCCGACCCAGGAGCTGGTGTATCGCCAGACCATCGATGCAACCGGGCTGTTGGTCGCGGATGAAACGGATTTGTTCGAAAAGGGGTATCCACTTCGCTTCCGTAAGGATATCATGCATGTATGAGCATATGAGCAATCGAAGCGGTCATCCTGTCGGCGGTGTGGACTACCCACGGACGCTTCAGAAGTTCGACACGTGGTTTTCCTCGGAAGAGGCGTGCTCCACGTACCTCGCGCAGCTCCCGTGGCCGAGTGGGTTCATCTGCTTAGCCTGCGGCGGGGCGACTGCGTGGACGACTGCCCGCGGCCTGTACCAGTGCGCAGACTGCCAGCGGCAGGTCTCTGTGACCGCCAGCACGAACTTCGAGGGCACGCGGAAGCCTCTTCGGGTTTGGTTCCAGGCAATTACGTGACGAGCCAGAAGTTCGGCGGCAAAGCGCTGGGCTCAAGCGGGTTCTGGGGCTCGGGAGCTACCAGATGTCCGGGATCGCGACATGGGGGTGGAGTGGAATCGGACACCTGGCCAGGTGGCTCGTCGTGAAAACGGGGACTTGGAATCGTGGCACGGGGCTTGCTTCGCAGTCCGCTGCAGATTGGAAGGTACGTGGACCCGGGAGGTGGTGTGATGAGCGAGCCTGGTGGCGACGTGTTGACGCGGGCGGTGGGGGAGCTGGCCGGCGACGGCCGGGTGGATGCGGAGGACGGCTATCAGATCGGGCTGGCGGCGGCCGGGGTGCGGCACCTGCGCGATCCGCGGCCGGTGCTGGTGCGGCTGATGCGCCAGCACGCGGCGCAGATGGATCCGGCCGGCTTCGCCCGGCTGCGCGCTGCGCTGGGCGGGCGCATCCCGGTGCCGCCCGATCGGGTGCTGCTGGCGCCCGGCGCGACCGGGCCGGCGGTGGCCCGGCTGCGGGCCTCGCTGGGCGCGGCGGCCGAGCTGCTGGGCGATAAGCGCCTGGACCCGGGGCCGGGGCGGCGCTTCGACGCCGCCTGTGCCTCGGCGCTGCGGGCCTTTCAGCAGACCCTGGGCGAGGCGCCGGCCGGCCGGCTCGACAGCGCCACCCTGTTCAAGCTCAACCACGTGCTCTACGAGACGGCCGCGCCGCTGCTGGACATCGACGCGCCCAAGCGGCGGGCGCGGCCGGTGCGGCTGGACTTCTACCCGGGCGATGCGGTGCGCAAGCTGGTGGTGCGCCGCGACGGGCGGGTGCTCGACGTCTACGACATGCGCGGCGGGCCGTCGCGCTGGCGGCCCGACAACAGGCCCTGGGTCGAGTCGCGCTTCTCCTGGTCGCCGACGCCGCGCGGGAGCTACCGCATCGCCGGCAACCGGCCGCACGTGTCGCGGGCCTGGCCGGCCTCGCAGCTGCCCTTCGGCGCCGCGCTGCGCTGGCGCGACGGCCAGGTGCAGTTTAGGCCGCGGCCGGGCGCGGCCTGGCGCTTCGCCACCGGGCCCGAGAGCGTCTTCGCCGACCGGGCGCCGCACAAGCGCCTGCGGCCGGAGCACTTCCTGGTCGACGGCGAGCTGCCGCCGCGCTACAGCGGCAACGACTTCGGCCACCGGGCGGTCTACCTGCAGCGCGGCGGGAAGATACAGGGCCACATCATCCACCCCACCGCGCCCGGCGAGAAGCGCTACGGCGACGATTCCTACTCGCTGCTGCCGTCCCACGGCTGCGAGCACATGCGCCCCTGCGACCTGGACGACGCGCTGAGCAAGGGCTACTTCCGCCGCGGCACGCCCTTCGTCATCCACGGGTATAGGAAGAGTTTGCCCCCCGACGCCACGGATTTCGAGGCTGAACAGGCGTCGCAGTGAGATGGGGCGGTGGGGGCCTGCCTGGCGGGAGCGGAGGCTATGGAGGGCTTCGCCCCTCCCCACGACGCTGCGGAGCTCGAGCTTGGGAAGGTGGGGGAGTGGGGGAGTTGCTGCGGTGGGGCTTAGAAGCGGGCCTGGGCGGCCAGGTTGAGGCCCAGGATGTGGGCGTCGGTGAACTGGGAGTAGACGTTGAGGCCGGTGAAGTCGCTTACGTAGACGATCTGGTTGTCGTCCCAGGTGTAGTACAGCTCGGCCACCACGGCCAGCGCCTCGGAGAGGTCCCACTTGGCGGTGGCCTTGACCGAGTAGATCAAACGGGCTTCCTCGTTGACCGGCAGGATGTCGCGGCTGGCCAGCGAGCGCACCACCACGGTGCGTTTGCCGCCGAACATGGCCCCGTCCACGTCCAGGTTCTCGATGGTGTAGGTGGCCGGCTGCTGGATGCCGAATTTGATGCCCGGGGTCAGGTGCAGTTCGGGAAAGTGGTAGTCGATGCCGGCGGCCACGAAGTATTCGGGCTCGGTCTGGGCCGCGGCGGGGAAGTCCTGGAAGGGGGTGAACGAGGGCATGTTGAACAGCAAAAAGGCCATGGAGCGGAACATGGCGTCGAGGTGGACGCGCAGGTAGCGCCACTTCATGGCGAAGTTCAAATCGGCCGCGTAGGCCTGCTGGACGACGCTGGTGGCGTAGCGGTCCGGGTCCTCCAGGGTGTGGAACAGGTGGCTGAACTCGGCCTTGACCGCGAAGGACAAGCCCTCGCCGTACTCCTCGGGCCTGAAGAACTTGTACTCGCGGTCGGGGTCGTTCTCGTAAAGCTTGAAGTCGATCGAGGTGCCGATCTCCATGCCCTTGTGGTAGCCGAGCTGCACCGAGTAGCCGCCGCCGGTGATGTCCTCGCCGCGCAGGCCCTCGGGCTGGAAGGTGCCGCGGGTGAAGTAGCCGCCGTTGACGTCGAGGCGCAGGCCCTTCCAGTCGACGCCGCCGCCGGCCAGCGCGCCGTAGTTGGTCACCATCTCGGTCTGCTCGGTGTCGCCGATGTTTTCGCGGATCTGGGTGGTCTTCAGCCCGGCGAAGGCGTAGGCGTTGGGCAGGTTGAGCTGCAGCTTGGCGCCCGGCACGATGCCGTTGTTCAGCGGAAAGATGCCCGAGCCGCCCCAGGAGATCTTGTACGAGTAGCCGGCCCGGAAGCGATCGCCGCTGATGGGAAACAGCACCAGCTGGATGTTTTTATCGTCGCGGATGCCGCCGGACAGGTCGTAGGTCAGCCGGATGTAGGAGCCGGCGTCGTAGATCTTGTTGTACTTGTACCAGTCGTCGCCCGCCGACTCGCCGCCGATCAAAAAGCGCACCACCAACGAAGCCTCGGTCTTGAGGTTTTCGAAGAACGACGGCAACTCGGAGTAGAGCACCAGGTGGCTCATGGTCTCGAAGCCCGAAAAGCGGGTCTCGTAGTTGTCGAAGAACAGGGTGTTGGACTTGTCGGCGCCGATGCCGAAGCCGGGGCTGTTGACCTGGGTCTCGCCCGGGCCGGCCAAAAAGTTGTTCTCCGAGAAGACGAAGCTCAGCCGGGTGTCGATGAAGTCGCCGGCGGCCGCCGGCGCGGCCAGCAGGCCGGTCAGCAGCAGCGCCGTCAAGGCTCTTCGGGGCAGCTTGCGGTCCATGGGGTTCCTCTCGTTCGCTGTCGATGAAACCGGTTCGCGTGGATACAGGCCGCGGCGCCGCGCCTCAGGGGCGCAGCCCCGCGGGCACGTCGTTTTCAGCCAGGCCGACCAGCACCATCCAGCGCGGCCGGGCGGCGCGCACCTGGCGCAGGTTGCCCTGCAGGTGCTCGATGGTCATGCCCAGGTGCTCGGGCGCGGTGGGGTCGAAGTCGACCAGGGTCTCGCGGGTCAGCAGGTTGACCAGCGGCCCGGCGCCGCCGTCCAGCGCCACCGTCCATTGGCCGAACTGGCGCATGGTCGACAGCTCCGAGCAGATGTACTGCGGCGGCACCCGGATCTGGATGCAGTTGGGCTGGATGCCCTCGATGGCTTCCTCCCAGGGGCAGATCACCCGGCACAGCCCGTCGCCGGCGGTGGCGTCGGTGTAGCCGCCGCACTGGCCCGAGGCGCAGTCGGCGTCGCTCTGACAGGGTTCCAGCGCCACCTGGTCCAAGACCTCGGGCCGGGCCACGATCTCCTTGGCGGTGATAACGCCCGAGCCGTCGTGTAGCAGGCAGTCGTCGCGGCAGGCGGTCTCCTCGTCCGGGGTGGGGTAGGCGAAGGTGATCTGGCCGTTGGAGTCGAAGTCGCAGTCGACGAAGATGTCCGGCGTGCGTACGTCCTCGATGCGCACCCGGGCCGACTCCAGCGCCTCCAGGGTCCAGTTCTGCTTGGAGTGGCCGCACAGATGCTGCCTGGATCCGCCGCCCTCGCCGCACATGGCGCTGGTGACCAGGGTCGGCTCGACCACCGCGTCCAGATCGTCGACCCGGAAGGGCTCGGGGTCCAACTCGGCGTCCATGGCCCGGGTCCAGGCCGGGAATGAGATCTGGGTGGCGCCGGAGAAATCCTGGCTGGTGCCGACCAGCCGGTCCAGCCGATCGCCCAGCGCCAGGTCCTCGGGGTAGGAGTAGTTGTAGACGTAGAGGTGGTTGTACCCCTCGCCGGCATCGGCCACGTCGGTGACGTAGAAGCCCTCGTTGTAGATGCCGGTGACCACCAGCTTGCCGTGGCCGTCGCTTGGCAGGCCCGGGGCCGGCTCGTCGTTGCGGCAGTCGATGTCGACGAAGCGCCGTTCCAGCGCCGAGTAGTCGATGTCGAGTTCGTTGCGCACCCGGTCGTCGATCTGGATGTGGCGCAGCCGCGGCGGCTCGAAGTAGATGTTGCGCGAGGCGCCCAGCGCGAAGCTGCCGGCCACCTCGTACTGCGGGATCTGGCGCAGCACCCCTTGCACCGGCTCGCCGTCTACGCGGCGGCGGTCGATGACCACCAGCGCGCTGCGGCCGTGCAGGTTGCGGGCGCTGAAGGTGGCGCCGGCCACCCGGCCGGCGCTGAACTGAACCGTGGGCTCGGGCTCGCCCTCGGTGGGAAAGCTGGTGGTGCGGCCCGGGTAGACCCGCACCGTGGCCGCCTCCTCGTAGCAGCCGTGGCCCGCGGCGCAGTCCATGATCAGGCCCTGCTTGTCGTAGGCGGCGGCGTTGAAGGTGAAGGTCACCTCGCCTTCGGGGAAGTCATAGGGGTCGGCGCGGCTGCCATCGCCGCCGGTCACGCCGGTGATGCCGGTCAAGGTCACCCGGATTTGGCCCAGGCCCGGCTCCAGCTGGCGCTTTTCCACGCAGGGGCCGGCGGCCAGGGCCAGCAGAGCGGCCAGGGCCACGGCGCCGCTTCCGATCCATCTGCTCGCTGTGCGCTTCATGGCGGCCTCCCTCAGTTGACCTTGCGGGTGATGCGGCCGTCGGGCTCGCCCACCACGATGGGGAAGGAAAGCGGGTTGCGGCAGAACTGCTCCACCGGTGGCCCGATGCTGGAGCAGTGGGACAGGGCCTCGACGCAGGTCGGATGCTCGGCCCGTTTGGGATCGTCGCAGTGGGCCTCGGTGAAGTCGAGCACGTCGCCGCAGCTGCAGTTGCCCTTGACCAGGATGTCGCGCTGCTGCTGCTCGGTCTGGATGTCGAGGCAGAAGCTCAGGCTGAAGGCGTCGACCTCGTTGGGGTCGGCCTGGAGCAGCTCGTCGCACGAGGGGAAGCGGCGCAGGTACTCGGTCAGCGCGTCGCGCATGGCGATGCCGGTGTTGACCTTGGTGGTGTTGCGCCTGAGCACGTCGAAGCCCGAGCCGCCGCTGGCGATGTAGTCGTTGGTGGCCATCTTGTAGGAGGCGTTGGGGTTCAGCGGGGCGCCGCCGATGCGGATGTCCTCGGCCGGGTGGGCGTAGCAGGCGCCCTGGTTGCATTGCCAGCGGGTGTTGCCCTGGTAGTCGGCGGCGCACAGCTCGGGTCGATGGACGCAGCAGTCATCGGCCGTGCTGCAGGAGTAGTGCTCCTCGTTGCGCTTGACCTGGCCGCAGTTCATCACGAAGGAGCAGCCGGCGATCTGGGCCTGCGACTGGCAGCCGCGGCCGGCCGAGCGCTCGGTGACGAAGTCGAACATCTCCTGGATCTCGAGGCCCGACAGGTACATCACGGTGATCGTGTTCTCGAAGGGAAAGGAGTTGAACACCGCCTCCATGTCGATCGCGCCCGGATACAGGTTGTCGCGGATGCCCAGGGTGTTGGTGACGCAGAACTCGGCCTCGACCCGCTTGCGGATCATCATGGCGGTGGCGGTCATGTTGCCCAGCGCCGAGTCGCCGCCCGAGGCGGTGTTCTTGCGCAGCACGGTCTTGGGCGCGTAGCCAAAGATCTGCGTCAGGATGAAGCGCGGGTCGTAGCCCATGTCGACCCGGTAGGGCTCGAGCAGCCGCCGGGTGGGCCCGTGGCCCTTGACGGCGCAGTGGGGTTTGAGCGCCTGGACGTCGTGGGTGAAGTACTCGCCGTAGGAGTCGGCCGGGCGCGGGTCGGCGCACCAGATGGTGTCGATCGGAAACAGGGTCTGGCGATGGCTGACCACCTCGGCTCCGTAGGGCGCCAGCACGTGCGGGGCGCAGTCGGCGTCGGTCTCGCAGGGCACCCCGTTGGAGAAGTGGGGGTCATGCGGCAGGCACAGGCCCTGCTCGGTGTCGCAGTGGTAGTGCTCGCGCGGCACGGCCACGGCCAGGTCGAGCCGGGTCATGAACTTGGCGAAGGCGCCGGGGTGCTCGAGCAGCACCTCGCGCCCGGCCGGGTCCTCGAGCACCATGGGCGGGCCGGTCAGTACGTGCAGGTGGCCGCCCAGGATGACGTCGATGCCGCGCACGCCGGGCACCCAGTACTTGACCACCCCGGGCTGGCACTCCTCGCACGCCATGCGCTGCCAGGGATCGCGCTCGCGTTCCAGGAAGTGATCCACGTCCTGGTCGGTTGTCATGTAGAACTCGTGACCGTCGGTCAGCTCCTGGTCCTCGCTCAGGCCAAGGTGGCTGAGCACCAAGATCAGATCCACCGCCGGGCGCAAGAACTCGACGTAGGCGCGCACGGTCTCGTTGGCCTCCAGCGGGGTGATGCCGGTGGAGTTGCCGCCGCGCTTGATCGAGTACATGGAGCCGATGTCGCCCATGCCGATGACGCCGATCTTGAGCCCCTTGGCGTTGAGGATGGTGAAGGGTTCGACCGCTCGGCCGAGCTGGCTCTTGGTCTCGTCGCTCCAGTCCTCGAAGATGTAGTTGGCCGCCAGGAAGGGGTAGTTGATCCAGTGATCGGCCTGGGTGGCCAGGTTGGCCGCGCCCTTGTCGAACTCGTGGTTGCCCACCACCACCGCATCGGCCCGGACGGTCGAGTGCCAGCGGAACTCGGGCTCGCCGTCGCCGTAGTTGAACACCGGGGCGCCCTGGAAGATGTCGCCCGAGTCCATGTACAGCACCCGTTCGCCGCGCCGGCGCTCGCGCTCGATCAAAGCGGCGATGCGCTCGGCGCCGCCGTAGGGGGCGGTCTCGGCGAACAGGCCGTCGCCCTGGTCGTGGGTGTTGGGTTTGAGGTCGTAGGGATAGATCCGCGAGTGGATGTCCGAGGTGCGCAGCAGGCCCAGGTGGACCACGGCGCCCTCGATCACCGGTTGTTCGGTCTCGATGGTGCAGCCGGCCAGCAGGCCCGACAGCACCAGCGCGACGGCCGGCCGCAGCATGGTTCGTATACCGTCAGCGTACTGCATGGGGTCCTCGCTCGGGCGGGTCTGGGGGTGCGACTGCGGCCGGGCCGGCTCGCCCGCGGCGGGCCCGGTCGCGGGCGGGCCGCTACTGGGCGGCGGCGCCGGGGGTGGGCGCGGCGACGGTCCAGGTGTTGGACACGTCCTCGCTGGTCTCGTCGTGGCCGGTCAGCCCGTTGCCGCCGGTCTTGATCTCGGCGCCCTCGGTGGCGTCGACGCGCTGCATCGACTCCTCGTTGTCGTGGCCGGGCAGGGCGTCCTGATCGGCCACCGGGGTATCGGGCAGATACGTCGAGCCGCCCACGGTGACATCGGTCTTGTCGCTGGCCTCGTTCTGGTCGCCCCAGACCAGGTAGTCCAGGTCGGCCACCAGGTCGCTGGCTCCGTCCCAGGAAAACAGCACCACCACCTCGCCGGCGTTGGACAGCCCGGCCGAGCCACCCAGGCCGCCGGCGAAGGCCGGTTCCATGTTCAATGTGTCACCGCTGCCGTCGCCCAGGCCGGCGAAGTCGGCCGGCAGGCCGAAGTTGGTATCGAAGTCGGCCGCCGGCGACAGGCTGATGGTCAGGTAGGCGCCGGGCTCGATGCTGGCGCCGGCCGGGAAGCGCAGCGCGAAGTCGTACTGGCCCACCGAGTCCAGGCTGGCCACCAGCCAGTAGTAGGTGTCGGCCGCGGTGGCATCCCACAGGTAGACGTCGGACAGGTCGAGGGCGCTGGCGGTGGGGTTGTGGATCTCGACGAACTCGTGGCCGCCGGGCTGGACGCAGACCTCGCTGAGCAGCAGGTGGCCCTCGCCGGCCTCGCAGACGTCGCCCACGCCGTCGGAGTCCTCGTCGGCCTGGTCGGCGTTGGGCACGTCCGGGCAGTTGTCGTCGCAGTCGGTGGTGTCGCCGCCGGTGCAGGGGTTGGTCCCGTCGCCCTGGGCGATGCCGTCGCCGTCGCGGTCCGGATCGCAGACATCGCCCAGCCCGTCGCCGTCGGCGTCGGCCTGCTCGGCGTTGGCCGTATCGGGGCAGTTGTCGCAGGCGTCGCCGGCGCCGTCGTCATCGGCGTCGGCCTGATCGGCGTTGGCCGCATCGGGGCAGTTGTCGCAGGCGTCGCCGGCGCCGTCGCCGTCGCTGTCGGCCTGATCGGGATTGTACACCAGCGGGCAGTTGTCCTCGCCGGTGCACTCGCCCTGCTGGCCCGGGGTGCAGTAGCCGTCGCCGTCCGGGTCGGCCGGATCGGGCGGGCTGAGCACCAGGTCGTCGACCGTGCGCGGCTGCAGCCGGTAGTGGCTGTAGGAGTAGTCCAGCAGTCCGGTGATGGTGTCGAAGCGCTGGCCTTCTTCACGCTGATCGTCCTGGCAGTCGAGGCAGGCGAAGGCGTGGCGCATCTGCCAGCCGACCACCAGCTCGTCGTCCGGCGCGGCCATGGCCGCCACCAGAAAGTCGCCGTGGTCTTCGCCGTCGGAGCCCGGGAGCACCTCCTGGGTGGTGACCACGTCCGCGACCTGCACCAGCACGCCCTCGTAGGCCTCGGCCAGCGGGCCGGCGTCGTTGATCTCGGCTGGGGTCATATCGGCCGGCGCCGGCAGCTCGGCCGAGCCGGTGACGGTCAGGTCGGTGGCCACGATCTGGCTGTTGTCGTAATACTCGGCGTAAGTGCCGGTGATGTTCAAGCTGGTGCCCTGGGCTATGCCGCTGGCGTCCAGGCCGTTGGCCCAGACGAAGATGCCGCTGTACTGGCCGCCGGCCGGCTCGCCCACGTAGAACGAGGGCTGGCCCGAGGTGTCGAAGACCGGGCTGGTGACCACCACGCCCTCGACGGTCACCTCGCAGTCGCGGGCCACCGCCTGCTCGTGGCTGCGATCCTGGATGCGGGCGATGGCCACCGGCCCGTCCGGGCAGCTCAGCTCGCGGCAGGCCGGCTCGCCGTCGCTGTCGATCAGATCGTCGCAGGAGCGCGGCTGCAGCCGGGCCTCGTCGTAGCCGTAGTCCATCACCCCGCTGAGGCGCTGGAAGGCGAAGCCGGCCGTGGGCTCGAAGTCGTAGTTGAAGTCGAAGTCGGGGCTGACGTAGAGCTCGGCGCCGCCGCCGGCCGGGCTGACGCCGAAGTCGCCGTGGCCCAGATCGGCGGTCGAGATCTCGACGCCCTCGAGCTGCACCAGCACGCCCTCGTAGGCCTCCTGCTCGCTGCCGCCGGTGTTCACCTGCCCGGTGGTGACAATGGCGGCCGGCGGCAGGTCGTCGCTGCCGGTCACCGTGACCGAGCTGACGATCAGCTGCGAGTTGTCGTAGTACTCGTCGTAGGTCCCGCGCAGATCGACCACGTCGCCGGGGTTGACTTCGACCGGCTCGGCCACGTCGCGGGCGAAGACGTAGATGCCCGACCAGGGCCCGCCGCCGGGCTCTTCGACCCAGAAGCCGTCCGGCACCTCGGAGTCAGCCGTGGTCTCGAGCATGGGGGTGGTGACCACCACGCCGTCGACCGTCAGCGGGCAGCCCTTGCCCACCGCGTCGTCGCGTTCGCGGTTCTGGATGCGCTGGATCTCGACTTCACCGCTGGGGCACTCCTTCTGCTCGCAGACCGGCTCGCCCTGGGCGTCCAGGATGTCGGCGCAGCCGCGCGGCAGCAGGCGGTGCTCGGCGTAGGAGTAGTTGATCACGCCGGTCAGGCTCTGGAAGACGAAGCCCAGGCTGGGCTCGAAGTCGTAGTAGATGTCGAAGTCCGGGCTGACGATCAGCTCCTCGCCGCCGCCGGCCGGGCTGACGCCGAAGTCGCCGTAGCCCAGATCGGCGGCGGTGACCTCGACCTGCTCCAGCTGCACCGGTACGCCCTCGTACTGCTCGGCCTCGGGCCCGCCGGTGCGCACCGCGGCCGTGGTCACCGCGGCCGGCGCCGGGATGTCGGCCGTGCCGACCACCTCGACCTGGGTGGCTTCGATCTGGGTGTTTTCGAAGTACTCGACGTACAGCCCGCGCAGATCGACCCGATCGCCGGGCTGGACCGTAGCCTGGCCCTCGATGACGAAGACGTAGACGCCCGAGTAGGGCCCGCCTTCCGGCTCCTGCACGAAGAAGCCGTCCGGCACCTCGGAGTCGCGGGTGGTGTAGATCATCGGCGTGGTGACCACCACCCCCTCGATGATGACCGCCGTGCCCAGGTCCGGATGATCGGCGTGGTTCTCGTCCTGAATGGCGTAGATGGTGGTCGCGCCGGTCGTACCGCCGTCGTCGCCGTCGCTGCCGCCGTCGTTGCTGTCGCTCGAACGGCCGCCGCAGCCGCCGGCCAGCAGAGCCATGGCCGCCAAGACACCCAACAACTCGAATTTGCGCATTAAAAGACCTCCGAGCGGGGCGGGGCCCGCATCGCTTGCAGGGACCCTCATTTCTAAACCCCGATTGTCCGCAAGTCAACGCCAAAGGCGCAGCATTGCGGCAATAAGGCCGCACCCACGGCCGCCCCACCCGGGTTCGGCGGCGGGCTGGGACTGGGCCTGGCCTTCTGACGCCGCCGGCGGTCACATGCAGCGCGGCCAGGTGAGGGGGAAGCGCTGTTGGTGCGGGGTTTTTTCGCCGCAGCGCCCGGCCGGCTCGTCCGGGTCGGTGACCGGGGTCGGTTCGGCCGCCGGAGCCGGCTCCTCGTCGCAGGCCCAGCCGGTGGTGGCCGCGAGGGCCAGCAGCGCGGTGATGATGATGCTGGATTGCCTCGTCATGTCTTTTCCTCCCGGGCTGGGTTTACGCCCTTCAGCGCTTCAGCTGCCGCAGCTTGTGCTGGTACTCCCGCTCGTCGATCTCGCTCCATGGGCACCCGAGAATCAATGATGAACCGGCCCCTATTTTTTGCCGGTCTTTCCGGTTTGCTTCTTGGCGCTCTTTTTGGCGCCCTTCTTGGCGCTCTTCTTTTCAGCGCCGGTGCCGGGGGCCTGCCAGACCTGGGGTTGCATGGACTGCATGTCCTGGAACTCGATGCACCGCGGCTCGACCACCAGCACCACGTAGTTGGGATCGTCTGGGCTTTTGAAGTAGGCCTTCAGGTTGTCGCTCCAGCGGGCGCGCTTGACCTTGGGATCGGTGACCACCTTGGCCCGGCCCTCGATCTGCAGGTAGCTGGTGGCCCGGCGGTAGTCGGTCACCCCGCACAGCAGGTGCACGTCGCGCTGGCGGCGCACCTGGCGCACCTTGCGCGAGCCCTTGAAGGTGGCGATGAAGATGGTCAGGTCGGGGTCGGCCTGCACCATCACGTAGCGGGCCCAGGGCCGGCCGTCGCGGGTCACGGTGGCCAGCGCGGCCAGCGCCGGGCGCTTGAGCTTGTTGTAGATCTTGCGCTGCAGATCGGCCATGGCGGTCCTCCCCTTTTGTTTGTCGGTCAATCGAACACGCGTCGGTACCGGTATACGCCAGCCGGCCGGCGCCGCACAAGGGGCCCGCCGGGATCAGAGCTTGGGGCCCAGCTCCAGCGCCCCGTCGCCGGCGCGGCGCTCGAGGGCGAAGCGGGTCAGAAAGCTCAGCCCCAGCAGGCCGTCCACCGCCTCGCCGGCGACGGTGGCCAGCGCGTCGCGGTCGACCACCAGCACCGCCACCCGCTCGGCCCGGGCCCCGGCCAGCGCCACCGCATCCAGCTCGACCAGCCGGCCGACCAGCGAGCGGCCGGACTGCCAGACGATGAACTCCTCGCCGGGGCCCAGCTCCAGCGGCACGGCCGCATCGGCGGCCAACAGCGAGTAGGTGGCCTCGGCATCGATTGCCATGGGCGCCTGCTGCCCGCGGCCCAGCTCGACCACCGGCGGCGCGGGCCGGTCGGCGGCGGCCGGCACCAGCGCCCGGCCGCGGCCGGCCATGCCGGCGCACTGCGGCGCCCGGTAGAGCCGCTCGAGCTGCTGCCGCAGGCCGGGGTCGGCGCCCTGCTCGGGATGGTGGCAGGCCAGCAGCTCCAGCGCCAGGATGCCGGCACACGGCCGGCCGGCGCGCCGGGCCACCCGCACCAGCGCCCGCGGGATGCTGCGCAGCCGCGGTTGCAGCCCGATGGCCTGGCGGTAGTCGGCCAGAGCCGCCTCCCAGGCGCCCATCCGCTCGTGGATCTCGCCGCGCCACCAGCGGAAGTCCTTGTCGTAGGGCCAGCCCGCGATCAGGCGGTTGACCTCGGCCAGCGCCGCCGGGTAATCCCCCATGCGCTTGTGGGCCTCGTAGGTCACCCAGCGCAGGCGTGGGAAGTTTTCGCATTCGGCGAAGAAGCGCTCGGAGCGGGCCAGCAGCCGCTTGAGGTCGTCGGCCGCCAGCAGCAGCTCGGCCAAGCGCAGCATCCGGACCCGGTTGCAGGGATCGCGCTCCAGCCGTCCGCTCAGCCGGTGCACCCGGGCCGCGTAGCGGCCGTAGTCGAAGGGCGGCTCGTAGACCCGGACGAAGTAGACCACCACTCCGCCCACCCCGGCCAACAACAGCACCAGCAGCGCTGCCCGGAGCAGCAGCCGCCGCCGGCGCACCCCGCGCAGACACTCCGGGCACAGGAAGCGCGCCCCGTCTGCCAGGGCGCACGCCTCGCAGATCGGCTGCCGGCAGCCGGCGCAGGTGTCGCTGGCCGCTCGATCCGGATGGCGGTAGCAGCTGGCACCGGGGCGCGGGCCGCGCCAGCCCGAGCGCCGAGCCGGCCGTTCGTCATCCAGGCTGTAGGGCATGGCTCTCTCCGCGACGCCTGCAGCAATCCCGCCGGAGCTTCCAGGCGGGCTGCGGTCCATTCCCGTATCGCGCGACCCTTTCGCCGGGTCGGGTTGGTGATTATACTGTCGGCTGAAGCACGTCACCAGGAGGGACAACGCGAGATGGATCGCAACCGAGGCAAGCAGCGGAATAAAAATCAGAAAACCACCAGTGGCCGGCGCCGCAGTGGCCGCCGCCCCCAAACCGCGGCGGCGCAGCGCGCCCGCGGCGGCTTGCAGAAACGCATGCTCAAGCCGGTCGAGACCGCCATTCTGGGCACCGTGCCCGAGGAGGCCGGCGGCATCACCTTCGACGACCTGGTCGACCAGGTGGCCAAGCGGCTGAACCCCATGGTGTTTCCACTGCGCCGCACGGTCAGCCGCTACGCCAAGGTGGCCCAGCTCGACCTCGAGCGCCGCGGCCTGATCGAACGGGTGCCGGGCAAGAGCCCGCTGCGGCTGCGGCGGCTCAAGCGGCGCTGACCGGCCAGCTTTCTCGAACATATCCCTTCAGGCTGCAGACGTTTCGTATCGCCTCGCATCGCGGTTCGGTCCGTCTGGCACGCCCTGAACAGTTACTTTCGAGAAACTACCTCCAGCGCAGCACCCGGACCGGGCTTTCGGCATAGGCGGTCCGGCGCAGCGGCTCGGCCGCCGGCGGCGCCCAGTAGGTATGCAGCATGACGTCGTTGGCATCGAGCACCCCGAGCGGCTGGCGGTCTTCGGCCAGCGCGCCCACGTGGCCGTGGAACAGCAGCAGATCGCCGAGGTGGATGCTGTCGGGGCCGATGGCCAGCAGCTCGCCGTCGGCGTCGCGGTGGCGGCCTCGATCGTCGACCCGCGCCGAGCGGGCCACGGTGCGGGTCACCTCGGGCAGGTGCCAGGAGGCCCGGTAGGCCAGCGGCTTGCCCAGCCGGCGGGCGCCGTAGACCACGAAGTCGGCGCAGTCGGAGCCGATCAGGCGTTCGGCCTGGTGGTCGGCCGGGCGGGTGCCGGCGCTGCCCCAGATGTAGGGCGTGTTGAACAGCTCGCCCAGCCGCCCCAGGTAGCTGTCGTCGCGGCGGAAGGCCACCCGCGGCACCCGGGGGCCGAGCCCGCCGCGGAAACGGGCCTCGGGCCCCGGCGAGGCCCACTCCTGCTGGCCGCGGCGCAGCCGCACCTGAAAGGCCATGGTGCCGGCGCCGCCGTGATCGTCCAGTCGTTCGCCCAGCGGATGGGCGTCGGCGGCCCAGCTCCAGTGGCCGCCCCAGTCCGAGGCCGGCAGCGCTTCGTAGTCGATCGGATGCCAGTGGAAGCCGCCGCGGGTGTTGTCGACCCAGCGGCTGGCCGGCTGCACCTTGTACCAGCGCAGCGCGAGCCCGGCGATCCGTTCGGGCGCCACCCGGCGGGCCGGCGGCACCGGCCGGCCGTCGAGCACCGGCGCCGCTGCCGCGCAGACCACCACCCGGCGGCCGCCCAGCCGGCCGCTGACCGCGGCGTACAGCCGCACCGGCTGGTCGAGCCGGGCGCGGTGGATGCCGCCGCGGGCCGCTCGGTCGCCGACCGCCACCACCACCCGCACCCGCTCGGGCGCGAAATCCGGCGGCTCGGCCCGCGCGGCGGCGGCCGCGGCCAGCAGCGCCAGGCCGGCGGCGATCGGCATCCGGCCGCTGAACCGCCGCGGCCGCGTTGGAGTCCGCGCCGGGTTCAATCGACCTCCGAGTAGACCTCGTTCAGCGACAAGCGGCCCGGGTTGCGCGCCGGCCGGGCCGGGCGGCCCAGCGGCATCACGATCAGCGGCCGGTGGTGGCCGGGCAGATCGAGCAGATCGCTGACCGCCCGCTCGTCGAAGGCGCCCACCCAGCAGGCGCCCAGCCCCATGGCGGTGATGGTCAGCAGCATGTTCTGGGCGGCCGCGGCCGTCTCCTGGATGCAGTACAGGTCCACGCCGCGATCGCGGTAGGCGGCCCGGGCCCGCTCGAGGTCGGCGCAGATGACGAAGGCCACCGGCGCCTGGACGATGAAGCCCTGGCCGAGCGCGGCCTCGGCCAGCTTGCGCCGCAGGTACTCCTCGCGCACCACGTAGAAGTACCAGGCCTGCATGTTGCCGGCGGTCGGTGCCAGGGTGCCGGCGTTGATGATGCGGGCGATGGTGGTGTCCGGGATGTCGTCCGGGTGGAAGCGGCGGATGCTGCGGCGCTTGGTCAGCACGTCGACGAATCGGTCGCTCACGGCAATGGCTCCTCGGGCTGGGTCCAGGGTCGATTGTAGACGACCGGTTGCGGCCGCCGCAACCGGGCTTCCGCGATCGCGCCTGCGAGATGGAAAATCAGGGCTCGGTTGACAGGGCTGGTCCGGGGGGCCAGTTTGGGCGGGGAGGTGCAGCCCGGTGTCGATGCGCATCCTGACCGATCGCTGTCTGAAGTGCGGCGCCTGCGAGTTCGCCTGCCCGCATCAGGCCATCGAGCAGCGCTGCAGCCCGGCCGGCACGGTCTACTACGCGGTGGTGGCCGAGCGCTGCGACGGCTGCGCCGACCAGGTGGCGCCGCTGTGCCGCGGCGACTGCCCGGTGCCCGATTGCATGCTGCCGCTGGCCGATGCGGCCGCCGGCCGGGCGCCTACTTGAGCGCCACCACGGTCACCCCGTCGCCGCCCTCGCTGTCGGTGCCGGCGCGGAAGTGGCGGGCGTAGGGCGAATCGGCCAGGTATTCGCGCACGGCTGCGCGCAGCGCGCCGGTGCCGTGGCCGTGGACGATGAAGGCGCTGGGCTCGCCGGCGCCGAACAGCTCGTCGAGGAAGCGGTCCAGCCGCGCCTGGGACTCGTCGACCCGCAGGCCGCGCAGGTCCAGGGTGTTGCGCGGAGTGCGCACCTCGGCCGGCGCGGCCGGCCGGGCCGGGGCCGGCCGGCCGGGCCCGGGCGCGGGCCGCGCCGGGCTGTGCCGGGGCTTGTTCGGGGCGCGCTCGACCAGGCTGATCCGCTCCAGCGGCACCCGGGTGTGGGCCGGGCCGAGCTGCACGCTGACCATGCGCCCGGCCCGGTCCAACGAGGCCACCCGGCCGACCTTGCCCAGTGGCTGGACACGCACCCGGTCGCCGGGCGCGATGTCCATGCCGCCCGCGTCCGGAGACACCGCGGATGCCCCCCCGGTGCCTCGCCCCGGCGGCGCCTGCCCGGCGCCCTCCCGCTCCGCAGCGGCATCGACGTCCCGTTCCAGTTCGCGCTGCAGCCCGATCAGCTCGTGGCTGGCCGCGACCGCCCGGCGCATGTCGGGCGCGTCGCGCAGCGCTTCGATCAGCTCGGCCACCCGAGCCCGGGCCGCCTCCAGATCGTGCGCCAGCGCGTCGCGGCCCGCGTCGACCAGCTCGCGCCGGCGCTGCTCGAGCGCCTGGCCGGCGAGGCGCTGCTCGAGCACCTCGCGCTCGGCCCGGGCCCGGGCCGCGGCCATCTCGCGCCTGAGCGCTTCGAGCGCGCTGCGCTCGGCCTCCAGGCTGGCGAGCATGCGGTCAAGCTCCTGCTCGCCGCCGGCCAGCCGCCGGGCGGCGCGTTCGAGCAAGGGCTCGGCCAGACCCAGCCGGCGGGCGATGTCCAGCGTCAGGCTGCGGCCGGGCAGATCGGGGTGCAGCCTGAAGGTCGGCTCCATTCGCTCGACGTCGAAGCCGACCGAGGCGTTGGCGAAGGCCGGGTCGTCGTAGGGCAGCTGCTTGAGCAGCTCGTAGTGGGTGGTCGCCAGCACGGTGGCGCCGTGCTCGACCAGCTCCTCGAGGATGGCGGCGGCCAGCGCCGCGCCGTGGCGCGGATCGGTGTCGGCGGCCAGCTCGTCGAGCAGCACCAGGCTGCCGGGGCCGGCCCGGTCCATGATGGCACCGATGCGCGCCACGTGGGCCGAAAAGGTCGACAGCCCCTGGCTGATGTCCTGCGAGTCGCCGATGACCGCGGCCAGCGAGTCGAAGGCGGCCAGCCGCGAGCCCTCGGCGGCCGGGATCGGCAGACCGGCCTGGGCCATCAGGCAGCACAGCCCGAGCGTCTTGAGCACCACCGTCTTGCCGCCGGCGTTGGGCCCCGAAATCACCAGCGCCCGCCGCTCGGGCGCCAGCTCGATGTCGTTGGCCACCACCGGCTCGCCGGCCAGCGCCATCAGCGGGTGGCGGGCGGCCAGCAGCGCGAAGCCGCTGCCGTCCAACTCGGGCAGCTGGCCGTCGAGCGCGCGGCCCAGCTCGACGATGGCCCGCTGGCGGTCGGCCCGGGCCAGGGCGGCCACGTTGTCGCGCAGCGCGCCGGCCTGCTCGGCCACCTCGCGGCTGAACGCGGCCAGGATGCGCCGCTCCTCCTCGGCCACCTCGCCCTGGGCGATCTTGAGCCGGTTGCCGTCGTCGATCACCGCCGCCGGCTCGATGAACAAGGTGGCGCCGGACTGGGAGGTGTCGTGGACGATGCCGGCCACCTCGCCCCGCGAGTCGGAGCGCACCGGCAGCACGTGGCGCTCCGAGCGCAGCGTCACGTAGGGCTCGCTCAGCGCAGCGGCCACCCGCTTGGTGCGGATCATCCGCTCAAGCCGGGCGCGCAGCCCGTCGGCCAGCTTGGCGGCGTGGCGGCGCAGCGCGAACAGCTCGGCGCTGGCGCTGTCGCGCAGGCGCCCGTCGGCCTCGAAAGCGCCGGCCAGGTCGCGGCCGGCGGGCTCCAGGTCGTGGCTGCCGCGGGCCAGCTCCAGCAGCGCGCCGCCGGCCTGGTGGCCGGCGTCCATCAGGTAGGCGCGCACCCGCGAGGACACCTGCATGGCCCGGGCCACCCGCAGCAGGGCCTCGGCGTCGAGCACGCCGCCCTTGGTGGCGCGTTGCAGATCGGCCTCGACCTCCTCGATGGCCTCGATCGGCGGCGGCCGATCGCGGTCGAGCAGCCAGGCCAGCTGGCGCAGGCGTTCGTGCTCGGCCGCCAGGCGATCCAGGTCGCGGTGGGGCGCGAGCTCACGGCAGCGGCGCGCGCCCTGCGGCGTGCGGGCGCGGCCGGCCAGGGCGGCGCAGATGCGGGGCCAGCCGAGCAGCTCGAGGGTGTCGGGATCGAGCCGCATGACCTCTCAGATCACCAACTGGGCGGTTCTGACAAAGAAGGGCTTGCGGTGTTCGGTGGCGGGGGCGATGCGGCGGCGCGGGCGCGGGATCACGGTGGCTGCGATCAGAAGAAGTCGCAGGCGTCGCCCATGCCGTCGCCGTCGGTGTCGTCCTGGTTCGGGTTGGGATCCTCGGGGCAGTTGTCGCAGGGGTCGCCGACCCCGTCGCCGTCGGTGTCGAGCTGGCCCATGTACTGCACCTCGTACCGGGTGGTCACCCCGTCGGCGTTGGCGTCGCACTGCTTGAAGAAGGGGCCGTTCTTGTTGAGGTGCTCCAGGCAGCGCTCGGTGCGCGAGTCGCTCAGGCCCAGCAGATCCTGGGGCGTCAGGATGTCGTTTTCGTCGGCGTCGCACAGCTCGAGCGCCCGTTCCCAGTGCTGCCGGTCGGCGATCCGAAAGCAGTCGAAGCCGTTGGGGTGGTCCGGGCAGTTGTCGCAGCTGTTGGAGACCCCATCCGAGTCGCGGTCTTCGCTGAAGCCGTCGGTGTCGAGGTACATCCGGCCGCCTTCGTAGAGGCTGAGCGGATCCTCGAACCACTGCTCCCAGGCGTCGGCCCCCGGCGGCCCGTCCAGGCACTCGACATCCTCGGGGATCAGCAGGGCCCGGCGGTCCTGCCCGCCGTCGTAGGCGTCCGGGATGCCGTCGTAATCCGCATCGAACGCGCTGCACTCGAACGAGCCCAGGATGGCGTCGCAGGTGTCGGTCTGCTGCAGGTTGGGCCGCTGCAGCAGCGGCTCGGTCTTGCCGTTGTCCCCGATCGCGCAGACCCGGTTGTCCGAATCGTCGTAGCAATCGGTCAGGCCGTACAGCTCTTCGCCCTCCGGATCGACGCACACCTCCTGGCCGCCGACCATCTGCACCTCGTCAGGGGGATCGCAGGGCTGGCACTGGCAGAGGTTGCGCAGCCGGTAGACCGAGGCCAGGCAGTAGACCACGCCGGGGTAGACCGGCACCGTGCCGCGCTCCGGCGCCTCGGTGAGCACACCGGTGGTCCAGGCGTTTTCGTCGTAGCAGCCGCAGAGCTCGATTTCGGCCGCATCGCACGAGGTGCAGTCGTAGTAGGGCCAGCGACCGCTGTCGAGTGCGCGCAGGGCGTAGTCGCAGATCTGGTCGTAGTCGTCCGAACTCTCGTCGGTGGCGCAGGGCTGCGCCCCCTCGGTGAGCGGGTCGCGGTCGGCGATGAACTGCAGCACCCGGTCGCGGACCTCGTCGATCGAGTCCTTGCAGGGGTTCTTGCAACCGGTGGCCACCAGCGACACCAACAGGCCGAAAGACAGGATGGGGATCAGGGTACGCATCGATGTGCTCTCCAGCGTGGCAGTCTCCACAAGCCCGATACCGGGGTGGAGGTTTCGAATCGAGCCGGCTTTTTGGGTAGCACCCGATCCCTTGATTGTCAAGTGGAAACTCCGCTTCGGCCCGGGCGCGGTTATTGCATTTTGGGCTGCGGATCGGTAGCTTGGGCTCTGACTCGGACCCGCGCGAAAGGGGTGACCGGACGTGAACAAGCCCTGGGCGTTGCTGATCACCGCTCTGTTGTTGCCCGCTGCGGTGCTGCGGGCCGATCCGGGTAGCGAGGCCATGGCCCGGCGCGAGCAGCCCCGCGGCGCGCTGGCCTGGTTCAAGCAAGGGGTGGCGCTGGCCGAGCGCGGCGAGTACCGGGCGGCGCTCAACCGCTACCGCCGGGCCCGCCAGCTGGCACCGCGCTGGGCCTTGCCGCATCTGGAGATCGCGGTCGCCCACCTGATGACCGACAACGACCGGGAGCGGATCGGCCTGTCGCTGGCCAAGGCGGTCGAGCTGGGGCCCGAGATCCCGCGGGCGCACTACCTGTACGGCGTCTACCTGCAAGAGCAGGGCGAGCACGAGCGGGCCCGGGCCGAGTTCGTGCGCGCGCTGCAGCTGCGGCCCAGCCTGCTCGACGCCCGCTATCGGCTGGCCACGCTGTACGTCGAGGCCGGCCGCCAGGCCGGTGGCATCGAGCAGTACGAGCTGGTGCTGGAGCAGCAGCCGTCGCACATCGGCGCCCGGCGCAACCTGGCCCTGCTCTACGAGCGCTCCGGCCGGCTCGAACAGGCCGAGCAGCACCTGCGGGCCATCGTGCGGTTGGATCCGGACAACGCCTGGCAGCTGACCCGGCTGGCGCGCTTCTACGAACGCAATGGCTTGGCGGCCAAGGCCCGCCGGACGCTGCGCCGGGCCGAACGGCTCGAGCCCACCGGCCGCCAGCGCAAGCTGCGCCCGCTGCTCAAATCCCGCAACTGAGCGCGGTGACCGCCGCGGCCCAGGCGGCCGCCTCGGCGGAAGCTTTCGTGGTGGACGCGCGCCTCGGGGTTCAGGCGGTGCCGACCTTGGTGAACTCCACCCCGGATTCGCCGGCCGCCACCTCGATGGTGTCGCCGGCGGCGAAGCGGCCGGTCAGGATGGCCTCGGCCAGCGGCTCCTCGACCAGCCGCCGTACCGCGGCGCGCAGCGGCCGGGCGCCCAGGGTGAAGTCGGCGCAGCCGTGCTCGACCAGATACCGGTTGAGCGCCGGCGCCGGCTCCAGCCGCATCCGGCGCTCGGCCTCCAGCCGGGCCGAAGACTCGCGCACCAGCAGCCCGGCGATGCTGGTCAGGTCGTCGCCGGTCAGTGGCCGGAAGTAGAGCTGCTCGTCCATGCGGCCCCACAGCTCGGGCGGGATCTGCTTGCGGGCGGCGGCCAGCACGTCGCGGGCGGTGTCGGCCGACGAGGGGTTGTCGCCGCCGAAGCCGATGCGCGCCGGTCCGGGCCGGCCGAGGGCATCGGCGCCCAGGTTGGAGGTCAGGATGACCACCGCGTTGGTGAAGTCGACCGTGCGGCCGCGGCCGTCGGTCAGCCGGCCCTCGTCCAGCAGCTGCAGCAGCAGCTGCTGGACGTCGGAGTGCGACTTCTCCACCTCGTCGAACAGCACCATGGTGTAGGGCCGCCGGCGCACCGTCTCGGTCAGCTGGCCGCCCTCGCTGTGGCCCACGTAGCCCGGCGGCGAGCCGATCAGCCGCGACACGCTGTGCGGCTCGGTGTACTCGCTCATGTCCAGCTTGACCAGGGACTCGCGGTTTCCGAACAAAAAATGCGCCAGCGCGCGGGCGGTCTCGGTCTTGCCCACCCCGGTCGGGCCCAGAAACAGGAACGAGCCGATGGGCCGCCGGTGGGCGAAGCCGGCGTAGTTGCGCCGGATGACCTTGGCGATGGCGCGGATGGCGGCGGTGTGGCCGATGATCTGCAGCCCCAGGATCTGCTCCATGTTCAGCAGCCGCTCGGCGTCGGTCATCAGCAGCCGCTCGACCGGGATGCGGGTGACCGAGGAGACCACCCGGGCCACCGCCTCGCGGTCGACCTGCTCGCGGCCCGAGCGCCGGGCCCGCGAGCCGGCCAGGTCCAGCAGGGCGATGGCCTTGTCCGGCAAGCAGCGGTCGGTGATGTAGCGCGAGGACAGCCCCACCGCCGCGTCCAGCGCGTCGTCGTCGTAGCGCACCCCGTGGTGCTCGGCGTACTCGGCCGCCACCCCGCCCAGGATCTCGCGGGTGGCATCGGGCGAGGGCTCGGGCACCTGGATCAGCTGGAAGCGGCGGGCCAGGGCCGGGTCCTGCTCGACGAACTTGCGATACTCGTCGTGGGTGGTCGCCCCGATGCAAGGGAACTCGCCGCGGGCCAGCGAGGACTTCAGCTCGTTGGCCGCGTCCTGCGGCCCCTCGCCGGTGGAGCCGGCGCCCATCAGGGTGTGCATCTCGTCGAAGAACACGATCACCTGGCCGTCGGCCTGGCGCACCTCGTTGCGGATCTGCTGCAGCTTCTCGGAGAAGGCCCCGCGCAGCTGGGTGCCGGCCAGCAGGCTGGCCACGTCCAGCTCGACCAGCCGGCGGTCGGCCAGCGCGCGCACGTCCAGGCTGCCGGAGACGATCTTCAGCGCCAGCCCCTCGACGATGGCGGTCTTGCCCACCCCGGGCTCGCCCACCAGCAGCGGGTTGTTGGCCCGCCGCTTGAGCAGGGTGTCGATCACCTCGTCCAGCTCGCGGCCGCGACCCACCAGCGCGTCCAGCCGGCCGGCGGCGGCCAGCTCGGTCAAGTTGCGGCCCAGCTTGCTCAGCAGGGGAAAGCGGGTCGGCTGCAGGGCCCAGGGGCTGGCCGGCTCGCGCTCGGCCGCCGCATCGGGTGCGGCGCCGGGGCCGAAGTCGGGCCGGCTCTCGAAGTGCGCGCCCGCGTCCTCGTCGTCCGGCTCGTCGCCGGGCTCGATCACCGCCGGCGGCGCCGAGGAGGCCGGCCGCTCGGCCAGCACCGGCGGCCGGCCCTCGCCGCGGGCGGCCCGGCCCTCTTTCTTCTTCTTCTTGACGGTCAGCCGGCGGGGATAGCCGGTGGTCACGTAGGACAGGGCGGTGTTGCGGAACTGGTTGACCGCCAGGCCGGACAGCTCGAGCAGCTCGTAGGCCACCGTGTTGCGCATGCCGCAGATGGCCACCAGCAGGTGCAGGCAGTCGACCGCCTCGGCGCCGGCGCCGATGGCCAGCTCGGTGGCCTTGCGCTTGATGGTCTGGACCGCGTCGCGCGGCTCGTCGTGGGTGGCGTGGACGTGCTCGAGCAGGCTGTCCTCGTCGATGTCCTTCTCGTTGAGCAGGATTTTGGCCCGGTTCTCGAGGGTGAACAGGCCGAGCAGCAGGTGGGCCGAGGTGAAGCGCTGGCTGACCTGATTGGCGATGTCCTCGGCCTCGGCGAGTACCTGGCGCAGCTCCATGCTGGCATGCAAGGTCATGCGGACTCCGGGATCGGTTCGCTGACCGACGGAGATAACAGATCGCTAGCGGGGGTGCAAGCGTGCGGATGCTGGGGCGGGGCTATTCGACGATCAGGGTGCGCAGGGCGGCCGCGTCGGGCTGGTCGGTGCTGGCGGCGGCGCCGAGCGGGGTGCGGGTCAGGCCGCCGTCGGCCGAGAACAGGAAGCGGTAGTGGTAGCTGCCGGACGGGCAGCGGCCGGCCTGGGCCTCGTAGCCCCAGCGGAACAGGGCGTTGTTGCCGTAGGGCCCGGCCTGGGCTTCGGCCAGCGGTAGCTCGGCCAGCTCGAGCGCGCCGCCCGGCGCACAGCCGAGCAGGTCGGTCTCGACGTAGGCCCGCAGCCGCTGGCCGTCGACCCGGTGCTGATCGGTCAGCCCGCGCACGTAGACCTGGGCCTGCACCGACCAGCCCATGTTGCTGAAACCGGCGTAGATCAGCGGCTCCGGCAGGGCGAAGGTGAAGCCCGAGCGCGCCGCCCGGTGCTGCCAGGCGCCGGCCCAGTGCACCGGTGTGGCCCGGGCCACCACCGCGGCGCGGTAGTTGTCGCCCAGGTTGGAGTCGTAGCGCCAGTTGGCCTCGGCCCCGCCCGAAAAGCCCGGCACGCAGTAGAACCACAGCTGCATTTCGGCGGCGCCGGCCGGCACCGCCACCAGCGGCTGGTCCACCTGCTGCTCGATACAGGGCGGCTCCTGGCCCTGGCAGGCATAGCCGAACGACTCGACGTAGTGCTCGACCTGGGCGGAGTGCACCGGGCCGCCGTCGAAGGCCCAGGCGGCGTGGATGGTGGTGGCCGAGACCGGCCCCTCGGCGCCCATACAGGCCTGGGTCTCGCGCAAGCGCCGGCCGTCGTAGGCGATGCGCATCGAGCCGCCGGCCAGCAGCGGGCCGCCGGCGATGTGCTGGCTCCAGCCCGGATAGGCGAAGGTCCAGCTGGGCACGGGCTGGTCGTCCGGGCTGCAGACGCCCGGCGCCTCGTCGATCGACCACAGGTTGTCCAGGTCGAGCCGGTAGGCGCCCAGCGGGTCGGCCACCCGGTTGTGGTCGAACACCCGGGTGCCGTCCGGCTCCACCCCGTAGGGCACCAGCTCGATCACGGTGCGGTTGAGGCCGGTCATGCTCATGCCGGCCGCCGGGGTGTGCTCCAGGATGCGGAACTCGTAGGGGGCGAAGCCGCCGCTGGGCGCGCCGGCCGGCGCGGCGGCCACCGCATACCACTGGTCGCCGGTCTGACCGGTGCGGTAGAGCACCTCGATGGCGGAGAAGCGCTCAGCCGCCTGCTCGGCGACGTCGATCCGGCCCTGCCAGACGTAGCGGCATGGCCCGCCGTCGGCCAGGCCCAGATCGCAGGTGGTGGCGTAGCCCGGGCCGGTGTCGATCCGGCCCACCGTGCGCAGCACCAGCTCGCATTCGTAGTCGGGCCGATCGCCCAGGCCGTCGGCCGCGCCCAGGGTCGACTGGGCCGCGGCCGCGTGCAGGCCGCCGTCGCCGGCCGGCCCGCAGCCGATCGGCCAGCTGCCGACCACCAGCGTCAGAATCACCGCAGCCGCGCTCCGCATTTCGTTCGCAATCGCCATCGGTCGTCTCTCCCGTCGGTGTTTTCCACAGTCTCTGGTCAGCGCCGTCCCCCCCCAGACGTTCCAGCAAGCAGCATGCCAACCATCGGGCGCCGGCTTTGGGTATTTCCATATCAGTTTCGGGGGGGTTGGCAGGGGGTGTGGAAAACGTCTGCGCGCCCGCCGGCAAAGTGTAGTCGGCTGGCTGCGGCAACACGAAATAAGAGCATATTGTCAATAGCTTGGGCAGCGTAGCGAAGTCGGGCCAGGTGTAGCCTGGGCGCTATGGGCGTCTTGTGCGGGTCCGGTACGGAATTGACAGGTGCCGGGCGCCTCTCTACAATCCCGGCCGGATTCCCGCGAGCGAGGGTGCGCGATGGCGACCGGTGCGGTGGGCAGGTGGTGCAGGGCCGCGCTGGTGGTTTCGCTGGTCTGCGCCGGCTGCCACGATGCGCCGCCCGAGGGTTGGGGCCCGTATGACGGCGCTGGCGGTGCTGAAGGGCCGGGCCGGGTGGAGATCGTGCATCTGGACGTGGGCGCCGGCGACGCCACCCTGTTCATCGGGCCCACCGGACAGGCGGCGCTGGTCGACGGCGGGCCCGACGGCGCCGGCGCGGTGGTGTTGGCCGAGCTCGAGCGGCGCGGGCTGGAGCGGTTGCGCCACCTGGTGGCCAGCCACCCGGACGCCGATCACATCGGCGGGCTGGACGAGGTGGCCGCCGCGGTGGCGGTCGAGGCCGCCTGGGGCGAGGGCAGCCAGCCGCAGACCGCGGCCTTCGCCGCGCTGGCCGACGCGCTGGCCGGCACCGCGGCCGGCGGGCTGCGGCTGCTCGACCCCGGCGACCGGCTGGCGCTGGGCGACGGGGTGGAGCTGGTCTGCACCGCCTCGGGCGGGCGTTTGCTCGACGGCTCGCGGGTGCTGGTGGCCGAAGACAACGACCGCAGCCTGGGCTTGCTGCTGCGCCACGGCGGCTTCGACTACCACGTCGGCGGCGATCTGGGCGCGAAGGTGGAGCGGGCCCTGGCACCGTTGCTGGGCGATCTGGACGCGGTCCACCTGCACCACCACGGCGCGGCCGGCTCGACCTGCGCCGCCTGGCTCGAGGCGCTGCGGGCCGAGGTGGCGGTGCTGTCGGTCGGGCCCAACCCCTACGATCACCCGGCCGGCGAGGTGGTCGCCCGGCTGCGCGGCCAGGATCCGGGCTTGACGGTCGAGCCGCCGGCCGTATTTCAGACCGGCAGCGGCGCCCGCGACGCCGGGCCGGTGCTGGGCACCTTCGCCATCGAGACCGACGGGGTGCGCTACCGGGTGGCCGACAACTGGTGGGAGGTGGACGAATGAGCGTGGTGGTCATCGGCATCGCCGGCGGCTCGGCCTCGGGCAAGACCACGGTGGCCAAAAAGATCCTGCAGGCCCACTACGGCCAGCCCATCGCCCTGCTCGACCAGGACGCCTACTACCGCGACCTGAGCCACCTGCCGCTGGCCGAGCGCAAGCAGGTCAACTTCGACCATCCCGACGCCTTCGACAACGAACTGATGGTCGAGCACCTGCAGCGGCTCAAGCGGCGCCAGCCGGTGGCCAAGCCGATCTACTCCTTCCAGGAGTACACCCGCAAGCAGGGCTCGGTGCAGGTGGAGCCGGCCTCGATCGTCATCGTCGAGGGCATCCTGGTGCTGGCCACCCGCGAGCTGCGCGCACAAATCGACGTCAAGATCTTCGTCGAGGCCGACGACGACATCCGCTTCATCCGGCGGCTGACCCGCGACGTCGACCAGCGCGGCCGCACCATCGACCGGGTGGTGCAGCAGTACCTCGAGACCGTGCGGCCGATGCACGAGAGCTTCGTGCTGCCGTCGAAGCGCAACGCCGACGTGATCATCCCCTCGGCCGGGCCCAATGAAGTGGCCATCCGCATGGTGGTCGACGCCATCCGCCAGCAGCTCGCTCCGCGTTGATTACGCCCCAGCCCCCGTTCAACGCCAGCCGCGCTCGGCGATCTGGGCCTCGTCCAGGCCCAGGGCGTGGCCCACCTCGTGCATCACGGTGATGCGGATCTGTTCGATCAGGTCGGCCTCGTCGCGGGCGAAGCGCTGCAGGTTGCGCTGGTAGAGCACGATGCCGCCGGGCAGTTCGGTCCAGGGGTCGAACACGCTGCGCTCGCTCAGCGGGCTGCCGCGCCACAGGCCCAGGATCTGGGGGCTCAACGGCGGCTCGGCGGCGCGCAGGTCCTCGTCGGCCGGCAGCTGTTCGACCACCACGCTGACGTTGGCCAGCGCCTCGGCCACCGGCGGCGGCAGGTCGAGCAGGGCGGCCTCGATGCAGGCGTCGAAGCGCTCCTCGGCCAGCTCGACCGGCGGGCGGTAGACCTGCGGGGCCAGCGCCCGGGCGCGGGCGAAGTGACGCTCGGCCTTGGCCTCGCGCTGATTTCGTTCGAGCAGCAGGCCCAGGCACTGGTGCACCTCGGCCAGCCGCGAGTCCAGCTCCAGCGCCAGGCGCAGCACCTGCTCGGCCGCCTCGAAGCGGGTCAGCTCGAACAGGCACAGCCCGCGGCCGGCCAGCACCGCTGGTTCGTCGGGCAGGCGCTGCTCCAGCTCGCGGTAGATGGGTTCGGCGGCGGCGCAGTCGCCCAGCTCGAGCAGGGCCTCGGCCTGGATGAACAGGGCGTCGACACAGTCGGCATCCAGCGCGGCCGCCTCGCGCCCCAGCGCCAGCGCTAGCTGCGCCCGCCCTTCGTCCAGCGCAGCCTCGGCCTCGTCCAGCAAGCGCTCGATCTCATCGCTGTCGCGCATCATCACCCCGCTGCAGGCGATTCTGCGCACCGCCGCTCGGGGCTGTCAATCGCCGGGTCGCCTGCGGACCGAAGCCGGTCGGCGAGCCGGCCGGGCGACGGGCCTGAATCCTCCAGCCAAGCAGCGATGCTGAGTCCTACCCGCTCCAAACGTCAGCAGAATCTCGGATTCCCAGTCTCACCGAAACGGTGAGTCGTTCGAACCGGCCACTGAGCCCGCGGGCCACCGGCAGCTGTGGGATCTGGGCATTCGGATTCAGGACCGCCCTATGGGTGGTGGGAGATCCTGGACGGGCCGCATCGGTTGCACGGGCCGGGCTCAGCCGTCCGGGCCGGTGAGCACACAACGGCCCTGGTGGCACACGGCCCGCGCGGCCAAACGCTCGTAGTCGGCATAGGTGCCCATTCGCGCATAGGCGGCCCGGGCCACGGCCGCGGCGAAGGCGTCCGAGCCGCTGTCGCGCAAGGTCTCCTCGATGTAGGCCGCACCGCAGCGCCGCGAGCGCGCGATGAACTCCGCCACGGGCACACCGGTCACCGACTCCAGCGCCGCGTCGTAATCCTCGCCGCCCACCACGATGCGGTCGAGCACCCGCTGCACCCCCGCCATGCCGTGTCGCCGCTCCAGCAAGGCAAATA
>CAYVQE010000010.1:0-87868 GCA_964454005.1 uncultured Myxococcales bacterium
GGTGGTGGTGGTGGCTCCGGCGGCGGCTGCGGCGGCGATGGGGCCACTTGCAGCTCGGCCGCCGCCAGCACCAGCGCCGATTCGGCGGCGGCCGCCTCGTAGTATTCGACGAAACGCCGCGGCTCCAGCGCCTGGTAACCCTCCAGGTTGTGGGCCCAGCGATAGCCGATCGGCTGGAACAGCAGCTCGGCGGATACGGTCAGCGGTCCGGTGCTGCCGCCGAGCGCCACCCGGTAGTCGACCGCATCGCCGCCCCCGCTGAAGTCGGCGTCGTCGAACGCGCCGCCGACCACGGCGATGTCGTCGTCGGCAGTGGCCTTGTCGAAGCCGGTGGGCAGCAGCCGGTTGTCCTTGAGGTACTGGGTGGCCGTCAGCAGACCGGTGGTGACCGCACCGTCTGCCCCGCCCAGGATGGGTTCGTAGATCTGCACCTGTTCGCCGGAATCGATGGCCGCGTAATGGGGCTCGAAACGGGCGGCATCGGCATCGTTGTCGTTGCCGGCGATGGATCCGTCGGGCCGCAACGCCCCGGACTCGAACACCACCTCGCCAGCGCCGTCGCGCACGGTCAGGTGAATCCAGGCCCGGCGCGAGGGATAGGCGCTGGGCAGCTTGTGGCCGGCCAGGTTGTGCAGCCGCACCGTCACCTCGAGCCTTTCGCCGGTGATGCGGGCATCGGCCAGCTCCAGCCGCGCCGAACTCGACTTCAGGTGGGCCTCGGTGCGATCAGCGGTGGCCTGAAGCTCCTGCGGCAGGGCATCCGGAACCAGCTCCCGGCGGTAGCGGTTGAGCAAGCGCGGCATGAAGAAGTTGCCGCCGCGGAACACGTGTTGTCTGAACCCGTCGCGCGGCTGGCCCCAGACGCTGGCGACGTGGACCTGCCCGGCGGCCGCCACCATGTGGCAGGACTGGCAGCTCTTGTCCTCCGGGTAGCGGCTGTGCAGCCACTCCAGGTAGGGCATCTGCTCGGGCAGCTCGCCTATGGCCTCGCCGTCGGGACCCAGCGCATGGGTGTAAAGGGTGTGGCAGCTGCCGCACAGGGCGGAGTCGCGGATGTGGGCCGCCTTTTTCTGGACGAACCGGGCGGCCGAACTCATGATGCGCGTCCGGCCGGCGTCGACGTCGTACGGGCCGTAGACGATGCGTTCGCCCAAGGGCTTGTCGGTGTCGACCACGAACCGGCCGACGAAGCTGGCGCGCTGGCCGAGCTTGTCGGCCGCGATCTGGTGGCACATGGTGCATGAGACGCCGTCGCGCGCCAGTTGCGTCAGGGGCGCCGGCTGCGGGCTGTGCGGCAGGTGGGTGAAGATGCGGCCTTCACCGCCGCCGGCGTGGGCCGTGTAGCGGGCCATGGGCATGTGGCAAACCGAGCACTCGTCCTCGATGGCCGCCGCCGCCTCGGGGTGGTCGATCGTCTCGCGACGCACCGCGGCCTGCCAATATGGATCGCGCGCCGAGTTGGCCATCATGGTCGAGCGCCAGTCGGTGCCTACCGATAGATCGCGGCCCGCCGCATCGACCAAGTTATTGTGACAGGCCATGCAGTCGGTCGCCTCGACGAACAGCGGTCCCAATCCTTCATTGTCTCCGCTGGCCGGCGCCGAGGATGCCAGCAGGCACAGGCCGGCCAGCACGGCGACCAGCCACGACAGTGCTCGGATACGAATGGCCATGGCTACCAGCCCTCCCCTAGACCACCGTCGAACCATTCCCACAACAGGTAGGCCCAGGCGCCGATGGGGCGATCGTTGCCCGGCTCGACCGGGATGCGGGCGGCCAGACCGAGAGCGACGTGCTGCCGGGTATTGAGCGTCACCTGCAGCTGCGGCACCAGATCCCAGTGGGGCCCGGCCCCACCATCGAGATCCACCGAGCCCAGCACGCCCAGCATCGGCGACCATGCCCGGCCGAAGGGCCCCTCGGTGAAGGTGTAGCCGTAGACCAGGCGCCAGAAGGCCTCGATGGCGGGATCCTTCTCTATCGGGATCTCGGCGCCGCCCTGGAAATGGAGAAAGCCCGCCAGGCCTAGCGACTGGCCGAACAGCACCGCCGGCTCGAAGATTACCGCGCCGCCGCCCATGCCCTCGTCCTGCTGACCGGTGGGCAGCACCACCTCGGCCAGGCCGCTGAAAATGGTGCCGCTGGACAGCGCGGCGACGAACACGCGCTTCAGCCCGAGCCCCACGTCGCCCAGGCCGCCGCCCCAACCGCCGCCGTCCTGCTGGCTGCCCTCCATCTCGACCGCGCCGAATGGGATGACCAGCTCGAGCTGGCTGCGCTTGCCGAAGCGCGTCTCGTAGAGCAACTCGCCCACCACCTCGTACGGCTCCTGGGTGGCCGCGCCCACCGTGAGGATGGTCTCATCCTCGACGAAGGCCTTCTCGGTGAACATGGGCCGCGGCAGGTTCAGCTCACCGCTGGGCCACCCCTCCTCGACGCAGAAGGTGCGGATGTGCTGGACCGCCATCTCGATCTGGGCCGGCTGCAGCGCCTCGCCGAAAGCCGGCATGCGGTGGTCGAAGCCGCGCACCGGGCCTCCCTGGTGGGCCACCGCGTACCAGTCCCCGTCCGGCTCGCGGGTGGCGAAGTTGCATTCGGTGAAATCGGGCACCGGCACGTCGAAGCCGACCACCGCCTGCGCCTGGCCGGTACCGTCGTGACCGTGGCAAGCGGCGCAGGCCGCGCTGTAGACCCGCTGCGGGCTGTTCAGCTGGCCGAGATCGGCGCCGCCGGTGTTCGGTCGGGCCCGCGTGGATACGACGACGCCGGTGGCGATCACCAGCCCCATCACCAGCCAGACATCTCCGCTCGTTCTCGTTCGCCCCGTCAATTGTCGTCCCCTCTCCGACTCGGTGGATCCGTTCCCCATCCAGCCGGTTTTCGCCGGCACTTTAGCACTCCGCACCCCAAAGGCCAACCGCGGATACCGGAGACGGCGAGGCCGTGCGACTCGACGCTCAGCGCCGGCGGCCGAGCAGCCGATCGAGGTTGTCGCGCTCCCAGCGCTCGGCGCGCTGGTGGTGGATGTAGCGCCGCTCGCGGCGACGGAAGGCTGCGGTGTGGACCAGGCGCCGGCTGCCCTTGTGCTCGGCGCCGACGACATGGTGCAGCAGCTCGTGGTAGACCACCGCCACCACCACATAGGGCGGCACTGAGCGCTGATCGAGCACCGGGTGGATGCGCACCACCCCATCCTCGAACGAGTAGGAACCCAGCCGTATCGATCGCATGCGCCGGCGGCGGCGGTCGCTGCCCCAGACCACCGGTACGGCCAGCGGCCCATCGAAGTACGTCCGCGCCAGCGCGTCGCGGATGCGCTCGAGGTCGTAGACCCGCCCGCGGCCGCTGGCGCGATCGCGGCGGCGCCCGATGCGGCTGCGGTTGCGCTCGATGAAGGCGTCGAGCCGGGCCCCGCCGCGCCGGCGTCCCCGCAGGTAGTCGGCCAGCGCCCGCAACTCGGCCTCGCCGGCCTCGATGAACAAATGGTGCAGGCTCAGCTCCAGCCGGCCGTAGCGCTCTCGGACCGAAAGCACCGTCGAGGCGTTGTCGTTGAAGCGCAGCCGGAAGGGCCGTTCGTCGAAGTAGCGCTGCAGCCGGCGGCTGAACTGCTCGCGCAGCGCCGGCGAGCAAGTCGGGTCGATCAGCCGCTGGCGGCGTGGCACCGGGGTCTTGAAAGTGAAGTCGAGCTGCTCCATGGTCATATCGAAGAATCATCATAGGATCGCTGCGGCGCTCTGCCAAGCGCAAACGCGCGCGCCCGCGATGCAGCGCCCGGCCGGGCCGCGGCTCAATCGCGGTCGATGTGATCCTCCTGGCCGAAACCGATCAAGAAGCCGGTGATGGTGAAAAAGGGCACCGCGACCGCGGGCTCACAGGTCAGCGGTCAGCCAACGCCGGCGCCGGTCAGCCCGAGGCTGAGCACCAGCCCGGCGCCGCCGCAGATCAAGCCCAGCAGCAACGGCCAGCGCAGCCGACGCCACAGCCTAGCGGTTTTTTTCTTCCGGGCTCTCGGATCCATGCTCGCCTTCTTTTCGTGCCGGCCTCCCGGGCCGGCAGGCCCCGCGCATTCAGGTATCCACCCCCAGCCGTGGCAGGATCACGGCCTGGAGCAGAATCCAGATACCGAGCAGAATCAACAGACCCAACCAGTCCACGGGCACCGGACCTCCTCGGGAGCGGTCCACACTCCAGCGGCCGCTCGCCTAACAACAGCTTAAGGCCGGCGGCAGCCGCTGTCCATACTAAAAGATAATTTTTGTCGGCTTTTCAACTCACGAGCCGGCCGGCCCGAAGGGCTCACCCGCCGCCGGCGGCCGGCCGGCCGGATCACCGGCGATCTCGACCGCGCTGCCGGAGCAAAGGGCGAAAGACAGGGCCACCACGATCAGCAGCAGCAGCCCGGCGATGATCGCCAGGGCGATGGCGTTCTTGCGGGTGGGCTCCAGGCCGAGGAAATCGAATCCCCGATCGAGCATGCCCGGCGGTCCATCCCGCCGCTGGCGGGTCCGGTTGGCCAAGGCGTCGAGGGCGTCGACGGCCCGATCGAGCACCCCGCCCTCGGGGGCCTCGGCCTGCACGACCGCGGTGGCCTCGCCGGTCGGCTCGGGCTCGTCTTCTCCCGCGGCTGCTGACAGGTCCGGCGGCAGCTGCTCGAACGGAGGTTCCTCTTCGTCGGCCAACAGCCAGTCGACCTGAAACAGCTGGAACTTGTCGCGCTTGCCCTTGAGGCTGACCCGCGAGTGCGGGTTGACGATGTCGCGGTTTCGGGTCAGCTCGCGCTGGGTATCCTCCGACACCAGAATCTGCTCGCCGTCGGCCTTGGCGCACACCCGGGCGGCCACGTTGACCGCGTCGCCATAGGCATCTCCGTACTCCTGGATGGTCTCGCCGGTGTTGATGCCGATGCGGATGTAGATCCGATCGCCCGCGGCGGGGGTCTGCTGGTTGTGCTTTTCCAGCGCCTGTTGCATGTGGATGGCCGCCTCGACGGCATCGTCCTCGTCGTCGAAAGCGGCCATGATGGCGTCGCCGATGGTCTTGAGAACGCTGCCGCTGTGCTTGCGGATGATCGGGAACAGCACCTTGTTGTGGCGATCGATGCGCTGGCGGCCGGCCACGTCGCCGTGCTGTTCGAAGAACGAAGTGATGCCGACGATGTCGGAAAACAGCAGGGTGGCCCGCTCCATGGCCTGGGTCGCCACCGGCCCGGCCGCTCGGTTATCCGCATCGGCGGAAGCCGGTTCCAAATCGGCCGCCGCCCGCCGCGGACGGCGCGCGCGCACCGACACGTCCTCGACCGTATCGAGCAGCTCGGCGGTGAACTCGCCGACGCTGCGGTAGCGGGCCTCCGGGTTGGCGGCGATGGCTGTCAACATCACCTGCTCGAGTTCCGCCGGCACCTGCCGGTTGAGCTTCGAGGGTTTGGGCGGCTTGAGGCCGCGGAAGCCGCTGTCCTGGTGCAGCGGACCGCCGGCCTCCAGCGGTGTGCGCCCGGTGATGCAGCGGTAGAGGATTGCACCCAGCGAATAGACGTCGGCCGCCTGATCGGCCGGCCGGCCGAACAGCACCTCCTGGGCGGTGAAGGCCATGTCCTCCTGGCTGACGTTGGCCACGGTCTGGCCACCCATGTCGAGCGATCGGGCGTGGCCGAAATCCATCACCGTGACCATGCCATCATCGGCTACCATCAGGTTGGCCGGCTTCAAGCCGCGGTGGACGATGCCGGCCTCGTGGGCCGCGGCCACCGCCTCGCCGGCGGCGCCCACGATGCGCAACGCATCGCCGATGGTCAGCCGCTGGCGGCGGGCCAGCATCTTGTCCAGCGGCACGCCTTCGACCCAATCCATGGTCAAGAAGCGATGGCCTTTTTCTTCGTGCAGATCGTGGATGCGGCAGATGCCGGGGTGGTTCAGCCGCCGGGTGAGCAGGATCTCGCGGCTGATGGCCTTGTACATCTCGCCGGCGGCCAACGCCGGGCTGAGAATCTTCAGCCCGACCGGGACCTCGAGCAGGGTATCCTCGGCCCGAAACACCGTGCCGGTCGCGCTGGCACCGAGCTTGCGCTTGATGCGAAAGCGGCCCAGCATACTGCCCGGCTTGGGAAGATCGCCCACTGGTCTGCCCGTTCATCAGCGGTGCAGGGCATTCGCCCACACCTCGGCTTCCCCCGCTCGCGATTGCCCGAATCAATAGCAGATCGACGCGGGTGCGGGCAAGCACGCGGTTCTCAACCCAGGATCTCCCATCACTATCTGTCTGATTTCCCAGATCGGCTGCGAGGTCAAGGAAGACCGGCGGATTCAAGCGGAGTCGTAGTCATCTACGTCGAGCATTGAATCCGCCGGTCTGACGCAGAGATCGCGGCCGAGGTGGGAAATCAGGATCAACGCCGCAGGCTCGACTCGAGCACCAACTCAAACAGGCCTTCACGGCGCTGGCCGCGCAGCACCAGACCCGGGCCGCTCATCTCGGCCGCCCGCTGGCCCAGCACGCGACCGATCTGCAGCAACCGCACCAAGGCGTCGCGCAGCTCGCGCTCGGCCGGATCGCCGTCCGGCGACAGCTCGAGCCGATGCAGATCGGCGATCAGGGCATCGACCGCCGGCTCGTCGTTTTCTGCGCCGATCGAGCGCTGCAGGCGATCGAGCAGGTCGCGGTGGGCCAGCACCAGCAGCGAAGCCCGCGGGTGCTGGCCCACCAGCGTGGCCAAGGCGCTGCCATCCCGCGCCGCCCCGGCGGCCTGGCGCCGGATGGCAGCGGTCACCGCCGGCCAGCCGCCGAGGGCCAGGTGGTCGTCCAGCAGGCCCAGCGCCACCGCGCTGGCCGGATCGCGCTGGCCCTGCGGGCCGGATGGGCCCAACAAGAAGACGGTCCGACCCTGAAAAGCGCGCCGCTCGATCTGGGCGCCCAGCCGGGGATCGCGAGCGATGGTCTCGTAGACCGCTGTCAGGGCACGCTCGGTGGCCTGCCGATCGCGAATGCCCAGCAGCAACAACACCCGGTCGAACACGGCCGGGGTGGGCTTTTCGCCGGGGGTCAACAGCAGGTAGAAATCTCCGGCCAGCAGGGACAACAGCGCCTGGATGTCGTAGCCGGTGGCCGCCCGCAAGGCCGCCTCGGCGGTGCGTTGTTGGCGCAGGGTCTCTTCGGGCAGCCATCGCTCCGCCGTGCGGTAGAGCGCGGCCACATCCAGCCGCCACAGTACGCCCAGCCCCCGCTCCAGGCCGGTGGCCGGCAGGCGGAACGCCCGCCCGCTGTCGAGCACCAGCCGCGGCACCTCCGGCAGCGGTTCGCGGAAGGTCAGACCGGCGGCCACGCCGTAGCGCAACCGGCCGGGCTCGAGTTCGAACACCAGCCGGCCGCCCATGGCCGAGAGCCGTTCGATGCCGAAAACCCGCAGTGCCTTCTCGGTCTGCCGGTAGGCGTCCTCGGCCGCCTGTCGGGCCAGGCGTCCCTGGGCCCCGCCCAGCTCGTCCGCTTCGCGCAACGCCTGCTGGTGGCGCTTCTCCATCCCCCGGCGGCCGAGCGCGGCCGCCGCCCGCAGATCGAGCCAGGCGAACCAGGCCGGATCGTCTTGTGAGAACCAGATGTGATGGGCCGCATCCGCCAATCCTCCAGGCCGGGCGCGGCTCAACGCCCGCCACAGGCGCCGGGGCACCGGCTCGGCCGAGAACAGGAAACCGTCGGCCTGACCGACGCTGAATCCGTCCTCGTCGAGCTGGATCAACGCGCCGGCGTCCACCGGCAGCTCGCGCCAGAAAGGAGGGCCGGCCTGATGTTGCACCAGTCTCTGTTTCAGCGCGTCGATGAACCCCTCGGCCAAGCGGCTGCCGCAGTCGAACACCAGCCCGACGGTGGGCAGCAGCCCCTCCCCCTGCGTCAGGCCCACCAGGTGCAGGGGGGTGGTCGGCAAGGCGTCGAGCAGGCCGGGTCGAAACCCGTTGTGCTCGGCCAGTATCAACAGGCTCTGCCAGGCGCGCTCGGCCTGGGCGCCGAAGGCCTCGGCCCGCCGGGCATCGATGAAGCGCAAGAAGTCGCGCATCTGTCCGAGCAGGCGATCGGGTGCCAGCCGCATGAAGAACTGGGTGTCGGCCGGCAGGCGCTCGGCCAACGACAGTCGGGGTTGCGGCGCGGTTGCGACCCGGGGGCTGGGCGCGTTTGGTTTGCGGTTGGGCTCGCCGGCGGCGCAAGCGAGCGACAAGGCCGTTCCCAGCAGCGCTGCCATTCGCAGACCGCGCATGGATCCGCCTCCGTTCATCGACTCCGCTATCCCGCCTGCAGGTAGATGGCCAGCCGGTCATGGATGGCGAAGATCAGGTCCGGTCGACCGTCGCCGTCGACGTCGCCGATGGCGACCGCCCGCGGCTGGGCGCTGCCCTTTTTGTTCCGTTTGGCGCGATCGGCCAAACCCCTGGAGTACAGCCGATGGCGCATCACGGGGCGCAGCCGGCCCTTTCGCTGGCGCAGGATCTCGATCACCGCCTGGCGCCGATCGAAGAGCAGCACCTCGCGCCGGGCATCGCCATCCAGCTCACCGGTGTGCAGGTTCCAGTACTCGAACCGCTCCAGATCGGCATCCAGGGCGATGCGCGGCTCGGCGGCCAGCCGACTCGTGCGTGCCAGCAGAACCAACGCCCCGTCCGGGCGCCAGCCCACCAGGTCGGCCCGGCCGTCCCCGTCGACGTCACCGACGCTCAGCCGGCCCATCTCCACACCGGTCAGATCGGTCTCGGCGCGCCTCCGGAAGCCATCCGCCCCGGCGAGCCGCACCCGCCGGGCGCTGTGATCGCCGAAAGCGATCAGCTCGGCGCCCGAACCGGCATCGGGAACGGCGACCAGCTGCTCGATGCGTCCATGCTCCCAGGTGAGCTGGCGGGCGATGTAGAGCCGATCCTTCTCGTCCACCCGCAGCAGCCGCACGAAGCCGGGCTGGACCTGCAGCGCCTCCCGGCGGCCATCGCCGTCGACATCGGCCACCAGCAGCTCCCGATCTTTCTCGTCGTTGATCAGACGCTGCTGGTCGGCCACGGCCACGAAGCGGCCGTCGCCCAGACCCAAATACAGGCTCTCCTTGCCGGAGTAGGCCCAGAAGATGACCGCATCCAGATGCGCATCCTCGTCGAAATGGGCGAAGGCCAAGCGCTCGATCTTGCCATCCAGCCGCGCTTGTTGGTGCTCTCCATCCGGTCCGAAGGTCAGCGCGCTGCCGGCCACGTCCACCGAGCCGGGGGGCTGCTCGGCCGCGGTGCGGGCCACGCCGTCGGCCGCTGACCACCGGACCACCTGCCCGCCGCCGTCGCGTTCGAACCAGATCAGCGCCAGCGACTTTGCCCCCTCGCCCGCCAGACCCTCGAGCCGCTCGAGCTGCATGCCCTGGACCTCGCCGGCGGTGTGTATCGGCCGCGGAAACGCGATCCGGCCGTCGCGGATGGGGCTGAAGCCGAACAGTGAGTCGCGCGGCGACAGGCTGAACACCACCGCCTGGCCGGCGGCGGTGCGGTGGAGCCGGAAGGCCGACAGACCGGCCGGCGCCGGCGAGCGTCGAACCCGGAAGCCGTCGGCGCTGTGGTCGATGAGCGTGAACTCGCTGCGGTGGCGATCGACGGCCAGCAGCTCGTCCGCTCCGTCGCCGTCGATATCGAGCCCATCGCCGATCGTATCGCCCGCGGTCGGGTCGCGCCCCGAAGCGACCGGCAGCGAGACCAGGGCGCGCCGCTGGCCACCAGCGGCGCGGCCGGTCACCAGACGCAGCTCGCGCAGCCGGTTGACACCGGCATCCAGAGTCAGGAAACGGGGATGGCTGGCCGGGCCGGCCGGCTCCACCGGGCCGCTGATCGGGCAGAACAAGGGCCGGCCGTGGTCGAACCGCCGATCCGCGGATTGCAGCCTGGCGGTGACGCCTCGATGGGCGGAGCGCACGAAGAGGATCACGTCCAGGCGGCCGTCGCCGTCAGCGTCCTGGAAGGCCAGCTGGAGCACTTTGCCCCGCAGCTCCGCCTCGAGCGGATAGCGCCGCCGCTCGCGACCGGACCATAGCACCGCGAAGCTGTCGGGCCCGAGCACGAACAGGTCGAGTCGGCTGTCGCCGTCGAGATCGACCAGCTGCAGGGCTTGCGGGTGGCCCACCACCTCCAGGTCGGCCAGCCTGCGCACCGGCTCGAAACCGCCGCCGGACCGACCGGCCAACAGGGACAAACCACCGGGCTGGCCGGCGAAGACCAGGTCGGCGGTGCCGTCGCCGGTCAAATCCCCGGCGGCCAGCGAGGTGATGCGGCTGGCCACGGCGATCGAGTCGACCTGGAACCGCCGGCTGGTGGGCAGCCGGTTGATGTCCCAGCCTCCGGCCAGGCCCGCGGGCTCACCGGCGGCCGGCGGACTGCGCCGCCGGCGGAGGATTCCGATCTCCGACTTGTTGTTGTCGGCGAACACCACCTCCTGGGCCGAGCCGCCGCCCAGGTCGACCAGGCGCATGCAGCACAGGCCGTGACCGACGCGCACGAAGTCCGATCGGTTGAACCGAATGCGGCCATCGGTGGTGCTGATGGGCGGTTCCAGATAGGCGACGCCGGTATTGGGATTGTCCTCGTCGTAGGCGAACGCCTCGATGTTGTCCAAAAACTCCTTGACGTAGACGGTCGGGATGGCGAAGCCCAGTCCGTCCAGCAAGACCGCGCCCCGGCTGATCACCCCGATCACCTGACCGCGGTCATTGAACAGCGGGCCGCCCGAATTGCCCGGGGCGATCGGGGCGGTGGTCTGTAGAAACAGCCGGCCGCCGATGTTGCGACCGACCTTGGACACGATGCCCTGCGAGGTGGTGCGTTCGAGGCCCAGCGGGTTGCCGATGGCGAAGACCTCGTCGCCGACCCGCATCCGGCGCGAATCCCCGATCAGCAGCTGCGGAATCTCGACCTCCAGCGCCTGCTCGATCTTGAGCAGGGCCAGGTCCATCTCGGCGTTGACCGCCACGATGCGCACCTTGTCGTAGATCTTGCGGCCCAGGCTGTCGCCCCGGCGGGGGAACACCGTCACCCGGATGGTACGCTCGCCGGCCACCACGTGGTGGTTGGTCACCAGCAGACCGTCCGGGTTGCAAAACCAGCCGGTGCCCAGCCCGCGGGGGGTCTTGACCACCGCCACCGCCTCGCCCAGCTCGGCCACCAGGCTCTGGACGTCGCGCACCCGGCGCTGACCGGTGACGTAGGGGCCCGCATCCCGTTCCGCCGTCGCATCGCGTTCCGGCGCGTCAACCGAGCGCAGGGAGCGCACCCGTTCGGCCTCGAACCGCAGCGCCTCACCACCGACCAGCAGCAGCACACCGCGGTCGTCGCGGCGCAGCAGCTCGCCTTCGACGCTGTCGCCGCCGTTCAGCTCCAGCCGCACCCGTTCGCCCGCATGCGCCGGCACGGCAACCAGCAACGCGACCAGGCACAACAGAGCGCGCATCGCCACCAGCTCGATGTTCATCCGCCCATTCCGTCCTTCCCCGCCCCATTCGGCCACCGTAGCAGATCGGCCCGCCCGGCGCACCCGTCAGCCGCCGCTGCCCCACCACCTCTTCTGGCTGTCAATCCGGGAGCGAACCGGTCTCGCCCCGCACCCCAGATGCGGGTGTCGACACCCATTCGAGGGGGAAAACCGACACCTCAGAGGTCTTCGATGGCGCGCAGCTCGGCGGCCCGCTCCAGTTCGCGGCTGGTATGGCGGATGCGCAAGGTCACCCGCTGCGGGCGGCCTGCGGCCGACAGCACGATCTCGGTCCTGGGCGTCTGCCAGGTGGTGGTCAGCGCCAACCGGCGCTCGAACGTCACCGCCACCGCGGCCAGCCGCTCGTTCTGAAACTCGAACTTCACCGTGGCCGGGCGTTCGGCCACCTCTCGCTGCAAGCGCAAGTCGCCGCTCACTCCGTGCACCAGGCCACCGTGCGCCCGTCGGCGGTGGCGCTGGAGCAACCGGTCAGCCCCTTGGCCTTGCAGTCCAGGCTGGCCACCTCGCCCAGGGCGCAGAAGGTGATCACACCGCCGGCGCAGCTCTCGTCGTAGCTGTCGACGCGGCATTCGTTGGCTTCGGCCACGCAGCTCATTCCCGCGAGCTGGGCGTCCGGGCCGCAGGTCAGCTCGGGGGCCAGCTGGCTGCAGTCCAGCCGGGCTTCCTTGCCCTCGCGGCAGCTGACCGCGACGTCGCCCTCGCAGACCGTCGCGAAGGACTCCTCGTCGCAATTGGCCCCATCGCCGATGCAGGTCACCTCACCATCGGCGCCGCTGCCGCAGGTGCCGCCGGCCTCGAGGGTACACTCGAAGCCACCGGCACTGCCCGAGCACGAGACGCTCTGTTCGTAGCGGCAGTCCCGCGCCTGCCAGACGCCGGAATCAGTGCACGCGAGCAGCAGCTCGCCGTCGCAGCGCGCCTCGTCGCTGTCCGGATCGCAGGTGCTCTCGCCGCAATCGGCCTCACCGTCGCGCTCGCCGCAGATCAGGTCGGCCGCAGCGCAGTCGAACGCATCCGGCGGCGCCTCGTCGTCCTGCCAGCACTCGACCAGCACGTCGCCGACGCAGATCTGGTCATCGCCGTGGCCGTAACAGGCGGCGGTCTGCTCGGTATCGGCCTGCACGCAGGCGCGCACTCCTTCACAGTCGCGGGCCCGATCCACGCAGTCGAGCAGAGAGGCAGTCAGCGCCACGTCCGAGCCGCGGTCGCGGCCGGCCGCCCGGTCGTACAGATAGAGCATGGCACACTGGCCACCGAAGCTCTCGTGCTCGCCCTCCGCGGCCATGCAGGCCGAGACCAGAGCACAGGTGTCATAGTAGGACTTCAACGGTCCACCGCCGCCGGAATCGCAACCGGCGCAGACAACGAGCACCAGCGCTGAGCCGATCGAAGCGGCGGTTGTGAGTAACGCGCGCATGGCAACCTCCCGGATTCAGGACGCAGGGAAACGGGCCGCCCGGCCCTTCCGATTCGTAACACCGCGCCCGAAAAGGGTCAATGCGGACACGAATCGCGGGCTGCTTCGCAGCTACTTGGTGATGCTGAACTGGTCGAGCTGCTCCTGGCCATTGCCGGAGTAGGCGGTGACGGTCAACTCATCGCCGGCGACATCGACCACCACGTAGTTGCCCTTGTTGCCGTGGGTCGAGGTGACCGTCCACCAGTCGGTCCCGGCCGAGTAGCCCGGCGAGTAGAAGGCGCCGGCGACCACGTGGACCACGCCCTGGCCGGCCGGCTTGACCTGGCCGTCGGCCACCGGGTGGGTGCGCTCGTAGTTGTGGTCGTGGCCGGCGAAGGCCAGATCCACGCCCTGCTCCTCGAGCACCGGCACCCAGTGCTCCAGCACCCGGTCGGTCGAGCCGTGGTTGGAGGCCGAGTAGGCCGGGTGGTGGAACTGCACCACCGTCCAGACCGTGTTCGGGTTCTGGCGGGCGGCGGCCAGATCGCTGCGCAGCCAATCGACTTGGCCGCGAACGATCTCCACTCCGTTGGAGTTCAGGCCCACGAAATGGGTATTGCCGTAGTCGAAGGACCAGGCGAACTCCTCGTAGCCCGCCGGCAACCCCGCGGCGCGGGGCAGGGCGAACTGGTGGTAGTAGACCTCGGCGAAGACCTCGTGGTTGCCCTGGACGGGCATCAGCACGGTATCGTTGACCAGCGGCGCCATGGCGGCGAACCAGGCGTCCCATTCCGGCTGATTGCCCATGCCGTTCATGTCGCCCGAGAACAGCCAAAAGTCGGCATCCAGCGCCCGCAGCCGCTCGATGTTGGCGGCGATGCCCTCGTAGCCGCCGCGGCTATCGCCGGCCACAACGTAGCGGAAGGCGGCGCCGGGCGACGGCGCCGGGGCGGTGGTGAAGCAGTTGAGCGCCGACAGGTTGACGCCCGCGAAGGTCTGGGTCTGCTCGTCGAATCCCGTCCAGCTGCCGGCCCGATAGCAGTAGCGGGTCTGCGGCTCGAGCCCGGTCAGCTCGACCGTCCAGTTGACGAACTCGTCCGCCTCCTCGCCGGCCAGGCTCTCCTGGTAGAGCTGGCCTTCGCCCTCGGCCACGTGCTCGGGGCCGAACACGGTGATGGCGGGCGCATCGCCGCGGCGGTCGACGTACTCGGGAGCATCGGGGGCGAACCAGACCCGCGGCGTGTAAGCCTCCGTGTCCTTGAACGCGGTGCGCCACTGCACGGTCAGGCTGGTGGTCGGATCCGACTGCCAGGTCAGGTGCAGGTTGATGGGCTGCTTGTCCGCGTCGGTCACCCAGGCGTCGGGCTCGATGACGCGTTCGGGCGGGATGTCCTCGAAGCCGCATTGCAGCAGCACCACCACACCGACTGCCGACAGGACCAGCGCCAGTAAAAACCCCAGACGCCCGCGTGGTCGACTCGCCATATCCATTACCTCCTGATTTCGGTCCCCCGGCCGTTCGCAGCCGCCCAGCTACAGATGATACTGGAAATTGAGCAGGAAGACGTCGTTGTCGAAGCTGTGGCCCTCGAGTTCCTGGCGGTGGATGTAGTTGAAGTCCAACCGGGCGCCGAAGCCCAGAAACAGGCTCAGCCCGGCGCTGATCCAGCGCTTCTTCTGGTACTTCAGCTCGTCGATCGACAGGGTCGAGGAGAAACCGCGCACCTGCTCGTCGCCGTCCATTTCCTCGTAGCGCAGGGCCAGGTCGACCACCCCGGGCCAGGCGTGCACGATCAGGTCGAGGTGGAAGCCCTGGCCCTGGTCGGCGTCCTGCGAGCCGTCGGGCAGAGCCTGGTGGTAGAAGTACTTGCGCATGGCCTCGGCCTCGAGCGTGAACAGCCAGATGTCCAGCGCCAGGTCGGCGCCCACCCACTGGTGGCGGGTCTCGGGGTCGAAGTTCTGATCCACGTGGGCGATGTTGGCGGCCAGCTCCAGCCGGAAGGGCAGCCCGGGGAAGTCCAGCACGTCGATGCCCAGCTCGCGCAGCAACCGGTCGACGCGCAGCGACACCCGCCCCACCGCCATCAGCTGCTGGGTGGTGCTGAGCTGCTCGATGGCCTGCTTGGCCGAGTTGAACACGCCCAGCTGCACCCGGCCCACCCGCCAGGGATCGCCGAAGGCCAGCGCGAGCCCGAGCTGGCGCTTGGGGAAGAGCAGGTTGATGGTGGGCTTGTAGATCAGCGCCTGGTGGGCGGTGGATTTCATGTTGGTGCGGCTGAAGGGCACCCGCATGCGCCCGATGCGGGCGTCGAAAACCGTGTAGCGGTTCCAGCCCAGGTAGGCGTCCTTGAGGTAGTCCGAGGAGCGGTTGCCATCCTTCTCCCGCGGCACCAGTTCGAACTTGACCTTGTAGTACAGGCCCGGATCGTGGAATCGTCCGCCCAGACCCAGCTCGACGTTCTCGATGACGAAGCCCTCGCGGTGGCCCAGAAAGGACGGGTCCATGTTGGCCGAGTCCAGCTCGAGCTGGCGGCCGTCGTCGGTGGTGAGCCGGTAGGCCTCTTCCTGCGTGCTGACGAACAGCGTGCGCACCAGTACCTCGGGCTCGATGCGCGGGTCGAGCACGCGGGCATCGCGCGCCGGCGTGCGCCACAGGTCGGCCGGTGCGATATCGGCGTCGATGGCCGGCGCGGCCGGCAGCCAGCGCAGCCCGTCGGACTCCAACACCTCATAGAGCCCGGCCCGCGCTCCCGAAGCGGCGAGCAGCCACAATCCCAACAGCCCAAGCCCCAACCACCGGCCCCGGCAGCGACCCGGCATGGCGAACCTCCGGTTGGTGTCCATCTCACCGATTGCCGCGCAGTAGACCAGCCCACGGTCGGGGAAGCAAGACCGCCGCGGTGACGGCTGCGCAACATTTGCGTGCCGGCTCGCGTCTCCGAGCGGCCGCGACGCTCAGGACCCGTCCGACCGCGAACCGTACACCTTCTCCCAGGCGCGCCAGAACGGGCAGAAGCGCCCGTGCAGCGCCATCAGCTTGCCGAACAGGCTGTCCGGCTTCTCCCGCGCCCGCCGGCACAGCGGGCACTTTTCGCAACGCTTGGCCATCAACTCGGTCAGGGTCTTCAATCTCCACCTCCGCTGCAGCGCCAACGCATCTCGAGCGGCCCTCGTCCCCACCGGCGCGGACTCCCCCCGGGGCCAGCCACCGCTAGACCCCGGCCCGGGCCCAAACCATCAGGCCGAACAAGAACACGTCAGCGCCTCTCAGTCTACAGGCTGTAAGAACCTCCACTGGTTTTCCAGATTGAATGTCATTTTGTAAAATCATTTGCCAAAATGCGGGTCCGAAGGCTACCCTGAGGGCGTGGTTGGAACCAGCGCTCAGTTCGCCGAGTTGCACCAACTCGCCCTCGAAAAGGGGCGCCGCTATCCGCGAGCGCGTTTCCTGCTCGACGCGATCCGGGCGACCGCCGGCCGGGCCTTTATCGGCATCGTGGGCCCCCGGGGTGTGGGCAAGACCGTGATGCTGCAGCAGCTCGCCCGCAGCGACGAGCGGGCGTTCTACCTCTCGGCCGACACCCTCGACGGCGAAGACCTGTTCGATGTAGTCAGGCAACTCGTGGCCGACTTCGAAATCGAGCGGCTGCTGGTCGATGAGATCCACTACGCGCCGGATTACGCCGCAGCCATCAAGCGCCTGTTCGACTTTCTCGATGTGCACGTGATCTTCACCAGCTCGGTGTCGCTATCGCTGCTCGACGCGGCCGAGGATCTGTCCCGGCGGGTGCAGCTGCGCACGCTGCCGCCCTTCTCCTTTCTGGAGTACCTGGCCTTCACCCAGAGCCGGGCGCTGCCGCCGCTCACGCTGGAGGATCTCTGGCAGCGGCGCTGGTCCCGCGAGCACCTGCTCGCCGCCGCGCACTTCGATCGCTACCTGCAGGGCGGCCTGATGCCCTTCGCCCTGGAGGAGCCCGACGTGCTCACCCTGCTGGCGCGCATCCGCGACCGGATTCTCACCCGCGACATCCCGGCCGTGGCGCGCTTGCTCACCGACGAGATCGGCCGTATCGAACGCCTGCTTCGCTTCGTCGGTCGAGCCGAGGTGGACGGGATCAACTACTCCTCGCTGTCGCGCAACCTCGGCATCACCAAGTACAAGGCCGAGGCTTATGTGGCCCTGCTGGAGCGGGCCTTCGTGCTCGCTCGGGTGCTGCCCGCGGGCACCAACGTGCTGCGCGAACCCAAGGTGCTCATGCGCCTGCCCTACCGCTTGCTCTACCGGGAACTGTACGACGCCATCGGCGGGTTGCGCGAGGACTTCGCGGTCGAGATGCTGCAAACCAGCGGCCTGACCTGCGACTATCTCAAATCGACCCGCGGCGCCAAGACGCCGGACTATCTGGTCCGCACGGACGAAGGTGCGCTGGTGGTCGAAGTCGGTGGCAAGGGCAAGGGGCGCAGCCAGTTCAAGGGCGTCAGCGTCGAACGCAAGCTCGTGTTCGCCCACGGCGAGCGCAAAGACGGCCCATTCCGCCCGCTGCACCTGCTCGGGTTCCTCCGTTAGCCCGAAGTCACGCGATCCGGCGCCGGAGTAGGAGCAAGCCGATACACAGGCCCGGCAGGATGGCCGGCCAGCCCGTGCCGGCGGCCGCGCAGCTGCAGCCGCTGCCGACGATCTTTTGCCCGGCGGCGCCGGCGTCCACTCCGGAACCCGCATCGCTGCCGGGGTCGGCCCCGGCGGCATCGCCCCCGCCATCCGGGCCAGCGTCCAGCCCGGCATCCGTATCGGCATCCGTACCGGCGTCCGTCCCGGCATCCAACCCGGCGTCCGGGCCGGCGTCGGCCCCGGCATCGGAACCCGCATCCACCCCGCCGTCGGGTTCGACCCCGGTGCTGTACTCGTAGGCGCCGATGTCGAAGCCCGCGCCCTGCGGTCGGGCCACGCCCTCGATGTCGATGGCCGGAGCAGCCTCGGCGGAGCCGGCGTCGACCGCGACCGCATCGGCCAGCAGGTGCAGATCGCGCGCCGCCGGATCGGAGAACAAAGCGGCCGCATCCTCGATGATCAGGTTGTGATCCACGGCCACGTCGTGCTGCTCGTCGACGCTGACCGCCGTGGCCAGGTTGTTGCGCACGATACAACCCGTCGGCTCGGTGCCGTCCTTGTGGGCCCCGATGGACAACCAGGGCGGGCCGGGCCGCTCGTCGTTCGGATCGAGCACGGTGTTGTTGACGAGGCGGCAGCCGCGCGCGCCCAGCAACGTGATGCCGTGCCAGTGGTCGGTGACGATGACGTTGTTCTCCACCACCCAGTCGACGAAGGTGCCGTCGAAACAACCGATGCCTTGCAGCGTGCCGCGATGGGGCTGGTCCGCATCGACGTAGTTGACGATGCGGTTGCCGCGCAGCTCGATGCCGACCACCTCGCCGCTGCCCACCCCGTCGGGTCCGTTGGACCAGGACTGGAAGCCGTCGTCGTGGTTCTGGTTGACGTCGTAGCAATTGCGCACCGTGTTGTACTGAAACACGCTGTAATCGCCCAACCCGCGCAGGCCGTCGCCGGAGAAATTCTCCACCAGGTTGTGCTCCACCAGGGCGTGGCTGGCACCGACCGAGATGCCGAAGTCGACGTTGCGCAGCGTGTTGCCGCGGACGGTCATCCGGGTGCCGTCGACGCCGATGCCGTTGCAGGCCAGCGCGTTCCAGTCCGCGGCCGACCAGCCGCTGCTGTCGGCCACCGACTGCAGCCGGCAGTCCTCGATCACCACGTCACGTATTGGACCCTGCCAGCCGTGGGAATCCAGGTCGATCAGGGTGGCCGGCTCGTAGTCCGGGGCGTACTCCGGGCTGACCGCCAGCCCGCGCAGCAGCCAGTGGCCGCAGGCGCGCAGCAGGATTCGGCTGAACTGCGGTTGGTGGCCCGGGGCGGCGGCGATGGTGATGAAATCGGTGTTGTAGTAGCCGCTGATCGACAGCGCGCCGTGGAAGCCCGAGTGCAGGTAGATGGTGTCGCCGGCTTTGACCGGCGCGCCCGGGTTGCGGGCCACCAGCGACGCGCCCTGCTCGTAGGGCAGCGACTCCCACCCGCGGCTCTCGATCAGACCGGCGTCGACCACCGCCTGCAGGTTCTGCCAGGGATCGGCGGCGCTGCCGTCGCCGTCCGGGCTGCCGGCCTGCGGGTCGATGTAGAAATCGGCCGTCCGCCCAGCCGGCATGCAGACCGTGCAACACAGCAAGACCATCCAGCCGATCGAAGGTCCGTTCCTCATGCCACCCCTCATCGTCCGCAAACCCTCACACCTCCAAGATGGCACAGCCCCTCGACCGGAGAGAGAAGGCAGTCACCTGGCGCGGCGGTCGGCCGAGCGGGCGTGGGCTTCCAGGCCTTCGATGCGGGCCAGGGCGGCGGCGTCGCGGGCCATCGGGGCGGCGGCGGCCGGGTCGTCGATGCGCAGCCAGGTGCGCACCCGCAGGAAGGTCAGCACCGACAGGCCGCTGCTGAACCGCGCCGTGCCGCCGGTGGGCAGCACGTGATTGGGCCCGGCACCATAGTCGCCCAGCACCTCGGCCGAGCCGGCGCCGACGAACAGGGCGCCGTAGTGGCGGAAGCGCACCGCCAGCTTGTCGGCACCGCGCAAGCACAGCGACAGGTGCTCGGGTGCGATGCGGTCGCAGACGCGCACCGCTTCCTCGTACCCGCCGACCGGCACGCAGAAACCGCGGGCCAGCGACTGGCGGGCGATCTCGGCGGTGGGCAGATCAACCAGCTGGGCCTCGATCTCGCGCTCCACCGCGCCCACCAGGTCTTCGTCCAGACTGACCAGCACCGGCAGGGCGTCCGGATCGTGCTCGGCCTGGGCCAGCAGGTCGGCGGCCACCAGGGCCGGCTCGGCGCTGGCGTCGGCCAGCACCACCAGCTCCGAGGGTCCGGCCAACATGTCGATGGCCACCTGGCCGGCCACCAGCTGCTTGGCGGCCGTGGTCCAGCGGTTGCCGGGCCCGACCACCGCGTCGCAGGCCGGCACCGGCCCGGCGCCCCAGGCCAGCGCGGCCACCGCCTGGGCGCCGCCCACCGCCAGCACGCCGTGGGCGCGGGCCACCGCGGCCGCGGCCAGGGTCATTTGCGAGGGCCGCGGCGAGGCCACCCAGACCTGATCCACCCCAGCCGCCCGGGCCACCACCGCGGTCATCAGCACCGAGGACGGCAGGGCGAAGCGGCCGCCGGGTGCGTAGCAGCCGGCGCGGGCCACCGGGGCCACGCTGTGGCCGGCATGGCCGCCGGCCAACTCGAGCTCCAGCTCGCGCAGGCAGTCGCGCTGGGCGCGGGCGAAGCTGCGCAGCCGAGCCGCACAGCGCTCGAGCAGCGCCCGCTGCTCCGGCGCCAGGTCGGCCAGCGCGGCGTCCAACTCGGCCTGGCCGCGAATCAGCGGCTCGCCCGGGCGCAGATCGCCCAGCCGCTCGGCATGGACCCGCAGGCCGGCCTCGCCCTTCAACCGCACATCGTCGACGATGACCGCCGCCGCGGCCAGGGTCTCGGCATCGACCGCCTGGCGCTGCTGGCGTTCCACCTCCTCGGGCTCGACCCGTCGCAAGCGAAAAGCGTTCATGGGTTCTCTCCATCCCCGCCCGTCTTGGCATCGCCAGCCCGGCGCGACAGCTTCAGCGCCCGCCGCTCGAGTTCGGCCTCGACTGCCTCCAGCTCGACCCCGGCCCGGGCCAGGGCCACCAGGGCGAAGTAGAACACGTCGGCCGCCTCCCAGGCCACCGCCGCCTCACCCTCGGCCGCGGCCAGCTCGCCGGCCTCCTCCAGCAACTTGGCCCGCAGCAGCTCGGGGTCATCGAGCAGGCGCCGGGTATAGGAGCCGACCGGCGCCCGCTCGGCGCGCGCCACCAGCCTGCGGGCCAACGCCGGCAGGCCGCGGCCCGGGCCCCAGCAGCTGCGGCTGCCCAGGTGGCAGAAGCCGCCGCCGGCCTGGCGCACCCGAAAGCGCAGCGCGTCGCGGTCGCAGTCGGCGTCGACCGCCAGCAGCCGCTGGCTGGCCCCCGAGGTCTGGCCCTTGATCCACAGCCCGCGCGAGCGCGAATGGTAGACGCCCTGGCGCCGCTCCAGGGCCGCGGTCAGGCTCTCCAGGTCCGACCAGGCCAGGCCCAGGGCCTGATCGTGCTCGTCGACCACCACCGTTGCCCACAGCCCGTCGGGCCGGTCGGAGCGCAGCGGCGCGGCGAAGGCCGCGGCCAGCGGCAGCCTGCCGGTGTAGATGGCCATGCCCACCTGGGCGTCGGCGCCCAGCCGATCCAGCTCGGCGATCTCGGCCGCGGTGGTGATGCCGCCGGCCACGGTCACCCGGGCCGCGCCGGCGGCTTCGACCAGCGCGGCCACCTGCTCCAGCGCAGTGCCGCCCAGCCGACCCTCGCGCTCGACGAAGGTGACCAGAAAGCCGCCCACCAGGCCCTCCAGCTCACGCATGCGCTCGAGCACACCGCGGCCGGTACCCCGCTGCCAGCCCTCGACCACCACCTCGCCATCGCGGGCGTCCAGCGCCGCGATCACCCGCTCGGGCGGCAGCCCGCGCAGCAGCGCCGGCTCGGCGGCGGTGCCCAGGATGACGGCGCGGGCGCCGGCATCCAGCCAGCGCCGGGCGCTGTCGCGGTCGCGGATGCCACCGCCGACGCGGCACGGCGCCCGAGCCAGCAGGTCTTCCATCACGGCCCGGTTGTGGCCGCGGCCCAGCGCCGCGTCCAGGTCGATCACCGCCACCTCGCCCACCAAGCCGAAACCCTCGGCCAGCGGCCGCGGATCGCCGGCGTCCAGCGCCTTGTCGCACCCGCCCACCAGCTGCACCGCCGAGCCGTCCTGCAGGTCGATCGAGGGCACGATCATCGGCGCACCTCCAGCCCGGCCTCGGCCATGGCCGCCTTGAGCGAGCCCACCGTGGTCTCGCGGAAGTGGAAGATCGAGGCCGCCAGCACCGCGTCGGCCCCGGCGCGCACGGCCGCGACCAGGTGCTCGGGCCGCGAGGCGCCGCCCGAGGCGATCACCGGCACCTCCACCGCGGCCGACACCGCCGCCAGCAGCTCCAGGTCGTAACCGCTGCGGGTGCCGTCGCGGTCCCAGCTGGTCAGCAGGATCTCGCCGGCGCCGGCGGCCGCCGCCTCGGCCGCCCAGGCCACCGCGTCGCGGCCGGTGCGCTCGCGGCCCGACAGGATCACCAGCTCCCAGCCGCCGCCCGGCAGCGCCGCCGCGTCCAGCGCCAGCACGGTGCACTGGCGGCCGAAGCGCTCGGCCAGCTCGCCCAGCAGCGCCGGCCGGCGCACCGCCGCCGTGTTGACGCCCACCTTGTCGGCGCCGGCCTCGAGCAGGGCGGCCGCGTCGTCCACCGCGCGCACCCCGCCGCCCACCGTCAGCGGCACCGACAGCGCGGCGCGCGCCCGGCGCACCGTGTCGCGGGCGGTGGCCCGGCCGTCCGGGGTGGCCGACACGTCGAGCAGCACGATCTCGTCGGCCCCCTGGGCCTCGTAGGCGGCGGCCAGCTCGGCCGGATCGCCGGCGTCGCGCAAGCCCTGAAAACGCACCCCCTTGACCACCCGCCCGGCGCGCACGTCCAAGCAGGGGATGATCCGCGCCGCCAGCGTCATGCCTGCGCCTCCTGCTCCCCTTCGCATTCCAGCCAGCGGCGCAGCAGCGCCTGGCCCCAGTCGCCCGACAGCTCGGGATGGAACTGGCAGGCCAGCACCGCGCCGCGTTCCAATGCGGCCACGAAGAGCCCGCCGTGGTCGGCCCGAGCCACCGCCCAGCCGGGCGGCGGCTCGACCAGGCGGTAGGAGTTGGCGAAGTAGGCCCAGCCGGGCTGCAGCAAGCGGCAGCCGGCGTCCGGCGCGACGCGGTTCCAGCCCATCTGCGGCACCCGCAGCCCGGCGCCGAAACGGGTCACCCGGCCGGGGAGCACGCCCAGCCCGACCCGGCCGGGACTCTCCTCGGAGGCGCTGCACAGCAGCTGCAGGCCCAAACAGACCGCCAGCGTGGGCCGGCCGACCGCGATGCGCTCGACGAGCACCTCGCCCAGCCCGTCTGCCTCGAGCCGCTCCATGGCCGGGGCCAGCGCGCCCACGCCGGGCAGCACCACCCGCCGGGCGGCGGCCACCCGCTCGGCGTCCTCGACCACTGCGGCGGTGGCGCCGGCGCGCTGCAGCCCGGCCAGCACGCTGGCGGTGTTGGCAGTGCCGGTGCGCACAACCAGCACCGGCTCGGCGGTCATCACAGGCTCCCCTTGGTCGACGGCACCCGGGCGTCGCCGTCTCGGCCCACGGCCGCGCGCAGCGCCAGGGCCAGGGCCTTGAAGGCCGCCTCGGCCCGGTGGTGATCGTTGGCGCCGCGCAGCAGATCGACGTGGAAGCAGCTGCGCCCGGCCAGGGCCAGCGAGCGCAGGAAGTGCTCGGCGTTCTCGGCGGCCAGCCCGCCGACGGCGTCGCGCTGTAGCGCCAGGTCCACCTCGGCCCAGGGCCGGCCCGACAGGTCGACCACCGCCCGCGCCAGGGCCTCGTCCAGCGGGGCCAGAGCGTGGCCGAATCGCGCGATGCCGCGGCGCTCGCCCAGCGCCTCATCCAGCGCCGCGCCCAGCGCCAAGGCGCAGTCTTCGGCGGTGTGGTGCTCGTCGACCTCCAGGTCGCCGCTGCAGCGCAACTCCAGGTCGAAGCGGGCGTGGCGCACCAGGCTGGTGATCAGGTGATCCAGAAAACCGATGCCGGTGGCCACCTCGGCCCGGCCGCTGCCGTCCAGGCTCAGCTCCAGCCGGATGTCGGTCTCCTGCGTCCGGCGCGCGATCGCGGCGTTGCGGGTCTCCATCACAGCAGCTCCTCCAGCTCGTCCATCGCGCCCAGCACGCGGCCGGCCCCGGCCGCCAGCAGCGTCTCGTCGACCGCTTCCGGGTCGCCCGGGGCGCGCACGCCCAGCGGCAAAACCCCGGCGGCCCGCGCCGCGCGCAGATCGTCGGGCGCGTCGCCCAGCATCCAGGCCCGCTCCACCCCCAGCTTGCTGCAGGCCAGCGCCACCGGCTCCGGGTCGGGCTTGGCCGCGGCGTCTTCCATGCACACCAGTGCGGCGAACAGCTCGTCCACGCCGGCCCGGCGCAGGAAGCGCTCGGCATCGGCCCGCGGCCGACCGGTGACCACGCCGAGCTGCCAGATACCGGCCAGCCGGCGCAGCAGCTCCACATCCGGGATCAGCCGCTCGCGCTCGCGCAGCCCGGGCCGGTCGGGCCCGCCCTGGTAATGGGCTTCGAAACAACGGGTCACCTCGTCGAGCCCGACCTCCACCCCGCGGCGGGCCAGCAGCCGCCGGGTCACCCGCCAGTCGTTGTTGGCGTCCGGCTCGGCCTTGGACGCGGCGATGGTGGCCGCGTCCAGCTCGACGCCGAAATCGGCCGCGGTCAGGCGGATGGTCTCGCGATAGGAGGTGGACACGTCGGCCAGCACTCCGTCCATGTCGAACAGCAGCGCCTCGGGCGACAGGGCCACCCGCAGCGCGCGCTCCAGCCGCGCGTAGGCGGCCGGTTCGCCCGGGCAGGTGATGCGCACCCGGTCGGCCAGCCGCTGGCGGCCGGGCCAGGCGCGCACGGCGATGCCCTGGCCGGCCAGGGCCTGGCGCAGCCAGGCCGGATCGCGGTGGCGGGCCAGCACGAAGTTGGCCTGCGAGGGCAGCGGCGCACAGCCCAGTTCGTCCAGCAGCCCGGCCAGGGCCCAGCGCTCTCGGCGCACCCGCTCGATGAAGCGCTCGACCCGCTCGCGGTCGCGCTCCAGCCGCAGCCCGGCCAAAGCCAGCGAGGGCCGCGCCACCGCGTAGGGGTTGCCGGCGGCGCGCAGCGCGGACACCGCCTCGGTCGGGCCCACCGCGTAGCCCACCCGCAGCCCGGCCAGACCCCAGGCCTTGGACAACGAGCGCACCACCACCGCGTTGGGCAGCTCGAGACAGACGGCGGTCAGGTCCTGATCGGCGAACTCGGCGTAGGCCAGATCCACCAGCAGCAGCACGTCCGGCCGTTCGGCCGCCAACCGCTGTACCGCCTCGGGTGTGGCCACGGCGCCGGTGGGGTTGTTGGGGCTGACCACGGTGACCACAGCCGTGGCCGGGCCGCAGGCGGCCAGCACGGCTTCGACCGGAAAGGGCCCCGAGGGCCAGTCCACCTCGACCACCAGACCGCCGGCCAGGCGCACGTAGCGCGGGAACATCTCGAACGAGGGCACCGGCATGACCAGCTCACGGCCCGGCTCCAGGTAGGCGCGGCAGATGCGGTCGATGGCGTCGTCGCCGCCGGCGGTGACCAGCACCCGCTCGGGCGCCACGCCGAGCTGGGCGGCCAGCTCGGCCTCGAAGGCCCAGGGGTCGGGGTAGCGCCGCAGCGACTCGGGGCCCAGTCGGGCCAGCTCGTCGAGCAGCTCGGGGCCGGGCGCGGCGCCCTCGTTGCCGTCCAGCCGCAGATCCACCGGGGTGGGCGGCGGCGGGGCGCGGTAGGCGCTGGCGCCGATCATGCGGTCGATGGGCTGCGGACTGCGGCGCGATTCGGACATGCTCCCCTCCCCTCAGGGCACCAGCTGGGCCAGCCGGGTGACCACCACGTCGCTGCCGCCACGGGCCTTGATCTCGGGGATGATGCGCGGCAGCTCGGCCCGCGGCACCGCGGCCTTGACCGCGAAGCCGGCCTCGCCGTGCAAGGTGGAGATGGTGGGCTCGCGCATGCAGGGCAGCGCGGCGACCACCGCCTCCAGCCGCTCCGGCGGCACGTTGACCTCGACCATCACCCGCCGCCGCGCCTCGAGCACCGAGCCGAGCAGCAAACACAGTCGCTCCAGCGCCTCGCGCACCCGGGGCCGCTCGAGCGCCCGCGGGTTGGCGTAGAGCCGGGTCGACGAACGCATCAGCTCGTCGACAATCTGCAGACCGTTGGCGCGCAGGGTCGAGCCGGTGGCGGTGTTGTCGACGATGCAGTCGGCGTCGTCGGGTGGGAAGACCTCGGTGGCGCCGTAGGACAGCGCCAGCCTGGCATCGAGCCCGGTGCGCTCGATCCAGCCCGCGGTCAGCTGCTCATACTCCGAGGCCACCACCAGCGGCCGGGCCGGCAGGCGGCCTCCGACCAGCAGCCCGTGCGGCGCGGCGGCGACCAGCCGCACCGGATCCAGCCCGGTGTCGAGCAGCTCGACCAGGTCGGCGCCCCGCTCGGCCACCCAGTCGGCGCCGGCGAAGCCGGCGTCGCGCGAGCCGATGTGCAGCATCTGCACGATGTTCTGCGGCTTGAGCACCTTGACCGCGTAGCCCGGCAGCGAGATGCCCGGCCGGTAGTCGCGCTCGCCCAGGGCCACCTCGATGCCGGCGTCGGCCAGCAGGCCCAGCACGCCGCGCTGCATGCGTCCCTTGGGCAGGGCCAGCCGGATGGTCTCCTGTCCGCTGTCCTCTGTCGCCATTCCCCTCACCTCCCGAACCCGACCCACTCCCCGAACCGCGTATTCCGCTCGCAGCGGCCGAAACGCAACGACGCCGGCTCTAGGGCCGGCGTCGATGGAGTTCGCGGCACGCGAACCACCACCGTCAACCGGCCCCGCCGGGATGATGATGCCGCTGCTGCAGCGCACCGCCCAACATGCGCCAATCGTGATCCAATTCCACCGACCTGTCAAGCTTGTGCATCCCGGCCGGGCCGATGCAGCCGAAATGTTCCGAGAACGTGGGAACCCGGGGCGCTTCGTGGTACCCTGACGCTGGTTTGATTCAGCCTGTAAAAGGAGGCTTGGCCCTTGTTCGGTTCGAATCGGGTTGGTGCTTTGCTGGCAACGGTTCTGGTCGGGTTGGCGGCCCTGGGACTCATGGCGGGCTGCGAGGACGACGAGGAGCTGGCGCCGAGCCAGGAGCTGCTCGAACGGCTGTTCGATGCGGGCTTTTCGATCGAGCGCGATCAGGTGCGGGCGCGGCCGGTCAATCAGATGCTGGACTACGTCACCTCGGAGTGCTACCGCGCCTACCATCATCCGACCGAGATGTTTTTCTGCTTCCACCACTTCAAGACCGGCATCAAGGCCCGCGAGGCCCGGGTGGCGCTCGACCGGCGCAAGTGGCCCCAGGGGCGCTACTGGGCCACCGAAGTCAGCGGCCGCAGCCTGGTGCTGGTCGACGCCCAGATCAAAGACCGGCCGGTGGCCAACAAGCTGATCGGTTTCTTCTGAACCACATCTGGCTGGAGTCCTCCCCCGGGAATCCGATCTCAGGGACAGCCGCCCACCTCGCGCCAGGCCAGCACCTGGCCCTGGCCCTCGGTGATGAAACCGTAGAAGCGCGCCAGCCAGTATGGCTCGCTCAGGTCGCGGCCCGGCGACTGCACCTGGCCGTCGACCGGCCGCGGATCGCCGATGCGGAATGGGCTGCGCTGCCACATGTAGTCGGCGTAGCGCCGCAGCGAGGCGGGCAGGCCCTCGCTGGCCAGTCCTTCGGCACACTGGCCGTCGTCGAATGGGCACTCGGCCGCCCGGCCATCGCACTCGTAAGAGATGTCGCGGTGCTCGAGCGGGATGCCGAACAGGGTGACCGGCTCCTCGCAGGTCTGGCGCTCGTCGGCCGTGGGGCAGCGCACCTCGGTGCCGGCCGGCAGCTGATCCAGAATCTCCTGGCGCGACACGTCGTGGGTGCGCCGCGGCGCGTTCTGCACCCCGTCGTTGCCGCCGAAGTCGTGCAGCTGGGCAACCAGCTCGTCGATCGCCCGCTGGCGCTCGCTGGCCACCGCGGCCGGCACCACCCCGGCGTACATGGCATTGTACTTGGCGCTCTTGTGGTTGTAGAGCGCCTTGTCCCAGATCTCCTCCTCCATCACCGCCACCATGCGCTCGCGCAGCTCGCCGGCCGGCAGCATGGTGACGAACTGCCAGTGGGTGCCGAAGGTGATGTGATCGCCGTAGTACTTGAAGCAGTAGTCGGGCTGGCGGAAGGCCATCATGGTGTCGGCCACCGCGGGCGCGTCCAACTCGCCGATCAGCTCGTCGAACAGGAAGCTGCGGTACTGCTCCTCGCCGGTCAGGTAGTAGGCCATGGTGGCCAGGTGCATCAGGTGCGAAGCGTCGCCGCCGCGCAGCGAGACGATGTAGAAGTGATCGATCTGGCCGGGCACCGGCTGCTCGGGCTCGGACAGGTCGGCGGCCAGATCCAGCATGTCGGTCATGAACGCATCGGACGCGGCGTCGATCACCCGGTAGGGCTCGAGCTGCACCCGCTCGGGGCAGGAGCGGTCGAAGCCGTCCCGGTTGGCCGGGTTGATGCCCAGGTGGACGTACCACACCAGCCGGTCGATCTGCATCAGGTCGGGGTCGCCCGGGTCGAGCTGTATGTCGGCGCCGGCGAAGTAGTCGGAGATCTCGGCCAGCACCTCGGGGTTGTCCTGCAGGTTGATAATCTCCATGCGCCGCAGCCGCTTGAGGTAGCAGGTCAGCGCCTCGACGATGGCGGCCTTGAGCTGGGCGTCGGCGAGCAGGTTGTAGACGATGGGAAAGGCCATCATGGGCCCGGTGTACTGGTCGATCGAAGGATGGCCGTTCCACATGGGAGTGCCCTGGACCAACTGGCCCTGTTCGTCGGGCAGGCCCGCGGTGTAGGCCTCGGGCAGGCCGGCGACCAGGTCGGCTTGGGCGATGGGCAGATCGCGGGTGGCGCCCGGCTCGCCCCAGCGGACGATGAGCTGATCCGAGTTGGGGCCGCGCTCCGGGTAGCGCAAGTAGTGGTAGCGCGCCAGGTAGCCCGGGATGCCGGTCACCTGGAAGTTGCGCAGCAGGGCTCGGGTCTTGGCCTCCATGCGCTGGTAGTCGGCCCGGGTGCCGGTGGCCACGTAGCGGAAGGCATCGGCCACCAGGGCGGCGCCGGTCCAGATGGCCGCGTCGCCGCAGCCGGCCCAGCGGTCGAAGTTGTCCGCATCGCCCCATTCGGCCTCTGGAGTATCGCCCGGCATGGGGCCGGTGAAGACCCGCTCGGCGGTCAGCCCGGCCGGCGAGCTGTGCAGATCGTACCAGCGGTCGTAGAGGTAGACCCGCTCGAGCAGCGGATCCGGCTGGTCGACGAAGTCGCCGGTGGCCGTATCGTAGATGGCGCAGCGTTCCAGCCGGCCGGCGACGCAGCGTTGCTGTTGGTAGATGGGACAGGACACCACCTCGCTGCCAGCCAGCGGATCGGTCGGCGGCTCGGCCACGGTGGGCTGTGGCGCGAAGGCCGGCGGACCTCCGTCCCCACCCCCTCCATCTCCACCGCCGTCGCAGCCCAGCGGCAGCAGGGCTGCCGCAGCACAGAGAATCAATGACCGGCTCATGCTGCCTCCCATGAACTATGCGCAGATAAAGAGATTCTTCCACGCCCCGCCGCCCGGCTGCAAGCCGCACTGAGACTGGATCGGAGAGCGAAAAAAAACAAATTTCGGGATTGACTGGTCCGTCCGTTTCGATCTAGACTGGGTTCAGGAACCGAGAAAACGCGCCTGAACCCCGGAGGACGAGCATGGAATCGACCACTGCCAGCGAGCAGCCGGCGGCCAAGACGGGCGGCCGGCTGGCCTTTCGGATGCGCGAGACCATGGCCGGCGAGCACCGCTTCGTCGACGGCGCCGGCCCGCCGGGCAGCCACCCGCTCAGCTTCACCCTGGACTGGGGTCCCGAGCGGCTGGCCGCCTATCTCAACCCGCTGGACGCCGCTTTCATGGTCAACCGGGCGCTGGGCGAGATCGACGTCGGCGGCCTGGTGCGCGCGGCGCCGTGCAGCGGCGAGCTCGAGCTGCGCTACCTGCGCGATGCCAGCATCGTCTACCGGCTGGACTTCTCCGGCCCCGACGGCACCGCTTACCGCTACCAGGGCTGCAAGAGCGACATCCGGCCCTGGAACCTGCACCGCACGCACACCACCTGCCGCGGTACCATCGAGCGGGTGAGCGACGGCCGGCTGATCAGCGAGTCCACCGTCTACTTCGACCTACGCACACTGCCGGCCTTTTTGGCCTCGTTCAGGCTGGGCTGAGGGGGACGCGCTTGCCCACCGACCTGAGACAGCGCAAGGACGCTGCGCGCAAGGCGCAGACGCGGCGCAAGCTGCTCGACGCGGCCGCCGCGGTCTTCGCCCGCGACGGCTTCCACGGCCCGCGCATCTCGGACATCGTGGGCGCGGCCGGCGTGGGCCAGGGCACCTTCTACCGCTACTTCGACTCCAAGCGGGCCATCTTCGACGCCCTGTTCGACCGCCTGCTCGAGGAGCTGCTGGCCGAGTTCCAGCCCATGAGCGAGCAGCTGCCGCGCGACCTGGCCGAGTACCGCCACGCCTCGCGGGCGGTGGTGGGCCGGCTGGCCGCGGTGCTCGAGCGCGAACGGGCGCTGGTGCTGCTGCTGCTGCGCCAGGGCGCCTCGATCGACGCCGACTTCGCCGCCAAGCTGAACCGCACCACCGACCGCTTCGCCCAGATGGCCCGGTTCTATCTGGAGCACGCCATCGACCGCGGCTTCGCCCGGCCCTGCGACGCCGGGCTGGTGGCCCGCGGCCTGGTGGGCATGGCGCTGCACCTGCTGGAGCGCTGGCTGGACGACGGGCTGGAGGGGCGCAGCGCCGAGGCGGTGGTCGACGAGATGGTCGAGTTCGCCTTTGCCGGCTTTGGTCCGAGATCGAACGGTCAAGAGTCGCCTGGAACTTCTGCAACGGGAGGGAGCTGAACATGAGCCGGATGGAGAATGAGCGGGTGCTGATCACCGGCGGGGCGCGCGGCATCGGCCTGGCCACCGCGCGGGCCTTCGCCGCGGCCGGGGCCGAGCTGATTTTGACCGATGTGGACGAGGCCGCGCTGGACGCCGCCCGCGATGAGCTGGCCGGCATCGGGGAGCCCGGCCCCGGGGTGCACACCCGGCGGGTGGACGTGACCGACGCGGCCGCGGTGGCCGCGCTGGCCGCGTGGGTCGAGACCGATCTGGGCGGGCTGGACGTGCTGATCAACAACGCCGGCATCGGCCACCACGGCGAGATCGCCAAGACCCCGCTCGCCACCTGGCGCAAGCTGGTGGCGGTCAACCTGATGGGGCCCATCCACCACCTGGATGCCTTCCTGCCGGGCATGATCGAACGCGGCGCCGGCCAGGTGGTCAACGTCTCCTCGGGCCAGGCCTTCTTCCGCATGCCCACCTGGGGCGCCTACGCAGCCATCAAGGCGGCGCTGGGCGTACTCAGCGAAGTGCTGCACTACGAGCTGCGCAAGCACGGCATCGCGGTGACCACGGTCTATCCCTACATGGTCAACACCGGCTTCTATGACGGCATCGAAGGAGAGACCTGGGCCGGGCGGCTGTCGATGAAGCTGCTGCCCTACTACTCGGACAGCCCGGAGAAGGTCGGCCGGCGCATCTTCGAGGCGGTGCGGCGGCGCAAGCGGGTCGAGCTGATCAGCCCCATCAACGAGGTGGCCTTCTACGGCCGGGTGCTGCCGCTGTTCAACCAGCTCATGTCGCGCACCAGCGCCTACTTCCTGGCCGGACGGGCCGACTGACGGCCGCGGCGGCGGCCGATCAGCACCAGCAGCCCGCCCAGGGCCACGGCCAACAGCGGCGCGGCCGGGAACCAGCGCGAAAACCAACCCGGCTCCAGCGGCGGCGGAGGGGCCGGTGCGGCCACGGCGATGTCCGGCGGTGCCGGCAGCTCGGGCAGCGGCCGGTCGGCGGCGGCCGCCGCCTGCGCGCGCAGCTTCTCGTTCGGCGCGGCGGTGTCGTCCCAGTGGGGGTAGTCCAGCTCCAGCTTGCGCATCAGGAAGTGGCGCTCGATCCAGTCGATCAGCCCGGGGCTCAGGTTCAGATCGCGGGGCTGCTCGGCGCCCGACAGGTCGAAGCTTCGACTGCGGCCGTCCGGAGCCTCGAGCGTCAGCCGGCGCGGCAGGGCCAGCGCGCTGAAGTCGACCGCCTGGGCGTCGTAGTGGTTGGAGCGCAGCGCGCCGGAGCGGGTGGCGTAGACCACGTCGTAGGCGTCGGCCATGCGCCGGGCCGCCTCCACCGTGGCCCGCCAGCCACCGGGGTGGAACCAGCGGATGGGCACGTCCAGCTGCCACTCCTGGTTGACCCGCTCCAGCTCGCGCACGAAGCGGATCACCGCCGCCCGGCTCTTCTTGCGGCTCAGGGCGAAGGCGCCCCACATCAGGTAGCCGCGGCGGCGGCGGCGCACCGTGGTGTACAGACCCACCTCGGCGCCCTGGGCCTCGAGCTGCTCGATCAACGAGCGCACCCGGGCGGCGAAGGTGCCCGATGGGTTCTGCTCGGCCAGGGCGCGCAGCTTGCGCTCGCGGCCGCGGGGGTTTTTGTAGCGCATCACCCAGTTGGGCCCCAGCACGGCGCCGTCGGCGGCCGGGGGCATGTCTGGCCGGCGCTCGGGCCGGTCCACGGCCAGCTGATCGCGGCGGTAGGGGTAGCTGCGCGGGCCGCGCGACTTCGGCCGGAAGACCTCCTGCGGGTGCACCAAAGCGCCCACCTTGCGCACGCGGCCCGGCAGCAGGAACACCCGCCGGCCGTACAGCCCGGCGCGGCCGGCGCGCAGCACGTCGTCGAGCAGCAGCAGCAGGTCGTGGGGGGCGACCGGCCGCTTGAGCCCCTCGCGCAGCACCCGGGTGAAGGGCTCGCCGCGCCGGGTGCGTGCCAGGCGCAGAAGCAGCGCCCCGTCGACGCCGGTGCCGGCGAAGTCCAGCGTCCAGCGGCCGAGCAGGCGGCCGGCCTGGGCGTAGGCGCGGCGGTAGTCGGGCTGCTCGGGATCGAGGCGGATCACGTCGAAGCGATCGTCGATCGGAATGTGCCGTGGCCAAGAGCGCTCGACCGCCCCGCCCTGCCCTGTCTGTCCTTTCTGTCCGGCCTGCACCGCACCGGCGGCCAACAGCAGCCCGAGCACGGCGATCGCCGGCAGCACAGGGGTCGGGACGCGGGGACGGGACGGCATCGTCGTTCGATCGCTCCTTTCAGCCTCCGGCGCCGGAATCGAGCGCGGTGCGCACCGCGGCGAAGGCGGCCGGGTCGAGCAGGTAGCTGTAGTGGGTGGCCGGGGTCAGGTCGATGGCCGCGGCGCCTTCGAGCAGGGCCGACTCGGGCGGCAGCACGAACAGGTCGTTGCGGCTGGAACAGCAGATCAGCCGCACCCCGGCCGGCGGCCGGCCGGCGTCCAGCCGGCGCATCAGCGGGCTGTCGGGCCGCAGCGCGCGCAGGGTATCGGTGTTGGCGTAGCGCGCCGGGTAGGTGCCGTGGTGCGGCACGCCCAGGCTGACGAAGGCGCCCACCCGCGGCGCCAGGCCGTGCTCCTGCAGCGCCAGCCGGGCCACCACGCCGCCCAGGCTGTGGGCCACCAGGTCCACTTGCTCGACGCCGTTGACCGCGCACACCCGCTCGACCTTGTGCGCCAGCTCGGCGGCCTGCTCGGCGATGGAGCTGTCCGGGCTGAAACCGATGCGGTAGGAGCGCTTGCGGCCGTTGAGCCAGAACCACCAGCTCATCAGCAAAAAGTTGCCCCGGGTGCCGCCCAGGCCATGGACGAAGACCAGCGGCGGGTGGCCGTCGTCCGGCACCGGAGCGATGGCGGCGTCGCGCCGTTCGAACAGGGAGTGGGCCAGCAGCGGCAGCTGCAGCAGGTGGCGCTGCACGTCCGGATCCACCGTCCGGTAGCCGGCCGCCGCCTTGCGCCCCAGCCAGACGCCGCCGGCCGCCACCCCGCGGCCGGCCGCGCTCAGCCCGCGCATCAGCCAGTGGGCCCCTTCTCGCTCGTCGCGCTCGTCGTCCATGCCGCCGACCAGACTATACGCAGCCCGGCGCGCAGTTCAATCCGTGCGCTGCCGGAAACTTCCGCCAAAAACGTTCATTCCCCCTTGCGCCCGGGCGCCGCGGGGTGTTTGATGCCGCCCATGGCCGACAATGACTTCACTTGCAGCAAATGTGGAAAGAGCTTCAGCGTGCCCGAGGCCGCTTTGAAGAAATACCCCGGTTGGACGCCGCGGGTCTGCCTGGGCTGCCGCGACGCCGCCAAAGGCGGTCGGGCCGCGGGCGGGGCCAGGGCCAACTCCAAACGCCCGCGCAACAAGCCGGCCGGCCGGGCGGCCGAGGGCGAGCTGAGCCTGGACGAGGTGCGGGTGCGCTACAGCGCCGGGCCCCAGGACGGCCTGTTCACCGACGGCTCGGCCCGGCCCAACCCCGGCCCCGGCGGCTGGGGCGCGGTCTACGTGCGCGGCGGCGAGGTGCTGGCCCAGCAGCACGGCCACGAGTCGCACACCACCAACAACCGCATGGAGCTGATGGCCCTGATCGAGGGCAGCCGGCTGGTGCCGGCCGGCGAGCCGACCGTGGTCTACACCGACAGCGAGCTGTGCTTCAACACGCTGACCAAGTGGGCGGCCGGCTGGGAAGGCCGCGGCTGGAAGCGCAAGGGCGGGCCCATCAAGAACCTGGAGCTGGTCCAGCGCGCTTACCGCATCTTCCAGCAGCGGCCCGAGCTGGAGCTGCGCTGGATCCGGGCCCACGACGGCTCGCTGTGGAACGAATACGCCGACAGCCTGGCCAATGCCTGGGCCCGCCAACGCCTCTGATCTCTGATTTCCCGCCTCGGCCGCCCCCCATGATTCATTCCGCCCAGGTTAGATCGGCGCGGACCGGGAAGTGATCCGACGGCCAGCGGCCGTCCTGTTCGCGCTCGACCTTGGCGACGGCGCTGCAGCGCAGCGCCGGACCGATGAGGATCCAATCCAGCCGCCCCTTGCGCGGCTGGCCGTCGAAGCGGTGCGCGGTCCAGGCCGGCTTGCCCTCGCCCAGGCCCAGCGCCCGCCAGCAGTCGCTGAGCCCGGTGCGCTGCTCGAGCAGCGCGCGGTGGGTGGGCGAGCCCGGCGCGTCGTTGAAATCGCCCATCACCACCACCGGCTCGGTGCATTCGGCGGCAAAATCGGCCAGCAGCCGGGCCTGGTTGGGCCGGGCGATATCACCCAGGTGGTCGAGGTGGGTGGCCACGGCCACCAGAGCGCTGCCACCGGCGCGCTGGCGCAGCCGGGCCCAGCTCATCATGCGCGGGAAGGCGCTGTCCCAGCCCTTGGACAGGGGCTCATCGGGCGTGGGGCTCAACCAGCGGTCGCCGCCGGCGAGCAGCTCGAGCGATTCGTTGCGCACGAACAGGCTCGGGTACTGGCTGTTCTCGTCGCGTGCCCGCCCGTCCGGCCAGTGCAGGCCGTAAGTCGGGGCCAAGCGCTCGGCCAGCCAGTCGAGCATGCTGGTCAGGCCCTCCTGGGTGCCGAGCACGTCCGGGGCCTGCTCCTCGATCAGCCGCGCCACCAGCTCGCGCCGCAGCGACCAGGCGTCGTCGCCGTCGCGCTCATTGGCGAAGCGCAGGTTGAAGGTCATCGCCCGCAGCATGATCCGGACTCCTCCGCCCCCCGGCCACCCGGTCGCCGGCCCGTCACAGATCCTCCAGCGCCTCCTGATCGGCCCGGCTCGGCTGGCGCTTGAACTCGACCACCGCCTTGTAGGCCAGCGTGATCCGCGGCCGGCCGCCTTCGCCGATGCAGGACAGCACGATGCGCGTCCAGTCGGTCTCCCAGACCGCCTGCAGGGTCAGCTGGCCGGCGGCCACCGCCCGCATGGTGTCGCTCTGGCGCCGATCGGCGGCGGTCTGCCAGACCCGGCCGCTGCGGTAGGCCTGGCCGTACTTGCGGCCGAGCAGCTCGCGCAGCCGCTGGTAGTCGGCCAGCACCCGCCCGCCGCCGCGCCGGGTCGAAGGCGGCTCGAACAGCACCACCGCCTCACGCACGATGCCTTCCGAGAAGCGGTAGAACACCTTGGCCGGCCGTCCGGCCACCGCACCCTGCCAGACCAGATCGCGGCTGTTGGCCAGCGGCATCACGTCCGGCTCGGCCTCCATCACCTGCGGTCGCGTCATGCCCCAGCGCACGTCGCGCAAGCCGTGGCAGCGCGGCAGCGCACCGGCCTTGCGCCGCTTATACAGCCGCAGCGCGCGCACCGCCTTGCCCGAGCGGGCCCCGTGGGCGGCCAGCGCGCGCAGCGTCTCGGCACGGCCGGGCCCGCGCGCGAAGCGCGCCTGCTCCAGCGGGGTCTGGCCCTCGGCGTCCAGGGCGTTGACCTCGGCCCCGACCGCGATCAGCCGCCGCACCAGCCCGGCCCGGCCGCGGCTGGCCGCCCGGTGCAAGGGGGTGACCCCGTTCTGATCGGCCTTGTTCACGTCGGCCCCGGCCGCCAGCAGCCGCTCGGCGAGCGCGCTGTGGCCGTTGGCCACCGCCAGCTGCAGCGGTGTGATGCCCTCGGCATCGCTGACATCGGGCGCAGCGCCGTGCTCGAGCAGCAGCTCGGCGATCTCGTGTTGGCCGTGGGCGGCGGCGTGGTGCAGCGCGGTCCAGCCGCGGGCGTCGTGGGCGTCCACATCGGCGCCGGCGTCGAGCAGGCGCTGCACCGCGTGGAAGCGATTCTGGCGGGCGCGCTGGACCAGTTCCGGCGCTGCGCCGGCGGCGGCCAGCGCCGGCAGCAGCCAGACCAGTAGCGGGATCGCCAATCGCAGCCGCTCCATCGCCTATCGACCTCCGATCGCGCGCCAGCCACTGCGGCTGCGGATCCGCCCGGTGCGCAGCCTCGTTCCGCTCATGGCTCGTCCAGGCGGCAGCGGGCGCCGATGAAGTCCCGCTGGCCGCTGCAGTCGGCGTTTTCGTAGACGGTCATCTCGTAGGCGTCGATCCAGATGGGGTGGCCCGGCATGGGAACCATCACCCCGCCGTTCGACTCCACGCAACCCGCCTCGCAGCGCCCCCGGGCCGTACAGGCCGTACCGGCCAGACAGTCCGTATCGTCGGCACAATCGAAAACGCAATCCCCTTCACGGCAATAGAGCCCCGCCGCACAGTCCGCATCCCGCGCGCACTCCGGCCCCCCGCCGCAGCCCGCCGCCAGGGCCCAGCCCAGTGCCGTAATAATCGAGGCCCAGCGCCACATGGCCCCAGTCTAGCGCCGCCACTCGCGTCTGGACAAGCCCCGCAGAGAGCAAAATCAAGAGTCGGAGGATGCGGAAACACGGGAACGGAGGTCGATGCCGTAGGCGGCCGCGCCCCGGGGGCCTGGCCGGTGCGGCGAATCGGCGGCCGGGGGTCTTGTCAAACGCAGCTGAGTGATTAGATTCCGTTACGGATAGGGAGGACGCCCCGGTGGTGGGGTCGCACCAGCGTAGCAGAGCAGCACGACCTGGCGGGATTGCGGTTGCGAGCGGACTCCGATGCTGGCGTGCTGACCGTACGCCTGCCCAAGATCGAACGCGCCCGCAAGAGCGCGCGCAAGGTCGAGGTCGAGTAAGGCCGAAAGAAGCACGGGCCCGCTCCCGGCGGGCCCGCACCTATCGCTGCATCCTGTAACTCCACTGCCATGCGGATGAATCAGGCCTTCTCCCCGCGATCCCGGGAAGACCTCCGTCCCCTTCCTGCGTGCGCGATCCCGGGCAGATTTCCGTCCCCCTTCCTGGCCGTCCCCAACCTGGCCCGTCCTCAGCCTGGCCGACCTCCGTCCCCAGATCAGAGCGCAAACGGCTTGGAGAGAACCCGGCGCGTTCAGGCTGCGGCGCGGGCGGCGGCTCCGGTGGACAGCAGCAGCACGCCGATCAGGATCAGGCCGATGATGCCCAGCTGGGCGATCGGGGGTGGGTCGGCGTAGAGGCCGGCCTCGAGCAGCAGCGGGGTGATGACCGCGGCGGCGTTGACCGCCGGCACCACCTCCAGGGCGCGGCCGCGCAGGAAGCCGAGCTGGGTCACGGCGGTGGCCGTGCCGGCGAACAGCAGGGCGATGTAGGGATAGGGTGTGGTCAGCTGGCCGGCCAGCGAGCCGCCGGCGCGCACCAGCCCGGCATCGCCCAGAAAGATGGCCAGCCCGATGCAGGCGCCGGCCGCCAGGCCGTATGCCATGCCGTGGATGCGCCGCCAGCGCAGCGCCGCCAGGCAGCCGGCCGCGCACAGCAGCACCATGCCGGCGGCGGCCCACACCAGCTGGCCGTCGTCCAGCCGGCGGGCGCCGATCTCGTGTTCGGCGCCCAGCAGCGCCAACACCGAGGTGCCCACCACCACCAGCGCCATGCCCAGCCAGTCGGTGCGGCCCATGGGCTCGCCGATGACCTTGAGCGCGTAAAGGGTCAGCCCGATCAGACCGACGCCGGTCATGGCGGCGATGGCCGAGGGTGACTTGGACAGCATCAGCCCCACCGAGTAGGGCAAGGCCGCCCCGGCGGTGATGGCCAGGCCCAGCAGCCAGATAAACAGGTCGCGGCGCTGCGGCCGGGCGAACATGCGCCGGCCGTGTAAGAACACGCCCACCTTCTGCTTCTGCACCCCCTTGCCGATGTTCATCATCAGCGCGGCCAGGATGCCGAACAGGATGCCGAGGATGAATCCGCTGTCCACGTTTGCCGTTCCTTCGCGGGTGCTTCAGGAAAACCTCTCGTACAGGCCCCAGCGGCTGGAGCGCGCCCAGCGGATGGCCCGCTCGACCAGGCCCGGCGACAAGCGGTGGACCCAGCGGCCGAGCTGGCCCACCGGTGTCATAACCAGCTCGCGGCGCCGGCGGCGCATCATGTGCAGGATCTGCCCGGCGGCCTCGTCCTGGCTGTGGTGCGCCGGCCGGTCGGGCGGCACCGGGCTGCCGTCGGCGGCCAGGATGCTCTTCTGCGGGTCGTGCTCGGTGAAGCCCAGGTAGATCACACCCACGTGCACCCCGGCCGCGGCCAGCTCGATGCGCAGCGACTCGGCCAGCCCGGTCAGCGCCATCTTGGAGGCGCAGTAGACCGAGGCGCCCGGCAGGCCGAACAGCCCGGCGATGCTGGAGACGAACAGCAGCTGGCCGTGCGCGGCGATCAGATGTTCGGCCGCCGCCCGCGACAGGTAGACGCTGCCCAGCAGATTGGTCCGAATCACCCGCTCGCAGACTGCCGGGTCCAGCTCGGCGAACTCGCCGCGCATCGACACCCCGGCGTTGTTGACCACCGCATCCAGCCGGCCGAAGCGCTCCACGGCCGCGGCCACCAGCCGCTCGGCGTCGTCTCGCTGGCCCACGTCGCCGGCCAGCGCCTCCACCCGGCCGCCGTCGCGCCGCAGCGCATCGCGGGTCTCGATCAAGCGCTGCTCGCCGCGGGCGCCCAGCATCACCCGGGCCCCCTCGGCCACCAGCCGGGCCGCCAGGGCCCGGCCCACCCCGCGGCTGGAGCCGCTGATCAACACCACCTTGTCCCGATAGCTATCCATGGCTGCACCCCTCGATCAGATGTGGCCGTAAGTCCGCAGGCTGCGCACGCTCTGGGCGATGGCCGCGTCGACCGGCGTTTGCTGCAGGCTCAGCTGCTCCACCGCCCGCGACGCGTCGTAGTAGGTGCCGCACAGCGCCAGCCGCGCCAGGCGCCGGTCCAGCGGCGGCCGGCGGCCGCTCAGCCGGCCGTAGAGCGAGCCGGCCAGACCGGCTGCCCGCACCGCCCCGGCCGGCAAGGTGGCCAGCGGCGCCGGCGCGCCGCCGGCGATGCGCGCCACCCGGGTGAAGAAGTCGCGGTAGCTCAGGTTGTGGCCGCCGGCGATGTAGCAGCCGCCGCGCTCGCCCTTGTGGAAGGCGGCCAGCAGGGCGCCGGCCACGTCGCCGGCGCAGGCGAAGTTGCGCCCGCCGGGCGAGACGAAGCGCATGCGCCGCAGCAGAAACTGCCGGATCAGCTCGCCCGAGCTGGGCCGCCAGTCCAGCTCGCCCAGCAGAAAGGTCGGCGCCACCACCACCGCGTCCAGCCCGCGCTCGGCCGCGTAGCGCTGCACCAGCCGGGTGGCCCGGTGCTTCGACTCCATGTAGGCGATGCCGCGGTAGGCCTCCGGAAAGCCGCCCCGCTCGTCGCCCGGCCGCTCGCGGGAGCCGAACTGGAAGGACGAGGCCGAACCGGTGAACACCAGCCGCTCGACCCCGGCCGCCAGACAGGCGTCGGCCACCCGCCGGGTGCCCTCCAGGTTGACCGCCCACACCTTGGCGGGCGGCGCCCACAGGTCGGTGATGGCCGCGCAGTGGAAGACCGCCCGGCAGCCGTCGGCGGCCCGGGCCAGCTCGGCACCCCGGCCCAAGAGATCGCCGGGGGTCTGTTCGATGTCCAGCCCCTCGAGCACCGGCGAGTCCGAGCCCGGCTGCACCAGCACCCGCACCCGCCAGCCTGCCTGCAGCAGCCGGCGCACCAGGTGGGCGCCCAGCAGGCCGTCGCCGCCCAGCACCAGGGCCCTGTCGCTCGTGGTCATGTCCGCCTCCTCGTCCGGCTCTTCCGGCTCGTCCCGCCCGCGTCAGCTCCAGCGCGGCGCGAACCCCTCGTGTGCAAATGCGGCCGCGAAACGCTCGCGCCCGGCCGCGTCCAGCGTCTCGCGGGCCATATCGGGCTGGCCGCGGCCGATGCGGCGGTGCTTGCCGCGGGCCAGGCTGTTGTAGGCCAGCAGCTCCACCGGGCCGCGGCAGCCGGCCGCGGCCAGGGCCCCGGCCAGGCCGGCGGCCGCCGCGGCATCGGCGTTGAAGCCCGGGATCACCGGCACCCGGGGCAGCACCCGCTGCGGCCCGACGCGGGCCACCAGGGCGGCCAGGTTGGCCAGGATGCGGCCGTTGCCGCGACCGCTGCCGGCCCGGTGGGCCGCGTCGTCGGCGTGCTTGAGGTCGTAGAGGAACAGCTCCACCCGCGACGCCAGCGCCTCGAGCAGCCCGGCCGGGTAGAGACCGCAGGTCTCCACGGCCCGGTGCAGCCCGCGCGCGCCCAGCGCGTCGAGCAGGGCCAGCAGGAAGTCCGGCTGGGCGCTGGGCTCGCCGCCGCTGATGGTGACCCCGCCGCCCGAGCGCTGGTAGAAGGCGGCGTCGCGGGCCACCCGCTCGGCCACCGCCGCGGCGCGCATGGGCTGGCCGATGCGGTGCTGGGCGCCCTCAGGGCAAACCGCGGCGCAGGCGCCGCAGCCGCGGCAGCGGGCCGCATCGCGCACCAGGCCCCGCGGCCCGTCCAGCAGCGCGCCCTGCGCACAGGCCCGCAGGCAGCGGCCGCAGCCGCGGCAGCGCGCCGGCCACCAGCCCATCTCGGGCGCGGCCCGCTGCGACTCGGGGTTGTGACACCAGGCGCAGCGCAGCGGGCAGCCCTTCAAGAAGACGCAGCTGCGGATGCCCGGCCCGTCGTGCAGGCAGTAGGCCTGGATGTCGAACACGAGGCCGGTCATGGCTTCGGTTCTCGTTGCGGCTGCCGCGTCCACGCGCTCTCCTGGTTCCTCCCCCGCCCTGCGGGCGGCGGGCGCCGGCCTAGGCGTGCTCCGTGCGATCGATGATCTCCTGCTGGATCTCGGGGCCCAGCTCGGTGAAGTAGCTCGAGTAGCCGCCCACCTTGACCACCAGGTCGCGGTACTCCTCGGGCTGCTGCTGCGCGGCGCGCAGCATCTCGGCCGAGGCGCAGGTGGGCTGCAGCTGGGCGCCGCCCAGGGCGAAGTAGGTGCGCAGCAGCGCGACGAACTTGGCGCGCTGGGCCGGGCTGCGGCCCACCGCGCTGGGGTGCAGCTTGACGTTGACCGCCGAGCCCATCACGTCGGCCAGCGGCAGCGCCGCCACCGAACGCAGCGCCGCGGTCAGCCCGCAGCGCTCCACGTTGGCCGGGTTGCAGGAGGCAGCGAAGGGCACCCCGGCCCGCCGGCCGTCCGGGCTGGCGATGGACAGCCGGCCGTCCAGGGTGTGGGTGATCATGCTGATGACGTAGACGACGAAGGGCCCGCCCTTGTGCGAGCGCAGGCCGTAGGTCTCGGCGAACAGCGCGCCCATCACCTCGGCCGCCAGACCGTCGCAGGCCGGATCGCCGTTGCCCCACTTGCCCGGCAGCTCGCGGATCCGGCGCAGCATGTCGCCGCAGCCTTCGAAGTCGGCGTCGATCGCTCGCAGCAGTTGCTGCAGGCTGAAGCGGCGCTGCTCGAACACCAGCTCGCGGATGACGTGCAGCGAGTCGGCCAGGTTGGCGATGGAATTGATCATGGAGATGCCGGACAGGTCGTAACGCGCCCCGCCGCAGGTGACGTCGGCGCCGCTGTCGGCGCAGCCGTCCATGAAGGCCGAGATCAGCGGCGCCGGCAGCTGCTCGGCCATCACCGCGTCGCGCAGGTTGGACGCCGCCGCGATCTGGTCGATGGCCGCGCGGCCCTGGCGCACCACGGCGGCCTTGAAGTCGTCGAAGCGCTCGAAATCGGCCGCCGCCCCGGTGCGCGGCCCGGCGCCGCGTATGGTGCCGGCCAGCAGCCGGGCGTCGCCGTTGCGCAGGGTCATGTCCAGCAGGCGGGCCAGCAGCAGGGCGTTGGCCCCCATGGAGCCGGTCTTGCCCGGCACGCAGGTCTCGACACAGCCCATCACGGCATAGTCGCGGGCGTCGGCCGGGCTGACGCCGCGGCGCTCGAGCGCCTCGATCTGCACCTCGTCGTTGAACAGCGAAAAGCTCGAGGTGCCGGCGGCCAGGTAGGCGGCCACCGCGTCCAGCAGCCGCTGCGGGGTGCCGGGGTGGACGCGCAGCGACACGTTGGTCACCGCCTTGGAGCCGTGGGCGGCGGCCAGCACCAGCTCGGTCACGGCGTTGCTGGCGTCGCCGCCGCCGGGCCGCTGGCCGCCCACGGTCACCGGCGCCGAGCCCAAAAAGCGGTGGTAGAAGTTGGACAGCAGCCCGGACTCGGGGCGGATGTTCTGGCTCATGATCTTGAGCAGCAGCTCCTCGAGCAGCATGCGGGCGCCGGCGGCGTCGATGCGGCCGGCGGCCCGATCGGCCTGGTAGAAGGGCTGCAGCGACTGATCCAGCCGGCCGAAGCAGTGCAGGTTCATCGGGTGCGCCAGCTCGACCGCGGTCTTGACAGTCCACAGCGCCTGCACCGCCTCGGCGAAGGTGGCCGCCGGGCGCAACGGCACCCGGGCGCAGCGCGCGGCCAGCGCGGCCAGCTCGGCGCGGCGCTGCGGATCGGTGGCGGCGGCGCGCCGGGCCGCAACGTGCGCGGCCAGCCGCCGGGCGAAGACCATCACGCCTTCCAGGGCCAGCTCCTGGCCGCGCAGGTCGGCCGCCCGCCGGCCGCCGGCGGCCCGCTCGGCCGCCGCCCGGCGCTCGGCCAGCTCGTCGCGCATGGCCAGCAGGCCGCGGGCCAGCACCCGGTCGTAATCCAGGATGACGTGGCCCTGCAAGGTGGCGATGGTGGCGCAGGGGCTGACCATCATCACCTGGCGCGAGGTATTGCCCGGCACGGCGGTGACGAAATCGTGCATATCGGCCGAGTACAGCCCGCTGCGCTCGAGCTCGCGCTGCAGCGCATCGACCATGCTGCGGCCGCGCCAGTAGGGCAGCAGCTCGCCCAGCAGCTCGCGGCGGTCGGCCGCATCGATGGCGAAGGCGTTGATGGCGCGGCGGGTCATGGGTGTCAGGCCCACGTCCAAAGGGGCCCGGCCGTCGCTGCGGGTGCGGCGCTGGTTGCGCGCGAACTCGAGCAGGGCCCGCTTGCGCAGCAGGTAGCCCAGGGCCTTCGACAGGCTGCGGCCGCGGTGGCGCAGCATGGCGCCGGTGCTCAGCTCGGCCTCCAGCACCTGGTTGAACACGCCGCGCTCGATGTCGATGGGCACGCCGAAGAAGTGCTCCGTCCAGGCGCCGGCGATGCGCTCGTCGCCGTCGAGCTGGTGGTCCATGTGCTGGTACACGTGGCGCATGGCCAGCGCCACCCGCTCCACCCGGGCCAGGCCGCGGCCCTCGGTGGCGCGCCAGCTGGCGGTGTACAGCCGGGCGCGCTGTACGGAGATGCGCGGCGGGGTATCCTGGTAGCGGCGCCGCAGCCGGGTTGTGCGGGCGGCGTCGCGGCGTTCGGCGTCCGGCGCGACGGCGGCTTCGGCGCTCACGATTCCTCCTCGACCACTGCGGCCGGCGGGGCGATGTCGGCCAGCAGCACCTCGATCAGGTGGTGCAGGTGGCGCTTGCGCGCGGCCAGGCCGGCGGGCGCCAGCGGGTCGGCGCCCAGCAGCCGGCCCAGCACGCCGTCGTAGGTGAAGTAGGTGATGATCATGCCGTAGACGCTGGTCAGCAGCTGGGCCGCGTCCATGGCGCCGCCGCGGGTGGCCGGGAAGGCCTGCTGCAGCAGCTCGATGCCGGTGGCGAACAGCGGCTCGGTGCGCGCGTGCACCAGATCCATGTGGCGGCCGCCCGAGGCCTCGCGCTGCACGATGCGCAGAAAGCCGCGGTTGGCGGCCAAAAAGTCGACGTAGCCGTCGACCAGCCGCAGCAGCTTGTCGCGCAGATCGGCCCCGGCGGCCAGGGCCTCGAGCAGGGTGGTGGCCAGCGCGTCGTAGTAGCGGTCCAGCACTTGGACCAGCAGGCCGTCCTTGTTCTCGAAGTGGTAGTGGATCAGGGCCTTGTTGACCCCCGAACGCTCGGCGATCTCGCGGGTGGAGGCGGCGTCGAAGCCCAGCTCGCCGAACAGAGCGTCGGCCGCGTCCAGGATGCGCTCGCGGGCACCGGCCGCTTGGCGGCCGTTCTGGGCGGCGCCGCGGCTCATAGCTGCTCGGCCGCCTTGAGCATGAGGGTCTCGTTGGTGCCGTCCATGATGCGCAGCAGCTTGGCGTCGCGGGCCAGCTTCTCCAGGCTGTACTCGCGCGAGATGCCGTAGCCGCCCAGCACCTGCACCATCTCGGCGGTGTGTGCCACCGCCTGCTCGGTGGCGAAGACCTTGGCCGACAGGCTGGTGGCCAGATCGCCCGGGAAGCGGGTGGCGGCCAGCCAGGAGCCGCGCCACAGGTAGGCGCGGGCGGCCTCCAAGGCCGTTTTGCAGCGCATCAGCTTGTCGGCCACCAGCTGGTGGCCGAGCAGGGGCTTGCCGCCCTGCACGCGCTCTCTGGCGTGGGCCAGCGCGTCTTCGAATGCGGCCCGCATCAGGCCCAGCGCCAGGTAGCCCACCCCCAGGTTGCCCACCGTGATGATGGCGTTGTGCAGCATGGGGTAGCCCTCGCCGTGGGGAAAGAGCAGGTGGTCGTCGGGGATCTCGACGCCGTCGAAGTAGACCGCGGCCTGGTTCAGGGTGCGCAGGCCGGTCTTGTCCAGCGCCTTGCCGGTGCTCACCCCGGGCGCGTCGGCCGGCACCACGAAAGCGCCCGAGCCGCAGATGCCCTGCTCGGGCTCGACGCAGGCGAAGACCAGGTGCACCGAGGCGATACCGCCGTTGGAGATGAAGTCCGACTTGGCGCCGTCGATCACCCAGCCGCCGTCGATCTTGCGCGCCCGGGTGCGGTGGCGGATCCGCGGATCGTGGTAGTTCTTGCCGTCCGAACCCACCTCGGGCTCGCTCGAGCACCAGCCCGAGATGTGCTGCGCCCGCTCGTCGGCGCAGAAGGGCTGCAGGTAGCGCTCGATCAGGGTCTGGTTGTCGGGCGCCAGAAAGGCGATCAGCCGCGGCACGGTGGCCGCCGGCATCAGGCTGGCGGCGAAGCCCGGGCCCCAGCGGCCCAGCTCCTCCCAGACCATGCCGCTGGTGTTGGCGTCGAGCCCCAGGCCGCCGGCCGCCTCGGGCAGGGCCATCTTGTGGAAGCCCAGCCCGTAGGCGCCGCGCATGGCCGACCAGAAGCGCTCGCTGGCGAAGACCGCCTCCGGCTCGGCCCACAGGTCCAGCTCGCGCTCGGCCGGCTGCAGCACCTCCTGGCCGAAGCCGCGGGCGGTCTCGATCACCATCTTCTGGGTCTCGGTCAGGGCGAAGTCGATCATGGCTCACCCCCCGGTGCTGAAATCAGTCATCTTGAAGTAGTGCGGCAGGAAGGCCTCGGCGTCGACCTCGCCCAGCACCTCGCCGGGCCGCATCACGTTGTCGCTGACCAGCAGGGCGGCCACCATCACGTCGACCACCTCCACCTCGGCCCAGGGATCGAAAGCCGACTCGCGCAGCGTCACCTCGGCCGAGCCCACCCGCACCTGCCGCGGCGTCACCTCGGTCTGCTGGCGGCACAGCAGGACGGGTCCGTCGAAGCCGGGCTGCAGGTCGATGCGCGGGCTGGCCTTGAACAGGAAGTTGGGCCCGGCCGCGGGCAGCTCGTCGAGCTCGGCCAGCAGCCGGGCCTCGATCTCGACGAAGCGCACGCCGTGGCGCTCGACGCTGCCGCGAACGCTGTCGCCGTCCTCTTCGAGTTCGATGGAGGCCTTCTTCTTGGGGAAGCCGAAGATGTCGCGGCCGTTGTAGATGCGCGACTCCTGGCTGTCGATGGGCATGGACAGGCAGTAGTTGCCGGCCTCGCCGGCGTGGCGGCAGCCGATGAACAGCGCCGCCTCGCGGTAGCCCGGGCCCAGGTTGGTCTGCGGGTAGCTGGCGATGAACATCATGGCCCGCGCCACCTCGTCCGGCTCCAGCGGCGGCGGCAGCAGCCGCTCGACGATCTGCGGCCGGGTGGTGAACATGACCGCCAGCATGCGGGCGCCTTCGAAGCGCCGCTCACCGAGCGCGTAGTAGGCCTCGAGTTCCTCTTGCGACTTGACGAATCCCACGGCTCCCCCTTTCCTCAGGGCAATTGACTGGGCGCCCGGTTAAGATGACAGCATAGACCACCCTCGTCAAGCCCTTTTTGGGCGATCGCCCAAATTCTTCGTCCCCTCGCGCCACCGCGATCGGTTTCGCTGTTGACATACTGATGCAATGCATGTATGTCTGGATGCATGAGGACCACCATTCGACTCGACGATGCCCTGCTGGCCGCGGCCAAGCAGGAGGCGGCCCGCTCGGGCCGGACTTTGACCGCGGTCATCGAGGATGCGCTGCGCCAGGCCCTGGCGCAGCGGGATGGCGGGCGCGGCGAGCCGGTGGAGCTGATCACCTGCGGCGGCCGCGGGTTGCAGCCCGGGGTGGATCTGGACGACTCGGCCGCCTTGCTCGACCTCATGGACGGCGGCGGTGATCCTGCCTGACGTCAACGTGCTGGTCTACGCCCACCGGCGGGACGCGCCCGATCATCGGGCCTACCGCGACTGGCTGGCGGCCGTGGTCAACGGCGATCAGGCCTACGGCCTGGCCGACCTGGTGCTCAGCGGGCTGTTGCGGGTGATCACCCACCCGCGCGTGTTCGATCCGCCCACCCCGCTGGCCCAGGCCCTGGCCTTCGCCGACCAGCTCCGCCTGCGGCCGCACTGCGTGCCGATCGCGCCCGGACCGCGCCACTGGGAAATCTTCCTGTCGCTGTGTCGGGATAGCGCGGCCCGCGGCAACCTGGTGCCGGACACCTACCTGGCCGCCCTGGCCATCGAGTCCGGCAGCCAGTGGATCACCACCGACCGCGACTTCAGCCGCTTCCCCGGCCTGCGCTGGCGCCATCCGCTGGCCTAGGCCGGCCAGCCCAGAACGGCCGCCAGCAAGACCACCTTGAGCCGGCACCCGACCGTCCAACCCTAAACGGCATCCCACCGGGTTCCCATCCAGCCGCTGCGCGCTCCCTCCAAGCCACACCTGCCCGCACCCGCAAGCGAAGTCCGATTCTCGCCGAGACATTCAAGCATGGCACAAGCCCTGACCGTCACGAGCGTCTGCGGTGGTAGCGGATGGGACCGGCGCGGCCGGCTAGAGATCCGGCTGGGCGAACAGGCCTCCGGAGCCGGCGACCACGATTTGTCCTTCGGGCGTAAAAAATACCGCTCGTAGCGTGTAGGCCTCGGGGATCCACTCCGGCTGCCAGCGCTCCCCATCGTAGCGCACCACCGCGCCGCCGTAACCCACGGCCACCACCCTGTCTCCGGCCGTGCCGCCGACGGCCCGAAGCCCATCGTCGCAGCCCGAATCCATGTGGACCCATCGATCGCCGTCGTAGTGCAGGATCAAGCCCCTGTTGCCGACAGCGAAGAGGTCCTCGGGACCGCTGCCCCATACCGCGTCGAGCCTGCCTTCGACCTCATGGACCACGCTCCACTGCTCACCGTCGAAGTGCCACACCTCGCTGCGCATGCCCGGATTGTTGTATTTGTGTATGTGGCCAACGGCGTAGGCCTCGGTCTCGCTCGCGGCCCAGACGCCGTGCAGCGAGACAGCGCTGGCGGCACGCAGCACCTGCAGCGTGCCGTCCCGGTAACGGCCGACGTCGCCGTGGTCCCCAACCAGTAGCACGTCGTCGGGGGCCAGGGGCCAGGCATCGAAGTATTCCGCGTTTTCATGCCGCTGCTCGGCGAAGGCCCCGTCGGCGAAGGTGTAGAAGGTATCCTCGACGACGGCGGTGAAGCGTTCCGCCGACTCCCCCCAGGCCGTGTCCACCTCGTGATCGAACTCCATCAGCGGCGAGACGGTCGCGCCGTCGTCCAGGAAGATCCCCTGCTCGCGGGTGAACAGCAGCAGCCCATCGGCGTCGAGATCGACCAGCTCGAACACATCGTGTTCGAGGCGCTTGTTCCACACCTTGCAGTCCGCGAAAGGGATCTCGATGGTCTCACTGTGGGCGCCGCCGCGCACCGCGGCGCGGACACGGCAGGCGCCCTGGCCGGTGGAGTCGATCCGAACCTCGGGCTCGTAGCGCTGCCCGGCGACCTCGCCGTCGCCCAGCACCACGTTCAGATCGTCTTGTCCATCCAGGACGAGAAACCGACAGGCCTCCGGCGTCTCGATGTGCAGCTCGGTGAAGAACCAGCCGTTGCAAAACTCGTCTCGTTCGCCAACCGCCGGTCGGGCGCTGAGCACGGTGCGGCAACTCTCGGCTTCGTAGCGCAACCCCAGGTCGTCGACCGCATCGGGGGTGTACACGTGAAAGTCCAACGCCACCTCCGGGTCTGCGGGGGAGCTGACCTCGATGACGGTCTCGCGCTCGGGAAAATCGACCGCGAAGTGAGCGAAGTCCTTCTTGTCGGGGGTCAGCCCGCCCAGCTCGAAGGGGTAGTAGTCATAGCCCACCAGGCGTTGATCGTCGTGGTACAGCTCGAAATAGAAGCGCTGGGGCCAGCCGCCGATCACGTCCACGCGTCCCGGTCCGTCTACGGCGGGATGCTTTCCGTCACACCGCGGGGTCAGCTTAACCCGGTTGGTCTCGGCCACCGTGTAGGTGGCGCTCAGCGCATAGTCACCGGTCGAGGCTTCGATCTCGGCATCCAGCCGCGCGCTGCCCGCGGCCAGCGCCTCGAGGGTCACGATGCCGTGGGTGCCCAGCGCCCGGATCTCGTCTACCGCGAGCACGCCGGGGTCGCTGCTGGTGGCCGAAGGAATGTCTTCGACCTCGGAGAACTCGCAGCTCTGGACACCGATGTCGATGCCGATCGAGGTCGGGATCTTCCCCTGGCCCGAAGCGGCGATCTCGGTGGCCGCGTCGCTGCAGGTGTCGACCACCGCCACGTCATAGAACGCGCCGGCGGCGATCACGCCTTCGCGGGAAATAAACTCGACCCCGGTCTCGCCCGAGCCGTGGAGCCATATGCAGCCGGCGAACAGACCCAGGCCCAAGACCAGTCCGCCGGCTCCACCCACCCAGGCCAGCTTGCGATGGCGCATGGCGACCTCCCGTCCAGGGGCTCTTTCCTGTTTCTCCACCGCTATGACGATCAGGCTAACATACTTTTGCGGGCCGGTCCCCATTCCCCGGCCCGAATCCCCTGACCCCTCGGAGGACCCCTCGGCGAGGACCACTCAGGTGCTGCCACCCAGATCGGCTCCTCCGAATCTTTTCCCCTGCCCCCGGATCCGCCTCCCGGAGTCGATCGAGAGGTGGCTGCAGCCGCAGCCGCCGGCGATGGCGGTGGCAGCTTCGCCGCGCGGGCCGTCCAGCAGCTCCAGCGTCTCGTCGCGCTAGCGGCCCACGTCGCCGTGGGCGCCCACCGGCGGGACGCGCCCGATCATCGGGCCTACCGCGACTGGCTGGCGGCCGTGGTCAACGGCGATCAGGCCTACGGCCTGGCCGACCTGTTGCTCAGCGGGCTGACCCCTCGAACCGGACCCCTCGAACCGGGCGCACGGGACCTTCAGGCTAGGGCTGCGGCGGGGCGAACAGGCCGCCGGTGCCGGCGAGCAGCAGCAGCCGGTATGACGCCCAGTCTAGCACGGGTATGCATACCGAAACACCTCCGTCCCCGTGGTTGCCCCAGCCCGAACGCTGGCGTGTCCGGAGCTGTCGCAGCCTGCAGGCCGAGCCCGTACCCGGCCCGCCTTGAAATGGATCCCGCGGCGCAGTTTGCAATTGTGCGCCTTGCGGTTGTGCGCCGAATCTTGCGGTGCTATAGCTGACAGTGGAAAATCGGCCTCCACGGGGGCGGGTCGAGCATATTGGGACAAACGCGAGATGACGTCAGGGGAAAACCGATGGGCAAGACAGATCTGCACCTGTATCTGATTATCGCCGCGGTCAGCATCTGGTCGGCGCCGGTGGCCGCCGACATGTACCTCGACCAGCCCGAGGGCGGCGAGGTCTTCATCAGCGGCGAGACCATGAGCATCAGCTGGCTGACGGTGCCCGGCGACGAACCCAACGGCGACTGGGTGTCGCTGTATTACCTCTGGGCGCCCGACAACAATCGCGAGCTGATCACTTCGATCGGCGATCCGGGAGCGGTCCACGAAGGTTCCTACGAATGGACGGTCCCGACCGTACAGGAGACGTCCTACCTGTCGATCGAGGTCTGCGGCGATACCGATGGCCAATCCTGCATCTCCTCGGATCGCAGCCTCAACATGACCATCCTGCCCTCGGCGGACACACCGTCGATCTTTCTCAGCGACCCCCGACCGACCGAGGAGGAGTTGCTCAGCCTGCAGGGTGGATCGACCTACACCGTGCGCTGGGAGGTCACCGGCTGCGATGCGAGCACCACGGACGTGCCCATGATGGTTCGCTTCAGCCCGAGCGGCATGCCGGGCGACTGGACCGATCTGGGCACCGCCCTGCCCTGCCAGGACGACGGCTTCGTCTGGGACGTGCCGGACATCGAGACCCAGAACGCCCACCTGCGCCTGAACTGGGGGGAACTGAGCTGGTCGGGCCACAACACACCCTTTGCCATCACCGCCGATCCAGACCCCAACCACCCCCCGGTGGCCGATGCCGGGCCCGACCAGACCGTCGCCGAGCGCAGCCTGGTCACCCTGGACGGCACCGGCAGCAGCGATCCCGATGGCGATTATTTCCACTCCCACTGGGAACGAGTCGACAGCACCGTGGGCTATGAGATCGAGATCGGCAGCGAGTTCATGCGCGAAGCCTCGTTCATCGCACCCGACATCGACGTCGAACAGGTCACCTTCGTCTTCCGCCTGACCGTCCGGGACACCGGGGACCTGGAGAGCTATGACCTGGTTCAGGTCACCGTCACAGCCGCCGAGCCGGCCGTCGAGAGCGTCGAACCGCTGCAGGGCTGGTACAAGACGCCGGTGACGGTGACGGGCATCGACCTGCGCAGCTGTGAAATCTACCTGGACGATGTGCTGGCGGCCACCGTACCGGATCGGCCCGACGCCGACACCGGGATGACCTTTCCCCTGCCCGAACTGGAGCCGGGACCGTTCGAGCTGCGGCTGGAGTGCCCGGACGGCGAGACGGTGACCTACGGGGAGACGTTCAACGTCCAGCGGGTGCCCTACCAGTGGGACTGGGGCCTGAGCTTCCGCAACCCAGGCGGATACCTGATGGCCTACCGGGATCTGGAGAACTGCTTCGGCCGCGCCGCCACCCACATCGGGCTGTGCTGCGAGTGGGACGGCGTCTTTTGCACCAGGGCCTGCCACGACCCGCTGATGCAGCTGCTCTTCGACTACTATGGCCGGGAGCTGGCCTGGGGCGGCAGCTGCTGGGGCATGTCGGCCCTCAGCGCCAAGTATGCGATGGGGACGCTCGAGCTGGAAGCGGACCGCGACCTGCGCGACTACGGCTTCGTTCTCGAACCCACCGAGAGCAGCATGGCCACCGCCATCAAGCAGCATCACCTCAGCCAGGTCTCGGCCGAGTCGATCGGATACCTGCTCGACCACCTGGGCGATGACCCGCTCGACATCGCGGCCCGCATCGACGCCGACACCCGGGAAGGCCGCCACGGCGTGATCAGCATCAACGATATGGAACGGGGCATCTCGCCATTGGATTTCGTGGGCCACGCCCTGGTACCCGACCGGGTGGTGGAGATCTCGGAAACCGAGTACCGCATCTACGTCTACGATCCCAACGTCGAGGAGTTCTCGGTCTGCCGCGATCTAAACGACTTCGACCAGTTCGAGCGCGTCACCAGCCAGCAGGAGTATCCCTACATCCTGGTCGAGCAAAGACCCAGCGGCACGCGCGCCTGGTCTCTCGAGATGGTCAACGGCTCCGTCTGGCGCGGCGACGACCGCTACCGGATCACCATCAACGACGAGGACGTCAACTTCTATGGGCTGACCTACTACCCGCCGCATGTGGTTCGCGGGCCCTACACCGCTCCGCTCAGCCTCAATGGCATCCTGATGATCCTCAGCTCCGGAGCCGACGCAGGCATCCGCGACGACCAGAACCGGCTGACCGGCGTCGACGCCGACGGCGAATTTCACCTCGACATTCCGGACGCCGTGCCGGTGCCGGCGCTGGCCGCCGGCGACGAGGGCCCGGGCGAGATGTTTCTGGTCCCGGACGGGGCCTACTCGCTCGCGGTGCGCGGCCGCCAAGCGGGCAGCTACACCTTCAGCAGCATCGCTCGCGGACGCATGCTGGCCATCCGCGACGCGGGCATGAGCGAGAGCACCGCCGACGAGCTGGACATCGACCCAGACCGGGGCAGCTTGCGGCTGCAGACCGAAGATGCCTTGAAGGACTACCAGGCGCTGATCGTGGAACCGATCGAGCGCGACGGCGAGCACTTGCAGCGCACCTTCGAGCTGCTGGCCGCTCGCATCGGCGCCGGCGAAAGCGTGACCCTGGCCACCAGCGACGATCGCGGCACCTTGACAATCGACAACGAAAGCGATCGCGACATGCACTTCGACATCCGCCTGATCCAGGCCGCTGTGGAGCCAGAGTCCGAGCCGCCGGATCTGGCCGATCACAGCCTGACCGTGACGGACGTGACGGTCCCGGCCGGAAAGAGCTTGCGATTGGCCCCCAGCGACTGGGATCAGCTCGGCCAGGCCAGCGCCGAACTCCAGGTGGCCGACGCCGGCGGCGAGAGCGGCTGCGCCTGCTCCAGCCACGGTATGCCGGCCGGCCCCTGGCTGTGGCTGCTCATCGTGCTCGGTCTGGGCCTGCGACCGCGCGCTGCGCGCCGGCGCCGCTGATGGCGCCGGCCGCACCAGCCGGTCGCCGTGACACCCCGGGCGCGGCTTACTTCGAGCCCATCTCGGCAGTCTTCTCGGCGTAGTTGTAGACCACGGTCTCGGCCAGCTTGCCGGCCTCCCAGGTGATCGACTGCGGCTTCTCGGTGCCCAGCATGGCGTGGATGGCGCCGAGGCGCTTGGCCGCCTTGCCGCCGAAGCCGCCGTGCTCAGCCTGCCATTTGATTAGGGCCTCGCCCTCGAGGCCCGGCCGGTGGACCAGGTTCAGGTCCTTGAACCCGATCATGCGTTCGATCACCACCGGCGCCCCGGCCACCGCCTTTTTATCGATGCCCAGCGCGGCCACGTCGCCGCCCGGCATGGTGGCCACCGAGTAGGCGATGTCCCGGTGGGGGTCGATGATCAGCCCCATGCCCATCACCTTGCCGCCGCCGGCGGCGGGCGCCAGCAGGCGCTCGATCTCGGCCGGCGGCACGCCCTCCTCCTCCAGCGCCACCTCGATCTTGGTCCGCGTCAGGCCATCGACACCGGCCCGCGCGATGGGGTCTGCGCCGAACTGCATGGAGAAGTACGCCCCACCCCAATCGTTGAAGTGGCCCAGGGTGAGCACCTTCTTGCCCGCCTTTTTGTTGACCGTCGCCCCGACCAGCTCTGCCACCGTGCGGCCGAACTGCTTGCCCGAGCCATGGGCGGTGAGCCCGAAGCGCTTGCCATCCGGCGACATCAAGTAGCCGATGTGGTCGGCCCCGGCTTTGATCAACACCTTGGCCATCTCGACGAACTTGGGCCGCTTCTTCATCTCCACGGTCTGGCGCGAGCGCATGAACTCGAGCCTGGACTCAGCCTGGCTGACCCGCTTGAGCAACTCGGCCTCGTCCAACTCGGTCTCGGCCGCACCCTCATCGGCCGCCGCGCTGTCCGCAGCCGGCTCGTCGGTCTGGGCCGGGTCGTCCGGCTGGGCCGCCGGCTGCTGCGGCGCGGGCGCATCCTGCCCGGCCTCCTTCTCGCAGCCAAGCGCCAGAACCATAAACAAACCCGACAACACACACCATGCGCAGCGCCCAGACATGAGGTCTCCTTTCGGCTCGGTTGGTTTGAGCGCGGATGATAGCCGGCCGGGCCGACGAAAGCAAACCGCCTGGCACCCCCCGGGCGCTGGGAGGTGCCCTGAGCAGCGCCTGTTTTCGGTTGCGAACTGCACGCCCGTTCAGTATGCTGGCCGCATGTCGGATCCGCGCAAGCTCGAGCTGTTGGCCGGACAGGCGGCTTTCGATCTGTCGTGCGCCTGCGGGCTGGAGCCCAGCCGGCGGCGGGCGGCCGGGGAGCGCTGGGTGGTGCCCATCGCCCTGCCCGACGGCCGGCGGCTGCGCACGCTGAAGGTGCTGCTCGACAACCGCTGTCCCAACGATTGCGCCTACTGCGCCCAGCGGGCCGCGGCCGGCGGGCGGCGGGCGCACTTTCGGCCCGAGGAGCTGGCCCGGCTGGCCGCCGAGATGGTGCGCGCCGGGCGCATCGAGGCGCTGTTTCTGTCCTCGGGGCTGGGGCCGGACCCGCGGCGCACCATGGATGCCATGTTGGCCACGGTCGAGATCCTGCGCCGGCGCCACGGCCACCGGGGCTTCATCCACCTCAAGGTGCTGCCCGGCGCCCAGCGGGCCCAGATCGAACGCGCCGCCCAACTCGCCCAGCGGCTGTCGATCAACCTGGAGGTGCCGGCCCAGCGCCACATGCGCGCGCTCAGCCGGCGCAAGGATCTGGACGGCGACATCCGCCGGCGGCTCGCCTGGATCGCGGCCGCGGTGGCCGACCCGCGCAGCCGGGCCCGGGGCCATACCACCCAGTTCGTGGTCGGCGCGGCCGGCGAACGCGATCGCGACATCGTGCGTGCCGCCGGTGCGCTGTACCGCGACCAGGGCCTGAGCCGGGCCTACTACTCCAAGTTCCAGCCGCTGGCCGATACCCCGCTGGCGCAGCAGGCCCCGGTGCCCTTCATGCGCGAGCACCGGCTGTACCAGGCCGACTTCCTGATGCGCTGCTACGGCTTCGGCGCCGAGGAGATCCCCTTCGGCCCGGAGGGCGATCTCGACCTGGACCAGGATCCCAAGGCCCGCTGGGCCGCGCTGCACCCGGAGCGCTTCCCGCTGGAGGTCAACCGGGCCGCGCCGGCGGCGCTGCTGCGGGTGCCCGGCCTCGGCCCGACCGCGGTGCGGCGCATCGTCGCCGCCCGGCGGCGGGACAAGCTGCGCCGGCCCGAGGAGCTGACCCGGCTGGGCGCACGGCTGCGCGCCGCCGCCGGCCACCTGCTGCTCGACGGCCGGCTGGCCAGCAGCTGGGGCCAGCAAAGGCTGTTCTGACGACCATCGCTTCTGGGAACCAGGCGCGGTCGAGCTCGAACCGGCGGCGCTTGCGTGAGGGGATGAACCCCTCCCCTACGGATTCGACACGCTTACGTCCCGGCTGCGGCCGGGACCGTGATCAGTAGTGTTCGGGGTGTTTCTGATTCCGGCTGTGGCTGCCATGGCGGCTTGGTTGGAACGCTCGCGCAGCGGCAAGCGAACGGAACCGTTCGCTGTCACCAGGCGGCGACTGCTCGCAGTGCATTACCGCTGCGGATCAGCCGGATCGAACGAGTCGCCTCGATCGGAAGAATCGGTGGCGGTGCTGCCAGGACCCGGCTCCCGGCGCAGTCGATCCGCAAACCGCTCCTGGTACTCCAAGTAGTAGTCGATCAGGCGTCGTGGCTCATTGCCGTGCTCACGAGAGATCGCCTCTCGTGCGTGGCGGGTGGCCTCTAGCCCGCGATCAGTGCTCATCGTCTCTCTCCTGCAACTCGAGTGGGGTCACCAAGTCCGGACTGTACAGCCCCAACAATGTGTTGACCCTCCGGATATGCCCAAACTTATTGGCATTCGCAAGATGCCTGCAGTTCCAGGTGACCAGGAAATCGCAGCGGTGATACGAGGCCAGCGCCAGGTGGAGAGCATCACCAGCGGGGTCTGCGGGCATGACCCGGCGGGCGATATAGGTCTCGACGATGTCGACCACCGGTTCCTCGATCGCGAGGAGCGGGAGTCGGCTGACCAAATCGAGACATTCCTTTCGCCGCGGGTAGTCGCCGCGCTCCAACTCATCGAGGACCGCAGGGCTCGTCACCAAGTCATGCCGTTCAATGGCCGCCTTCCACCAGGCTCGGGTCCAGTCGCGACGGGCGATCATGTCCGGTTCGGTGCGCACTTCGTGGTAGAAGCTCGGAACACTTGTCTCGATGTAAACCATGGGCTTCATCTTGTTGATATTAGCGTTGCGCGTATTGCTGCACAAGAGGCTCTGAGGACTCGATGCGCCGCCGTCCCGGCTGCGGCCGGAATTTCTCAGGCGCGGTCGCGGTCGAGTTCGAACTGACGGAAGTGGAGGAAGGCGGGCAGCACGGCCAGGGCGCTGAGCAGGTGCCAGACCACGTGGCCGTGCCAGAAGGCGTTGTCCGGCTGGCACCAGATGCGGTTGACGTCGAGCAGGCTGAACCCCTCGGCCAGCGCCAGCAGCACCACCGCGACGGCGAACCAGCGCACCCGGTGGCGCGGTGGCCGGGCGCGGCGCCACAGCGCGATCTCGAAGGCGATCAGCAGCAAGGCCAGCCCGGCGATAAGCAGCTGGAACGGAAAGTCCAGCCGGTAGAGGCCCCAGACCAGGATCGACATGCCGACGACGAAGAGCCAGTAGAACAGCCGCCCGCCGCCGCGGCCCAGCCAGCCGCAGCGGCGCAGATCGATGGCCAGCATCAGACCCACCCAGAAGAACATGCCGACGAAGTCGAGCAGCTGGCCCGGGAAGATGTTGGACATGTGGTAGAGCAGGCTGAAAGTCCCCATGATGGCCGCAGTCGGGGCGAACCAGGCCACGGTGGGGTTGCGCCGGCGCAGCCACAGCGCGAAGCACACCCCGGCCACGACCAGATAGGCCAGGTTGGACCAGGTATTGGCCGGCTCCGAGACCAGCGCGCAGACGGTGGGCTCGCACCACTTGATGTTGGGCGGGCCGAAGCGCTCGGCCCAGTCGTGCCAGAAGCAGCCCGCTGGATGGGGGTTGATCGCGTTCATGGCCCCGCAGTCTATGCCGCCGCGGCGACCGGCGCAATCCACCGGCGCCCGCCGCCGGCCGAAATGCTGAACGCGGTCGAACGCTGGAGAACTTCAGCGCAATGAGGTATCAAACAACTGGCATACCGAATGCATACCGCCGGCGCAGCCGATGATCGCGAATCCGCGAAGGAGGAAGCTGCCATGCGACGTGGAATGCCCCTGATACTGGCCGGGCTGTGCCTGCTGCTCGCGGCCGCAGCCTACTGGCTGTGGGCCAGCGACACCCCGGCCCCGGTGGAGCCGGCCGCCGTGGCCCCCGCGGCAAAGCCGGACAGCGATCCCGAAGCGCCGGCCGCAGCGGTAAAGCCGAAGCCGCGGCGGCGGCCGGCCCGGGCGGTGCTGCCCGAGCCGCGCCAGCAGGCCGAGCCCGAGGGCAGGCTGCGGCTGGAGGGCCAGGTGCTCGACCGCGGCGACCTGCCGGTGGCCGACGCCCGGGTGGCCATCGACACCGAGCCGCAGCGCACCACGCGCACCGGCCGCGACGGCAGCTTCCACTTCGACCGGGCGATCGGCCGGCGCTACCGGCTGACCGCGCGCAAGGCCGAGCGGGTGGGCGGGCCGGTGCAGCACCAGCTCAGCGCGGAGTCGGATCCGGTCATCCTGCGCCTGCGCCTCGGCGCGGTGCTGGCGGTGCAGGTGGTCGCGGCCGGCAGCGGCGAGCCGGTGGCCGGGGCGGTGGTCGAGCTGCGCGGCGACCAGCGGCTGGTGACCAGCAGCGGGGCCGAGGGCCGGGCGCGGTTCGTCGGCGTGGCCGGCGGCGGCGCCGTGCTGCACGCGGCCGCGGCCGGCCACGCACCGGCCCAGCAGCTGGTGGCCGTGCCCGACGGGGCGGTGGACGAGCCGGTGCAGGTGCGCATCGCCCTCGAGCGCGGCGCGCCGGTGCGCGGCCGGGTGGTGGACAGCCAGGGTGCTGCAGTGGCCGGCGCCAGGGTGGTGGCGGTCGACACCGGCGCCCTGCTCGATCTGCAGGACGCGGAGCACGACGGGGCGGCCAGCGACGCCGAGGGTCGCTTCGAGCTGCCGGCGGTGGCCGCCGGCAGCTACCGGGCGCTGGCCACCGCCGCGGGCCACCCGCGCTCGAGCTCCGCGCCCTTCAGCAGCGACGGCCAGCGGCCGGTGACCGGAATCGAGGTCGTGCTGGCCGATGGCGGCACCATCGCCGGCCGGGTGGTCGGCCGCGGCGGCCGGCCGGCTGCCTGGGCCCGGGTGCGCGTCGGGCCGGCCGGCGATGCCATCCGCCCGGGCGTGCTCGGCGGCCTGGGCCGGCGTACGGCCACCGCCGACGCCGACGGCGCCTTCCGCATCGAGGGCCTCGAGCGCACCGAGCTCGAGGTGCTGGCGGTGGGCGAGCGGGCCAGCAGCGAGCCGCTGCCCGTCGATCTGCGCACAAGCCCCACGGCCGAGGATCTGGAGCTGCGGCTGGTGGTCGACGGCCGCATCGCCGGTCGCGTGGTCGACGGCCGCGGCCAGCCGGTGGCCGAGGTGACCGTCAGCGCCGCGGCCGACATCTGGGCCCAGGGCCTCGACAGCGCGGCCAGCTTGCGCGGCCGCGCCAGCGACCTGACCGACGGCGGCGGCAACTTCGCGCTCGAGGGCCTGCCCGAGGGCCGCTACCGGCTGCGGGCCAGCCGTTCGGCCGGCGCCTTCGTCCAGCACTTCCGGCCCGGGGTGGCTGCCCGCACCGGCGACGAGGACGTGGAGCTGGTGCTCGAGCGCGAGGGGGCCCTGCGCGGCCGGGTGGTGTTCGCCGGCGGCGGCAGCCCGCGGCGCTTCAGCGTGGCCGTGGGCGGTCCGCCGGGCGTGCCCTTCGCCAGCGGCGACGGCGGCTTCGAGCTGCCCGAGGTGCCGCCGGGCGAGTACACCATCAGCGTCCACGGCGATGCCTTCGCCGACGTCGATCTCGACGGCGTCGAGGTGCAGGCCGAGCAGGTGACCGACCTGGGCACCATCGAGGTCCAGCCCGGGCGCACCATCGCCGGCCGGGTGGTCGACGGCCGGGGCGAGCCGGTGGCCGAGGCCAGCGTGATGCTGGCCAACCGCCTGATCGGCGACGGCAGCCGGGCGGCCACCGAGCTGGGCGCGGCAGCCGCCCAACAGATGGGTCTGCGGCGCACGCGCAGCGGACCCGACGGCCGCTTCCGCATCGGCGGCATCGACGATCAGTCCCAGATCGCGGTGGCCGAACACGAGCAGCTGGGCCGCTCGCTGCCGGTGCAGGTGCCGGCCGGGGCGGCCACCCCGGAGCTGGAGCTGGTGATCGAGGGCTTCGCCAGCCTGTCCGGCCGCATCAGCAGCGGCGGCCAGCCGGCGGCCGGGGCCCTGGTCTCGGCCAGCGCCACCGGCCAGGCCGAGCAGGCGGTGGTGGTCCACGCCGGCGACGACGGCCGCTACCGCATCGACAAGCTGCCCGCCGGCGAGCACCGCGTGTCGGCCAATCTGGTCGACAAGACCAGCCTGGGCGGCCACGGCGAGGCGCGCATGATCACGCTGCGCGCCGGCGAGCAGCAGCAACTGGACATCGACATCCCCAAGGGCCAGGTGGAGCTGACCGTGCAGGTGCGCGGCGTCGAGGGTGCGCCCATCGACTCCGCCCAGATCTCCCTGATCCCCGGCCAGGTCGACATCGCGGTCGCCGCCGAGCTGAACCAGATGGCCGCCTCCAGCGGCGGCAGCCTGATCAGCGGCTTCTGGCTGCCCCAGAAGGCGGCCGTGCTGGCCGACCTCCAGCCCGGCGGCTACAGCCTGTGCGTCATCCCCATCAACGGCGACATGAACGACCCGGCCTTCCTCATGAAGCTGCAAAAGCACCGGCACAGTTTGCAGGTGCACTGCCAGCCGCTGCAGATCGCGGCCAGCCCGGTCGAGCAGAGCCACACCGCGGTGGTCCCGCCCATGGCGCCCTTCCCCGAAGAACCGGCCCCGACCGACGGCGGCAGCGCCGCGCCCTGATACGCACCGGGGTCAGCCGGCTGGCCGCGTGCGCCGGGCAGACGTTCGGGCTCCGACGTCTACGCGCCGGACAGCTGGTGCGGCGGGGCACCGCCGGTGGGCAGGCCCGCATCCTCGACGATCTCCTCGACGGCCAGCAGGCTCAGCGTCTCGCCGTGGAGTTCCACCAGGTTGGTCGAGACCCGCAGCCGGTGCTCGCCGTGCGCGTCGCCGCCGCCGAAGGTGGCGCTGGTCTCGACCTGGCGCTGGGCCTGGCCGCTTTGGAAGGTGCGCCTCCGGGGCAGCGCCGCTGGAGCCGCGCGGCCAGGTATTGCTGGGCTTCGTCATGGGGGCGTTGCGGCGGCCGGACGCGATGGACCCGGCCGGCCTGGAGGCGCTGCGCGCCCAGGGCTTCGCCGACGCGGACGTGATCGAGGCCTGCTTTTTCGACGCCGACCTGATCGGCAAGGCCCGTTTGGTCAGGGCCTTCGGGGTCGAGTCACTGCGGGCCTGAGCGTCAGGACCGGCCCCAAAAAATTCGACACTTGGCACGGCTCCGAAAACGCAGACGGAGCAACTGTGTCTGATTATTCGATACACCATGCCCGGTTTCCGGACACCCCCGCTTGAAAACGCCACACCCCAAAACCTCAACTTTTCAGATGGTTACTTAGAAGGCCAGCTTTGGCCCGTCGGTTGCGTTGGGCCGGACCCAGCGATTACGCGGTCGACGAGGTCGCCAACCTAACCCTTTTGAAGGAGGGAAGCATGTCTCTGTACAAGTTCAAGATGCTGGCCACTCTGTTGTGCTTCCCGTTCATCTTCGCAACCCAGACCTCGGCCAGCGCCGCCGAGCGCATGACATTGGAAGACTTGGCTGCCGCCAAGCGCGAGTTGGATCGCGAGTCCAACGCCCGGGCCATCGCTAAGGCATTCCATGACTGTCTCCACGATCCCGAGTTGGCCGCGATCATCACCTCGGCCTTCGAGACCCAGATCTACTCCAACCGGCCGCTGGCTTTCGTCAACGGCTACTGGGCCAAGCCCATCAATCTGTCGGCCATCTACGCCGATAGGGACATCAACCTCGTCCTACAGCAACTCTTGTCCGACAACCCCAGCGCCCTGCAGGCCCTGGCCGACGCAGTGGCCGCCGTCGAGGACGGCCAGATCATTGACCCCGCAGTGGGCGCGGGCCTGGTTTTCATCCCCCATGATGTGGCTGCGGATGAGGCCATGACGGACCTGATCGGACTGACGGAGTCAATCGCTGGCGGCGCTTTCCTGGATGACTTGCAGGGAATCAGGGAGATGGGCGCCAACGACTTCATCGTCGGGCTCATCATTGGTGTTGGCGCTTCTCTGATAGCCGGAGCCATCCTCGATAGCTGCGAGGACGACCCGACAGATCCTCATGCTGATATCGATGGGGATGGGAAGGAGAACTGGATCGACGGCGATGATGACGGTGATGGCACGGCTGATCATGAGGACGGCTATCAATACGACGATGAGCAGAGCATCACCCATTGCCCTCCGCCCGGGTTGTGCTTTTCGACCAACGGCCTGGTTGGCTCGTCGGCCGAGGCCGTGATGGATGTGACCACCCAGACATGGGTCGACGTCATGGAGACGCAGGATATCATGTCGATCGAGCCTCGTTCTGGCGTCGGAATGCTCCTGGCATTCCCTGGGCTTTGATGGTCAAACCACAGTTTCAGCTGGTCAGCCGGGCGATGTCCGGCTGGCCGGTTGTTTGCTTGTTTGGGTGTTTGGGCTGTGTATCATCTCAGTCTGTTGAATCCGGGGGCAAAATGATCCTTCGCGAGAAAAAGATCGCTGGACAGGTGCTGGGCTTGATCGTCGGGGTTGGTATCGGGCTCTTGCTGCTCGACTTGTTCGTTCTGAGCGACGCAGGGGGCGGGCTGGAGTTCATCGAGCGGCCCTTTGTCGACGGTGTCGATGCTTCCTACGCCGGCAAGTATCAGGACCACCCGGAGGTGAAGCGGCTGTTGGCGCTGGCCGGCGACCTGCGGCGGGCGGCGCTGCAGCGGGTGGTGCGCAGGACGGGATTGGCGGTGATCGATGCGGACGCCATCGTGCTGTCCTTTCGCGACGCCTCGGACGAGTTCGTCCACAAGGCCGTCTCGCGGCGCGTGTCGTCACCGGATGGCGTGCTGCAGTTGTGCGAGATCGGGCTGGAGCGCTTCGTAACCGGCTGCCTGGACATCGAGCGGACGCTGACCCACGAGTTCAGCCACGCCGTGATGCGCCAGGCGATGAAGGATCGTTACGGCGAGCTGCCGCGCTGGTTCCGCGAGGGGGCCGCGGTGTGGACGGCCGAGCAACTGGACGCCAAGGTGCGGCTGGAGGTCGCGCGCCGGATCATGCGGGGCAAGGACCCCGCATCCGCCCTGGACGGGCTGGCCGGGGAGCGGATCGATGGGACCAACTACCTCGACGAGGGGTTCGTATTTGCCTTGCTGGAGCGGCGACACGGCATGGCGGGGGTGCAGCGGGTGCTCGAGCGGGTCGTGGTGGCCGGCGAGGATCACAACGCGGCGCTGGAGTCGGTGACCGGGGTGCCCGTGGCGGAGTTCATCACGCGCTCGCAGCGCCACGGTGCGGCCTACCTCGAGACGATCCTGCGCGACAGCGGCTCGGACACCTTCGCCGCGGCCGTGGCCCGGCGAAAGGCGGACGATGATGCTGCCGGCATCCGCCACCTGCGCAGCCTGTTGCAGCGGCATCCGGATTCCTTCCTCGTCCAACCCGCCCTTTTCCTGCTGGCCACCCTGGTCTACGACGCCCACGCACCGGAAGCGACCCTGGCCGGGCTGGATGCGCTGATCGCCGAGGGCACCGACTACCCCTGGCTGGCCACGAAAGCCGCCTACATCCGCGCTAGGAGATTGCTCATGGCCGGGCATTACGGCAGGGCGGTGCAGGCCTTCGAGCAGTTCATCCGGGACTACGCCTGGAACGGCCCCGCGCGGATGGCCGATGCCAGGTGCAACCTGGCCGCGGCCTGGATCGGAGCCGGCCGGCCCGGCCGCGCCGTGGAGCTCATCCGCCCCTCGCTGCGGCATCTGCAGCCCGCTCAGGCCGAAAACACCCGAGCGATGCTGCGCGATGCTCTGCGCATGCTGGACGGAGACGGGGCCGCTGCGCGGGCGGACGCAGGCGACGGGGCGAGCTGGCGCGACTTCGAGGCCCGGGCAGCCTATGCGCGGATGGGCACCTATGCCGACTACGAGCGTTTGGCCGCGCAGTGCCGGGCCAACGCCGATTGCGTCGTCGTTACCCTGCCCGGCTGCCGCCCCGGCCCCAGCGGGCGCATCGACCGGCAGGCCCGGGCGGCGGTGAACAGGGAGGTGAAAAGCCGCTATCTGGCCATGCTGCGGGATCGCGCGCGGGCTGCGTGCGCCGGCGTCGTCTGTCCGCCGCGCGCGGCGCCCGGCCAGCCGGTGCGGACCGGGCCCGAGGCGACCTCCTCGCCCGAAGCACCCCTTCGAGCCGTATGCGCCCAGGGGCGTTGCGTGCTCACCGGCCGGACGGCTGAGAGGTCTGCTGAGCCGACCTGCTCGCGCCATCGCCCGAGCGCGTCCCCGACGTCAACTACATTTCCCCATTAACGACAACTACACTTCCCCAGAAGTGGGTGAAGAAACGACAACTACACTTCCCCAGAAGTGGGTGAAGAGTGGGTGAAGCCGAGCAGAGCCACACCGCGGTGGTCCCGCCCATGGCGCCCTTCCCCGAAGAACCGGCCCCGACCGACGGCGGCAGCGCCGCGCCCTGATACGCACCGGGGTCAGCCGGCTGGCCGCGTGCGCCGGGCAGACGTTCGGGCTCCGACGTCTACGCGCCGGACAGCTGGTGCGGCGGGGCACCGCCGGTGGGCAGGCCCGCCTCCTCGACGATCTCCTCGACGGCCAGCAGGCTCAGCGTCTCGCCGTGGAGCTCCACCAGGTTGGTCGAGACCCGCAGCCGGCGCTCGCCGTGCGCTTCGCCGCCGCCGAAGGTGGCCGTGGTCTCGACCTGTTGCTGGGCCTGGCCGCTGTGGAAGGTGCGCTCGATGGTGCGCCGCAGTCCGCACTGGCCGCAGGGCTCGCTGTGGCCGCAGCCGTCCGGGTGCAGCTGGGCGTTGGCGCAGCCGATGGCCACGCCGGTCACCTGATCCAGCATCTGGCGCGGCACCTGTCCGGCCAGTCCCGCCGCCAGGCGGTTGATTTTCAGCACCCGGCGCTCGGCATCGACCAGGATCAGGGCCACCGGGGCGTGCTCGAACAAAAGCGCCGCATCACCGGCCGGCCGGGCGGAGTCTTCGGGCTGCTCCAGGGCCAGCTGCGGGTGGCGTTGCCGCAGCGAGCGCGAGACGACCTCCAACTCCTCGGGATCGCCGCGCAGGACCAAACTGGTGCTCTTGCCGTCCATCGGACCTCCTGGATGGCTGATGGCGATACCATGATAGCGCAACCGGTGCCGGCCGTAAAAGGAGACAATCCCGATTCGCCGCAGCGCGCGTTCAAGCGCGCAGCTGATCTAGGCAGTCTTCCAGGATGTGCGGGGTGACGGGCTTGGGCAGGAAGCGTTCGACCAGCCCGTCTTGCAGGTGGTCGTCGATGGCGGGCACCGGACCGCCGGACATCAGCACCCTGCACATGTCCGGGCACCTGCGGCGGACCTGATCGAGCAACCACAGGCCGTCGTGACCGGGCATGGAGTAATCCGAGACGATCACGCCGAAACGTTCTCGACCCAGCCAGGCGAGTGCCGCGGCAGCGTCATTGGCTCTGTACGGTGTGCGACCCAGGTGCGTCAGGCAGCGCCCGAGCAGATCGAGCACGGCAGGCTCGTCGTCGACCAGCAGCACCCGTCGGCCGGCGCTCGGGTCGACACTGTGGGGCGGACCTCCATCTGGGATCACGCCTAGCGCCCTCCGCTGGTGGAGCCGAAGTGAACGATAAAGAGGGCCATAAATGGCCCTCCGTCCCCACGAGCAGACCTATTGTGTGGCCCACTTCCCCCGTAGTAACCAGACAAGCACAACCCGCGAGCCCGCCGGGTGCTCCGAGCAGACGAGCCAGCGTCCCATTCCCACCTCCGACAATGCCGGCGGATTGCAGGTGGTTCGCTTTTTCTCGGGCGCTGTCGTTCAGGGGTGGTTGAAGGGCTGGCAGACGCAGAGGCGCCGGCCGCCGCCGGTGGTCAGCTCGCAGTCCTGGCCGACGCCGGCGGCCCGGTAGTAACAGCCGTGCGATGATCCTCCGGGCACGTACAGGTATGGGGCATGGGCACCGTAGGATGGATTGTTGGCGGTCGACCGGGGCTCGCCGGTCAACTGGGTGCAGATGGCGCTGGTGGCCAGGTCGTTCCAGTCGCCCGGATCACAGTCCAGCCCGCGGTCGGCGCAGGCGCCGGTGCACGACTGCTCGAGCTCGGCGACGAACCAGCATGCCTGGCCGTCGCGCCCATCGCCGGCCCACAGTCCGCCGGCCGCCACACAGCTCTGCTCGGCCCAGGCGGGCAGGCGACCCGGTGCCCAGTCGAGTTCCTTGTAAAAGAACGGCGCCTCGAACAACAGCCGCGGCCGACGTCCGTCCGGGCCGCAGGTCCACACCCGGTTGCCGGTCTGGGCCGCGGTGGTGAACACCAATCCCCCGTCGGCCCAATCGACTTCCGCCACTCTGTCCTCTTGCTCCGGCAGGTCGACCGCGATGGCTTCGGGCTGGGCATCCGGTGGACCGAGACCGAGCGTGTGGATGGCGGTGGAGTATTGATCGGTCCAGGCCAGCTGGTCGCCTTCCGGCGACCAGCGCAGGCTGTAGATGTGGGCTTCGCCGCTGGGCAGTGAGTCGACCTGATCCGAATCGAGCTGCCGTAGCCGCAGCCCGCCGTCGTCACCGCCGCAGTTGTAGGCGGCGTAGACCACCATCTCCGGGTCCTCCGGATGGGTATCCAGGCAGCGCGGGCTGAGGTGGTCTCCGTCGGCATCCTCGAACACCGGCTGGCTGGCCCCGGTCTCGACCGCCACCTGCTGGACGTAATCGTCGCAGACCCGGTGTACCACCGTGAGGATCCGAGCGCCATCGGCCGCCCAGGCCATCTGGCCGATGTAGAGCACATCGTCGTCGCGGATCTCGCGCTGGGCCCCGGCTGCGAGGTCGTATTCCAGCAAGCGCGAATCGGGCAAGTCGGTATCGGTGCTGGCGTGCACGCCGTAGTAGTAGGCCAACCGTTGTCCTTCCGGGTCGAAGCGCGGCCGCTGCGCCCCGAGGTGCTGCTGTTGGCCCGGCGCTTCGAAGGACACCCGCCGCAGCTCGGTGCCGTCGTCGTTGGCCAGCCAGACCTCGAAGCTGCCGCTGCGGTCGGAGACCATGGCGATCTTGCCGCCGAAGCCGGCAGCGACGCAGGCGCCTTGCCGGCAGGTCTGGAACCGGTCGGCGCAGTCGCGTTGATCGATCCAGGCGTCGCAGCCGTCTTCCGCCGGGGCACAGACCTGGATCCAGTCGTCGCGGCAGCGGGTGGCGCCCAGCGGGGCGCATTCGTCTTGACAGATCAGGTCGCTGCTCGGCCGACAGCGACCGGTGGTCGCGTCACAACGCTGGCCGAAGGGCAAGCAGTCGAGGTCGCTGCTACAGCGCGTGCCGTCCACATCGACCAGACAGCCGGTGGCGCCGGCCAGTAGCAGGCCGATGGCGATGGCCAGCGACGGGGTATTCGGCTCGCGATGCACAGTCACGGGTCAAAACCTCACGCCCAGCCTGGCAGCCGCTCCTCCGGCTCCCACCGCAGCCGATGCCTCCATCCCGGCTGGTTCCCCGTCGAAGTGATCGATCAAGAACAACACCAGCGAGCCGGCGGCCAGGGCGCCGGCCAGCCCGGCGGTGATATTGGACGACAGGGACAGATCGCGGGCGCGGTCGGCCTTGGTCCGCCAGGCCGGCGTACCCCAGAGTTCGTCGCGGGCCGCCTGCGACTCCTGCTCGGCCAGGGTGCCCAGCGCCACCGCCGAGCCGCCGGCCAACAGGGCCAGTCCCAGACCGCTCCACTTCAGCACGGCCAGCGGACGGACGGGGCTGGCGCGTCGTTCGATGGCGATGGTCCGGCCGAACTCGGCGGCCCGCAGCTCGGCCAACCCGACCGCTAGCCGGGCCCCGCGCAGAAAGGCGCTGCGGAAGTCGGCCAGCGCCCGCCGGCCGAACGGCTCGGCGAACAGGCGGCGCAGGGCGCGGTCGCGCGCGCTCTTGGCCCGCGGCTGTTGCAACCGGCTGTCCCGGACCTCGGACAGCCGGCAGCGCCCGCTCCGCTCGACCGTCCACTCCCGCTCAGCGTCCCGCGAGCGCACGAACAGGGGCCGGCTGGCCGGCAGATGCAAGCGCGCCGCAAAGCCTGCGGCCGGATGGACGTCGAGCACCCGGCGGCCGGCGGGATCCTCGACGAACACGTGGCCCACGGGCCGATCGAGCAGCAGGACGTTGTCGTGCGGCGCCCAGCGGAACAAGACGCGCGACAGTTCACCGGGGAAAGGGCCTGGAGGCCGAACGAAAAAGCTCGGTCGCAGTCGAGGCGAGGTGATGCTCCGGTTGGCCGCCTCCAGAAAGGCCCCCAGCTCGGCGTAGGTCACCGTGCCGTCGGCGTCCACGTCGGCACCACCGCGCAGCCCGGACAGGACCTGGTGGCTGAACACACCCGACCGAATGCGCTCCCACTCATGGCTCTCGCGGTCCGCCGAGGTGGAGACGACGAAGCCGATGTCGCCGCTTCGGCCTCCCCGGGTGAGGCCGACGAAGGGCTCGGGGTAAGGCGCCCGCTGCCCGCCCGAACCCTTGTCGAACACCATGAAGTAGGAGCGGCAGGCGTCGATCATGACGTGGATGCGGCTGGCCGGCAGCCCGGCCAACAGCTCGGACAGCGCCCCGCGCGACAGGGTTCCGTCCTGCAGAGCGAGCTGCCCCTCTCCGTGCTCGATGGCGCCGTGGCCGCTGTAGAAGACATACAGCGCAGTCAGCCGCCCTCGCTCGGCCGCGCGCTCGAGCGCGACCCGAATCTGCGCGGCAGCCAGGCGCAGGTGAGCCGCGTCCGGCGGACCGAAGGGCTGTGCCTCGGGATGTACCTGCTGGCTGTCGGCATCCAGGCCGGCCAGCAGCCAGCTGCGCGCCCCGACCTGCTCGAACAGAGCGTGGGCAGCCACGGCGTCGTCGTCGGCAAAGCGCAAAACCGGGCTTTCTGGGTCGAGCGGGTGGTTGTGACCGATCACCAGAGCGAAACGCGCGACCGCCTCCGGCGGCGCGGCGGCGGCCGCTGCTGGCAGCATCCCGGCCACCGTCATCAGAATCAGCGCTGCGGAGGACGCGTTCGCCTTCATGGCCTCACCCTGGTCTCGATGGCGTGCTGGCCCGAATCGGCGATGGGCAGGCGCTGGCCGCAGGACCAGCCACCGGCCGCCCGCAGAGAGCGGATCATGGCCTCGACCTGCGCTACCCGCAGCGGCGCGCGGGTGAACAACCCGATGATGCACAGCCGACCCGGGGCGAATTCGTGGCGTACCTTTTCCGGCAGCGGGGCAGGGCTGACATGGGCGCGGATGGGGACGGAGGCCGGTTCGTCGGCCGGCTCCAGATAGGCCGGGTAATACCAGTGAATGGCTCCGGCGGCATCGACCGCCAGGATCATCAAATGGGAATAGGGCTTCGACGCCAGGTTGGTGTAGGCGAACAGGGCGTGATCGTCGTCTTGCAGTCCCTCCGTCAAGCGGCGAGGCTCGCCGCCCGGCGGCAGGCGATAGACCTGCAGCCCCACCAGGCGATCGGCCTGGTCCGCCGGGTCGACCCCGCCAGCCCCCTTGATTCGGACCCCCGGCTCCGCGGCCGTGGAGCGCTGCGGATGATCCGGTCCGGCTGGGCCGGCGCCGGTGCTGAACAGCATCCAGATGAGCACGACGCCGGCAACGGCCGCCGCGGCCGCACCGACCCAGACAACCGAACGGCGCCGCGGCGGCAAGGGGTCTGCCCGCTCAGCGGCCAGCCGCTTTCGGATCGCCGGCAGCAGGTCGCGGTCGGCCAGCCGCTGATCGGAGCGGGCCAGCGCCTGCAGCAACCGGCGGTCCTGCTCGAGGTGGGCGCGACAGCGGTCGCAGCCGTGCAGGTGCCGCTGCAGCTCGCGCGAGCGGTTGAGGGTGACCTCGTCCTCCAGGTAGGCGAACCAGTCTTGCGGGCAGGTGGCCGGCATCAAACACCTTCCCGCCCGATCGAGCCGCGCAGCTTACGCAGCCCGGCGAAAAGCCGCGACTTGACCGTTCCCGCCGGCAGCCCGAGCAGCTCGCCGATCTCGCGGATCGACAGCTCGCCGGCGTAGCGCAGCACCACCACCGTGCGCAGCTTGCGGCTCAAGCGGCGCAAGGCCCGATCGACGATGCGCATCCTTTCTTGCTGAAGCACACATTCGTCGGGTCGCAGGGCCTGGCTCGGGGGCTCGTCCATGCTCGCCCGGCGCCGCCGCTCGCGGCGCAGCCTGCGTTGCGTCATCCGGCATTGCGACAACAGCACCGCGAACAGGTAGGATCGGAAACGACCGCGGGGCTGGTAGCGCTCCAGTCCACGGTAGACCTGCAGGAAGGTGTTCTGCACGGCGTCACCGGCGCGATCCGGATCACCGACGAGCTTTCCAGCCACCGCCAGCGCCCGTATCTGGTGCCGGCGCACCAGCTGATCGAAGGCCCCGCGCCGGCCCGCCCGGGCCAACAGCATCAGCTCGTCATCGCTGCGCTGATCGATGCGCTGCGCGCCGGCGGTCTGTTGCCCGGCTGCCGGTTCGGCAGTCTCGACCAGAGCCAAGCGCTGTGTCCCACTTCTGCCCATCGCCCACCCATTCGGATGCGCCACCGATCGGCCGGCGCGCCCACCCCGACAGCCCCTGTGAGCGAAAATGACCGCCGGCGGCGGGAAGGCATCCTGTGAGCAGGATAACGAAAAACAAACGCGACCTCAAGCGGCGATTCGAGCGGTCGCTTCTGAACGACCCCGCCCAGCAGTGGGGTCGTGCGGCTGACCTTCAGCCGCCGATATCGGTGAACCGGTAGCTCGTCACCGCCCCGAGACGATCGGCCAACCCGGCCAATACGGTCGCGCGAGCGACACAGTGCAGCTGCTGCTCGAGCAAGGCCGTGGTATAGGCGTTGACGATACGCCAGCCGAGCGCATCGGCTATGGTCTGCACCTCGCAGTCGAACAGCTGGCCGGCCAACTCGGCGTTGGTCACGCCGTGCTCGACGGCGATGGTGACCATGTCCTGGCCGGCGTCGTTGGTCAAAGCGCACATGTCGCTGAACACCAAATGGCCCGCCCCGGCGATGCCCACCAGGTGTTTGGGCGCCGGCGACGCTTCGTAGCCGGCCTGCTGCCGTTCGAAGGGCACCACCTCGTCGGCCAGTCCGCCCATGACCAGCACCGCCTGCAGGTCGGGGCCCGGCGCCACGCCCTCGGCGGCCATGGGGATCACCACCCGCACCCCGGCGATGCCGGCCATGTCGCCTGCGGCCATGCCACCGGCGCTGTGGCCGGACAGCGCGATGCGGCTGCTGTCCAGCGCTCCGGCCAGAAAGCCCAGCGGGCCGTCGGTCTGGTCGAGGGCCGCGATCAGGGACTGCACGTCTCCCGGCAGGTCGGACTCGAGTTGCAGCAAGAGCATGTCGGCCAGATACAGGCCCGGATGGTCGGCTGCCAGCACCACGAAACCGCGGCTGGCCCAGTGGACCATGTGGGTCAGCGATTGCATGCGGTAGCCGGCGGTGCCGTGGATGAAGATCACCACCGGGTAAGGGCCGCGCTTCAGGTCCGGGGGCAGATCGCGGTAGCAATCGCAGATCTGGTAAGGGTTGTCGGCGTCCGGGATCTTGTCCACCTCCTCCGGCGGCAGCACCTGGCGCACGTCGTAGACGACCCTTTCCGCCTTGCGCTCCGAACCGAACGCGGCCGGGTACCAGACCTCGGTGGTCAAGCCATCGATGCTCAGCTGCCGCGCGCCCACCGGCCAGGGGCCCGGCTCGGCCGGATCGACCGGCACCGCACACAGCCGCGCTGCATCGCAACCGCTGACCTCGCAGGGCGGCTCGGCAAAACCGTCCCCGCAGCCGGCCGCCACCCAGCCGAGCAGTCCGAGCCCCAGCCACACCATGCGCCGCATCGCAACCTCCTCGCCGAGACGATTGTCACCGCTGCCCCGGCAGCCGTCAATGCGCAAGTCCGCTTGACAGGGCAGCGGCGCTACGCCCACACTCGATCCCGTCGGCCACTGCGAACGGGAGGTATTTGATGGGCCAGGCGCGAAAGCGATGGATCAGCCGCTCGATTCCGGTCTGGTTGTTGCTGCTGGCCGGTGCCGGCGGCGCCCGAGCCGGCGGGGTGCAGGTCGGGGGCTGGGTGCGGGGGCTGGATCGCGGCGACTCGGCGGTGGTCACGCTCAGCGGCCCGGTCAAACGCGAGACCTCGGTGCGGCCGGGCGGCCACTGGCGCATCAGCGACGTGCCTGCGGGGACCTACCAGGCCAAGCCGTCCAGCCCGGGCTATCGATTCGTCCCCCCGGCGCGCACGGTCGAGGTCACCGGCGCCCAGGTCAGCGCGGTCAACTTCCGGGCCAAATCCACGGGCGCCAGCCCAGCAGCCCGCTCCGGCGAACCGGGCCACAGCGTTCGCGGCCGTATCCACGGGCTGAAGCCCGGCGATCGGGTGCGGATCGAAGCGACCGGACCCCGCTCTGGACGCACCATGACCCGCTCGGGAGGACGCTACAAGCTGGAAGACCTGCCTCCCGGCACCTACCGCATCAGCGTAGCCGACGCCCGCTATCGCTTCCGGCCGGCAGCGCGCACCGTGCGCATCCGCCGCGGCGACCGCCGCAATATCCACTTCAAAGCCCGGCCGGCGCCGCGCAGCGGTCGCAGCGCCGAGCACGCCGTTCGGCCCAAACCCAAACCGAAGACCTATTCCCTGCACGGCCGGGTCAACGGGCTGAAGGCTCTGCTGCACGGCTGCAGCCGGGCCACGGTGCTGCTGCGGGGGCCGAAGCAGGCCCGCACCCGCACCCGCAAATCGGAGGACGCCCGCGTCTGCGGCACCTTCGCTTTCGAAGATCTGCCGCCGGGCGAGTACACCCTGACGGTGCGCATCCGCAACACGGCCATGCAGTACTGGGATGTCTCGCCAGAAAAGCGCAAAGTACGCCTGCGCGGCGATGTCAAGGGCGTGGTCTTCGACGCCGACGTGCACTCCGAGCCCCGCCACCGCCGCCACCGCAACCGCTCCCGCCGCCGCCGCTGGTAGAGCGTCGGCCGGCACGGGCCCGCTCTACCTGGCGTGCAGCATGTCGTCCCAGAGCGTGTCCGCCGCCCACTGGATCTGGCTGGCATCGTAATCGGCGGCGGCGCCATCGCAACCAAAATAGATCGACAGGCCGTGGGCGTTGGGATGGTCCGAACGGTGGCGCTCGTAGAGCACCACCTGATCGACCGCGGCCGCCACCGCCTGGTAGGCGGCGGCGTTGGCCGGGTCGACCACTTCGGCCCGGGCCGCCAGCTGGGCCAGGTCGGTGATGTAGGGGTCGATCCACCAGATGATCCCGAACCACTCCAGGCTGTTGTCGCGGCACAGCGAACTCCATTCCTGGTCGCTCAAGCCGTCGAGCGCGGCCGCCATGCCGTCGCAGGCTACCGCCAGCGCGTCCAGCGCGGTCAGATCGAACGCGGCCAGGGTCATGTCGTCGTAGTCCATCGAGTCCATGTAGGTATCGACCGCGATCTGGCCGAAGGCCACCGCATCGGGCGCGCCCAGGGCCATGAACTGGCTCAACAGCCCGGTGTACTCCCAGCCGTCGCCCGGCTCGTTCTCCTCCGAGCCGATCATGACCTGGGCGTCGTTGCGCAGCTCGTAGGCCACCTCGGCCATGCCCTCGAGGCAGGCGTCGAAGCCGATCAGGGCCAGGCCGTGGCCGGCCACCGCCGACTGCAGCTCGGCGGTGAGCAGGTAGTCGTCCGATGACTCGTCATGACAGACCTCCTTGAGCACCGTGTTCGGATCGTCGGTCATGCTCTCGCCGCGCCAGCCGCCGCCGTGGTTCCAGACGACCAGGTAATGCGACCAGTCGGCGCCGGTGATGTCGCGCGCGTCCTGCAGAAAGGCGCTCAGGGTGGCCGGATCGGCCATGTCCAGCTCCTCGGCGCTGCCTCCGGCGCTGATGCCCAGGTGCGGCCCGTCCAGCTCGGTGCTGCTGCCCGAGTGCACCTCGTACAGGCGGCTGTCGGACCAGCCGCCCGAGCTGTGGCGATCGATCAGCACCAACACCCGCAACCAATCGGCCGCGTCGACCCCGGCCGCCTCCATCTCCTGCCAGTCGCTCAAGCCGTAGGAATCCAGGTTGTTGTCGGCCGCCATGTAGACCAGCAGCGCCGCATTGGAGCCGCCGCAGATGTCGGGCCCGGACAGGCACAGCCCGCCCGAGCAGACATCGGGCTCGGTGCAGGGATCGCCGTCCTCGCAGGGCTCGGTGTTGTTCTCGTAGTAGCAGCCGCTGGCCGCATCGCACAGGTCGTCGGTGCACACGTTGTCATCGCTGCAATCGAGCGCCGGGTTGTAGCAGCCGCCATATTTCCGCCCCCATGGTCATCCGGCCCGGCTTTTCGGGGCCGTCACCCTGTGCTAAGCTCTCCCTGGGAGGTCACCATGAAAGCCAGCCGAGAACCCCTGGTCATGTCCGTTTTGCTGCTGCTGGCCGCCGGCCCGGCCGGCGCCGCCATCGTCAAGGGCCCCATGCTGCAGGACGTGCGCCCCGACGCCATCACCGTGGTGGTCGAGACCGACGACGGCGCGGCCTGTCAGGTCGAATGGGACGACGACTTCGGCCGCAGCGCTCCATTGCCCGGCACCCCATTGCCCGGCGCCGGCCAGCACGCCGAGGGCAGCCTCGCTGGGCTGGAGCCATCGACCTGCTATCCCTACCGCGTGCGCTGCGGCGACGCGGTCAGCCCGGCGGGCTCTTTCTGCACCGCACCGGCGGTGGACGAGCCCTTTCGCTTCGTCGTGCTCGGTGATACGCGTACCCAACACGATCGCCACGCCGAGGTGGTGGCGGCGGTGGCCGCCGAGGGAGTGGACTTCTACATCAACACCGGCGATCTGGTCAGCGATGGCGGCAACCCCGACCACTGGCAGATCTTTTTCGACATCGAGGCCGAGCTGCTGCGCAACCTGCCCTTCTATCCGGTGGTGGGCAACCACGACGACGTCGACGGCGAGATCCCGATCTACAGCCGGCTGTTCGCCATCCCGCCGGGCTCGGGCAGCGAGCACTACTACGCCTTCGACTACGGCAACACCCGCTTTCTGGCCCTGGACAACCAGGCGGCCGCCCTGGCCCGGCCCGAGGACGGCTCGGAGCAGGCCCGCTGGTTGGAGGCCGAGCTGGCCCGCATCGAGGCCGACCCGGCGGTGCGCCACGTCTTCGTGCTGGTCCACGGCAACATGTACTCGGCCGACGACGGCCGCAGCGGCGACGAGGGCCTGCGCGCCTGGCGCGATCGCTTCCTGCAGGCCGGAGTGGACGCGGTCTACTCGGGCCACGACCACCACTACGCCCGCGGCCTGGCCGACAACGGCCTGCCCTTCGCGGTGGCCGGCGGCGGCGGTGCGCCCTTGTACGACCTCCGCGAGGGCTTCGAGACGGCCGGCGAGCCGATCGAGGTAGCGGTCTGGGGCTGGCTGCCCGAGCCGGGGGACAAGCCCTTCACCCTGCTGTGGACCCGCAAGGTCCACCACTACATCCTGATCGAGATCGCCGGCGATCACGTCTCGGCCTGCACCAAGGAGGTGCCGGCCGGCAGCGCCGACCCGGGAGTGGCCTTCGACTGCTGGGAGTGGGGCGCTGAGGAGGATCCGGATCCCGACCCCGATCCGGAAGACCCCGGCAAGAAGGGCGGCGGTTGCATTACCGGCGGGACGGCCTCGGCCTCGCTGGCCCTGCTGCTGTGCCTGGCCGCTTTGGGCTGCCTGATCCGGCGGCGCCGCGGCTGAACCGCTGGCGGCCGGAACTATCCGATCAATCGTCCGGGGCGCCGTCGGCGATCCAGTCGCGCAGCAGCTGCATCTCGGTCGCGGACAAGGGCCCGCCGATCTTGAGGGTCATGTCCGAGATGCTGTCGGCATTGCAGTCGGGATGCTCCGGCAGCGAGAAGTCGGCCCGCACCGTCTCGTCGAACACGGCCACCAGCAGGCTGTCCTCAGCAGTGGCACCGATGAACGGCACCCCGTTGCAGCCGGCGAAGTTGCCGAGCAACCCCGACGCCTCGCCCTGCAGGCTGGTATAGGCGGTGTCGCGCGTGCTCCAATCCTGGGTGGCCTCGGTGCCATCGGTAAAACCGGGCGCGTCCGGGGCATGGCAGTCGGCGCAGGTCTCAAACGAGCTGGTGTGGTAGAGCGCGGTGAAGCCCTCGGCCGGGGGCTGCTCGCAGATATTGGCCGCGTTGCACACCAGACCGGGATCGCAGGTCCCGTCCGGCAGACAGGGCTCTCCTTCGCCGCCCTCCAGGCCGGTGCCGTTGCAGCCCGCCACCAGCGCCAGCAATGCCAACCCGGCCACCGTTCGAATCGCCATCCTCGTCATCCTCGCCTCCCATCGCGCCACGTGTCAGGACCGTTTTCCATGTTCGCCCATCCCGCCCTCCACGTCCAGCAGGCTCAGCACCAGACCGAACAAGGCCCGCTGCCGCGCCCAGTTGGGGCTGGGATGGGCGCAGATGAAGTCGTAGGCCCGCTGCAGCGGCCGGCGCAGCGCCGCCGCGGTCAACCCGGCCGCGGCCCCGGCCTCGAGGTACAGCCCGGCGTAGTCGCCCAGCAGGCGCAGGCCCACCGCGTTGACCCCGCTGCCGGTGCGGGCGTTGAAGCTGCGCGCCAGCGCCAGTCCCCGCTCCAGGTGCTGGCGGGCCGCGACCGGCTGACCGCTGCGCCGGGCCAGGCGCGCCAGCTGCAGCTGCACCCGGGCCAGCTCGAGCACGTCGTCGTCGAGATCGCCGGCGGCCAGACGCTCGGCCAGCAAGGTCCGGCGCCGCTGCAGGGCCTCCCGGGCGGCCTCCCAGTCGCCGGCCAGCCGGGCCGCCTGGGACTCGAGGCCGGCCAGCAGCAGGGCGTAGTCGCGCGGCCGCGGCCGCAGCGCAGCCCAGGGATCGTGCCAGTCGGGGCCCTCCGGCTCCACTTCGCCCGCCGGCGCCTCCAGCAGACCGGCCGCCGCATCCAGCTCGCGCCGGGCCCGCTGTGCGTCGGTAGCGGCCAGCGCCGCGCCGGCGGTGGCCAGATGGGCCTTGAGGCGGTTCAGCGGCGCACCGTCGGCGATCAAGGCCTGCAGCTCGGTGTAGCACTTCAGCGCGGGTGCGGGCTCGCCGGCCACCTGCAGATAGAGCGCCAAGCGGTCCAGCGCCAGCGGCCGGAAGCGGCCCAGATCGCCGTGGCGCTCGATCAGGGCCAGGGCGCGGCGCGCCTGGGCGACCGCCTGCTCGGGTTCGCCGCTGTGGAAGGCACTGCGGGCCCGGGCCAGGCTGGCGCTCAGCTCGCCCAGCGGCCGCACATGGGGCAACCGATCGCGGCGTCGCAGATGTCCGAGCGCGATACGGTGGTTGCCCAGAGCCGACTGCAGCAGGCCGAGCTGGTGCAGCAGGGCGGCGCGGGCCCGCGGGTTGTCTCGGGCCAGGTCCAGCGCCAGGAGGTATTCGCGGTGGGCGTCGATGGCCGCCCCGCGGTCACCGCTGCGCCGGAAGCGCAGGTGCCACAGCGCCCCTTTGAGCTGGTGGACCGCCAGCGCGCGCGGCCGGGCGCGCTCCACCCTCGCCAGCAGGGCCAGCGCCCGGTCGACCTCGCGGGCGAAGCGCTGCGGCTGCGCCGGCGGCGGCAGCTGCCGGGCGATGCGGTAGGCCTGGACGAAGAGGTGCTCGGGATGGTCGGGCGTGCGCCGGAAGCGCCGCTGGTAGACGCTGTCCAGATCCTGTTTGCCCTCGCGCAGCGCGGCCTCGATGAAACCGACGTGGGCTTCGAGCGATCCGGTCTGCAACGTGGTGCCGTAGAAATAGCCGCGCGCCTCGGCCACCTCGCCGTCGGCCAACTCCTCGTAAGCCCGTTCGAGCACCACCCGGCGGTACAGCGCCTCGGCGTACTTGCGCTCGGGATGGGCACGCTTCAACCAGCTGGCCCACGAGGTGGTGAACTGGTACTGCAGGTAGGCGTTGCCCAACCGCGACGCGGTGCGCACCACCGCCAGCACCAGAGCCCGGCGCCGGTCGAACTTTCGGTTGGTTTTGTAGAGGTCGAACAGGCCGGCCCGCACCTCTTCCTCGTCGAGTTCGCCCAGCCGCAGCAGCCACAGCTGCGCGTCCACCATCAACGCGGCCGCCGAATCCGGCGCCAGCGCCTCGCGTTCGGCCGCCAACCGCGCGCGGCGCTCGGCCGGCGGCAGGCCGCGACCGAGTTCGGCCACCAGCCGCTCGGCGTGGTGGAGCCGGCGCAACGGATCGAGCGCCGGATGGCCGGCCAGCTCGCGCTCCAGCGCCACCAGCGCCTCGCGATCGGCCAGCCGGGCGTAGAACTGGTGCAGTCGTTGGCCCACCAGGCGCACCACCAGCGGCTCGGTCAGCTCGGCCGGGTCCAGCTGCGCCAGCTGCCGGCCGGCCTCGGCCTTGCGGCCCACGTCGTCCAGGATCTCGCTCAGCACCGCCCGGTGCAGCGCCGCCACGTCGGGCAGCCCGGCCAGATCCAGCTCGCGCAACCGCTGCAGGCGTTCGGCCTCGGCGCCCAGGTACTGCTCGCTCAGCTGGCCGCGGGTCAGCGCCACATCCTGGCGCCGGTGGGCGGCCAGCTCGCTCACCAACGCCGCCCAGGCGGCCGGCTGGCGTTCGCCTTCGGCCAGGGCGGCCACCCGCCGGCAGTAGAAGCGGGCCGAAGCGTACTCGCGCAGCTCCAGGTGCAACACGGCCATGCGCTGCGCCACCCGGATACGTTCGACCGCGGTCCCGAGCAGCCCATCCAACCGGGCCAGCAACAGCAGCTGGGTCCAGTGATCGCGGGCGACGCGCACCTCGGCCCACAGGCGCTCGCCATCCCAGCCCGGTGGCACCGCCCCGTCGAGCGGCAGGCTGTAGATGTCCAGCGAGCCGTGGTGCGAGCAGGTCATCATCAGCCGCTCGGCGGTCGGCGCCGGGTAGCGGCAGTTCCAGCGCGCACTGGTCAGCTGCTCGGGCCGGCCGTTGATCGGCCGGGCGGTGCCGGCCGCGAAGCCGACCCGGAACAAGACGCTGTTGTCGTTGCCGTCGATGGTGCCGTCGCCGTTGGTGTCGTTGAGGTACTGCGAGAAGTACAAGAAGCGACCGTCGCGGGAAAAGACCGGATAGCCGACGGCGCCGGGCAGATCGGGCCGGAAGCGGACCGGCTGGCTCTGCCGGTCGAGGCGCTGAAAAGCCAGCGCGCTGCCGGAGCGCCCGGCGAAGGCCACCCCGACCCGCTGGGCGGTGCGCTCCAGCGGCACGTAGGCCAACCATTTTCCGGCGGGCGACAGCGCCGGGCCGATCAGGTTGCGCTCCAGCAACACCGGACCCGGCCGGCCGGCCAGATCGAGCTGCCGCAGGCGTAGATCGCCGTGCAGCCCTTCGCGCCGCAGCACGGCCAGCCGCTCGTCATCCAGCCACAAGGCCTGGCGCTCGGCGCCGTCCAGCCCGGTCAGACAGCGCCGCCGCTGCTCGGCCACGTTCCACAGGCAGACGTCGCCGGCCGCGTCCGCCCGATGCGAGATGTAGACCAGCCAGCGCCCGTCCGGGCTGAAGCGGGGCCAGGCCGTATCGGCGTCGCTGTCGATCAGCCGCCGCGGGCCGCTGGCCACCGGCTGCTGGATGAACAGCTCGGCGGTGGCGTCGCGATCGCTGACGAAGACCAGGGCCGATCCATCCGGCGCCAGCCGACCCATGATCTGGTTGTCGCTGCCGGCGGTCAGCCGCACCGGCTGGCGCAGTCCGGCCTCGGCCGATCCGGCGGCGCCCGCCGCCGGCGTCGCTGCGGCGAGCAGCAGACCTAGCCAGGCGACCATGGTCAGTCGGCTCAGCACTTCTTGGCCTCCCAGCGGCCGGCGGCCACCTCGACCCAGCCACCGCAGACCACCCGCTGGCGGTGGCGCTCGATCCAGGCCCGGCGCACCTGCTGCGGATCGGCGTCCGGGACCTGTTGCTGCAAAAAGCGCCACACCTGGCGCCGGTGCAGATTGGCGCGCTCCACCGCCCGGGTCACCTGGGCCGGTTCCACCTCACCGCTGCAGTGCTCGGGCGTGCGCCGCAGCAAGCCGTCGAGACCCTCGCCGATGCAGTGGGTCCGCAGCAGCGCGTCGATCCGCTCGGCGTCGGAGCGCTCGGCGCTGACCAGCCGGGCCACCGCGCCCAGCCGGCCGGGCGGCAGCTCACCGGCCGGAATGTCCTCGACCTTGTTCTGGATGCCGGCCCGTTCGAGTTCGGCCTCCAGCTGGGGATGCTGGCCGCTGGCCTGCAGCTCGAGGGCGGTCTTGTGGTCGACCAGCACCACGTCCGGTGCCGATATGCAACCGCTGGCGATCGCCAGCCACGCCGCGCAGCCGAGCAGCGACGCGATCCGTAAGCGACGACCCGTCATGGTTTGCCTCCTCCATCCAGCACCGTGGCGATGTAGCGCTCCAGGATGGGTCCCAAGGGGATGCCCCGGATCTCGTCGATGCGCACCACGCCGGCCACGCCGCCGAGCTCGATGGCGGCTGACAGCAAGCCGTCCCGCATCTGGATCCGGACGTATTCGGGGTAGCCGATCTTCAGGGCCATTCGGATCTTGTTGATGTCTGGGTTTTCCCGATAGGGGTCGATCCAGTCCAGTGCCGCCAGCAGGTGCTGGCTGCTGATGCGCACCACCTGCACCCGCCCCGACAGCCCAAGCGGATCCGGCTGAAAGCGCAGGTTGGCGTTGGCGTCGAGCACAGCCTCGCCGCCGCTCAGCCGGATGCCGGTGGCGTTGCCCTTGAAGTGCACCACCGGCTTGCCGCCCAGACCCTCGGCCACCAGCTGGCCGGTCACCCGCCCGCCGCCGGCGCCCAGTTCGAGCTGATCGACGGCGAAGGTGTCCCAGCTGATGCGCAGGTTGCCGGCCAGCGGTCCCAGCTCCAGCCCGGCGACGCTCAGCCGCTCCAGCGCCAGGTAGTGGTCGCCGCGCAGGAAGGGATGCACGTCGGTGAAACGCGCCCGCGCATAGGGATTGCCCGGCGGGCCCGGCAGCAGCGCGGGCGCCGCCCCCGACCGCAGCGCCACGTCTTCGATGATGGGGATCTGGCCGCTCAGGCCGTCCAACTCGAGTCCGGCGTCCGGCAGTTCGGCGCGCACCTCGGTGCACTCGATCAGACCGGCCAGCCGGAAGGTCTTCAGATCGCCCGACTCCACCTCGAAGGGCAGCCGCACCGTACCGGCCAGCTCGGCATCCGGGCCCAGCAGGCCCAGCCCGTCGAGCCGCTGCGTCCACTCCCCGCTGAGGGTCAGCGCCTGGCGGCCCGGGATCCGCTCGGAGCGGTCATCCGCCGGTTCGCCCGCGGCCGGGGCGACCGCGGCCGCCAGCCGCTGGCGCAACCGATCGACCGCCGCCCGCAGCCGCAGGCGGGTACCAGCGGCCGGGTTGTCCAGGGCGATCTCCTCGACGCGCAGCGCCTCCAGCCGCTCCAGGCTGCCGCGGGCCCGCAAGGCCAGTTGGCCGATCGGGTAGCCGGCCAGCCAGGGCTGCTCGATCCGGTCCGCATCGAATTCGAGCTGCAGCTGCACCCGGCCGCTGTCCGGGCGACCCCGGCCGGCCAACTCGGCGCCGAACCCCAGGCCGGTCAGGCTCAGCCGCTCCTCCGCCGCCTCGGGCCCGGAGCGGGTGACCACCGCCAGCCGCGGGCTGTCCAGCCTGATCTCGGCCCGCAGCCGTTCCTGCCCGCGCCGACCGTCCAGCTTCAAAGCCAGTTCGGGGCTGTCCATTTCGAGCCCGGCGCCGCCGTAATCCAGACCGCTGACGACCAGCTCCAGCTGCTGCTCGCCCTCGGCCCGCGCCAGCGGTTCCGCGGCCAACCGCGGCCGCCAGCCAGCAAAGCCGCGCACCACCCCGGCCAACCAGCCGCGTTGCTCGAAACGCAGCCCCAGCCGTTGCCAGTCCAGGCGATGCCTTCGGGTCAGCGCCGCGGGCAGCAACGCCTCCAGCGGACCCAGGCGCTCGAAGCGGCCGCGGCTCGACAGCTGCAGCCGGCGCTCTGCCGGGTCGAAGGACCCATCGACCTCCAGCTCGACCCGGGGCCCGGCCGGACCGCCGACCGCCAGCGAGGTGACCAGCCGCGGGGGCCGCGGCTGCCAATCGGTCTGCAAGCGGCCGTTCAGCTCGCCTTCGAGACGGCGGCCGTCGAGCTGCAGCTCGGCCAACGCGACCTCCAGCCGGCTGTCGAGCCGGCCGTACAGGCCACCGCTGGCGATGCGCCAGTCGATCCGGCGCAGCGAAAAGCCGTTGCCGGCTCCCGGCCGCACCCGATCGATCCGGCCGCCGATGCGCACGGCCAGCCGCGAGCGTGCCGGCCGCTGCAGGTCGAGCAGCAGCCGGCTGGTGCGCCAGTCCAGCCGCACCCCTTCGGCGGCCAGCAGGCGCTCAGCGGTGCGGGTGTCGGTCGCCGCCAGGCGACCGCAGTCGAGGCCGCCGGACAAAGCTGCCGGCGAGCCGCCGGCCAAGGCCAGCTCGAGATCCAGCCGGGCCCGGCGGGCCGTTGCCGCCAGACCGGGCGTACGGGCCTCCAGCCGGCGCACCGCCGGCCGCAGCCGCAGCCGGCCGCTGGCGCGCGCCGGCTCACCCGCGGGCCAGCTCAGATTTTCAGCGTCGAGCGCCAGTTCGAGCTCGCGCAGATCGATCCGGTCGCCGCCGGCCACAGCCCGCAGCCTGGCGATCGGCAACGCCAGCTTCACGTCCAGCGCGGTCGGCCCGCGCACCACGGCGGTGAACTCGCCGTCCAGCCCGCGCAGCCGCAGCCTCTGCCCGCGGCCGTCCGCGTGCAGCCGATCCAGGTCGAGTTCGACGGCCAGCTCCGCCGGCGCGCTGAAATCGGGCTGCAGCCCGCTCAGCCGCCAGCCGAGCAGCAGCCCATGCAGCTCGGCGCGGCCGGCCCGCCCGCCGTCGAGCGCGATTTCGGACACCGGCATGCGGCCGTGAGCCGCGAACGGCGGCCCGCCATCGAGCCGACCGGCCGCCTCGAGACGCCAGCCGCGCACCGTCGCGCGCCGATCGCCTGCGCTCGCCGTCAGCTTGCGGGCGGCCGCGTTCAAGGCGAAGCGCCCCCGGCTGGCCAGGGGATCGGCCAGCGCCGGTCGCAGCTGCTCGACGTCGAACGAGACCTCTAGTCCCTCCGCCGCGGCCGATGCCGGCCCGGTGCGTTCCAGCCGCTCGGCGGTCAGCTCGAACTCGAGCGCCGGGCCGGCCGCGGCCCCCAGCTCGGCGTCGAGCCGGCCCTCGATTCGCTCCAGCGACAGCCGCTGACCAGCAGCTGCCAGATCGGCCGCGGCCGCCGACGCCTTCAGCGCCAGGCGACCCCGTCCGGGCAGATCGCCGGCGGCCGGGGGCCGCAGATCAGCGGCTTCGAACTCCAGGTGGCCGTCGCGCAGCTCCATACCGGCCGGCAGCAGCCGGTCCAGGCCGGGCACCGCCTCGCTGTCGGCCACCAGCCGCACGCGATCCAGCACCGGTAGCGGGTCCGCGCCCGGCCCGCGGTCGAGCAGGCTGGCATCCAGCTCACCGCGTACCGCTCCGTCCAGTAGATCGAGATCGGCGGCGCGCAGCCGGGTCCGGCCGGCCTCCGCGTCGAAGTCCAGCCGGACGGCGAGCCGCGCCAGCGGGCCGCTCGCCGGCCAGTTCGGATCCAGCTCCTGGTGCTCGATGGCGGCTTCGAGTTTTAGCCCGATGGCGCCGGGCGCCGTCGACTCCAGCTCGAGCGCGGCCGCCAGGCGGGCCGTACGCCGCCGGGCCGCCGGCGTCCCCGGATTCCGCTCGATCACCAGCTGCACGCCTTCCGCTGCCAGACCGCCGGCGCGCAGGGCGCAGTCGAGTCCGCCGCCGAGCGTGCTCAGCCGCCCGGCCACGCCCAGCGGGCCGAACCGCATGCGGCGCCGCAGCCGATCGCCGTCGACCTCGAGCAGCTCCACCTCCAACCCGGAGATGTCCAGATCGACCACCGCCAGAGGCGGCAGGCCGCGCTCCAGCAGCGCCGACAGCGGTACCGGCTCGGCCAGCTCGGCGCTCGGCTCTTGCTCCGGCGCCCCGCGATCCGCCGGCGGCAGCAACCGGTCCAGCGAGCTGCGCCCGGCCGCGTCGCGCACCAGGTGCAAGCGCAGCCCCTGGATGCGCACCGGTGCCAGCCGTGGCCGGCCGGCCAGCAAACCGCCCAGACCCCAACCGACCTCCAGCTCGTCGATCTCCAGCACGTGGGGCACGAAGCGGGCATCGGCCGCCGGCGATCGCAAGCGCAGCCCGCCCAGCTCCATCCCGGCAAACAGCGACAAGGCCGCCGCGTCGATTTCGAGCTGCAGGCCGGTGGCCGCTGCCACCCGCGCCAGCGCGCGCTCGCGCACCACCGGCCGCTCGAGCGCCTCGACCGCCCCCAACACCGCGATCACCAGACCGGCCACCACCAGCAGCAAGCCCAGCGGCAACCACAGGGCCAGCCGCCGCCCCAGGCGTCGCCGCGTTGTCTGTCCGTTCGGGCCTTCGTCCCGCCTGGCGGTTCCATCCGCCCCGGCCATGGTTTCCCTCCTGACGCGCCCCATTCTTTTCCCACTTCGGCCCGCCAGCCGCAACCCGGATCCGCTGGGGAGTTGATTCTTCACCGGATCCGGAGTATGCAGACGGCCGACGCCGAGATCGGGGAAAGCCCATGAACGACATGCCCCACCGCCGCCAGCTGGACGAGGCCCTGGCCGCGGCGCGCTACGATCGGGCCCTGGAGATCGGGCTGCGGGCGCTGGCCGCGGCGACCCCGAACGCGCTGGAGCGCCTGCAGGCCTGCGCCGGCGCGCTGGAAGACCGCGAACGCCAATGGCAGCCGGCCGCGCTGGCGGCTGAACTCGAGGGCCTGGCTGCGACGCTGGCCGGGCTAGAGGTCCACCTGGACGATCTGGCCCGGGTGCTGGAGAAAGCCGGCGGACCGCAGGCCCCGCGGCTGGGCCGGCTGGACGCGGAGCGCATCGCCCGGGCCGCCGAGCAGGCCCGCGGCCTGCCGGCCGGCGGTCAACTCGGGCCGCACCGGCCGGCCCTGCTGCGCGCCACATACTCCGCCGCCGGTCACCTGCAGCGCCTGTTCGAAGAACCGGCGGAAGGGGCCGACGACATCAGCGCCTATGCCGAGCGGGTGCACCAGGCCCTGGTCGGCCTGCGGCTGGGCCGCCGGGTCACGGCGGCCTGCCTGGCGCTGTTCACCGCTTCGGGATGAACACCACCGACACGAGGAGGAGATGGATGCCGTTTCCACTGGATTGGGTCACCGGGCTGGCCGCTGCAGCGGCCGTCGTCACCGCAGTGCCGCTGTTCTGGCTGATGTTCAAGGTCAACCTCAACGCGCCCGTCTTAACCGCGCAGATCCTGAAGCTGGTGGCCGCGGACAACACCGATCGGGCCGTCAAGCTGGCCAGCGTGGCGCCCAACGCTCCGGTCTGCCGTGGTACCAAGTCCCTGCTCGAGGCCTACACCCAGGGCATGCGCGACGATCGCGGCCTGCGCGAGGCCTTCGACAACGGCGTGGCCGGCCGCGAGGGCAACCTGGGCCGCGGCAGCGACGCGGTGGCCGCTGCCGTGGGCAAGCTCAACTGGATGATCTACCTGGCCCTGGTCCTGCTGGCCGGGGCCGCCCTGATGGCCTTCAAGCAGGACTTCGCCCTGACCAGGGCCCAGTGGGGCATCGGCATCGTCGCCCTGGTGCTGACGATCAACGCCCTGGTGACCGGCCGCCGCATCGGCAAGCGGATCACGGCAGCCCGCGACAAGCTGGCGGCGGAGCTGGCGCGCTGAAACGAGCCAGCCGCGTCGATCGACCGGGTCAGTCCTGGCGGCCTTGCTCGGTCTTGTCGCGCAGGGCCTCGATGATCTGGGCCAGGCGTTCGCAGAACAGGGCACCGCGTTCCAGGCGGCGGGCGCGCTGGCCGCGGTCGCCACGCTTGCGCAGGCTCTCGAGCAGCTCGCGGATGTCCTCGAGCTGGGCGAGGTACATGTCGGCCACCTCGCGGTACATCAGAAAGGGCACCACCCCGGCCCGGTAGGCGGCGGCCAGCACCTGATGCACCTGCTTGCGCCGCTCGCCGCTGCCGTCGAAGGCGCGGGCGATGTCGTCGATCATCTGTCCGGTGTAAGTGGCCTGCTCGGCTCGCCAGTCTTCGTCCATGCCAGCTCCCCATCCGCCACCGCGAGCCGCTGGGATGCCGCAGCGCGTCTCAGAAGACCATCTTGACGATCTGGCTCATGATGTCTTCGTCGATGTCCTTCCGGATATTGGTGCCCTGGCCCTCGATGGTCAGGGTATAGGCACCCCCGGCGGCCTTGCGCGCTTTTTGCCGCGTGGAGCGCACCTTGCGGCTGGCGGTCTTGGCCTTGGCCTGACGGCCCTGCGGCTGGGCGGCCTTGGGCTTGCGGCCCGGCTTGCGGCCCCGCTTGGCGGGCTTGGCGGCCTCGCCGCCGGCGGTCTTCTGCCAGCGCAGCAGGCTGAGGTAGGACACCCCCAGCGCCTTGGCCGCCTCCTGGGCGTTCATGCCGCTGGCGCGCTTGGCGTCGTACTGGGCGAGCAGCTTCTCCCGCTCCGCCTGGCTGTAGCCAGCCCGACCCCGGCGGCTGGTCTTCTTGGCGCCCGTCTTCTTGGCGGCACCTTTCTTGGCGGACTTCTTCGTGGCCTTCTTGGCGGCCTTCTTCGTGGCCATTGATAGCTCCTCCTCGTGTTTTTGTTAATGGCAAGAAAACACGGAAGGCCAATACTGTCAAGGAAATGATAATAAAAAAACAAGATACCCTTACAAAAACTCCGACCGGACCAGTGTATCACGCCAAGGGGGTATCCACTTCGCTCCCGTAAGGATATCATGCATGTATGAGCGATCGAAGCAGTCATCCCGTCGGCGGCGTGGACTACCCGCGGACGCTTCAGGAGTTCGACGCGTGGTTCAGCTCGGAAAAGGCGTGCTCCGCGTACCTTGCGCAGCTCCGGTGGCCGAGTGGGTTCATCTGCCCAGCCTGCGGCGGGACGACCGCGTGGAAGACCGCCCGAGGCCTGTACCAGTGCGCAGCCTGCCAGCGGCAGGTCTCTGTGACCGCCAGCACGATCTTCGAGGGCACGCGGAAGCCTCTTCGGGTTTGGTTCCAGGCGATGTGGTACGTGACGAGCCATAAGTTCGGCGGCAACGCGCTGGGGCTCAAGCGCTTTCTGGGGCTCGGGAGCTACCAAACGGCCTGGGCTTGGCTGCACAAGATGCGACGTGCGATGGTGCGCCCAGGGCGCGACCGCCTGAGCGGACGAGTCGAGGTCGACGAGACATATGTTGGTGGCGAGGAGGAAGGCGTCAGCGGCCGGTACACGGAGAAGAAGGCGATCGTCGTCGTAGCCATCGAAGTTCACGAGCCGAAGGGCTTCGGGCGGGTTCGGCTTCGGCAGGTCCCCGATGTCTCCGGCGACAGCCTCGTACCTTTCGTGCGCGACGTCGTCGTCCCGGGCTCGGTCGTCCAGACGGACGGTTGGCCAGGGTATGCAAGCTTGTCTCGGCAAGACTACATCCACGAGAAGACCATTCTGTCGGCCTCCGGGGATCCCGCGCACGTGGCGATGCCGGGAGTCCACCGGATAGCCGCCCTCCTGAAGCGGTGGCTGTTGGGCACGCATCAAGGGGCTGTGAGCAACAAGCATCTCGACTACTACCTCGACGAGTACACGTTCCGTTTCAACCGCCGCACGTCCAAGGCGCGCGGCCTCCTGTTCTACCGGCTACTCCAGCAAGCTGTGCAGACCGCGTGCACTCCATACCGTCAACTCGTGGGAGGTCGAGGGCAGAGCTAACTGCCCGCAATCCAAACGGGAGCGAAGTGGATACCCCCTTCACGCCAATTCCGACCGGATTCGACCGGTAAGAGCGATTCGGCTATGGATTCCATCATGGCGGTTCGCCTTCGGGACAATCTTCGCTCGCGGAGACCACAACGATTTGCGGCGAGTCGGAGAGCCGGTCGCCGAGCCGATCACGGCAACTACGACCAGAAGCTGCAGATCGACGGCGTGCTGGATCACATCCAGGCGGCCAGCCAGATCTACTACGTGCAGAACGACGGCGGCCCCTGCTTCGGCGACTCCGGCGGTCCGGCCTTCGTCAAGCGCGACGGGGTGGCCTACCTGGGCGGCGTCACCTCCTACGGCGACTCCTACTGCGCCCAGTACGGCGTCAGCACCCGGGCCGACGCCTACCAGACATTCATCAGCGACTTCATCGGCACCCAGACCAGCTACTGCGGCGACGGTGTCTGCGACGCCGACGAGGACTGCTCGAGCTCCAACCCGGCCGACTTCAAGGTCTATCGACCGAAGCAGGACGGCCCGGAGGAGAA
>CAYVQE010000011.1:0-85571 GCA_964454005.1 uncultured Myxococcales bacterium
CGGTGTAGATGTCGGGGATGCCCACCGGGCCCATCGACACCGGCGCGTCGACGTCGAGCCGCTGCAGCGGCTCGAAGGCCGGCAGGTAGGCCTGCACGCGCTCGCGCTCCGGCAGCACCACCGGTTCGATGGTGTGTGACAGGATGAAGCCGTCGAAGTTGACGATGGTGGGCAGCGAGACCCGCTCATCCTCGGCCAAGCGGAAGGCCCAGATGGTCAGATCGAGAGCCTCCTGGGCGTTCTCGGCGAAGATCTGCACCCAGCCGATGTCGCGTTCGGTCATGATGTCCGAGTGATCGTTCCAAATGCTGATCGGGCCCGACAGGCTGCGGTTGGCCACCGACATCACGATGGGCAGCCGCATGGCCGAAGCGATGAACAGGATCTCGTGCATCAACGCCAGACCCTGCGAGGCGGTGGCGGTGTAGGTCCGGGCCCCGACGGCCGCGGTGCCGCAGCAGACCGACATGGCCGAGTGCTCGGACTCGACGGGCACGAACGAGGCGTTCAGCTCACCGTCGGCCACCATCTCGGACAAGTGCTCGACGATGTGCGTCTGGGGCGTGATCGGGTAGGCGGCCACGATGTCGGCATCGCACAGGCCGACTGCCTCGGCGATGGCGATGGACGCCTCCATGCCGACTCGTTTTTCCATCACTCCTCCTCGTCCTGCATCGCGATGCAGCCGGTCGGGCACTCCTGCGGGCAGATGCCGCAGCCCTTGCAGTAGTCGAGGTCGGCGGCCGGATAGCCGTCGGCCTGGAATGCAATGCAGCCCTCGGGGCAGTAGATCACACACAGCCCGCACTGGATGCACAGCTCGTTTTTCCACACCGGCCGCGCGGATCGCCAGTCACCGGTGCGGGTGGCGCGGGCGCTGCCGGGTATGGTCACCGCGGCGCCCACCGCCAGCTCTTCCCACTTCGGCTTGCCGCTCTGTGGCTTCACTGCTTCCTCCTGCTCACACGGCGTCGGCCACCGCGGCCTCCTGCTGGGCCCGGCGGAACGCGTTGATGTTCTTGGCGGCCAGCCGGCCGAAACGTTGCTCGAGCTGCTGCTCGAGCTTGTCGGTCGGCACCATCGGGTCGGCGGCCAGGGCTGCGCCCAGCATGGTGGTGTTGGTGATCACCCGGCCGATCTCCTCGCGGGCGATGTGGTTGGCATCGAGCACCGCCAGCCGGCTCTTGTAGCCGAAGGTCTCGCGGATTTGCTCGAGCGAGCGCGAGCTGTTGAGCACCAGCACGCCGTCCGGCTGCAGACCGCGATCCACCTCGACCAGCTCCAGCAAGGAGGGGTCGAGCACGATGACCAGGCTGGGCTCCTGGATGGCGGTGCGGTTGCGGATGCGTTTTTCATCCACCCGGGCATAGGCGATCACCGGCGCGCCGCGGCGCTCGGGGCCGAAGCTCGGGAAGGCCTGGGCGTGCTTGCCGTCGTCGATGGCCGCCTGGGCCAGCAGCTCGGCCGAGGTGACCGCACCCTGACCGCCGCGACCGTGAAATCTGACTTCGTGCATGTGGACTCCTTTGCTAGAACACAGGGTGCGGGCGGGAACGATCGGGGGCCTCGCCCGGGGCTCCATTACAATCGGCCTCCCACGCTGTCAAGGGAGAAATTCGGCTGCGTTCCCGCTCGGTAGCAATCGTGCGGCGGGACCGCAGGCACCCGCCGGCGTACCGACAAATGGCTTGACACCCCCCGAAGCCCACGGATATAGTCCGGTCTCGCCGTTCGCCGAGCCGGCTGCTGGAGGTGGGATTCGTCCGCCGGGAGGCGACGCGCCCGCATGAGAGCGGTTGCTGGATCGGCTGGTTGGCAGCGAAAAGCGGCATGCGCCGGTGGGCCGGTGGAAGGGCTCCGGGAGGATCGCATGGTCAGTCCCCAGATGGTGATGTACGAGCAGGAGTTCAACCAGATCACCGCCATCTGTGATCAGTTGTGCCGCGAGGCCAACGCCAAGGTCGTTTTCCTGGTCGACAAGAACGGTCAGTTGATCGCCAGCGCGGGCGAGACCGAGAACCTCGACACCACCTCCCTGGCATCGTTGACCGCCGGCAACATCGCGGCCACCGGCGGGCTGGCCAAGCTGATCGGCGAGAAGGAGTTCTCGATCCTCTTCCACGAGGGCGAGCGCGACAATCTGCACATCTCGATCGTGGCCGGCCGGGTCATCCTGGTGGTGATCTTCGACTCCCGATCGTCACTGGGGCTGGTGCGGCTGCGCGTCAAGCGCGCCACCCAGCAGCTTTCGGCCATCTTCGAAAACCTGTTGCGCAAGATCGAAGACCCGGCGGCTGGTTCCCCGTTCGCGGAAATCACCGACGAGGACATCGACAACCTGTTCAGCGATTGAGTCTGACAGAGGACGGCCGAGGTCTCCGACATGTCCTTCATCAACTACTCTTCCCGCGAGATCAACTGCAAGATCGTGTACTACGGGCCCGGCCTGTGCGGGAAGACCACCAACCTGCAGTACATCTACGCCAAGACCAACCCGGAAGCCAAAGGCAAGATGATCTCGCTGGCGACCGAGACCGAGCGGACCTTGTTCTTCGACTTCCTGCCGCTGAGCCTCGGCGAGATCCGGGGCTTCAAAACCCGCTTCCATCTCTACACCGTGCCCGGCCAGGTCTTCTACGACGCCAGCCGCAAGTTGATCCTGAAGGGGGTCGACGGCGTGGTCTTCGTCGCCGACTCACAGCTCGAGCGCATGGAGGCCAACCTGGAGAGCATGGAGAATTTGCGGGTCAACCTGGCCGAGCAAGGCTACGATCTGAAGCAGATTCCCTATGTCATTCAGTACAACAAGCGCGACCTGCCCAACGCCGCCCAGGTCGAAGAGCTGTCGCGGCTGATCAACAGCGACGGCGTTCCCGAGTTCCAGTCCATCGCGGCCACCGGCTGGGGCGTGTTCGACACCCTCAAGGCCATCGCCAAGCTGGTGCTCCAGGAATTGAAGAAGGGTCGCTAAGAGGCTCTCGAGTCGGCTCGAGCGGTGCTGAGCCGACCGCCGCGAACCGTGACTCCGATCACGGTGGGCTCTCGAGGGGCATGCCTAAAATGTTTCGACTCTTGCACCGAATCCGGCGGGCCGCCGCGACGGGCAGCGGCGGCGGTTGCGGCCGGGTGCGGGAAAAGGTTTGACACGGGTGGGTCAGCTGCGCTAACTATGAGCGTCCGGTGTGCTGAAATCATTGGTTTTTTCCGGGCGGACGGTGAAGGGCTAGGGGTGTGCGGCGGCCGACCCGGTCGCGGAGGTCGCGAATATGATCAAGGCGCCAGGATGGTTCGGGGTGGCATTGGGCGGGCTGTGCTTGCTGGCGGCGGCCGGTCCGGCACCGGCCCAGGACGAGGGCGCGGAAGCGGAGACGGCCGGGGTCGAGTCGGGCGCGGCCGCCGAGCCGGCCGAGGACGCGGCCGGGCCGGCGGCGGACGGAGCCACCGCGGGCGAGGTTCAGGAGCTGAAGCTGCGCGGGCTCGAGGAGCGGGTCAATGAGCTGAAGGAGAAGATCTTCCGCACCAAGGCCCGCATCATGCAGCTGCAGGAGACCGTGGTCACCGGCGCCATCGGCGCCGGTGCGCGGGCGGTCATCGTCCACCGCAACGAGATGGGCGGCTCGTTCAAGCTGGCCTCGGTGCAGTACGCGCTCGACACGGTGCCGATCTGGAAGAAGGTCGACGTCGACGGCAACCTCGACGACATCGAGCAGCGCGAGATCCACTCGGCCAACATCGTGCCCGGCAACCACAACATCGCCGTGCAGATGGTGTTCAAGGGCCAGGGCTACGGGTTCTTCTCGTACGTCAAGGGCTACAAGTTCACGGTCACGTCGAGCTATACCTTCACCGCCGAGGAGGGCAAGATCATCACGCTGAAGGTGGTGGCCTTCGAGCGCGGTGGGGTGACCACCAAGCTCGAGGATCGGCCGGCCGTGCGCTACGATATCGAGATCGAGAAGCTGACTCCGAAAAAGGCGCGGACCCTGCAACAGAAGGCCGAGGAGGCCGAGTGAGGCGCGTGGCGATCAGCGCATGGGTCGGGGCGCTGTGCTGGGGGCTGGTCCTGTTCGGGGCCGTTCGCCCGGCGACGGCCGATGTGGCCTCCGATCTCGATCGGGTGGCCGAGCAGGTCGAGCTGATCGAGGCCAAGGCCCGCCTGATCCAGCAAGAATACCTGCAGCGCGGCAAAAAAGCCACCAGCACCCGGCGTTTCGAGGAACGGCTCAACGACGGCCAGGCGCTGATGCTGTTGAAGGACTACGTACGCGCATCGATCGTGTTCCACGATCTGGTCGACAATCCGGCCAACCGCGATCGGGCCGGCTACGCCGATGCGCTCTACAACCTGGGCGAGTCGCTCTACTTCAACGAGAACTACATCGACGCCCGCAAGTACTACCGGCGGGTGCTCGATGAAGCGCGTTCGCGCTCCTACCGCCGGCTGGCCCTGATCCGGCTGATGCAGATCGCGCTGCGCATCGATGACTACGACAAGGTCGATCACTTCCACACCCTGCTGGTCGACGAGGGCGCCGTCAGCCCGGAAGGCGAGTACCTGTGGGGCAAGACCCTGTATGCCCGCGACCGGTTGGCGGCGGCCGCCCAGGCCTTCGGCCGCCTGTCGCCCGGCCAGCCCTTCTACCACCAGGCGCGCTACTTCCTGGGGGTGGTGGCGGTACGCCAGGGCGAGTTGAAGCGCGCCTTGGCGATTTTCGAGGCGCTGACCCAACAGCCGGCCGAGACGGTGGAGCAGGCCGAGGTCGTCGAGCTGGCCCAACTGGCCCGCGGGCGGCTGCTACACGATCTGGGCCGCGAGGCCGAGGCCCTCGACGCCTTGCAGGCCATCGAGCACACCTCGCCGCGCTTCGATCAGGCCCTGCTCGAGATCTGCTGGACGTACATCCAGCGGGCCGAGCAGCAGGAGGATGCCGAGGAGCGCAACCGCTGGTTCCTGGAGGCCTTCCGCACCATCGAGATCCTGGAGGTGTCCACCCCCGATTCGACCCTGGTCCCGCGCGCCCGACTGCTCAAGGGCATGATCATGGAGAAGATGGGCCGCTTCGAAAAGGCGGCCGAGGAGTTCGCCCGGGTCAGCAGTACCTATGCTTCGGTCAAGCAGGAACTCGACGAGCTGGTCGCCAGCCACGAGGACCCGGTACACTACTTCAACGAGGTGGCCGGCCGCAACCTCGACTCGTTCGACCTATCGGCTTACCTGCCCTCGGTGGCGGTGCGCTGGATGAGCCGCCAGGACGAGATGGCGGCCGCGCTGGGGGTGATGAAGGATCTGGAGACCGGCCGCCGCTTCATCTCCGAGGCGCGCGCGTTGCTCGACCAGCTCGACACCCTGCTGGCCGACGAGGGCGACCGGATCAACCTGTTTCCGGTGTTGCTCGAAGGCGCCAAGCGCATCAGCGAAATCAACAACGCCACGCTGATCGTCCAGCGCAACCTGTCGCGGCTGGAAGAGCGGGTGGTCATGGAGCACGTCTCGGCCGACGAGCGCCGCGCGTTCGCCAACGCCCGCAACAAGCGCGAGCGGCTGGAGGCCAAGCTCGACCAGCTGTCGACCTCGGCCCAGCAGAGCGCCGATCGCGAGGCGCGGGTGCGCCAGCGCATCGCCGGTCTGGAGCAGGCGGTCCACCAGTCGACCATCGCGCTCAAGGGCATGAAGGCCCAGCTGTCGGCCATGGAGAACTGGATCCGCGAAAACGCGGCCGAGCTGACCGGGCGCGAGGAGGCGGTGCGCGACTTCCGCGAGGAGATCCGTCGCGGCTGGGCGATGGTCAACCAGCTGCAGGGCGAACTCGAGGCGCTGCGCAACGAGCTGTCCACCGAAAAGTCCCGAGCCGGCCTCGACGCCGAGGGCGAGAGCCAGGAGGCCCGGCTGCGCCGGCGCTACAGCGAGGCCCTGGCCATCGAGCGCGAGCTGGCCGAGCAGATCCACGACCGGTTGGGCGCGGAGGGCACACGCATGATCGCGCGCATCGACCGGCTGCGGCTGCGGGTCGATGAGCTCGGGCGGCTGGCCGGTGAGCTGCGCCAGCGGCTGGAGACCCGGGTGGCCGAGGAAGCCCAGCGGCTCGAGGCCCAGGCCGAACGCGAACGCCGCAACCTGGAAGCCTATGCGACCGCCTTGTCCGCGCTCGAGAACGAATCGGAAAACCTGGCCGGCGAGGTGGCCTATCGGGCGCTGCAGGAGGTGCGGCAGAAGTTCTACCAGCTGGTGCTCGAGGCGGACGTGGGGGTGCTCGACGTGGCCTGGAGCCGCAAGATGGAGACCACCGAGGAGATCTCCGAGCTGAGCCGCAAGCAGGCGGCCGAGCGCAAGCGTTTGCACGAGGAATTCAAAGGTGTGCTCGAAGAGGTCAACTGAGATCGGGGCGGCGCCGCGCCGCGGGAGACGGACCAGCTGGCCGGGGACGGTTCTGGCCGGCCTGGCGTGGTTGATCCTCGGGCTCGAGCCGGTCTCGGCCCAACCGGCCGGTGACGCGGCCGATGATCCGCCGCCGGATTCCGGGCCGGCGGCGGACGCGGAGGCCCCTGCGGCCGACCCGGACGCCGCCGATGCGGCTGACCCCGAAGCCGCCGCCGAGGACGAGGCCGCCGCGGTCGAAGCGCCGCCGGCCGGAGCACCGTCGCCCGAGGAGGCGCGCGAACTCGAAGAGATGCTGAAGATGGTCGAGGACTTCCAGGCCCAGACGCGGGCCTACAAGAAGGAAGTCCAGCTGATCGTCGAACGCAAGTACGAAGAGCAGAAGCAAGCGGTGGTCCAGTCCTACGAACGGGCCATCGCCGAGATGGAAAAGGAAGAGGTCAAGCGCCGGCTCGAGGCGATCGAGGTCTTCGAGCGCTTCCTGGCCAAGTATCCGGACGACCCCGGTTACACGCCCAGCGCTCTGTGGCGGCTGGCCGAGCTGCACTACGAGAACGCCAAGTACGAGCTGGGCAAGCGCGAGGACGCCTACGAGAAGAAGCTGCGCGCCTTCCACAGCGGCGAGCTGAAGCAGGCGCCGGTGCCCCCGGAGCCGCACTTCGAGCGAACGGTCGGTTTGCTGCAGCGGCTGATCCGAGACTTCCCCGACTACAAGCTGCTCGACGGGGCGCACTACCTGCTGGCCTACTGCCTGCAGGAGCAGGACGAGGTGGCCGAGGCGGAACAGGTTTGGCGCGACTTCGTCGAGCGCTTCAGCGACAGCAAATTGTTGCCCGAGGTCTACACCCGGCTGGGCGAGCTGTACTTCGAGGATCCGGACAAGCTCGAGTTGGCGATCGGGGCCTATGAGAAGGTGCTCGAGCATCCGGACAGCCGCATGTTCGACAAGGCCCTCTACAAGCTGGCCTGGACCTACTACAAGATCGATCGCTTCGACGAGGCGGTGCAGAACTTCGACCGGCTGATCGCCTGGGCCGATGAGGGCAGCGAAGAAGAGGGCGCCGTCACCCGCTCCGAGCTGCGCAAGGAAGCCATGCTCTACCTGGCCATCTCCTTCGCCGAGGAGACCTGGGCGGGTTCGGGCGTCGAGAACGCCAAGCGGTTCATGGATACCCGGGGCGGCGGGCGGGAGTACGATGGCGAGTTCTTCCGCGAGCTGGGCGAGGTCTACGCCATCGACACCCGCTACCAGAAGAGCATCGAGGCTTACCGGGAGGCACTGCGGCGCTATCCCAAGCATCCGGAGAACCCGGAGCTGATGGCCAGCATCATCGACAGCTACTACCGCCTGCGCCAACGGGACAAGGCGGCCGCGGCCGAGGAGCGGCTGGTGCGCGAGTTCGGCCCGGGCTCGGATTGGTACGCGGCCAACGAGGACGACCCGGAGGTGGTCTCCAAGGCGGACAAGCTGGCCGAGAAGGCCCTCTACAACTCGGCGGTGTTCCACCACATGCTGGCCCAGCGCCTCAAGGGCCAGGAGCAGGCCGAGGAGTCCCGTTCCCAGTACGCCATGGCCGCCTCGGGCTACCGCGAGTATCTGAAGCGCTTTCCGCGCTCGCGCAACGCCTACGAGCTGCGCTACTACCTGGCCGAGTGCTACTACTACTCGCTGCAGTTCGCCGAGGCGGCCGAGGCCTATTCGCTGGTGCGCGACAGCGCCGCCGGCGACAAGTACCTGGCCGAAGCGGCCAACGCGGTGGTGCTGGCCCGGCTGAACATGGTCAAGCAGGCCGTCGCGGCCGGCCGATTGGACGAGCTGCAGATCTACACCAGCAAGAACCGCCCCGAGGATCGCGACTTTGAGCCCAAGGATATCCCACCGCTGCGCCAGCAGCTGATCGCCGCCTGCGACGCCTACGTCGAAAAGCTGCCCAACGACGAGGAGACCGGCAACATGGCCTTTCGGCCGGCCCAGATCTACTACGCCTACGATCATTTCGACGAGGCGCGCAGCCGCTTCGAGGAGATCGTGGCCCGCTACGACGACGAGGATCTGGCCTCGAGCTCGATCAACCTGATCATCGAGTCCTACCTGGCCGCCCAGGACTGGGTGCAGGTCGAGCACTGGAGCCGCAAGCTGGCCAGCCTGACCCGCGATCCCGAGCTGAAGAAGAGCCTCAAGAACTACGAACTCGGCGCGCGGTTCAACCACGCCTCCAACCTGATGAAGCGCGGCAAGGCGCTGTACGACGAGGGCGAGAGCGAGCAGGCCAACCCCTTGCTCGACGAGGCGGCCGAGACCTTCATCAAGCTGGTGAACGAGGACCCGGAAGGTGAGAACTCGGACAAGGCGCTCAACAACGCCGCGCTGTGCTACACGTGGTCCAACCGGCCGCTGTCGGCCGGCAAGCTCTACGAGCGCATCGTCAAAGAGTACCCCAAGAGCGAGTTCGCCGACAACGCGCTGTTCTTGATGGCCTACAGCGCCGAGCAGAGCTACCAGTTCGAACGCGCCATCGAGAACTACCTCGACCTGGTCGAGCGTTACCCCGATTCGAAGCACCGGGCCGACGCGTTATACAACGCAGCGGTGGCGCTCGAGGGCGATCAGCGTTACCGCCGGGCCGCCGGCGCCTACGAGCGTTACGCCAAGCTCTTTCCCGAAGGGCCCGACGCCGTCCAGAACTTCTTCCACGCCGGGGTGGTGTTGGAAAAAGCCGAGGCCTGGCGCGAGGTCATCCAGCTCTACCAGCGCTTCCTGCGCGCCTACCGGCGCGACCCGGCCCAGCAGGAGCTGCGGTTGCGCGCCAGCATGAAGATCGCAGAGGCCCAGGCCGCGCGGGGCAACGACCGGCTCGCCCGCCGCGCTTACGGCAACGTGATCGACATGTTCGACCGCGCCGGCCTGCCCGCCGGCGGCCTGGCTGCCGGGGCGGCGGCCAAGGCGCGGTTTTTGCTGGCCGACCATCGGCTGCAGGCCTACGAGCGTATCACCTTCGACGTGCCCATCCGCCGGCTCAAGCGGACCCTGGAGATCAAGGCCGAGCGACTCAAGGACATGGAGTCGCGCTACCGCGAGGTCTTCGACTACAAGCGGGTGGAGTGGACCCTGGCGGCCTACTATCGGCTGGGCTATCTCTACCAGAACTTCGCCGAGTCCCTGATCAACGCCCCCTGCCCGCGCGGGCTCAGCATCGAAGAGTGCGACCTGTACAAAGTCAAGCTGGAGACCTACGCCGAGGCGCCGATCAAGAAAGCGGTGGCGGCATACGACCTGACGCTGGAGAAGGCCAAGCAGTTCAAGGCGGTCAACGAGTGGACGCGGAAGTCGCGCGAGGCCCTGTATCGGTTCGAGCCGCTGAAGTACCCGCTGCAGAAACAGCCGGCCGAGGCGCTGGTGGTCGACCGCCACGGGCCGCAGCCTCTGCTGCAGGTGGTCGACAGCGGGATGAAGCCCGAGGGCAAATAGGCTGCGGCTGGTGGCACAAGGGAGAGACGCAATCGTGCGCAAGCCCTGGAACAGCCCGTTGGGGTGGATCGGTCTGCTGGCCGCGCTGGCGTTCGGCTGCAGCTCGGCGCCGGAGACCAGGCCCACGCCCGAACCGGAAGCCGAGCAGGCCGACGGCGAACAGGCCGGCGGCGAACAGGCCGACGGCGAACAGGCCGACGGCGAACAGGCCGGCGGTGAACAGGCCGGCGGCGAGCAGGCGGATTCGAAGGCGGACGAGTCGGAGGCCGAAGTGGCGCCGTTGAGCGATGCCGATGCCGCGGCGACTCAGGCCGAAGATCAGCCACAGGCACCGGACGAGCTGGCGATCAGCGAGGAGACGGCGACGCTGCTGGCGCGGGCGGTGCAGACCGCCGAATCGGATCCGGCCGCCGCCATCGCCCTGGTCGAACAGGCGGCCGAATCCAATCCGAAGTGCACCCAGTGCCACTACAACCGCGGCGTGTTGCTCGAACGCCAGGCCCGGCCGGACGAGGCCGTGTCCGCCTACCGCCGCGCCTTGCAGAACGACCCGACCCACCTGGCCACGGTCATCAACCTGTCCAACCTGTTGCTGCGCCGCGGCCAGGCCAAGCGCGCCCACCAGGTGGTGGCGGCCGCGGTGCGCAAGGCGCCCAAGGAGCTGGGGCTGCGCAACCAGCTGTGCAACGTGCTGCTGGCCATGGATCGCGTGGAGGCGGCCGCCGATCAGGCCAAGGGGGTGCTGCGGCTGGACGAACGAAACGTGCCGGCCATGATTCACCTGGCCATGACCTACTACCGGCGCGGCAAGCACGAACTGGCCGAGCGCATCCTGTCGCAGGCCAAGGGCATCGATGAGCAGAACGCCCAGGTACACAACCGGCTGGGCTTCGTCTACCTGGCCCTGGACAACATGCGCGCGGCCATCTCACAGTTCGAAAAGGCGGTCGAGCTGCAGCCCGGCCTGACCGAAGCCCACAACAACCTGGGCGTGCTCTACTCCCGGGCCCACGACTATGACGCCGCGGTCGAGCAGTTCCGCATCGCCCTGGCCCAGGCACCGCATTGGGCCGAAGCCTACCTCAACCTGGGCAACGCCCTGCGCGGCGCGCAGCAGTACAAGGAGGCCGAGCAGGCCTACCAGAAGGTGCTGGAGCTGGACCCCGCAGAACGCCGGGCCCTGCTCAACCTGGGTCTGCTCTACATGGACGATGAGGTGCCGGACACCCTCAAATCCAAGCGCTACGCGCTGGCGGCCGAGTACTTGAAGAAGTATCGCCGGGCCGGCGGGCAGTACGAGAAGCTGGACACCTACATCGAGCGCAGCGAGAAACGCCACCAGCGCGCCCTGCGCTCCGAGGAGCGCCGGCGCAAGCGCGAGGCCGAGCGCAAGCGCAAGGAGGCCGAGGAGGCCCGGCGCAAGGCCGAGGAGGAGGCTGAGCGCAAGGCCGAGGAGGAGGCTGAGCGCAAGGCCGAGGAGGAGGCCCGGCCGGTCGGTGGCAAGCTCGGCGGTGGCAAGGACGAGCCGGGCGGCGGCAAGCTCGGCGGCGGCAAGGACGAACCGGAGGCGGCCGAATCCGATCGAAGTGGTCAAGAATCCCCGCCGGGTGCCGATGAGCCGGCGGACGGCGGAGGTGAGTCGGCGCCGGTGGGTGGCAAGCTGGGTGGCGACGAGAAGTAGTCGGCGTCGATGATCTTCTTGACCGGCCGACACCCCTTCGCCTATAAGGAAAGGCAGCATGGTCGGAAAGTTCAGGCGTTGGATGTGGCTGGGGCCGCTGTTGGCCATCGGCCTGGTCCTGGGGGCCGGGCAGGCCGCGGCCAAGAAAAAGCGCCAGGTGCGCCAGGTGGTCATCGATGAGGTGACCCGCGTCGAGGGCAAGATCCAGAAGCCCGAGGTCTGGTACCTGCTGCCGCGTTCCAGCCTGAATTTCGAAGGCTTGCAGATCGATAAGAAGTTGGCACCCAAGATTATCGAGACCACGAAACAGGAACCTTTCTGACCGAACCAGGCAGCGCACGCGCAGTTGCGGCATCGCATCGGAGGGTTGATCATGACGAAGCGACGATCGGTTGCGAGGCAAACCATCCTGGCCCTGCTGCTGCTGGTGCCGGCCACGGCGCTGGCGGCGGAAGAGGCCGGCGGTGAGGGCTTCCTGAGCCAGATCCGCGATTTCTTCGAGTCCGGCGGCACGTTCATCTATGTCAACTGCGTGACCCTGGCCTGGGGCCTGGCGATCATCATCGAGCGGATTTTCTTCATTTTTTTCCGCTACAACGTCAACGCCGAGGCCTTCATGGCCCAGGTGCAGAAGCTGGTCATGGCCAACAACATCGAGCGGGCCATCAAGCTCTGCAACGCAGCGCCGTCGGCCGCGCTACCGCGCGTGGTCAAGGCCGGTTTGACCCGTGCCAACCGCGGCGAGCACGAGATCCGCAACGCGGTCGAGGAGGCCATGCTGGAGATCGTGCCCGTCCTCAACAAGCGCACCGGCAATCTGGCCCAGCTGGCCAACATCGCCACCCTGCTCGGCCTGCTCGGCACCATCACCGGGCTGGTCAGCGCCTTCTCGGCCACCGGTGCGGTCAGCCCCGAACTCAAGAGCCAGATGCTGGCCCAGGGCGTGTCCGAGGCGCTCTACACCACCGCCTTCGGCCTGGCCATCGCGGTCTTCTTCATGTTGGGCCACATGTTCCTGACCAACATGACCAAGAAGATCATCGACGAGATCGACCAGTGGTCGGTCAAGCTTGAGAACCTGCTGATTTCGCGTGGCAAAGGCGGTGTCAACGCCTTGGATCGGACCGGCCAGAGCTCTTGATGGAACCTGGCGCCGGGCTGGGCTGTCACAAGGTCCAGTGCGGCGCGTTCGAGCGGAGGGCGTAGGCCCATGGCCAGAAAACCATCGGAACGCTCAAAATCTCAGTCCGAGGCGGTGTCGCTGAACATCACGCCCTACCTCGACATCGTCACCAGCGTGATGCTGTTCATGCTGGTCACCTCGACCGGGCTGGTGCAGATCGGCGTGATCAACGTCAACGCGCCGCGCTACTCGGACCCGCTGACGCAGGGCTCGAAGCAGCAGGACGAGAAAGAAAAGGACGAGAAGAAGCTCAACCTGACCATCGGCATCACCTACAAGGGCCTGTACATCGCCGGCGTGGGCGGCGTGCTGGGCTCCGGCGAGGAGGAACCGGCCGCAGGCGAGGCCGAGGAGAAGAGCGCCAAGCCCACCATCCCGTTGCGGACCAGCGACCCGGCTTGCCGCGATGCGCTGGCCCGGGGCACGCCGCCGCCGGCCTCCTGCTACGACTACGCCAAGCTGACCGGCGAGATGGTCACCGTCAAGAACCAGTTTCCCAAAGAGACCAAGGCCATCATCTACGCCCAGCCCGATGTGCCCTATGAGGTTCTGGTCCAGGTGATGGACGCCATCCGGCGCGACGAGGAAGGGCGGGCGCTGTTTTTCCAGGTCATCCTGAGCCCGGAGATCGCCTGAGCCGAGGAGAAGGCCATGAGCCCCGACGACTTCAGTTCCCGCCAACCGAACGGGCAGACCGATGGGCAGACGGTGTCCGATACCGGCGGCGTGGTCGCCTTTCCCGACTACGATGCCTTCACCGGCCAGCGGCTCGAGGAGCGCCGCAAGAGGCGGCGCCGGGCCAAGCGGGCCGCGGGCGAGGAGTCGACCGATCTGAACCTGATCCCGATCATGGGTTTGTTCACCGCCATGGTCCTCTATCTGCTCAAGAGCTACGCCACCGATCCGGTCAACATCAAGCCGGGACCCGAGATCCGCTTGCCCACCTCGACCACCAAGCTCATCCCCCAGAAAGCGGTGCAGGTGGCCATCTCCGACAAGATCGTGCTGGTCAACGACAAGCTGGTGGCCCGGGTCGAGAACGGTCGCGTGGCCAAGCGCTACAAGAAAAACGAGGACGAGAAGCAGCTTCTGATCGAGCCGCTCAAGAAGGCCCTGGATGCCGAGGCCGAGCGCGAGGAGCTGTTCGCCAAGAACAACAAGAAGGTCGAGTTCGGGGGAATGCTGACGGTGATCGCCGACAAGCGCACCCCCTTTCGCCTGTTGACCGAGGTCCTATACAGCGCGGGCCAGGCCGAGTACGGCAGCTACAAGTTCGCCGTGCTCAAACAGGCGTCTTGATGTAGCCGGCAAGGGGCGGACATCATGGCTGAGCCGCAGAAGGGAAAGATCCTCCGCATCGGGGTGATCCAGGGCGGCAAGATCATCGAGGAGAAGCTGATCCGCAAGCGGACGGCGGTCTCGGTGGGCACGTCCAGCCGCAACACCATCGTGCTCTCGGCGGCCGACGCCCCGCGCAGCTTCTCCCTGTTCGAGGCGCGCGGCAACGAGTACTACCTGGCCTTCGACGACAAGATGAGCGGCCGGGTCTCGGTGGCCGGCCAGGCGGCCGACCTGCAGTCGCTCAAGGCCCAGAACCTGGTCAAGAAGTCGGGCAACCTCTACCACCTCAAGCTCAACGAGGGCTCCCGCGGCCGGGTGACCGTGGGTACCTGCATCATCCTGTTCCAGTTCGTCCAGCCGCCCCCGGAGCCGGTGCGCCCGATGCTGCCGGCCTCGGTCAAGGGCTACTGGACGCGCAACATCGATTGGCCCTACACCTCGACCTTCGGCGTGGTGGTGATCGCCATGCTGGCCTTGATGATCTCGGCCAAGCAGGTGCCCCTGCCCAAGGAGCCGGACATCGACGACATTCCGGACAAGTTCGTCAAGATGGCCATGCCGGACAAGGAGCCCGTCGTCGATGAGCCCGAGGACGAGGGCGAGGGTGCGGGCGACGACGAGCCCAAGCCGGAGAAGAAGAAGGGCAAGAAGGACCAGGCCGAGGAAGAACCGGCCGAGGAGCCGGGCGACGGCATGGATGCCGAAGCCCGCAAGGCTGCCCGGCGCGCGGCCATGGAGGATAAGGTCGAGGGCCGCGGCCTGCTCAAGGTGCTCGGCGCCAAGGGCCCGGGCGGCATGGCCGGCGACTCGGCCGTGGCCGACGTGTTCTCCGAGGGCAGCGGCGAGGGCGGCGATGACGTGTTCGACAACATCGGCGGCGGGTTGGACGTGGCCACCGCTCCCGGCCAGAAGGGTTCGCGGGGCGGCTCCAGTGCCGGCGCGGCGGCCGACATCGATAACCTGGGCACCAAGGGCGTGGTCGGCAAGGCCGGCCGCGGTGGGCGCAAGAAAGCCGAGGCGCGGGTGGTGGCCCGGGTCTCCTCGGCCGCGGTCGAGGAGTTCGACTCGGACTCGCGCAGCCAGGCCGATATCAAAAAGATCATGCGCCGGCGGCTGGGGGGCATCAAACGCTGCTACGAGCGACGGCTGAAGCGCAACCCGGAGCTGCGCGGCAAGGTGGTCATCCGCTTCATCATCCATCCGGGCGGCAAGGTGATCGAGGTCGAGGTGGTCGAGAACACCACCGGTGACACCGAGCTGGCCGCCTGTATCCGCAGCCGGGTGCGGATGATCCGCTTCGGCTCTGCACCGGGCGGCGAGACGGCGGTCACCTACCCGTTCATCCTGGCCCCCGGCGGTTGATCGAGTGCCGCGCCCGGCGCCGACGGCCGGGGCGCCCGCCGGTGGGGGCGTTCGAGAGGTGGACACCATGAAGGCCCTGTGGCTGCGCGAGGTACGGGCGATCCTGGAGCGGGAAGACTTCATCGAGTGGTGGCGGGCTCTGGTCGAGCTGGGCCGGGAGCGCAGCCAGGTGACCGAGCGCCACGAGGAGCTGCTGGCACAGGCCAACCTGACCGATTTTCGGGCCGAGCTGACCCAGAAGCACGCCATCGACACCTTGTACCAGGCCGGCGAGCTGGAGGATGCGGCGGCGCTGCTGCTGGCCGAGTCGGCCGAGATCGAGAACAAGGCCTACGAGGCGGTGGCCAACTTCGAGGCGCAGCGCATCGCGGTCTCCGATCTCTACTCCCAGATGGGCGCGGTCGAGCACAACTTCCTCAGCGTCCAGTCCGCGGTGGAGCAGCTCAAGACCGATCTCGAACAAGCCGGTGAAGCGGATCGGCGCAAGGACATCTCGCGCCAGCTGCGCCGCAAGCAGGAGTCGCTGAGCGACTGGGACCGCCGGCTGCGCGAGGCCTCGAGCACCTACGAGCGCGGCCACAGCCGCAAGATGCGCCTGTGGGAAGAGGTCGAGCAGATGTGGGCGCGCTCGATGGACATCAACCTGAGCGTGTCCGAGAAGCGCGCCCGCTCCCGCCGGGCGCGCAAGGCCGCCGAGCGTCTGTTCAAGGAGGCCGAGGGATACAAGAAGTCCGCCGAGTCCCTGTCGCAGCAGGCCGAGCAAGCGGGCGAGCGGGTCGGCGAACTCGAGCAGGCCATCGAGCAGCAACGGGCCGAGGCCCGCGGGTTGTTCGGCTGCATCGTGGGCGAGGAGTTTCTGTACTGGCCGCGCCGGGAGAGCAACAAAGAGGTCTACTGCATGCCGATCGAGGATCATCCGACCGGGTTCAACATCGAACTCGAGGCGCGCAATCTCTACCTGGTCGGCCGCCAACGCGGTGTCGAGTTCATCGAGCCCTTGCCGCACGGCGATGGCATCGCCGAGGATCAGGACGGGCGGATCGACGACTTCTTCGGCGGGCCGGCGCCCGAGGGTGGGGGTGGCGAGAGCTGACTCCCTCGGCACCGGTTTTTGCCGGGGCGCCCGATGCGCTATTCAGCACTTGCAGCCGGGGGAGCCATGGACCGGCTTGTCGGCGGTCGGCCCGGCGTGGTATGTTCACCACTCATATCGCACGGCGCGAAGGATTGGCACGCGAGGTGGCCATGAACAAGACCGAGGAGCTGCAACGGTCGCAGCTGTTCGCGGGCTTGTTGCCCGAAGAGATCGAGATGCTGGCCGAGCTGATGCAGCAGCAGCATTTCGAGGCCGGGACGGTGGTGTTCGAGCAGGGCGAGGTGGGTGATTCTCTCTACATGCTGGTCGAAGGGGCGGTCGACGTGGTGCGCAAACGCGCCGACGGCTCCGAGGTCGTGCTGACCACGCTGCAGGCGCCGAATTTCTTCGGTGAGATGAGCCTGATCGACAAGGAGTACCGGTCGGCCACCATCCGGGCGGCGGCGGACTCGAGCTTGCTGTGCCTGTCGAATGAAAATCTGCACAGCTTCGCCAGGGTCTACAAGAACGGCTTCACCCTGGTGGTGATCAACATCGCGCGCGTGCTCAGCTCCCGGCTGCGCGAGACCAACGAGAAGCTTTCTGCCAACCTCTGATTCGAAGCTCCCTTGGGTGCTTCTAACGCATTGATTTTTTCGATCGGGCTTGTATGGGAACAAAGACGGATGGGTTCTCTGACGCATTGATTGTCGCTATCCCGTTCTTCGGGCGGGGAGCTTCGATTTGATTGCGATTCGCTGTGGTTGGCCTCAACTTCGCGCGGCGCCGGCCGATAGCGATGAATGGACGAAAACCGCCAGGGGGTCGTGGGAAGCATGCGTCTGAGCAAGTGGATTGCGCTTGGCTTGATGGCCGTACCGGCGATAGCCGGTGGTGCTCGGGCCGCCACCGCCGTGCGGGGGTTTCCGGTCCAACTCGAGGGAACCGCGGACGTGGGACCGCCGCTGGCGGCCGACATCGACGGCGACGGCAAGCTGGAGCTGCTGGTGGCCACCCGCAGCCACCTGCATGTCCTCGAGGCCGATGGCAGCCCGGTGGCCGGTTACCCGGTGGCCTTCGAGCGCGGCCGCGGCCCGGCCACGGCGCTGGCGGTGGGCCCCCTGGTCGCGGCCGCAGACGAGGCGGACGCCCGGCCGGGCATCGTCTTCGGCACGGCAGCCGGCGAGTTGGTGGCGCTCGGTGCCGACGCCCGGCCGCTGCCCGGCTTCCCCGTCAGGCTCGAGTCCCGGCTGGCCGGACCGCCCAGCCTGATCGACGGCGACGGTGATGGGCTGGCCGAGATCCGGTTCGGCACCCAGGCCGGGTTGATCTACGCCATGGACGCCGCCGGCAAGCCGCTGCCCGGCTACCCGGCGCGGTCCGCCGACGGTGTGGCCACCGCGGTCATCCGGGCGCGCTTTGTCCCCGGCGGCCAGCCGGTCCTGCTGTTCGGCGATGACGATGGCCGCTTGCACGCCTGGAGCGGGCCCGGGCGCGAGCTGGACGGCTTCCCCTACCAGGCCCGCTACACCGTGGCCGGCCAACCCGTGCTCGGTGACATCGACGACGACGGCAGCAATGAGGTGGTCTTCGGCTCCAAGGACTACAAGATCCACGTGGTCGAGTCGGACGGCCGGGCCGCGGCCGGCTTTCCGGTCGACACCGGCTACCGCATCTACGCCGCCTGCGCCCTGGCCGACGTGGACGGCGACGGCGTGGTCGATCTGTTGGCCGCCTCCGGCGACGGCAAGCTGTACGCGGTGGCCGCCGGCGGTCAGGCCCTGCCGGGCTTTCCGGTCGCGGTCGGCCGGCGGCTGCGAGGCTCGCCGGTGGCCGGGGATCTGGACCTGGACGGCAAGCTGGAGATCGCGGTCGGCTCGGATCGCCTCCAGACCGCGCTGCTGCGCGCCGACGGCCGCGACTATCCGGGCTTTCCGGCACGCACCGCCGCCCGGGTCGACGTGGCGCCGTTGTTGGCGGATCTGACCGGCAACGGCCTGGCCGAGATCGTGGCCCTGTCGCGCGACGGCCGGCTCTACGCCTGGCGCATGCTGAAGAAGGGCCGCGGCAGCAGCGCACCGGTCTGGCCGACCGCCGCCCATGACACCGGCCGCAGCGGCGTGGTGGCGCCCAATCCGCCGCGCTATGTCGAGCTGGCGCTGCAACCGGCGCAGCCGACGACCACCGAGGCACTCGAGCTGGATTACCGGTTCTTCGACATGGACGGCGATCCCGAGCCGCAGACCCGCATCCGCTGGTGGCGCGACGGCGAGCCGGTGGCCGCCCTGGAAGGCCGGCGCCGGGTGCCCGCCGATCAGACCCGCAAGCACCAGCGCTGGAAGTTCACCCTGCAGGCGGCCGCGGATGCCCCGGTCTTCACCAGCCCCGAGGTCGAGGTGGCCAACACCCCACCGACCGCGGCCCGGGTGCGTATCGCGCCGGCCGAACCGCGCACCGGCGACGAACTGCGCCTGGAGATCGCCGAAGAGGCCAGCGATGTCGACGGCGATCGCATCCGTTATCGCATCACCTGGCTGCGCGATCGGCGCCCGCAGAAAAAACTCGACGGCCGCGAGGTGCCAGCGCGGCGGACCGCCGAGGGGCAACGCTGGACCGTGGTGGTGGTGCCCTTCGATGGTGAGGTGACCGGGACGCCCAGCCGGGCGTCGGCGGTGGTGCTCAACACCCCGCCGGGCCCGCCGCGCATCGCCCTGGTGCCCGAGCGGCCGACGGTGACCCAGGCGGTGACGGCCGAGATCGTCGATCCGGGCCACGATGTCGACGGCGACCGCGTGCGCCACCTGTTCCGCTGGTGGGCCGGCGAGCGCGAGCTGAATCTACCCGAGTCGGCCGGCCGGCTGCCGGCCGGCATGGCGGCCAAGAACGTCGAGCTGAGGGTGGAGGTGACCGCCTTCGATGGCCAGGAGCGCGGCGGCCGGGTGACCGCCCGGGGGCAGGTGATCAATACGCCGCCGGCTGCTCCTGCGGTGCGCATCGAGCCGGCCGAACCGCGCACCGGTAGCGATCTGCTGGCCCGGGTGATGGCGCCGGCGGCCGACCCGGATCGCGAGGTCATCCGCTACCGGTTCAGCTGGCAGCGGTCCGACGCGCCCTACCGCGGCCCGCACGCCGCCGCCGCCCGGCTGCCGGCCAGCGAGACCAGCAAGGGCGAACGCTGGACCGCCGTGGTCACACCGCGCGACAGCCAGGCCGATGGTGCGCCGGGACGGGTCTCGGTGGTCGTCGGCAACAGCCCGCCGGAACCGCCGGCCGTCGAGCAGGTCGAGCCGCGGCCGCCGACCGACCGCGATCTGGAGCTGCATCTGGAACGGCCGCCGCGCGATCCGGACGGCGATGCGGCCTGGTGCCGGGTGGTCTGGAGCCGCGACGGCCGCGAGCTGGCCCGGGGCAAGGACCGCTTCACGCTGCCGGCGGCGCGCACCGTCAAGCACGGCCGTTACCGGGTGCGCATCACGCCCACCGACGGCAGCGACGACGGCCCGACCCTGGAGCGCTGGTTCGAGGTGGTCAACAGCCCGCCGGGCGCCTGCCGGGTGGCCATCGCACCGCAGCGGCCCAGAAGCGGTCAGGACCTGGCGCTGCGGGTGGTCGAGCGACCGACCGACGCCGACGGCGACAGCGTCCGCCTGCGTACCCGGTGGTTCCGCGACGGCCAGCCGATCGAACTCGACGGCGACGACCGGCGCGTGCCGGGCGGGCGTGTCCAGCGCGGTCAACGCTGGCGGCTGCTGGCCGAGCCCTTCGATGGCGAGCAGGCCGGGCCGGTCTGCGAGGCGGCGGTGACGGTGGTCAACAGCCCGCCGCAGGCGCCCGAGCTGACGCTGGTGCCCGAGCGGCCCACCGCCGGCGACCGGTTGCGCCTGAAGGTGCTGCGGCCCGCATCCGACCCGGACGGCGACCCGGTGACGCTGCCGGAGGACTGGCGGCTCGACGGCAAGCCCCTGGCCGCAATCGAGGGCCCGCGGGCCCTGCCGGCCGGCGGGCTGCGCAAGGGCCAACGCTGGAGCGTGGTGGTGCGCGCCAGCGACGGCGAGCTGCAGTCCGAGCCGGTGCGGCTGGAGACCCAGGTGGTCAACTCCAGCCCGGCCCGGCCGGCACTGGCCATCCATCCGGCCGAGCCGCTGTCCTCGGACGATCTGCACTGCCGGCTGACCGCGGCCACCCCGGACCCGGACGGCGATCCGGTGCAGCACAGCTACAGCTGGACCCTGGCCGGCGCGAAGCAGCCGGTGGTGCGCCGGGCCGAGCTGCCGGCCGCGCGTACCCGTAAGGGTCAGCGTTGGATCTGCCGGGCGCAAGCCAGCGACGGCAGCCTGCAGGGTCCGGAGGCCCGGGTCGAGGTGCGGGTCGGCAACGCCGCGCCCGACGCACCCGAGGTGGCCATCACCCCGGCCCGACCGAGCGCTGCCGACGAGCTGCGTTGCCGGATTCGACAGGCGGCCAACGACCCGGATGAAGATCGGGTGCGCTACCGGTTCGAGTGGCTGCGCGACGGGGTGGTCCAGCAATTCGCCCCCGAGACCGACCGGGTGCCGGTGCGCTTGACCAAACCGGAAGATATTTGGCAATGTAGGGTGGTCGCGAGCGATGGCCAGCTCGCGGGTCCGGCCGCCGAAAGCCAGGAGGTGCTGGTGTTGCCGGCCGGTTCGTGAGCCGGGTCACAGCCCTTTGCCGACAGAGGGCCGAAAATAGCGGGGCGGCAAGACGCGGGGACGCGGGAGGATGCAATGCCGATCAGAGCGATGGCGATGTTTTTGGGCCTGGTGCTGCTGGCGCCGGCGGCCTGGGCACAGCCGGCCGGCGAGCCGGCCGCCGGGGGCATGGATTTCGAACAAGCCGCCGAACTGGGCGACCAGCAGAAGCTGGAGCTGGCCAGCCAGTACCTGGCCGACATGAAGGCGGTTCTGAGTTCCGTGCTGGGCCTGCTCAAGACCGCCCGCGAGGAAAAGGACGTCATCAAGGTCAACTGCGTCAACGAGAAGCTGACCAACATCAAGGGCCTGCTCCGCATCTCGGAGCAGGCCGACATCACCCTGCAGGAGGCAGTGGCCAAGGGCGAGCGCGACACCGCCACCCATGAATTTCACAAGATTGCGATTTCTCACCAGAAGATCAAAGTCCTCAAGACCGAGGCCGAGCAGTGCGTGGGCGAGTTGGCCTTTGCGGTCGGCAAGACCACGGTCGAGGTCGAGGTGGACGAGGACGTGGTCCCCGAGCAGGACCCGACCCAGGTGGAACTGCCCGAGACGCCGGTGGTGCGCCCGCCGGCGGCCAGCCCATATCAGTGAAAAAATAGTTTGAGGGGTGGGAGCTTTTCTGTTAGACACATGGGGCGGAATCGCTGAACGTACTGGGGTAGACGGCAGTCCAATCGCGAGAGGGGTTCTGGTGCAGGCGCACCTGTACGCCGTTTGACGATCATGCGAGCGACACAACACAACGGTGCAGCCTACGTCGCGGTATTGTGCGCGGTCTTTTCGCTGGGAGTGGCGGCCGCCGCACAGGCCCGGGGCAATGGCATCAAGGCCGGCTCGGGCCGGTTGCATTTCGGCGTCGACCTGGAGCTGACCTTCGACTCCAATCCGGGCTATTTTCCCTCCGGCAACGAGAACCACGCCGCCGACCTGATGCTGCGCACCCGACCCAAGATCGGGCTGGAGTTCCCCTCGGACACGGTCTCGTTCGAACTCAACGGAGGGGTGGGCTACGATTATTTCTTCGGCGTGGACAACAGCCGCACCACCGACCTGAGCGCCATCAGCGGTGAGGCCGACATGCGGCTGGGCTTCAACCCGGAAGGCCAGTTCGCCTTCTTCCTGATCGACAACTTCAGCCGCTCGGCCGATCCGCGCTACACCTCGCTGAGCGGCCGTTTCGACCGTACCTCCAACGAGGCCAAGGCCTTGTTCCAGATTCGCCCCGGCGGCGGGGCGCTGATGTTCGACGTGGCCTACGGCTTCTACCTGGACTGGTTCGACGAGACCAACGACTCCGACTACAACGCCAAGGCGCTGAGCAATTACTCCCACCGGGTGTACTTCTCGGGCAAGTGGAAGTTCCTGCCCAAGACCGCGCTCAGCCTGGACTTCGACGCCGACCTGCGCCGCTACCCCTACCAGTACCAGCAGGACATCAAGAACCCGGACGTCAACGCCATCCGGGCCACGGTGGGCCTGATCGGCCAGATCAGCCCGTCCATCGCCCTGGTGGTCAAGGCCGGCTACGGCGACTCGCTGCTCGAGGGCGGCCGCGATGCCGGCGGCAATGCCTACACCGGCGGCGACTACCGCTCGGCGGTGGGCCAGGCCGAGCTGAGCTACCGGGCCGCCACCACCTTCTTGCAGGTGGGCTACTCCCGCGGCTTCGAGCCGGTGATGCTGTTCGCCTACTTCGGCCAGGATCGGCTCTACGCCCGCTTCCACCAGCAGCTGTTCGGCCGCTTCAGCCTGTCGGCCGACCTGGGCTTCGAATTCCTCGATTACGGCAGCCCGCTGGCCGCAGACTCCGAGGGCCGCTTCGACTACTTCCTGTCGGGCGGGGCGGCCTTCGAGTACCACATCCTGGACTGGCTGCTGCTGGCCATCGACTACCGCTTCCAGGCCCTGTTCTCCGATTACCAGCAGCCGCTGACCGGCGCGGGTGGGGTGGAGTACAACCGCCACGCGGTGACCTTCCGCGTGGGCCTGGACTACTGACCGCGGAATGCCTAAAGTAGGAATCGCTGCGTGGAGGACGACGCATGAAGCAGCTGATCCTGATCTTGACGACCCTGATGCTGGGCACCTCGGCTTGCTGGTGGGCCAGCACCCCCGAGACACCGCAGCCGCCCCAGCGCCAGTTCACCCCGGCCTCGACCCTGGGCCCGGGGGACCTGGTCGAGGTCAAGGTCTACGACGAGAAGGAGCTGTCCGGCATCTACCGCGTGTCGTCGACCGGTGCCCTGGACGTGCCGCTGGTGGGCGTGGTGCCCGTCGACGGGCTGTCCAGCGCGGATGCGGCCGCGCTGATCGAGCGCAAGCTGGGCCAGCGCTACCTGCGCAACCCGCAGGTCAGCATGTTCATCAAGGAGTACAACTCCAAGAAGATCTCGATCTTCGGCCAGGTGGCCAAGCCGGGCACCTTCAAGTTCGACGACGGCATGACCGTGATCCAGGCGGTCAGCATGGCCGGCGGCTTCACCAAGATGGCGGCCAAGGACGACACCAACGTCACCCGCATCGAGCAGGGCGACGAGAAGAAGTATCCGGTGCCGGTCGAGTCCATCGCCCGCGGCGAGGCCAAGAACTTCTTCCTGCAACCGGGCGACATCGTGTATGTGCCGGAATCCATCTGGTGAGCGGGTGCCCGACGGCCCGAACGCGTCCCCCTCCGCGACCGAATCCCCGATCGCCCTGAGCCGGCCGAGCCTGGGCGCTGCCGAGCAGGCCGCCTGCCAGCGGGTGCTGCGCAGCGGCGTGCTGACGAGCGGGCCCGAGTTGGCCGCCTTCGAGCAGGCCTTCGCCGCCCGGGTGGGCGCGCCGCACGCGGTGGCGGTCAGCTCGGGCACGGCGGCGCTGTGGCTGGCGCTGGCCGGGCTGGACATTGGGCCGGGTGACGAGGTGGTGGTGCCGGCGCACACCTTCATCGCCACCGCCAATGCCGCCCGCTGGCGCGGGGCCCGGGTGGTGCTGGCCGACGTGGCCGACAGCGACCTGAACCTGGATCCGGCTGCGCTGGCCCGGGTGGTCGGATCGCAAACCCGGGCGGTGCTGGCGGTGCACCAGTACGGCACTCCGGCCGACCTGGAGGCCATCGCCCGGGCGGCGCCGCAGGCGGTGCTGGTCGAGGACGCCGCCTGCGCGGTGGGCGCCGCCACCGCGGCCGGGCCGGTGGGCTGCGGTCCGGGCCGGGCGGCCTGCTTTTCCTTCCACCCGCGCAAGACCATCACCACCGGCGAGGGCGGCATGCTGGTCACCGCCGACGGCGAGCTGGCCGCGCGGATGCGGGCGCTGCGCCAGCACGGTCTGGGCCCGGAGGGATTTCGCGAGCCGGGCGTCAACCTGCGCCTGGGCGAGCTGCCGGCCGCGGTGGGCCGGGCCCAGCTCGCGCGGCTGGACGACCTGTTGGCCCGCCGCCGCCGGGCGGCCGCCCACTACGCGGCCGGGCTGGCCGGGCTGGACTGGCTGCAGCTGCCGCAGCCAGCCCCCGGTGTCCAGCCGTCCCATCAGTCCTACGTCGTCCGCCTGCGTCCCGGCGCGCCCATCAGCCGCGATGCCCTGCTGGCCGCCCTGCGCGCCCGCGGCATCGGCTGCCAGGCCGCGGCCGCGCCTGTACACCACCATCCCGGCTACGAAGACAGCGCCCGCGGCCCGCTGCCGGTGGCCGAGCGCGCCGGTCGCGAGGGCCTGTTCCTGCCCCTGCACGCCGAACTCGACCGGCCTCAGGTCGAGCGGGTCTGTGAAGCCCTGCGCACCATCGGGGGCTGCGCTTGACGTCGTCGGGGCACGACTGGCTCAATCCTCCTCGGGCACCAGCAGCAGCTCCACGTGATCCTGGTCGGCGGTGATGGTGACCACGCGCTCGGCAAAGGGCCGCCGATCGTCCAGGCACCAGCAGTCGATCTTTTCGTCGTTTGGCAGGCCCTTATAGGTGAAATGCCCGTGCCCGTCGGCCTGCAGCACGCCGCCGACGCCGGTCGGCATGCTGTGGCAGCTGACCCGAGCCAGGGGTACCAGCTGGCCGTTTTCGAGCTGCACCGTGCCGGTCAGCGTGCGGCCGGGCTCGAGTTCGAGCACCACCTCGGGCGGGTCGCTGCCCTGCCGGCGCGGGGGGACCTCGGTATAGGCCCAGCGTTCGCGATCCCAGGCGAAGACCTTGGCCAGCCCGGGCCCGCATTCCTTGGCGAAGCGGCCCTCGGCGTCGGTCAGGGTCGAGCCGGACTGGCCGCTGCCGTTTTCGTTGCTGGTTCTCACGTGGACGATGACATCGGCCTGGGGACCCTGGGGGCCGAGCACCATGCCGCGCAGCAGCGACAGCCGGGTCAGCCGGATGGCGAACTCGACCTCGGTCTCGCCGGCGGGCAGGCTGCGCACCCAGCTGTGGTGGCCGGGGGCGTCGGCCACGATTTGGAAGTCGGAATCGGGCAGGTGGAAGTCGAAGCGCCCGTCGGCGGCCAGCGGGATCGGCAGCGCGGTGCGCCGGGCCTGGCGGGTAATGGTGTCGCGCCGGGCCAGGATGGTGGCATCGGCCAGCGGCGTGCCCTCGGTGTCGCCCAGGGTGCCGAAGACGTGCACCGCGGCCGGCTGCAGCGCGAGATCCGCCTCCAGCCGCTGGCCGTCGAGTTGGCAGTGGACCACCGCCGCCAGCGCGTGTTCCTCGTCCTTGAAGGCGGTCAGCTTGTAGATACCGCCGGACACCTCGGGTAGGCTGAAGGCGCCCTCGGGGCCGGTGGTCAGCGGCTGCAGGTCCGCGGGCAGGTAGTCGCCATCGGCCTGGCGGGCGAACAGGCGCACCGTGGCGCCGGCCACCGGCCGGTCCTCGCGCAGGACGGTGCCGGTGATCATGCACTGGATCTCCTCTTCCTGCTCCTCCGGCGCACGCTCGCTATCTTCAGCGGCCGCTGCCAGGTCAGCGTCTCGTCCTTCGGATTCGTCTCCTTCTTCGTCGTTCAATTTTTCGTCTCGAGGGCCGGGGCCGAATCCGGCCGCCGGCGGCGGGTCGTCCGCGCCGTTCTCGGGCTCCTCGGGGGCGGCCGTGGCCGGGTGCTGCGCGCCAGCGGTCTGTCCAAAGACCGCTTCGCCGGCGGCTGCCGCCGGGGGACCGCTTGCTGCGGCGGGCGGCGGTACCGCCGGCTGACCCCACTGCACGGACTCGGCCTCTGCGCCTCCGGGTGCCTGTTCGGTCGTATCGCTGACGACCAGCCAGACCAGCACGCCGGACAGCAGCAGGGCTGCGATAGTGGCGATCAGGACAGGACTACCGCGGGTGGCAGGCATCCGCCAGGCCCCCTTCCTTGCCTTTTGCTCATCTGTAACGATCGCTCCGACAGTATAGCATCCGACCGGCTCCGAGCCCAGGGCCCCTGGGCGTCCCTTGATTCTGGGGCGTATGGTCGTTCTTGACCGGCTGCGGGCGGCGGGCTACGGTCGGCACATGGCGCACCTGGACCGCGAGATCGCCGCCCAGCCGGAGGTGGCCCAGCGGCTGCTGGATCGCGAGGGCGGGCGCATCGGGCGCATGGCGGCCTCGATCCGCCGCGCCGGCCTCCGCTCGCTGTTCGTGGTGGCCCGCGGCTCGTCGGACAATGCCGGCATCTACGGCAAGTACCTGTTCGGCGCCCGCAACCGCATGGTCACCGCCCTGGCCGCGCCCAGCCTGTTCACCCTCTACCAGCGCCCGCCCGATCTGCGTGGCCAGCTGGTGCTGGCGCTGTCGCAGTCGGGCGAGTCGCATGACCTGGGCCAGGTGGTGCAAGAGGCCGGCCGGCAGGGCGCGCGCACGCTGGTGGTGACCAACAGACCGCGCAGCCCGCTGGCGCGAGCGGCCGACCACGTCATCCCGCTGCACGCCAGCGCCGAGCGCAGCGTGGCGGCCACCAAGACCTACACCGCCGAGCTGCTGGCGCTGGCCATGTTGAGCGCGGCGCTCGACGGCCGGCGCGCCGATCGCCGGGCGCTCGAACGGGTGCCGGCGGCGCTGGCCGGGGCGCTCGACGCCTGCGTCGACATGGCGCCCGGGGTGGAGCGCTACCGCTACCTGGAGCGCATGGTGGTCATCGGCCGCGGCTTCAACTACGCCACCGCCTTCGAGCTGGCGCTCAAGCTCAAGGAGCTGGCCTACGTCACCGCCGAGCCGTACTCCAGCGCCGATTTCCGCCACGGGCCGATCGCCGTGGTGCAGGACGGCTTCGCGGTGCTACTGATCGCGCCCGGCGGCCGCACCGCCGCCGACCAGCGGGCGCTGATCGCCGTGCTGCAGCAGCGCCGCGCCGAGCTGCTGGTGATCTCCGATCTGCGCGAACTGTTGGCCGGCGCCCACACCCCGCTGCCCATCCCCAAGGGCCTGCCAGAGTGGCTCAGCCCGCTGGCCTGCGCCGTGCCCGGCCAGCTCTTCGCCCGCCACCTGGCCGCGGTACGCGACTGCCCCCTGGACACCCCACGCGGACTGAACAAGGTCACCCGCACCCGGTGAACCGAGATTGGGAAGTCCCACCTGAATATGAGGTCACCCGGCCTCGGAACCTCGGATTTGGGTGTTGCGGCCGAGTGGGGGTGAGGCGGATCGGGGCGGGGAGGACGGATAAAAACTCGTCGTGGCAAGATTCCGCCCTGGGTTTGTTCGCCACCCGCGTCGAACCGGGGGCTCGGTGCTGGATCCCGAAGGGATTCCCATCCCGGAAGATCTGGGCTCGCCCAACCGGCCGTGGCCTGGGGTGGCTCGTGCACGCTCGCGGTCTGGGAGAAAAGGGGCGCGGACTCGGAGTGGCGGTTCAAAGGCATCCGTTTGGTCCGGGACGGATTGCCTTGGGACGACTCGCCCTGGACGGTCGCAGCCCTCAGCACTCCAGGGGTGGCCGCCCGCACAGCCACGCTGGCGGCTGGCGGAAAGGACCGCTGGTTGGTGGCCTACCACCGGGCACATGAGAGCCTGGGGATTCTCAACCATCGGCTCTTTGCACGTCACGCGTTCCACCCGCCAGAGCGGCCCTAGGCCGCTCAGCGCCTGGCGGCCCTGAGCCTGGCGGTCCTGATCCCGATCCCGATCCCGACCGCTCGTCGGTCGGTTTCTGTCGGTTTACCAATGTGTTATGCTCCCCGACCAATGAGCCTGTTCTTCTTCAGCACGTATGAATATAATGGGAATCCAGTGGCCAGCCATGGGGGCCCCCATGCCACAAATCCTAGTTTCCGAAATCACGAGAATGCGTCCTGGGATGAACTGCATCGCCGGCTTTCTGCTGGACGAACAGCACATGGCGCGCCCCCTCAATCCGCAGGGGGAACTCCATTGGTCCGACGAAACGCTTGCTGAAATCGGATGGCAGGTGCGCGGACTCTATGAAGTCACGCCGACTGGAGCGTGCTCGACACGAAGGCTGCCGCATCACCGGGATGACTACTTTGTCGATCCAAGCAGCGTGCATCTACGCAAAAGGCTCGACACGGCCGCAACGAGGCGTCTACTGCGCCCCACCGTTTCGGCAACCCTGGATGCGATCTTCGATGGCGAACTGGTGAACAACCAGTACGTGGAGGAAGGAAGCGATTGTCGGTCTCTCGGCGCTATCGAAATCCCGACTAGGCTGTTCGGGTTCAACTTTTCCTTCGACAAGCTGAGATGCTGGATGCGAGTCGGAGAGCAGCGGCCGGAGATCACCGTGACCGCAGTCGAATTTGGGGAAATTGGAAGCGAGGAAGAAGCTGAAGCTCTCCAGCGTAGGATTCGACGCTACCGTCGAGCGCATCTCCGCATCGGCCTCGCCAATGCGTGGCGCGGCCCTGATGGGGAATACTCTCCAAGGCGTTGCTTCGTCATGGTAAACGGCATCTTCCCCTTCGACTAGAGAGAGGCGGGAGTTCAAACAGAGATGCCCTCCATCATCGTGTTCACTATCGGCCACTCGAACCACACGGTCGACCAATTCTTGGCCTTGCTACGCGGAGCTGAGATCACGGCAGTCGGTGACGTGCGGTCTACCCCGTACTCGCGCTACCTTGAGCACTTCAATCGCGAGAAAATTCAGGCATCACTGCGTGCTGCCGGGATTGCCTACGTCTACTTGGGTGATCTGCTAGGCGGAAGGCCCCCGGATCCGAACTGCTATCTCGACGGCGTCATCGACTATGAACTCGTCGCAGCAAAACCGGAATTCAAGCAGGGAATATCTAGATTGCTTCGTGGTGCGGAGAAGCACTGCATCGCATTGATGTGCTCGGAGAAGGATCCCCTCGACTGCCACCGGTTTCTTCTCGTATCGAGGGCTCTGAAACGCGCTGGGGTCGATGTCAGGCATATCCAAGCCGATGGATCCTTCGAGCCGATGGCTGCCACAGAGCGCCGTTTGATTGAGGCCACGGGTCAGGATCAAACTCAGCTCTTCGGCCGCGCAACCGCCGATCCGCTGACCGAGGCCTATCGAACGAAAGCCAACGAAGTTGCCTACCGACAAGATGTGAAGGACATAGATGCAACCGCACAACAGGGGCAGCCATGACCACCGTTCCCGTGTTCACCATCGGTTTCACACAGACCACTGCTGAACGCTTCTTCGGCAGGCTCGAGCGAGCAGGCGTCCGCCGGGTCATTGACGTCAGGCTTAACAACAGCTCTCAGCTAGCCGGGTTCGCAAAGGCCAAGGACCTGGAGTTTTTCCTGAAGAAGATCTCGGGCATCGATTACCGCCACGAGCCGAAGCTCGCACCGACGAAGGCAATCCTAGACGAATACAAGAAGAACAAAGGCGAATGGGATGAGTACGTGGCCTCGTTCGAGCAGCTCATGGAGGAGCGTGCAACGGAGAACGCTTACACTCCCGCAGACTTCGAGGGAGCGTGTTTACTCTGTAGCGAGGCCACACCAAAGAACTGCCATCGTCGCCTAGTGGTCGAATACCTGAACAAAAAGTGGGAAGGCGCGCTGTCGATCAGACATCTGTAGCCCCGAATATTCCGTCTTTGCTATAGGGAAATGTCACCCGGCCCAGGTGATCGACCCCCCGGTCTGGCGCTGGTAGGACTCAATCGCTGCTGGCCGCGGCGGCCAGGGTGGTCTGTATCGCGCGCAGCAGCGCGTCGAGGCCCTCGCCGGTGGCGGCCGAGAAGGCGACCAGGTCGTCGCCGCGGTCGGCCAGGTGCCGGCGCACTCCGGCCAGCGCCTCGCGCACCTCGGCCAGGTCGAGCTTGGACAGGGCGATGATGCGCGGCCGGGCGGCCAGCTCGGGATCGTAGCGTTGCATCTCGCGCTCGAGCTGCTGCAGCCGGGCGATCAGCGGCTCGGCTCCGGGCGGGTCGCCGGGCAGCCAGGTGGTCAGGTGGATCAGCAGCCGGCAGCGCTCCACGTGGCGCAAAAAGCGGTGGCCCAGGCCGTGGCCCTCGGCGGCGCCGGCGATCAGGCCCGGCACGTCGGCCATGACGAAGGAGCTGTGCTCGCCCAGCGGCACCGCCCCCAGGGTGGGCGCCAGGGTGGTGAAGGGGTAGTCGGCGATCTTGGGCCGGGCCCGGCTGAGCCGGGCCACCAGGGTCGACTTGCCGGTGTTGGGGTGGCCGACCACGCCCACGTCGGCCAGCAGCTTCAGCTCGAGGCGCAGCCGGCGCTGCTCGCCCGGCTGGCCCGGCTCGGCCCGGTGCGGCGCTTGCTGGGTCGAGGTCTTGAAGTGGATGTTGCCGCGGCCGCCTTCGCCGCCGCGCGCCGCCACCACCCGGGCCCGGTGGTGGTCGAGGTCGGCCAGCTGCTCGCCGCTGGCGGCGTCGAAGACCAGGGTGCCGACCGGCACCCGCACGATCACGTCCTCGGCCGAGGCGCCGTAGCGGTCGGAACCCATGCCGGGTTGGCCGTTGCGGGCCCGGTAGGCGGCGGTGTAGCGCTGATCGAGCAGGGTGGTCAGGCCCTCGTCGGCCTCGATCACCACGCTGCCGCCCCGACCGCCGTCGCCGCCGTCCGGACCGCCGCGGGGCCGGTAGCGCTCGCGGCGAAACGAGATGCAGCCGTCGCCGCCGCGACCCGACCGCACCTCGATCTCGACCTCGTCCACGAAGTTCATGACAACGCTGATCCGGAGCTTCCGGCCCGTCCGCCCAGAAAAAAAAGCCACGGCAGTGGCACCGTGGCTCGATAAGATCCGGCTGGAACGGACGGCTCAGTCGGCGGCCGGCTCGATCCAGGCCTGCCGGCGCTTGCGGCCCTGGCGGCCGTACTGCACCACGCCGTCGGTCAGGGCGAACAGGGTGTAGTCGCGGCCCATGCCCACGTTGCGTCCCGGGTGGATGCGGGTGCCCAGCTGGCGCACCAGGATGTTGCCGGCGCGAACCGGCTGGCCGCCGTAACGCTTGATCCCGCGCCGCTGGCCCGCGCTGTCGCGTCCGTTGCGGGTGGCGCCCTGTCCCTTTTTGTGTGCCATGGTTCTCGCTCCCTGCCCGGCCTCAGGCCTCGGCGGCCTGGATGCCGGTGATCTGCACCCGGGTGATGTTTTGGCGGTGGCCCTGCTTGCGCTGGTAGCCCTTGCGCCGCTTGAACTTGAAGACCGTGATCTTCTTGGCCCGATCCTGCGCCAGGATGCGGCCGGAGACCTTGGCCCCCTCCACCCGGGGCGTGCCGATCTGGGCGTCCTCGCCGCCGCCGATCATGAGCACATCGTCGAAATCGATCTCCTCGCCGACGGTGCCATCGATGCGTTCGATCTGGATCTGGTCGCCTTCGGCCACCCGGTACTGCTTGCCGCCCGTTCTGACCACCGCGTACATGATGCTCGCTCCTTGAACTGCAGGCCGATGCCCGAAGCGCTTCGGCCGGACCCGACTCGACTGGAAAGTCTTATCTTTCCAGGGGGCAAGAACTTATTGCGTTTCCCGGCGGCTGTCAAGGAAAAACAGGGGCGCCGGCGTGCTTCCCATCTGCCCGGGATAGCAGGCTTATTCCTCCGCCTGCCGCGACAGCTCGAGCAGACCGCGGCCCAGCGGGGCGGTGGCCACCACCCCGCGGTCGGTGACGATGGCGCTGATCAGCGTCGCCGGGGTTATGTCGAAGGCCGGGTTGTAGACGGCCACCCCGGCGGGCGCACAGACCGTGCCCCGAGGCTGGGTGACCTCCTCCGGGGCGCGCTGCTCGATGGGGATCTCGTCGCCGGTGGCCAGGGCGAAGTCCACCGTGGAATACGGTGCGGCCACGTAGAACGGGATGCCGTGGCGCCGGGCCAGCACGGCCAGACCGTAGGTGCCGATCTTGTTGGCCGCGTCGCCGTTGGCCGCGATGCGGTCGGCGCCCACCACGCAGGCGTCGATACCGCCGGCGCGCATCAGCGAGGCGGCGGCGTTGTCGCACAGCAGGGTGACCGGGATGTCGTCGCGCATCAGCTCCCAGGTGGTCAGCCGGGCGCCCTGCAGCAGCGGCCGGGTCTCGTCGGCGTAGACGTGGATCTGCTTGCCGGCCTCGTGGGCAGCGCGGATCACGCCCAGCGCGGTACCGTAACCCGCGGTGGCCAGGGCGCCGGCGTTGCAGTGGGTGATCACCCGGGCCTTGTCGGGCAGCAGGGTGGCGCCGAAGCGGCCGATGGCCCGGCAGAACTCGATGTCCTGCTCGCGGATGCCCTGGGCCTCGGCCAGCAGGCCCTGGCGAATGGACTCGACGTCACCGCCGGCCAGCTCGTCGAGCCGCCGGCGCATGCGTTCCAGAGCCCAGAACAGGTTGACGGCGGTAGGTCGGGTGGCGCCCAGCACATCGGCCGCTTCCCGCACCGCGGTGGCCAGCTCGGCTGGATCGTCGCCCGAATAGCGGAAGGCGGCCAGCGCGCAGCCCATGGCTGCGGCCACCCCGATCTCAGGCGCACCGCGGATGGCCAGCCGGCGGATGGCGTCGGCCACCTGCTCGACCTGGTCGAGGTCGTCCCAACGCTCCTCGTCGGGCAGCAGGGTCTGCTCGATGATGCGCACCCGGCCGTCGTTCCAATGGATGGGCGAAAGCATGCGAACACCTCCCTCGGCTTGCGGACGCTCATGGTAGTCGCCGGGGCCCCTCAGATCAACTGGCTGCTTTGCCCGCGGCCGCAGCGGTGTGGAGCCCAACTGTCTTGCCAAGCGCGCGGGTTGCCTGCGAGACTGGGGGGCGTTTCGCGCCAGCGGGCAAAAGGGGATCGCGATGGCCGAGCAGCGGTTCGATGCGGTGGTGATCGGGGCGGGGCAGGGCGGCACCCCGCTGGCCCTGGCGCTGGCCGGCGCCGGGCGGCGCACCGCCCTGATCGAGTGCGATCAGGTGGGCGGCACCTGCGTCAACACCGGCTGCACGCCCACCAAGACCATGGTGGCCTCGGCCCGGGTGGCCCACCTGGCACGCCGGGCCGCCGATTACGGGGTCGACTGCGGACCGGTGCGGGTGGCGCTCGATCGGGTGCGGGCGCGCAAGCGCGCCATGGTCGAGACCTTTCGCACCGGTAGCCAGCGGCGGCTGGACGAGACCGAGGGGCTGGAGCTGATCCGGGGCCAGGCTCGTTTCGCCGGGCCGAGGCAGATCGAGGTGGCCCTGAACGGCGGCGGTAGCCGGCGGCTGGCGGCCGAGTGGGTGATCATCGATACCGGCAGCCGGCCGCGGCGGCCGGCCCTGCCCGGGCTCGACAGCGTGGCCGCATTGGACTCGACCTCGATCATGGAGCTCGACCGGGTACCCGAGCACCTGATCGTCATCGGCGGCGGCTACATCGGCCTGGAGTTCGGCCAGATGTTCCTGCGCTTCGGCAGCCGGGTGACCTTGATCCAGCGCGGCCGGCAGCTGCTGGCGCGCGAGGACGAGGACGTGGCCGAGATGATCCACGACATCATGATCGAGGACGGCATGGAGGTGCTGCTCGAGAGCCGGCCGCTGCGCTGTGCCCCGGACGGCCGGGGGGTGGTGCTGGAGGTCGAGCGGCCGCGCGGTACGGAGCGCATCGCGGGCAGCCACCTCTTGCTGGCCGCCGGCCGGAGCCCCAACAGCGATGCGCTGAACCTGGCGGCGGCCGGGGTGGAGACCGACGCGCGCGGCCACATCCAGGTCGACGACCGACTGGCCACCAGCGCGCCCGGGGTATGGGCCCTGGGCGACGTGATCGGGGGGCCGGCATTCACCCACGTCTCCTTCGATCAGCACCGGATCCTGCGGGCCAACCTGCTCGACGGCGAACAGCTGGAGTACGTGGACCGCCAGGTGCCCTACACCGTGTTCATCGATCCCCAGCTCGGTCGCATCGGCGACACCGAGGTGCAGGCGTTGGCATACGGGCATTCGATCCGGGTGACCACGATGTCCATGGAGTGGGTGGCCCGGGCGCTGGAGGCCGATGAAACCCGGGGCATGCTCAAGGCGGTGGTCGACGCCGATACCGATCGCATCCTGGGCTTCGCCGCGCTGGGCATCGCCGGCGGTGAGCTGATGGCCGCGGTGCAGGTGGCCATGCTGGCCGACCTGCCCTATACGGCGCTGCGCGATGCGGTCTTCGCCCATCCCACCCTGGCCGAGGCGCTCAACAACCTGTTCGCCGATCTGGTCTAGCCGGTCGGGGATGCCCGTGTTGACCAGCCGCGGGCGGGCTGCTACCTTGCGAACGGTCCGGGGCTGCAAGCCTCGGAAGCGGACCGAGGAGGCGCGGGGTGCGCGCGAAGTGGATGCCACCGATGCTGGGGGTGTTGGCCATGGCGGCTGCGCCGGTCGCGGCCGGCGAGCAGATCCCCGCCACCTGCATCGAGCAGGAGGTGGTGCGCGAGCGCACTCCGGGCCAACCGGCGCTCCAGGGGCTCCAGCGCATCTGCTTCACCGACGAGGCGGTGCGCAACGAGGTGCGCTACGGCGACCAGCGCACGGTGTCGATCCTGGATCTGCGCAACGATCGCATCGCCCTGATGCCGGGGCCCGAGCCGCAGGTGATCGAGCTGGCCCTGCAAGATTACCAGCGCCTGGTGGCGCTGCGGCTTTCGGCCAGCGGCCTGAACGACGCGCGGGTGGAGCCGCGGCTGCAGCCCACCGGCGAGGTGCGCCGGATCGGCCGTTGGACCTGTCGGAAGTGGGTCTTCGAGCAGGACGGCCCGGTGCCGGTGCGCAGCGAGCTGTGGCTGGCCACCGCCGCCGAGCTGGATTTCGCCGCCTGGCTGCGGCTGATGCGGGCGCTGGGTTTGACCGCGGCGCTGGGCCGCATCGGTGATTTCGTCGAGCAGCTCGAGGGAGTGCCGATCGAGGTGCACACCGCCATGGAGGTCTCGGACCAGGAGCTGGTCAGCACCACCCGGGTGCGGTCGATCGAGTCCGGCCCGGTCGACGCCGCGTTGTTCCAGGTGCCGGCCGACCACGAGCGGGTCGCGCCCGGGCCCATGCCGGCGCTGCGCGCCGCCGAGCCGGAGTGAACCGAACAACCCCTGCCGAGGAGGAGGAGGTCGTCGTGTCCGAATACGCGAACATCCTGGTCGAAAAAGACGCGCCGGTGGCCGTGGTGACGCTGAACCGGCCTGAGGTGCTCAACGCGCTGAACGGCCAGACCCTGGCCGAACTCGAGGCCGCCTTCAGCGCGCTGGGTGAAGACGACGGCATTCGAGCGGTGGTGTTCACCGGCGCCGGCGGCAAGGCATTCATCGCCGGGGCCGACATCAACGAGCTGGCCACCCTGGGCCCCGAGCAGGGCCTGGCCTTCGCTCGTCGCGGCCAGCGGGTGTTGGCCCGCATCGAGAACCTGGGCAAGCCGGTGATCGCCGCCATCAATGGCTTCGCCCTGGGCGGCGGCTGCGAGATCGCCATGGCTTGCCATATCCGGCTGGCCTCGAGCAAGGCCAAGCTGGGCCAGCCCGAGATCAACCTGGGCATCATTCCCGGCTTCGGCGGCACCCAGCGGCTGGCGCGGCTGGTGGGCGAGGGCCGCTGCATGGAACTGGTGCTGACCGGCGATCCGATCGACGCCGAGCAGGCCCGTGCGCTGGGGCTGGTCAATCGGGTGCTCGAGCCCGACGAACTGCAGCCGGCCGCCCGGGCCATGGCGGACAAGATCGCGTCCAAGAGTGCGCCCATCGTGCGCCACTGCATGAACGCCGTCCACCGCGGGTTGGCCTGCACGCTGGACGAGGGCCTGCATCTGGAGGCCAGCCTTTTCGGCCTGTGCTGCGCCACCGAGGACAAGGCCGAGGGCACCCAGGCCTTTTTGGAAAAGCGCAAGCCAGCCTTCGAGCACGGCTGATCGGCGGCCGCCCGCAGCCGGCCGGCGGACTGGACTGAGACTCCTTTAGAGCTTCAAACTGGTCGGACGCCGGTGCGCCATCAATGGCGGTGGCCGTGGCGGCGCATCTCGCGTTCGAGATCTTCGAGAGCGTCCTGGGAGCGGGCGCGGACCTTGTCGACCGCGGTCAGCAGCTTGCGGTAGGTGTAGGGCCGCGGCGGCAGCCGGTAGTGGGTGCTAAAGCGCAGCGGCCGCCGCTTGGCCTTGGTCCGCCGGCCGGCGGTGGTGGCCGGCGGGTCCTGGCGCGCGGGCACGTACTCCTCGCCCGGCTCGTCCGCAGGGTCTGCCCCGACCGTGATCGCGCCGCGGCCGTCCGGGTCGCGGTAGGTCTTGTTGCCGTGGGGGCCGGGCACCGCGGCTTCGGGCTCCGGCTCGCGTTCCGGGGTGGCCGGCGGCGGCGCCGGCTCGGCGGCCGGTGGGCTGGCGTCGGCCACCGCCACCCGCTGCTCGCGCAGCGGCCGGGTGCCGTAGGCCAGCTTGACGCCTTGCTCACCCACCCAGCGCTTGACCACCGATGCCTTGAGCGCGAAGTTGACCCCGGTGATGGCCACGCCATCGGCGCCCTTGCGGGCGATGGCGGTGTTGACCCCGACCTGGTAGCCGCGCACGTCGAACATGGGCCCGCCGGAGTTGCCGCGGTTGAGGCTGGTATCCATCTGGAATACGTGCTTGCCCGGCACGCCCTTGAAATTCTCGAACTCGGCGCCGATCACGCCGCGGGTGATGGTCCACAGCCCGCCCTGCTCGGGATGGCCGATGGCGATGGTCTCGTCGCCCGGCCCGAGCTGGCCCGGATCGCCCAGGGTCATCACGGTCAGGTCGGCCGGCGGGTTCTTGATCTGCAGCAGCGCCAGGTCGAGTTGCTCGTCGTGGGCCAGCACCTCGGCGGTGAAGTGGCGGCTGAGATCCTTGTTCATGTCGCCGGAGAGCTTATCCGGCTTCAGGAACACGTGGATGACCGGATAGACAGCCTCAGCGCTCGCGTCGTAGACCACGTGGCTGTTGGTGATGACCTTGCCGTCGGGCTGGATGATCGAGCCGGTGCCGGCCGAGGCCGACGCGGAGCCCTTCTGGGCGGCCACGACCAACACCACGCCGGGCGCTTTCTGCAGGTAGATCTGGCGTGGGCTCATACCGGCGGCGGCCAGCGCGCCGCTGAGCAGCAGGCAGGCGGCCACGGCCAGGCTGGTTCGCATCTTGGCGTCGAGCATCGGAAATCCTCCTGCTTGGCGTCCGCGGTTGGATCGCTGCGTCCATCGGGTTTGGACGCCATGATAACCGAAAACATTCTCCTCGAGGGCGACTTTTTCGACCGCTTGGGCGGTGGCTCAGCGCTGTGGAATCTGCAACCGCAGCGCGGTGATGGCCCGCACGGCCGGGGCTCCGGGGCCCAGCAGGCCCACCCCCAGGCCCAGCCGCAGCGCGACCCCGCCCCAGGGCCCGAGGCGCAGGCCGGCCAGCCACTCGAGGACCTGCTCGACCTCGTCCGCGGCAAGCGGCGCCAGCGGGGTCAACCCGTGGATCTCGGCGCTGGCGGCCAGGGGAAATAACCGGCATTCCCATTCGATTCCAGTGGCATAGCGCAATGCCGGGCCGCGCCGTAGGTCGCGGAAACGAACCTGTTCGCCCAGCACCAGGCCCAGATCGAGCACCGGCCGCAGCGGGCCCAGGCGGGCCGAGGCCAGCAGGCCGAGCTCCCAGCGCAGCCGGCCGGGCCCGGCCAGCCCCTGCGGGTCGGGGCTGGGAAAGACCAGCCGCGACTCCAGCCCCAGCGCCCAGTCCAGCCGCGGCGGCAGCGGGCTCCACAGGGCGGCCAGCCAGCTGCGGCCGCGGGCCGGTCCGGCGCGCAGCGCAGCGCCGCGGGCGTCGGTCAGCCGGCCGCGCTGGTCGGCCACGCCGTCGAGCCCGGCGGCCAGCAGTAGCCGGTGGCCGGGCCGCCAGCCCAGCTCGGCCCGCAGCGTCCAGCGGCGTTCGACGGCCCAGCGGGTGGGCTCGCCCGCACCCACATCGATACCCAGCAGGTGGTGGGCATAGTCGGCCTGGGCCGCCAGCAGCCAGGGCCCGGCGGGCAGGCGCGGATCGCAGGCGGCCAGCAGCCCGGAGCGCACCAGGCAGGGCTGCAGCCGATCGGCGGCGAAGCCGGACTGGGCCGCGGCCCCGGCCGGTGACAGCCCGACCAGCCCGAACAGCCCGACCAGCCCCAGCAGCCGAACCCGGCGCAACGCACGCATGCCCGCGATTCGACCAGATCCCCGGCTGCCGATCAACTGCCACAACCCTCGGGGTTCTCCTCTCCGAGCGGGTTGTCGGGGAAGCCGCGGGGCGCCTTGTGTCCACTAGGAGCGGGCGATAGACTGGCGCGGCTCGATGGCTTGCGAGGAGGTGGGATGAGTACGGCTTGTGTGATTCTGGCGGCCGGGAAATCGAAGCGGATGCGCTCGGGGCTGGTCAAGGTGCTGCATCCGATGTGCGACCGGCCCATGATCGACTATCCGGTGGAGCTGGCCCTGGTGCGCGGCTACGATCCGGTGGTGGTGGTGATCGGCCACCAGGCTGCGGCGGTGCGCGAGCATCTGCAGCAGCGCTTTCCCGGCCGCTTGACCTTCGCCGTCCAGGACGAGCCGTTGGGCACCGGCCATGCGGTGCTGGCCGCCGCGCGCGCCCTGCGCGGCGTGCGCGGCAAGCTGGCGGTGCTCTACGGCGACATGCCGCTGCTGGCCGGCCGCGACCTGGGCGCGCTGGAGCGCGGTGGCCGCGAAGCTGCGGTGGCTTTTCTGAGCTGCCGGGTGGCCGAGCCGCGCCGCTATGGTCGGGTGGTGCGCGACGCGGACGGGTCGGTCGAACGCATCGTGGAGTACGCCGACGCCAGCCGGGCCGAACGGCGCATCGACGAGATCAACACCGGCATCTACCTGATGGACTGCCCCTGGCTGTTCTCAGCGCTGAAGCGGCTGGGCCGCGGCAACGCCCAGGGCGAGTACTACCTGACCGATCTGGTGGCGGCGGCCCGGCGCCAGGGCCTGGCCGCCGCCGGGGTGGAGGTGGCGCCGGAGTCGGTGTTGGGGGTCAATGACCGGGTCGAGCTGGCCGCCACCGAACGCGCGCTGCGGCTGCGGGTGCTGGAGCGCTGGATGCGCAAAGGCGTGACCGTGGTCGATCCGGCGACCACCTTCGTCGGCGCCGACGTGCGCCTGGGGGCCGACAGCCGGCTGGAACCGGGCTGTCATCTCGGCGGCCGCACCACCGTGGGCCAGCGCTGCACCATCGGGCCGGGCGCCGTGATCCGCGACGCCCGCATCGCGGCCGAGGCCGAGGTGCGGGCCTACTCCGTGCTCGACGACTGCCGGCTGGGCCGCGGGGTTCAGGTCGGCCCGTTCGCCCGCCTGCGGCCGGGCACGGTGCTCGAGCCCGATGCCCGGGTGGGCAACTTCGTCGAGACCAAGAAGACCCGGTTGGGCAAGGGCGCCAAGGCCAACCACCTGAGCTACCTTGGCGATGCCGACATCGGTGCCGGGGTCAACGTGGGCGCCGGCACCATCACCTGCAACTACGACGGCTTCGACAAGCACCCGACCACGGTGGGCGCCGGGAGCTTCATCGGCTCGGACGTCCAGCTGGTGGCCCCGGTGGCGCTGGGCCGCGACGCACTGATCGGCGCCGGAACCACCGTCACCCGCAACGTGCCCGCCAACGCCCTGGCCGTCTCGCGTACGCGGCAGCGCAACATCGACGGTTACGGTATGGGCCGGCGGCGGCGCCGGCGTGAGGAAGGGGATACGGGTTCTTGACGGATTTCGCTGCGGTGGAGTAGGGCCTCTTGAGGCTCTCGAGTCGGGCCGGCGAGCACAGAGGACAGGCGGTAGCGAGAGCGTGTCTCCAGGGGGTAGAGCCTCTTGTGCCGCGTTTTTTGCGGTGCTAAAGTCTAGATAAATCAATCAGGTGTACTGAAAGGTGCGCCTGCTGGCCCCCGGTCGGACGCCGTGCTGCTGTCGTCCGGCGTCGCAGCGGGGCGGGTGGTGGCCGATGGTCGGATCGATGAGAATCGCGCTGCTGGCGGCGGCGATCTGCGGGCTGGCCGTCCCGCGGGCCGCGGCCGACAGCGTCCACGTCCAGGGCTTCAACGACTCCTCGGTCAGCCCGTGGGTCGAGACCACCTACGACAACGACGATCAGCCCGACGTGGACTGGTCGACCGAGCCCTCGAGCGATTGCCCCAGCCTCAACGCCGCCTACGAGGGCGACCGCATGGCCCGGTTCAACTCGTGTTACGCCGACAACGGCGATGAGGCCCGGCTGCGCTCGCCCGATCTGGACCTGACCGGTGCCGAGGTGGCCGAGGTGCGCTTCTGGATGTACCACGACCCCGGCCTGTCGGGCTCCAACGACCGGCTGCGGCTGCAGGTCAGCGCCGACGGCGGCGGGACTTACGCCACCAAGCTCGACCTCGGCCGCCATGCGGCCAGCGCCGGCTGGCGCGAGGAGATCGTCCCGCTCGGCTACTACACCGGCATCGCCAACCTGCGCCTGGCGCTGCGCGGCGAGTGCCGCGGCGGGCAGAACATCTACGTCGACGATGTGCGGGTGACCAAGGACGTGTTGCCGGCCGGGGCCGAGGGCAAGGCCTGCGCCGCCGCGGGCGATTGCGATTCGGGCCTGTGCGGGGTGGACCCGTTCGACCAGGGGCGCTGCCGGGCGGCCGCCACCGACTGCATCGGCGCCCACCGCGAGCCGGTGGCCGCCGGCCAGACCGTGTGCGCCGGGCCGGACGTGGCCACCTGCAACGGCCCCGACGACTGGACGCGGGTCGACTGCTTCGACGAGTGCGGCGCCTACCTCGACGTGCACGAGTGCGAGCACACCGGCGCCGGGGTCCAGTGCGTCGAATGCGTCGAGGACTGCGTCTATCTGTTCGGCATCTCGGAGGGCTGTGACGAGGATGCCTACTGCGATTTCTACCTGATCGGCGGCGACTGCATCCGCAAGCTCGACACCGGCGGCGCCTGCGATGAAAACCGCCAGTGCCTGTCGGACAACTGCGTGCCCTCGCCCGGCGGCCAGAAGTACTGCGTGCCGGCCGGCACCCACTGTGCCGACGGCGCCGGCCAGCCGGTGGCCGACGGCGAGACGATCTGCTTCGGCGGCGATCGCTACGAGTGCCAGGCGGTGGGTTGGGCCTACACCGATTGCTACACCAACTGCGGCTTCTACGACGATGTCGACGACTGCCTCGACGGCGCCTGCGTCGACTGTACCTCGTCCTGTGTCAACGACGCCGATTGCAAACCCGACATCCAGTGCATCGATGACGAGTGCGTCGGTGGGCTGCCGCTGGGCACCACCTGCCAGCAGGATCAACAGTGCGACAGCGGGCACTGCATCGACGGCCACTGCTGCGCCGACATCTGCTCGGCGCTGTGCCACCGCTGCGACATCGACGCCTCGGGCCAGTGCAAGCCGATCCCGCAGGGCCAGGACCCGGACGGCGAGTGTCCGGGCCAGGGCGCCTGCGACGGCACCTGCAACGGACAGGGCGCCTGCGGGTATCCGGTGGGCGCCAGCTGCGACGTCTGCGCCCGCTGCGATGCCCAGGGCCGCTGTATGACCTTCGTCGCCGCCGGCACCGATCCGGCCGACGAGTGCCCGGCCTGCCAGGTGTGCCACGGCGCGCAGCCCGGCTGCGTGGCGGTGGCGGCCGGCGACGATCCGCTCGACGACTGCGCCGAGACCCCGGCGGAGAGCTGCGGCCTGGACGGCTGGTGCGACGGCGCCGGGGCCTGTCGCAACTGGCCGGCGGGCACGGTCTGCGCGCCGTCGAGCTGCAGCGGCGGCGTGGAGCAGCAGGCCGATACCTGTGACGGCAACGGACGCTGCGTCTCCGGCCAGACGGTCGAGTGTGCGCCCTATCGCTGCGCCGACGAGAACGCCTGCGCCACGGCTTGCCAGAGCCACGCCGAATGCACCCCGCAGGCCTTCTGCGACACCCGGGGCGCTTGCGTGGCCGATCTGGTCGACGGCAGCGACTGCCAGGACGTGGTCTACAGCGGTCTGCTCGACGACGCCGCCTGCGCCGGCGGTTTTTGCTTCGAAGATAACTTCGACGGCCAGGGGGCCTTTTGCACCGCCAACGCCGCCGGCTGCGTCCACGACGGTCAGAGCTTTCCGGCCGCTTACGCCCTGTGCGTCGAAGGCGATTGGTACAAGGTGTGCGTCGGTGGCGTACCGGGCTGGGGCGAGGAGATCGGCTGTGCGGCCGGGACCTGCGACGCCGGCGATGGGCCGGGCTCGGGCGTGCGCGCCGGGGGCAGCTGCGTCAGCGGGCCGAACGGCGGCTGCTCGACGGAGTGCATCTCGTGTGCGCCTTACCGGGCCGCGGCCGACGGCAGCAGCTGCCGCGAGAGCTGCTCCGGAGACGGGGACTGCTGGTCGAGCTACGTCTGCCGCGACGGCCAGTGCCAGCTGCCCGAGGGCATCGGCGAGTCCTGCGCCAGCCAGGCGGACTGCGCCGCCGGGGTGTGCGTCGATGGTCGCTGCTGCGAGTCGAGCTGTACCGGAGATTGCCGGGCCTGCAACTTGCCCGGCTGGGAAGGCCTGTGTACATCGGTCGAGGCCGGAACCGACCCGGACGAGGACTGCCCGGCCCAGCAAGCGGAGACCTGCGGCACCACCGGCGTCTGCGACGGGGAGGGGGCCTGCCAGGTCTGGCCGGCCGACCAGGTCTGCGCCGCGCCCGGCTGCGACGGCAGCGTTTTTCTGGAAGAGGCGACCTGCGACGGCGCCGGCCATTGCCTGCCTGCTGGCCGGACCGATTGCAGCCCCGGCCGCTGTACTGCGGACGGCTGTGTCGAGGACTGCGCCGGCCACGCCGATTGCGCACCGGCCGGGTTCTGCGCCGTCGATGCGGTGTGCCTGCTCGATCTGGCCGATGGCCAGAGTTGCGACGGCGTGGTGCTGGCGGGGCTGGAATCCGATCCGGCCTGTGCCGGCGGCTATTGCTTGCTGGACGGCTGGACGGGCGAAGGGGCTTGGTGCGCTTCGGCGATCGACGCCTGTACCGCGGCCGGCGCGGTCTACGAGCCGGGCTACCGGCTGTGCAGCCAGGACGACTGGTTCCGGGTCTGCCTGGGCGGCGCGGCGGGCTGGGGACCTGAGGTGGCCTGCGCGCCGACCGGGATCTGCGATGCCGGCGGGGGGCCGGGCAGCGGGGTGACCGACGCCGAGGGCTGCGACTCGGGCCCGCAGGGCGGCTGCTGGGCCGCCTGCCGGTCCTGTTATCCCTACCGGGCGGTTGCGCCCGGCCAGTGCGCCGCCTCCTGCGGCGAGGACGCCGATTGCTGGCCGGCCCACGTCTGCACCGGCGGGGCCTGCGAGCCGGACGCCGTGCTCGGCAACGACTGCCAGAGCGACGCCGATTGCGATGGCCACTATTGCGTCGACGGGGTGTGCTGCAACCTGGCCTGCGACGGCACCTGCCTGTTGTGCGACGACCCCATCGCCCGCGGCGTCTGCCTGCCGGCCGCGGCCGGCACCGACCCGGACGATGAGTGTCCGGACGAGCCGGACTGCGGCGGTATCGGCCAATGCGACGGCCGGGCCGCCTGCGCCCTGCAGCCGGCCGGGACGGTTTGCCAGCCGGCCGGCTGCAGCGACGGGGTGCGCGTCTCGGCCGGGCTGTGCAACGGGCACGGGGTCTGCGAACCGGGCCTCGAGCATCCGTGCCCCGCGGGCGTCTGCGCCGGTGAGCGCTGCGCGCCGGTGGCGGTCGACGGCGGCGATGCCGACGGCGGGGTACCCGACGGCGGCGAAGGGCAGGACGAGCGGTTGCGCGCCGAAGCGGGGCCGCTGCAGGTGGTCGCCCCCGGCAGCCAGGTCGTGCTCGACGGCAGCGCCAGCACCGGCCCGGCCGGTGTGGATCTCGCCTACCTCTGGGAGCAGACCTCCGGGCCGGAGCAGGTGGATGTGACCGGGGCGGCCACCCCACGGGCCGGCTTCGTCGCCCGGGCCAGCGGCGTCTACGTTTTTCGGCTGGTGGTGGCCGCCGGACAACAGCAGAGCGATCCCGATTTCACCCAGGTCCAGGTGACCGCTGGCGCCGGTGGCTGCGGCTGCAGCGCCGGCGGGACCGGCGCTGGCTGGCTCGGATTGGTGCTATTGGCCTTGTTGAGAATGGGGCGGCGATGGCGCGCTGGTTGAGAGTCGTCGGATGGTGCGGGTTGCTGATTCTGACCGCGGCCGGCTGCGGCGATGACGTGCGCGGTGATCTGCGCCTGTTGGTGGTGCCGCTGCACCAGGGCCGCAACCCGATCCAGGATCCGTTCAGCCTGGTCGCAGAGGTCGAGCTGGGTTGGACCGCCGCTGACGGCGGCTATCGCGCGCTGGGTCGCGATGCGCCCGATGCGCGCTTCGGTCCCGGTCTGCTCGGTGCGCTGGACCGGGGTGCGCCGACCCTGATCGGCTTGAACGAACGCGGCCGGCCGGTGTCGCGCGGCTTCGGCCGGCCGCAGGAGCTGACCGCCGGGATCGACGCGGTGGTCAGCGTGCCGTTCGCCCGCATCGACCACGCCCTGGCCCGGCGCGTCCCGGCTGCTGGTCTGGCCGACCCCTTCGCCGACCAGCCTCCGGCATTGCGGCTGGATGCGGCCAATCTGGAGCAGGGCCAGCTGGCCGATGAGGACGACGCCGGTTGCCTGGCCTGGATATTGTGGGACGACGATGGGCTGTGGCTCGACGTGCGCCTGCGCGACGATGCGGTCGAGCCGGCCGGCATGGGTCCGCCGGTCGACGGCGACGCGCTGGTGATCTACCTCGATCCGCAGGCCGACGGGGTGGCCGACGATCCGAGCGATCGCCTGATCCAGGTCGGCGCCGACGGCCGGGTGGTGCCGGAGGGCGCGGCCGAGCACGTCGAGGCCGCCGGCGTGGCTGGGGGCTGGCGGGTGCGCCTGTGCCTGCCCCTGCCCGGCGGCCGCAAGAACCAACAGCTGGGCTTCGACCTGCGCCAGGTGGACTTCGACGGCGGCGGCCCGCCGGTGCTGCTGACCTGGACCTTCGATCCACAGGCCCAGGGCGCCGATCCCGACGCCACCCAGTTCGGCCGACTGGTGCTGGGCACGGCGCTGCTCGACCTGCTGCGGACACCGGGCGCCGAGCAGCGCTTCGCCGCGCCCGACGGGCAGGTGCGTCTCGGCGGTTGGTGGGACGCGGAGGCGCTGCAGCTGGCGGTCGAGGTGCCGGACGACGAGGTGCGCTCGGCCCCCGGCGGCGAGGGGTTGGCCGGCGCCGACCGCGTCGAGCTGTGGCTCGATCTGGACAACGCCCAGCTACCGCTGGCCCGGACCCGTTTTTTCCGCCTGAGCGCCACCGCCGGCGGTGATGCCCGGCTGGCCGGCGGGCCCGAGCCGGCCAACGTGACCGAGCAGGGCTTCGCCTATAGCGGCCGGGTGCAGGCGGCCGCCCGCGGGGACGGCTATCGGGTGGAGGCCAGCCTGCCCTGGGACGACCTGCGGCTGGACGAGCCGCCGCAGCGCGGCTGGTTTTTCGGCATCCAGCTGCGCCTGATCGATGAGGACACGGCGGGCAGCAGCGAGACCTGGTGGGCCACCGGTGCCGACCGGCCGGAGGTCTGGAACGAGCTGCGTTTGTTTTCGACGGAGTGAGCAACGTGCATCTCGACACCATACGGACCGCTCCGCGCGCGGACGCCGGCAGCAGCGGCTGCCGGTGGCGAATCGTCACCCTGCTCACGCTGGCGCTGCTCGGCTCGGCTGCAGCGGGCCGGGCCGGGCCGCGGGGGGCGGTGCTGGACGCCACCGGGGAGCACGATCCGGCCTGGCGCCAGGCCGATCGCGAGGCGGTGGTGGCGCTGCGCAACGCCCTGGCCGCCGCTGGCCTGGAGCTGCTGGCGCCCGAGACGCTGGCGGCCTACTTCGCCGAGCCGGCCGATCCGCGCGCCGACGAGCTGGTGGCCCGGGCCCGCGAGCAGCTCGCCGCCGGCCGGCGCCACTCGACCCAGCTCGAGCCGCGGGCGGCCATCGGGTCATTCCAAGGGGCCTTGCGCAACCTGCGGGCGGTGTTTCCCTTTCTACAGGATCTGTCGGCGCTGGCCGAGACGCACCTGCATCTGGGCATGACCTACCAGGCCCTAGGACAGCAGGCCGAGGCCATCCGGGAGTACCGCATGGTGCTGCTGCTCGAGCCCGAGCGCAAGCTGGACGACGCGGTGTTCAACCCGGAGGTCGTCGAGCGCTTCGAGCACGTGCGCCAGGAGCTGCTCAGCTCGATGAAGGGCTCGGTGTCGCTGATCAGCCAGCCCGCCGGCGGCCGGGTGGCCATGGACGGCCGGCCGGTGGGCCGCACCCCGATCACCATCCCGGGGGTGCTGCCCGGCGAGCACTACTTCTCGATCCGCCATCCGGGCCACCGCACCTGGTTCGGGGTGCTATCGGTGCCGGCCGGCGGGGTCGAGCGCCAGGAGGTCTTTCTGGTCGAAGGCCAGCGCATCGATCGCTGGCGCCGGCTGCGGAAGCTGGCCGGGCCTTCAACTTCGGCCAAGGCGGCCGAGAAGTTGGCGGCCGGGCTGGGGGTCGACTGGCTGGTGGTGCTCACCCAGCGCCATCCGGGAGGCCAGCACCTGATCCAGCTCACCATCCACGAGCGCGGCGCTCGGCCCGAGACCCTGGGCGTCTTCCCGGTGGCGGCCGACGGCCTCGACGCGCTGACCGACCGGCTGCAGCGCCACCTGCACGGCGACGCCACCGCCTTCGGCGCCGCGGCGGAACCCGACCCCATCGACAGCCCGCCACCCCCCCCGGTGGCGACGGGCCCGGCCTGGTACGAGCGCTGGTGGTTCTGGACCACAGTCGGCGCCGTGGTCGCCGGCGCCGCGGCCACCACCACCGTGCTGCTGCTCGATCGCGACAGCGGCATCCGCGTCGACGTTTACCGCTAGGTGGAAGTTCCCTTGGGAACTTCAGGCTAGGTAGTTCGGGGACGGTTTCAACTTTTTGACTTTTGACGCTTACGTGTTGATCTAGAATAGTTTTTCCCGGGGCAGCCTCTTCTCTACTTCTCACAGACGCTGCAGCAGCAAAGACTGGGTGTTCTGGAGGTGTCGACCAGAATCGCCGCCCAATCAGCGTGCGCAGCGAAATCCGAAGGCCGGCTCTTCGCCCGATTGCTCGTCTATCGGCGCTGCGCGCCAGCGGTTGTGCACGCGCAGTTTCTGGGCACCGTCCGTGAACTCGGCGCCGCGCGCGACGCGTTGGTTGCCCGGCGGGCTGATCCAGGCGCTGCCGTCGGACGGCGCGTCGACGTAGTCCTCGTGGTACCAGTCCTGGACCCACTCCCAGACGTTGCCAGCCATGTCGCACAGGCCCTGGTCGGTGTTGCCGTCGGGGCGGCTGCACACGGGCCAGACCGAGTCCTCGCCGCAGCCGAAGCCGCCGTCGTTCATCACGGCGCGGTCGCAGGTGGCAGACTCGTCGCCCCAGGGGTAGATGATATCCAGCCCGCCACTGCGCGCCGCGTACTCCCACTCGGCCTCGGAGGGCAGGCGGGCGGTGCCACCGACCCATTGCTCGCAGAAATCGCGCGCCTGGTACCAGCTCAGGCAAGTTACGGGGTGGTCGGGGCGCAAGCCGTTCGCCCTCCAGGTGCATTTCTGGTGCCAGGTCGACGGCGTGACGCAGACACCCGCGTCGACGCAGGGTCTGTACTGGGCGTTGGTGATCACCGAGGCGGTCATCTCGAAAGCGGACAGCTCGACCGTGTGAACCGGTTGCTCGTCGTCCTGTGCCGCGGGGGAATCCGAACCCATCTCGAAGCTTCCGGCCGCAAGGGGGATCCAGTTCAGATTGCAGGCGGGATCGGCATCGTCCGCGCCCCGCCAGCAGTCGTTGTCCAGCCCGTCCGAACAGCTGGCATCGCCTGGCGGCCCCTCGGCGCCGTCCGGGTTCACCGCGATCTCGTCGTCGTTACAGTCCAGACCGCCGCAGGCTGCTTCCACGAAGCCGTCGCCATCGTCGTCCTTGGGTTCGCCCAGGCACTGGCCCTGCAGGCAGCGGTCGCCCGTGGTGCACGCGTCGCCGTCGTCGCAAGCGCTGCCGTCCGCCACGGGCTGGGCCGCGCAGCTCTGGTTCTGCTCATCGCAGGCCGGCGTGTTGCACGCATCCGCGAACTCGGAGCAATCGCGGGCATCGCCGTGGCATTCTCCGGCCAGGCAGCGGTCGTTGTCGGTGCAGAACAGCCCGTCGTCGCAGGCGCTGTCGTCCGCCTTCGGCGACTGTTGACAGGCATCGAGATCCTCGTCGCAGAAGCCTACCTTGCAGGCATCGGACAGCCCGGAGCAATCGCGTTGCTCGCCCAGGCACACGCCGCCCGTGCAGCGGTCGTCCGTGGTGCAATACAGCCCGTCATCGCAGGGCTTGTCGCTCGGCGCGGCCGTATGCCGGCAAGCCCCGCCCGAGCAGCGATCGATGGTGCACGTCCCGTCGTCGTCGCAGTCGCCGTCCGTGATGCATTCGGCCCGGCAGATGCCGTCCTCGGCGCAAACCAGGCCTTCGGCGCAAGGTCGTTCCCCGGGCAAACAGCGGTGCCCGGCGCTGCCCCGGTCAGACAGGAATACCTCACAGCCACCGACGAGCAGCGTCATGACCATCGCAGCCACACAGTGCCGATCCATGCGCATAGCCACCTCCTCCAGCCCGGATGAGTGGACAGGATAATCGAGGGACCGAAGGGCCTTCAAGGAAGTCGTATCGCCCCCGGGGCGCATTGCGCACGGGCGACCAAAACTTCCAGGAACTCGACCATCTGTCGGGCGCTGGGGGGGCAGCCGGGGCAGTGCGGGGCCAGGCCGCGGGTGCAGTCGCCGATGCCGGGGCCGGGGCCGCGGCGCTGCTGGTGGCCCTGGCCGACGGCGATGCGGGCGGGCAGCGCCTGGAGGCGGTCGCGGTCGGCCAGCCGCTGCAGGGCGTGGATCAGCCCGCCGATGCACGGCGAGCAGGCCTGGTCGGCGACGATGCGCTCGGCGAAGGGCGGTGCGGCGGCGTGGGGACCGGCCCGGGCGCTGCGGGTGGCCGGGGTGGGCTTGTTCAGCGCGGTGATGCGGGCGGAGCTTAAATTATCGCTGCCGACGCCCAGGGCGGCGGCGCGGCCGATGTAGCCGACCGCCGCCGGGGCCAGGCCGAGCAGGGTGGCGGCGTAGGCGTCGATGAGCACCGGGTCGCGGCCGGCCAGCAGCCGGTCCTGGCGCACCGGGTGGCCGCCCTCCTCGAAGGTCAGATCGCCGCACAGCCCGTCGACCAGCACCAGGTCGACCGGCAGCGCCCGGGCCAGCCGGGCGATGGCCGGGTGCAGCCCGATGCGGTGGCAGCGGCGTTTCTCACGGTCGGGAATGCAGCCCTTGAGGTTTTTCAGCGCGCAGGTCAGCCCGGTCTGGCAGTGAGCCTTGAGCACCGGCACGTCGATCAGATAATCGACCTCCAGCGGCCGCCGGCAGACCTCGACCGAGGTGCCGTCGACGCCGACCCAGCGGGTGGCGTCGCGCTTCAGATCGACCAGCTCCACGCCGCAGCGATCGGCCAGCTCCAGATAGCCGCAGGCGGCGAAGGCCTCGCCGGTGCGCGCGCCCACCCAGGCGCTCTCCAGGATGACGGGCTCGGCGCGGCTGTGGTCGCGCAGCCAGCCGATCAGGGCCTCGACCAGCCGCGGGTCGGTGGTGGCGCCCGAGGCGGCCGGGCGCGGCAGGATCAGGTTGGGCTTGATGCCGATCCGTCCGCGGCGCGGCAGATCGGCCGCCGCGCCCAGGTGGTCCAGCAGGGCGGGCACCAGCGGCGCCGGGTCGGCGCCGTAGATCACGGCCAGGTCGCTGCCGCCGCCAGACACGGTTCGTTCCTCCGGCCGGGGGATCAGCCGCCGGGCTCGAGTTCGACCACCAGGTTGGTGGTCTGGCCCTTGCGGATGTGCACGGTGCGCACCTGGCGCAGATCGAGCTTGGGGTTGACCAGCTCGATGCGGTGGCGGCCCGCCGGCAGCTTCAGCCCGTAGAGCGGGGTGGGGCGGTCCTGCTTCTGGCCGTCGACGTAGACGTAGGCCCAGGCCCCGACCGCGTTGACGTTGAGCACGCCCTTGGCGGGACGCGGCGGGCGCACCGGCTTGGGCTTGGGCCGCGGTCTGGGTCGAGGCTCGGGCCGCGGCACGGCTGCGGGCGCCAGCTCGGCCCGGATGGCCATGCGCTCGGCATCGCCGAACTCGACATCTTGCGACCAGTCGACCCGGCCGTTCAGGCGCAGCTCGACGCGGTGCGGCTGGGCCCGACCGAGTTTATCCAGGGTGGCCGGGGTGGTGCGACCGGTGTCGCGGCCGTCGAGCCAGATGGAAGCCCCTTTCGGCTGCGAGCTGATCTCCAGCGCGCCGCGCTTCGGCTCGGGCGCGGGTTCGGGCTCGGCCGGGCCGGCCGGCTCCGGCCGGGGAACCGGCCGCGGCTCCGGCTCGTACATCCACCACACGCCGAGCACCACCGCAGCCGCCAGCAGCAGGATGACGCCGGTGCCGAGCAGCGCCAACCGCAGCGACGATCGGGCCGTGCGCGGCGCCGGGGTCAGGCCCGAGGGCAGATCGGGTCGGGTGGCCGGGCCGGCGGGCGGAGCACCGCTCGGTCCAGCGCCGGCGGGCTCCGACTCGCTCGGCGCCGGGGTGCCGTCCTGCAGCTTGCGGCGCTGTGAGTCGCGCTCCTCCTCGCGTTCGATCTCGTCGCGGAACAGCTTCTGCATGAAGGCCGCCAGCAACTTGCTGTCGACCCGCTTGCCGGTGGCGAAGAGCTGATCGGCGATGGCGTCGTGCATCTCGCCGGCGGAGGCGAAGCGCTCGGCCGGATCCAGGCTCAGCGCCCGCATCACCAGGGCGTCGATCTCGGGGCTGGCCTTCTTGTTGACGGCCGACGGCGGTTGCGGCACCCGCGCCTCGCGCACCTGCTCCAGGGTCTCCAGATCGGTCTCGCCCTTGAACAGCCGCCGGGCCGCCAGGCACTCGTAGAGCAGGATGCCGGCGGCGAAGATGTCGGAGCGGTGGTCGATGCGCTCGCCCTTGACCTGCTCGGGCGACATGTAGCCGTACTTGCCCTTCATGGTGCCGGTGGCTGTCTTGTGCTCGGTGTGGGTGGCCTTGGCGATGCCGAAGTCGGCCACCTTGACGTCGCCCTCCCACGAGACCAGGATGTTCGACGGGCTGACGTCGCGGTGGATGATACCCAGCGGCCGGCCCTCGGACTTGACCCGGTGGGCGTAGTCCAGCCCCTTGCAGACCTCGCCCAGGATGTACAGCGCGATGTGCACCGGCAGGCGCCGCTTCTGGGCCCGGCAGGCGTTGATGATCTGGAGCAGATCGCGGCCGCGCACCAGCTCCATGGCGATGAAGTAGTGCTCGCCGATGCGGCCCAAATCGAACACCTGCACCACGTTGGCGTGATGCAGCGAGACCGCGATCTTGGCCTCGTCGATGAACATCTTGACGAAGGTGGTGTCGCTGGTCAGGGTGGGCAGGATCCGCTTGATGCAGATCTCCTTGGTGAATCCCTCGACCCCGAAGGCGGTGGCGCGGAAGATCTCGGCCATGCCGCCGGCACCGATGCGATCGGTGAGCAGGTATTTTCCGAACTGCTGCGGTCGGAAGACGCCTTCGTCCATGTCCCCGCTGCCCGGAGTCTCAGGCTTTTGCCAGTGCGGCGTTCCAGCGTTCCAAGTGCGCCTGCACCTGCTCGGCGTCCGCGACCGGCTCGAACCGGGCCTCCAGCGCCCAGCGCTGGCGAAGGGTGCCCAGATCGGGCCAGACCCCGGCGGCCAACCCGGCCAGCATGGCCGCGCCCAGGGCCGTGGTCTCGAACACGCGCGGCCGGTGGAGCTCGACAGACAGCAAATCGGACTGGAACTGCAACAGCAGGTCGTTCTGGGCCGCGCCGCCGTCGACCCGCATGAAATCCACCTGCTCGCCGCTGTCGGCCCGCATGGCGGCCACCACGTCGCGCACCTGGAAAGCGATGCCCTCCAGCGCGGCCCGGGCCAGGTGCGCCCGGGTGGTGCCCCGGGTCAGGCCCGCGATCAGGCCGCGGGCCTCGGGGTTCCAGTGCGGTGCGCCGAGCCCGGCCAGGGCTGGAACGAACACCACCCCGTCGGACGAGTCGACCGATGCGGCCAGTGCCTCGCTGGCGGCGGCATCGTCGATGATGCCCAGCCCGTCGCGCAGCCACTGCACGGCCGCACCGGCGATGAACACCGAGCCCTCGAGCGCGTAGAGCGTCTCGTCGCCGATGCGCCAGGCCACCGTGGTCAGCAGGCCGCGATCGCTGAGCACCTTGCGCGAGCCGGTGTTCATCAGGACGAAGGCGCCGGTGCCGTAGGTGCACTTGACCTGCCCGGGCGCGAAGCAGGCCTGGCCGAACAGCGCCGCCTGTTGGTCGCCGGCCATGCCGCAGATGGGGATGCCGTCGGGCAGAACGTCCAGCCCCCGGGTATGGCCGTAGATCTCGGAGGAGCCGCGCACCTCGGGCAGCACCGCGTCCGGGATGTCGAGCAGCGCCAGCAGCTCGGCGTCCCACTCCAGCCGCTCCAGATCCAGCAGCAGCGTGCGCGAAGCGTTGGAGACCTCGGTCACGTGGCTGGCGCCGCCGGTCAGGCGGTAGACCAGGAAGCTGTCGATGGTCCCGAACGCCAGCTCGCCGGCTGCGGCCGCGGCGCGTGCCCCGGCCACCTCATCGAGCAACCAGCGCAGCTTGGTGCCCGAGAAGTAGGGATCGAGCACCAGCCCGGTCTTGCGCCTGAACAGCGGTTCGTGGCCGGCCTGTTTGAGCTCCCGGCACAGTGGCGCCGTGCGCCGGCACTGCCAGACGATGGCGTTGTGCACCGGTTCGCCCGTATCGCGGCGCCACAGGCCGGTGGTCTCGCGCTGGTTGGTGATGCCGATGGCGCGCAGCTCGCCGCCGGCGACGCCGGCCTGCTGCAGGCAGGCGGTGATGCTTCGGCCGACCGAGCCCCAGATGTCCTCCAGGTCGTGCTCGACCCAACCGGGTTGCGGGAAGATCTGACGGAACTCGGTGTTGACCTTGGCCCGCATGGCGCATTGTTCGTCGAACAGGGCCACCGTGGTGCCGGTGGTTCCCTGATCGATGGCCAACAGCCAATCGGTCATGACTCCCCCCTGTCTGCCGGGGCGCCCACCAGTTGGCGCAGGCGGCGGGCCTCCTCCTCGAGCATATCGACCAGGCGCGCCCAGATGGCCTCGGTGGGTGGCTGGTGGCGCTTGTCCAGAAAGGACTCCAGCAACCGGATGGTGTGTGCCAGCTGGGTGCGCAGCGCGTCGTCGGCCGGCGCTCGGTGGGCTGGCGCCGGCTGAGACGGCGGGCCCACGTCGGCCAGGCGATCGCGCAGCAGGGTGGTCTCGACCCGCAGGGTGTTGACCTCGAGCGCAGCCCGGATCCGGTCCATGACCGTTTCCATATCGGCGAAGGGCTTGGTCAGGTAGGAAAAGGCCCCGATCTCCATCGCCTGCACCGCCGAGTCGAGCGAAGCGTAGCCGGTGATCATGATGAACTCGGTATTGGGGTGGTGCTTTTTCTGATCGGCGATCAGATCCAGTCCGGAGACGTCGGGCAGGTTCTTGTCCACCAACGCCAGCGGTGGGCGGTGCTGGTTCAGCAGCTGCACCCCCTGCTGGCCGGTCTCGGCCAACAGCGTCGGGTGGCCTTCCCCTTCGAGCAGATTCTGGAACAGCAGCCGCACCACTTCCTCGTCATCGACGACCAGGACGGCCGGCTTGCTCGCCGACCCGCTTTCGGCGCCCATGGCAACTGCCTCCGGGTTCTCGTCAGCTGGTTCATTTCAGCCGGGACCCGGCCGAACGCGCGCCCGGGGCCGCAGTGCAACGCGATGAAATCACAAGCGGTCCCGGCGATCAAGAACCTAGAGAGCGCCATCATCCTCGAGGCGGCCGCCGCCAGTGCGGCGGGCGTCGGATCGGTCGCTTCGGATCGCCCTCAGGGGACGATGGACAGGTCGACCGTGGCGCTCGACGCCTCCAGCGGCCGGCCGCTCAGGGCCTCGGTCCCGGTGACCGCCGCCTGAATGCGGGCGGTGCCAGGGCTGGCGGCGATACCGTCCCAGTTGAAGGTGGCCTGTCCGCCCGGTGGGATGTCGCGCATCTGGCTGGAGTCGAGCTGCCAGCGCACCGCACCGTTGCCATCCGCCTGCGGGCGCAGCGGCTGTACCGCCTCGGCGGTGGTGCCGCCGCTGTTGCTGACGATGATGCGCAGGCTGAACGGATCATCGACCGCCACCGTGGCCGGCTCGGCGACGGCCTCGACCGCGAGCCGGGCCGGCTCCAGGATTTCGGCCCGCCAGCGCTGCGGCGCGCCGGAGGAGACCGGAATCCAACCGGCGGCCAGGGCGGTGGCCGCGACCTCGATCTCGGGTCGGCCCGGGCTGGCCGCCTCGAGCTCGAGCTGCACGGTGGGTTGCTCGCCGCCGGCGATGGTGAACGGCGGCGGCGGCGGCGGCAGGTAGAACGAGCCGCCACCGCCCTGGCGCAACGACAACGCCACCTGCTCCAGCGGCTCGGTGCCCGCGTGCGTCAGCCGCACCTGGACCTGGAAGCTCGCGCCCCGGGGCAGCCGGGCCGGTTCGCCGGCCACCTCGAGCGAAAGCGGGCTGCGCAGCGCGAAGGCCGAGCCGAGCGCGGCCCGCTGGCCGGCGGGGGTCTCGACCTCGGCCGGGTGGAGGCCAGGGACCGGGCCGGCCGGCAAGCGGCCGCTCAGATGCGGTTGGGTGCCGGCTGCGCTCATTGCCAGCTCGACCTGTTCGAGCTCGTGACCGCCGATCCAGGCGCGGAAGGTACCGATGGCGGCGGGCGGGTCGTCGGCGCCCAGATCCACCTCCCAGGCCGCCGCCAGGTTGCGGCCGGCCAACTCCACCGCCACCGTCTCACCGGCCAGGGCCCAGGCGACACAGGCCGCGCTATCGTCGACGCGGCAGACGCGGTGTAGCTCGGGAGCAGGCTGGGCCGAGTAGCCGCAACCGCCGGCGACGGCCAGCAACAGGGTCAGCAGGCTGGCGATGGAGCTGCGCATGCGTTCGCCTCCCGGGGCTCAGAAGTGCAGCTGGTAGCCCAGCCGGACATCCAGACCACCCACGCTGCCCTTGATCCGCGAGCCCTCGCGCCCCGATTCCTGCTCGATCGCTGCCGTGTCGCGCAGGAAGGCATACAGATAACGGGCCTCGAGCACCACAGCGCCCGGCCCGAGCCGCAGCTCGCCGCCGAGGCTGGCCAGCGAGCCGAGCAGCACGGTGTGGTCGCGTTCGACCATCCCGCCAGGGCTGCGCAGGGTCCACTGGACGAACTCGGCCCCGCCGCCGATGCCGATCACCGGGGTGAACAGACTGGTGGGCAGCGGCTTGAACAACAGCAGCAGGTGCAGCGGAGCAACCTCGATCTCGGTGCGCAGGCTGCGTTCGCTGCCCGGCAGCGGATCGCTGGCACGCCCGTAACGGTACCCTCCTTCGAGGGCCACGTACAGGTAACCCGCCAGGCCCGGCACCCGACCGCTGGCGTCGACCGAGAAGCCGCCCGACAGCAGCCGACCGAAGTTGGTCAGCAGCGCGGCCGAAGGCCCCAGCGTTGCCCAGGGCGCCGGCGGCGGGGGCGGCTCGACGCCCTCGAGTTCGACCACCACGTGTTCGCTCAAGGGTGCGTCCGGCGGACCGGCGCGCACCCCGATCCGCACCCGGGTGCTGCGTTGGCCCCGCGGTGCGGTATAGGACGCGTGGTAGCGGCCCGGCCCGTCCCGGGTGGGCGGATCGATGCCGCCCAGGCCGGCCGACGCCTCCACCTGCACGCCGTCTAGCGGTTGGCCCTGTTCGTCGTAGACGGCGATCTGTAATCGGGTCTGCGACCGGCCGTCCATCGGCAGCCGCTGATCGGCGATGGCCAGCTCGAGCCGGCCGGGCCGCGGCGGTTGCAGCTGGATCTCGGCCCGGGCCTGCAGGCTGGGGCCGGTTTGCCGCTCGAGTTCGGCTCGACAGCCCACCGGGCCGGGGCGGCCGACCGGCGCCTGGTAACGGGCCCGGTAACGGCCGCGGCCGATCTCGTGCAACGGTCCGACGGCGCCCCGGGCACAACCGATGCGCGGCGGGTGGCCCTCGAGCGGGTTGCCGCCATTGTCGGTCACCACCGCCTTCAGCTCGGCTGCGGCGGCACCGTTGGCCACCAGGGCATCCGGCTCGGCGCTCAGCTCGAGCGCCGCCGGGGCGCCGGCGGTCAACGCGAAAGTGAACTCGCAGCGGCTGAGTTCGCGGTTGTCGCGGTCGGCGATCGTCAGATCGACCTGTGGGGCCTCCAGCCCGGCCGGCGCGGTGTAGCGCAGCTTGTACAGGCCCGGCCGCGGTTGGGCCACCACGTCCAGCTCACCGCCGCGGCGGCGGCTGGCCAGCCGCAGCTCGCGATCAGGGCTGCCGTCCGGATCGATGGCGATCAGGTAGATCCAGGTGGCGTCGTGGCCGTCGGCGGCCAACTGCAAGCGCTCGGCGAAGCCCACCAGGCGTGCTACCGGCGGCAGCGGAATGCGCACCTCGCGCTCGCGCCGGTTGCCGAACTCGTCGACCGCCACCGCCTTGGCCCGGGTCTGCCCCGGCGCCACCTCGACCGGGACTTCAACCCGGCCGCGGGCATCGGAGCGCTTTGGACCGAAGGTCCGGTCACCGAGATGGAGGGTGACCTGGACCCGCGGCTTGGTGGTGCGGGTCGGCAGCTCGGTGCGACTGCTCAGGCGGATCACGCTCCAACCGGGCGGCCCGCCTTTGACCTTGGCGGCCAGGATGACCGCCTGCGGATGGCGTTGTTCGGGCGGCTGCCAGTGTGTGCGGTAGACGCCGTCGCCGGCCTCGGCCACCGGGCCGAAGCGGCCGGCGGTGGTCTCGAGTCGCGGCTCGAGACCGGGCTGGCCGCGGCCGGCGGCGCCGCGCACGGTGATGGTCACCGGCACCGGCTCGCTGGACGCCTCGGGGGTCAGCAGCAGGTCGCTCTCGGCGCACTCGACCTCGACCTGCAGGCTTGTGCCGGCCGGTTCGGCGGTCGCCGCTGCGGCGGGCGGGTGGAGCAGCGGACCGATCAGGGCGATCGCATTCGACCAGCGCACGCTGCGACTCCTTTGCCGAGACTCCGACGGGCTCGGGCGAACGGTATCCATTCGACTGTAGACGGCCCCCGCCAGGTCGTCAAGAACGCGGTTCGGTGGCAGCGGGGAGGATGAGGGGCGGATTCGGGACCGGCCTTATGTGGCTGGGAGATCCCGGGAGGTGCGGTTGACTTGATCGGATGCCTGCCGTAATTTGCCTCTGCGAATGGGGAATCGAATGCGAGGTGGTCGCTATGTTCGCTAGATTGCATTGGGGCTGGCCAACGCTGGCGTTGCTGGTCGGGTGTGCCGGCGTGCAGACCGAGCAGCGCTCGGCCGACGACCGGGCGGCGGCGCTGGAGCAAGTTCGCCAGCACTGTCTCGATCCCGATGGGGAGAACTGCATCGCCGCTTGCCGCAAGCTGTTGCGGCTCAAGCCCAACGACGCCGAGGTCGAGCAGACCCTGGGCTGGCTGCTGGTCAAGGACGGCCGGGTGCCCGAGGGCATCGCCCACATGCGCAAGGCGCTCAAGCTCGAGCCCGATCGACCCGAGGTCCACTACCATCTGGCGTTGGCCATGGAGAAGCGCGGCGATCGCTCCGGCGCGCTGACGCACTACGAGCGCACCGTGGCGCTCGAGCCCGCTCACCTCGACGCCCGGGTGGCCATGGGCGTGCTGCTGCGCAAGATGAAACGGCGCGAGCAGGCCGAGCAGGCCCTGCGCGCCGCCATCGCGCGCAAGGCCGACTCGGCGGCCGCCTGGGCCCAGCTATCATTGACCCTGGCGCAGCTCGATCGCCGCGACGAGGCCATCGAGGCCGGCTACCGGGCGGTCGAGCTGCGGCCGGACGAGGCCAACGTGCGCAGCAACCTGGGGCTGTTTTTGTCCAACGCCGGCCGACCGGAAGAGGCCATCGAGCAGCTCGAAAAAGCGGTCGAACTCGATCCGGACAATGCCACCGCCCGCTACAACCTGGGGCTGGCCTACACCAACACCGACGCGCTGGAAGAGGCGGCCCGGGCCTACATGGCGGCGCTGGCCCAACGCGAGCACTTTCCGCAAGGCCACCACAACCTGGCGGTGGTGTTGATGGGTCTCGGTCTCTGCGATCTCGCCCGCCGGCACTTCGATCGCTCGCACGAGCAGGGCGTGCGTTCGGCCCAGATCGTGATCGACCAGTTCCAGAAGATCTGCGAGCAGCCGCAAGCCGAGCCGGCCGGGTCGGAGTCCGAGGAGGACGAGGGCGACGAGCCGGCGGACCCGCCTTCGTAGAAGAAACTTCGGCGGGCAAGCCCGCCTTGGTTGCGGACCTCAGTGGCTAAAGAGACGCCGGAAGAAGCTTCGGCGGACGAGTAGCCCGATGAGCAGGGGCAGCAGCAGCAGGGCGCTGCCGGGCTCGCCGGTGGCGCAGCCCGCGTTGCTGCCGGGGGGATCGTCGCCGCGCCAGTCGCCCAGTTCGGCCTCGTCGTCCTCGGGCACCGCCTGGATGCAGCAGAACACCCGGCTGTCGGACAGCACCTCGCACTCGCCGGCGCCGTCCCAGAAGCCCTCGGCCTCAGCGCTCAACAGGTGCTTGCCGGGCACCACCCAGAACTCGAAGTGGCCGTCGGCGTCGGCGACGGTGCGCTCGCCGGTCTCGGCCAGCACCTCGGCGCCGCCGACGGTGTAGCCGGTGCAGGCGTCGAAGTCGGCCTCGGCGGTGGCGGCGATGACGTAGCCCTCGACCAGCCCGGGCGGAGCGTCGAAGTCGAAGTCGCCGTGCTCGCCGTCCACGTCGGCGGGGTCGTCGCCCGGGTCGGCCGGGTCGTCGGCCGGGTCGTCGCCCGGGTCGGCGGGGTCGTCGGCGGGGTCGTCGCCCGGGTCGGCCGGGTCGTTGTCCGTGTCCGGCGCGGTGCCGTCGTCGGGCACCAGGCCGATCGAGCACCAGGCCTCGCCGCCGGCAGAGACCGAGCAGCTGCGGCTGGCATCGCGGTAGCCCGCAGCGCTGGCGGTGGCGCTGTACGTGCCGGCCGGCAGCGACAGCGACCAGTAGGCGTCGCCGGCGCGCGGCTGGACGTTCCGACCGGCGATGGAGATGGTGGCCGCGGGCAGCCGCCAGCTCATGTCGCTGGTGCCGCTGCCCTGGTCGACGAAGACCACCCCTTGGATCAGGCCGCTGCCGGGGTCGACCGGATCGTCGCCGGGATCGTCGCCGGGGTCACCGCCGGGGTCGTTGTCGGCCGAGCCGTCACCGACCAGCTCGTCCATCCGGGCGTAGATGCGATCGCCGGGGCAGTCGCCCGGATTGGTGCCGCGGTACTCGCGGTGGCCGCGGACGTGGGCCCGGTCCTGGGCGATGCCGTAGGTGGAACTCAGCCAGTCGATCAGCTCGGCAGCGTGGTTGATCTGCCCGGCCGAGGGCTCGTTGTCGTTGTAGGTGCCCATGAAGGAGATGCCCACGTTGTTGGTGTTGTGGTTGAGCACGTGAGCGCCGATGGTGGTCTCGGGCCGGCCCTGCCAGATCTCGCCGTTCCAGTCGACCAGGTAGTGGTAGCCGATGTCGCACCAGCCGCGGGTGTCCATGTGGTAGTTCTGGATGCCGCGCAGCCGGGTGGTGACCGAGACCGTGTCCGGCAGCGGAGTGGCCGTGTGGTGGATGGTGATGGTCGACGGGCTGTGGCCGCCCGAGTTGCAGCGCGGCGCGCGGGCACCCCAGTCGGCGCGGCGGTGGACCAGGCTGGCCGGGGCCAGGGCCTGCTTCAGCTTGCCGAAGCGCTCGGCCGGCTGCGCCGGCAAGGCCGGTTGCGGTTCGCCCACCTGGTCGATGGCCTCGACCAGCAGGAAGGCCGGCGGCGGGCCGGCGGCCAGCCGCAGCTGGAAGGCCTGGCCCTGGCCGCGCTGCAGGTCGAGGTGGGAGGTATGGAAGCCGTCCTCGCTGAAGCGCGGCTCGATGTCGCGCCAGGCCGACCAGCTGCCGTCGGCCCGCTGGATGCGACCCTGCAGCCGGGTGGTGTCCTGCGCGTCCCACATCAGACCGACCCGCACGAAGGGGTGGGCCGCCACGGCCACCGGAGCCACCGCGTCGGCGAACAGCACCGCCGGCTCGACGCCGTTGGTGTTGTAGAGCTCCTCCTCTTCCATGGCACCGGTGAGCTGCTGCTGGGTGCAGGCCGCGGCCAGCAGACCGCTCAGGCTTGCCAGGACGAGCGCGATTGCGAGGGGTCGGTTGCGGTACATGGGTTCCTCCTCTGCCAAGAGGGCGTTCACCACTGTAGACAGCAATGGTTGTGCCAGATGGGATCGATTGCCTGCCTTCCTTTCAGTTGGTTGTTTTAATGGACTTTTATATCTAGACAAGATGCGTGCAACGCGGGTCGGGCCCACCTCGTGTGACAAGTTGACCCATGGGGCAGGTGACCGACAAGACTACAACACTTTGAATAACTGCGAAAATTGCCGATCTTTGACTCCGGGCGCAGCTTTGCGACCTGGTCACTCGCCTTTCCAGGTGGCGAGCGCTCTGAATAAATTGACTTTTACCACCGATCGCGTATTGTGGAAGCCTGGTGGAGGGAGCGGAGGTGGCGCGCGATGATGTTTGCGCACCACATGCCCACCCGGCTGCTGGTCGGCCAGGACGTCCTGGACCGGTTGGCCGACGAGGTGGCCCGTTGTAGTCGCCGCTGCCTGCTGGTCACCGGCCGGCGGGCCCTGCGGCTAGGCGGTGTACTGGAGCGCATCCAGTGCAAGCTGCAGGCCGCCCACATCGAGTCGGTGATCTTCGATCAGATCGAGCCCAACCCCACCGTCGAGACCATCCGCGAGGGCGCCGATTTCGCGCGCAGCCAGCGCGCGCGCTGGGTGCTGGGGCTCGGTGGCGGCAGCGCCATGGACGCGGCCAAGGCGATCGCCCTGTCGGCGGTCAACCAGGATGACCTGCGCCACTTCTCCGGCGGCGTCCAGCCGGCCGAGGCGCCGCTGCCGGTGGTGGCCATCCCCACCACGGCCGGCACCGGCTCGGAGGTGACCGCGGTGGCGGCCATCACCGATGTGGCCGCCGGGGACAAGCTCGTCATCTCGCTGCCGCAGCTTTTCCCGCGCCTGGCCCTGCTCGACCCGAGCCTGACTCTGACGCTGCCCGAGAACGTCACCATCGACTCCGGCCTCGATGCCCTGTGCCACGCCATCGAGGCCCTGTTCTCCAGGCAGCGTTCGGTCTTCAGCGATCTGTATGCCCGTAGCGCGCTGGATCGCATTATCGCCAACCTGCCGCAGGCGCGCTCGCAGCCCGATGTCTTGCAGGCGCGATCGGCCATGCAGCTGGCGGCCATGTTCGCCGGCATGGCTGCGGCCGATACCGACAGCCTGGCGCCCCACTTGCTGGGGCATCCGATCACGGTGCGCTACGATCTGCCCCACGGGCGGGCCACCGCCTTGCTGATGCCGGCCTTTCTGGAGCGCATGCAGCAGCACTTTCCGGAGCGCACCGGCTTCTTGGGTCGGCTGCTGGGCCAGGAGGCGGATCCGCCGGCCGCTCTGCGGGCCTTCATCGAGCAGCTGGGCGTGGCGCCGCGGCTGGGGGCTTACGGGGTCAGCGAGGACGATCTGGAGCAGTTCGTCGGCCAGCTGGCCGACCGGGCGGCACTGGAGCGCACCCCGGGCGACTGGGGGACCACCGCGCTAAAGCAGCTCTACCGCCAATCGCTTTGATCGGATCAGAAGTTGGGCTCGATGGGCAGGTAGTCCGGATCCCAGTCCAGCTCCAGGGCCGGCCGGGGCCGGCCGGCCAGCCAGCAGTACCGCCAGAACGAGGTGTAGACCCGCTTGGCGTAGCGCCGCGACTCGGTATAGGGGATCGACTCGACGAAGACGTCGAGCGGCAGCTGGCCGCGTTCGCGGCACCACTCCATCATCGGACGCGGCCCGGCGTTGTAAGCCGCGGCCGCGATCGGCCACTGGCGTTTGAACTTGGTCACCAGCCGACCGATGTACCAGGCCGCGGTGCGGATGTTGATCTCGGGGTCGAATAGATCGTCGGGGGTGAAGTGATCGAGCCCGAGCGCGCCGGCCACCCGGACGGCGGTCGGCGGGATCATCTGCATCAGGCCGCGGGCGTCGGCCACCGACAGGGCGTCCGGGGCGAAGCCGCTCTCGGTGCGCATGATGGCCTGCAGCAGCATCACCAGCGCTTCGTCGCCGCCGGACTCCGCCCGCAGCCGGTCGCGTTCGCAGGCCGGGTAGGCGTGGTTCCAGATGGGACGGGTGCGGGCGGTGGGCAGCGCGAACAGCGCCTCGCGCTCGCGCACCAGGCTCAGGTACCAGGGACGGTGGCGGTCGCCGCAACGGCGGTAGGCGTCCATCAAGGCCAGCCGGCCGGCGCGGCCCGGGTGGCGAGCCAGAAAGGCCTGCTCCCGCCGGCGCAGCAGCAACGCGCCCCAGTCGCCCAACCCGGCCCGGGCCAGTTCGGCCGAGCGGTCGAGCAGCACATCGGCCGGCGGCTCGCGCTCGGCCGCGGCCGGCGGCGGCGCCAGCGCCGGGGCGGCGGCGCCCAGCCGCTCGCGGGCCAGCGCGGCGTACCAGGTCAGCGGGTGTTCTGCGAGCAGGCGCCGGAACGCGGCTTCGGCCTCGTCCTCGCGCCCCAGCCGCAGCAGGGCCACTCCGGTCCAGTAGCGGGCCCGGCCGCCGAAGCGCCAGCCGCGCCATGCGAGCTGGGGTGTTAGTGCCTCGATGGCCGCCTGCCAGCGCTCCTGTCCCAGCAGACACCAGGCGCTGAACCACTGCGACCGCTTGGCCCAGCGGCTTTTGCCGTGCTCGGCGCGGACGCGTTCGAACAGGGGCAGGGCCCGGTCGCAGCGGCCCAGGTTCTGCTCCAGCCAGCCGGCGTAGAACAGGGCCCGGGCGCTGTGGCGGCCGTCCGGGTGGCGCTCGACCATGGCCAGGTGGCTGTCGATGGCGGCCCGATCGCGGTCGCAGCGACCCAGCGCCCGCGAGGCGTAGAACCAGGCATCCTCGGCCTGCCGCGGGCCGGGGGCGCGCTCGCGGGCGGCCAGCAGCATGCGGGCCGCCTGTTCGTAGTGGAAGCGCATGTCGAACAGCACCTGGGCCGTCGACAGCGCCAGCTCGAACCGCCCGCGGCGCGCACCGGGGTCGGGCGAGCCGTCGAGCACGGCCAGGGCCCGGTCCCAGGCGCGGGCGCGGTGCAGCGCGCGGCCCAACTCCAGGCTCTGCTCGGCGCTCAGGGCGGTGGGCTCGAGGCCGGGCGGGGCCGGACCGGCCAGCGGGTGGGTCGGGTGGTGCCGGCGCAGCTCGCGCCACAGCCGCCGGGCCGCCTGCGGCCGGCCGGCGTCGCGTTCCAGCGCCGCCCGGCACGCCAGGCCCACCGCCGGGTCGGCCCGCGGCGCGGCACCGGCGGCATCGGCCCGGGCGTACAGTGCGCCGGCGGCGCGCCTTTGGCCCAGCGCCCACAGGCAGTCGGCCCGGCGCCAGCGGGCCAGCGCGGCGTGGGGGCTGGCCGGGTGGCCGGCCAGCAGCCGGGCGAAGTCGGCCGCGGCCGCTCGCGGCCGGCCGGCGTAGAACGCGCACTGCGCCCGCAAGAACAGCACCGCATCCGGATTGCGCAGGCCGCTGTCCGCCAACCCGGCCGCCCGCTGCCCACAGCCGGCGAAGTCCCCGCTGCGATAAGCCGCCGCCGCCCGCGCCAGCCGCTCGATCGCCGCCGCCCTGTCCCCGGCTCCGTCATCCGCCCCTGCCGGCGCGGCCGACCAGCCGACCGCCACCGGCAAGCAGAGCGCTACCAAGAATCGACCACTCCGTCCGCTCATGGTCTTCCATGCTATGCGGCCCGGGCGGTCGTCCGCAAGCCGGCCGCCAGGTGGCTTGACTGCCGGGCGCCGAGCCAATAGCATTCCGGGCCGGGGTGATTTTCGTCGGCTGGAGGTGCTCGGTATGCGCAGGCGGATCTGGATCGGGGCTCTGTTGCTGGTGGGGCTGGTCACGGCGGCCTATGCCGGCCCGCGGGCGGCGCGGGTTTACGCCCGGGCGGTGCGCGGGGCGCCGGATGTCGAGCCCGAGAAGCGGGACGCCTTTTTCATCTGGACCGACGGCGAGGGCTTCCACGTGCGCTGGACCAACGCGGGCGAGCCGACCCTGTTCGCCGGGCGCATCGATACCGATAGACCGCTGCGCGATCTGGAGCGGGTCTACGAGCACGGGGCCGGCTTCGTGAAGGCTTACGGCGGCCGGATCGTCATGTTCAGCTCCACCAGCCGCGGCACCACCGACGGCTTCGACGTGCAGATCCCCGGCGGCCGCAAGCTGCAGCTCGAGCTGACCATCGACGGGGAAGAGCCCGATACCGAGCAGGTGCGCTTCGGCGCCGAGGGCGCCCAGCCCGACGGATTTCCGATGCTGGTCTTCCTGCGCTGAGCCGCGCTACCGCGGCCAGCCCGGTCCCCACCGGAGGCGCTGGCCGCCCAGCCGGCCGGTCGCGACGGGCTTGCCGGGACGCGGTCCGGGTGTGGTATCATCCCAGCATGAGCAGACTGATCTTATTTGCAGGGGCGGCGTGGTCGATCTCTCTTGCGGGCTGTGCCGACGGGGGGGGCGGCTGTAGCCGAGACAGCGATTGTCCGGCCGGCATGTACTGCGATGGCGCGGCCAGCGAGTGCACCTTCGACTGCACCTTCGACGAGGACTGCCCGGAAGGTCGCGTCTGCTCGGCCCGCGGCCGCTGCCAGCCCGGCTGTCGCAAGACCAACGGCGGGGTGGAGGACTGCGACGGGTTGGACAACGACTGCGACGGCGAGACCGACGAGCAGCTCGAGCCCGAGCCTTGCCAGCGCGAGAACGAGCACGGCCGCTGCGAGGGCATGCGCAGCTGCATAGTCGCCGTCTGGGTCTGCGATGCGGCCACCCCGGCGATCGAGACCTGCGACGGGCTGGACAACGACTGCGACGGCCAGACCGACGAGCAGCTCGACCGGCAGGCCTGCGAGCTGGACGAAGGGGTCTGCGCCGGCACCGAACGGGAGTGCCTGGGGGCCGCTGGCTGGAGCGACTGCGACTACGGGCCGGACTACGAACCGGACGCCGAGACCCGCTGCGACGGGCTGGACAACGACTGCGACGGCCTGGTCGACGAGCAGCTGGGCCCACTGAACTGCCCCCTGGACCAGGGAATCTGCGCTGCGGCGTTGCAGTACTGCCTGGGCGCCGACGGCTGGAGCGACTGCGATTACGGTGCGGACTACGAGCCCGAGGTCGAGACGCGCTGCGACGGGCTGGACAACGACTGCGACGGCCAGACCGACGAGGGACTGGCGCCCGAGACCGATCACTGCGAGACCGGCCCGCTGGCCTCCGACGGGCTGGACAACAACTGCGACGGGCTGACCGATGAGCCGGGCGGCTGCATGGTGCCGATCCCCGGCCGCCCGGTGTGGATCGACGTCTACGAGGCCACCCTGTTCGGCGACCGCGACTGCAGCGGCCGGCGCTACGGCGAGAACTCCGACGACTACCCGGCGGGCTTTCCGGACATCGACGCCGATCCCACCACGCAGCCGCTGTACGCCTGCTCCTTGCCCGGCCAGACCCCCTCGTCCTATCTGACCTGGTACCAGGCGCGGCGGGCCTGCCAGGCCCAGGGCAAGCGGCTGTGCACCAAGGCCGAGTGGGCCGCGGCCTGCGGCGGTGATTTTGCCGAACGCCAGGAGTTCCCTTACGGCGACGCCTTCGAGCCGGGCGTGTGCGTCGACTTCACCGTCAACCCCGACGAGCCGATCGACAGCGGCAGCATGCCGGACTGCACCTCCCCGGCCGGCGCCTTCGACATGAGCGGCAACCTGTTCGAGTGGGTGGACGACACCTGCGAGTGGGACGCCAGCCGCAAGGCGGTGCAAGGCGGCAGCTACCTGTGCGAGTACTGCGACCCGCAGGACAACTGCGCCTCCTGCGACGTCGACGACCCCGAGCACCAGGACGCGATCCGCACCCGCTATTATTGCATGCACACCGATCAACCCTGGTGGTGCGCCGGGCCCACCGGCTCCTGGAATTCCGAAGGCACCCGCTGCTGCTGGGACGGGCCCTGATTTCCCACCTCGACCGCGCGGCACCCCATATTCTATTTGACCTGGGCCGCGATCCGGATACTCTCTCGGGGACGCTTTCACGCACGGAGGAAGGTGCGCTCATGACGACAGCTGTTGCGACGCGCTTGAATCTGGGACGCAGCCTGGCCTGCGAGGCGGGCATCGCGGTCGGGCTGGCCGGTCTGACGGCGGTGGCGGCCAAGGTGGCCGTGCCCCTGCCCTGGACGCCGGTGCCGGCCACCCTGCAGACCGCGGTGGTGATCTTCGCCGGCGCGGCCTGCGGCCCCTGGCGCGGCGCGGCCGCCATGCTGCTCTACCTGGCGGCCGGAATGGCCGGCGCGCCGGTCTTCGCCCCCTGGACCGGGGCCGGGCCGGCGGTGCTGCTGGCGCCGAGCGCCGGCTACCTGGCGGCCTTCCCGCTGGCCGCCTGGCTGGCCGGCCGCGGCGCTGGGCGCCGGGTGCGCTGGCTGTGGTCGCTGGCCGGGCTGGCGGCCGTCTACGCGCTGGGCGCGGCCTGGCTCGGCATCTGGGCACTGGCCACGGCCGCCCCGATCGGGGCCGCCTGGGTGCTGCTGGCCGGAGTGCTGCCCTTTCTGCCCTTCGACCTGGCCAAGGGTGCGCTGGCGGTCTGGAGCGCCGCACCGGTGCGCCGCCGCCTGTAGCTGCCTGCTGTAGCCACGGCGTTGCGGCTGTAGCGCTCGGGTGACAGCCCCCCTGGTGGCGCTTCCTCGCTTCGATTTCCATTCGTTTGAATTTGAGACATTTTTTCTGGGTGAGTGGCCTTTCGGATCTGGCACGCGCCGTGCTATCTCTCGGGCCGTGAGCAAGGACTGCGCCTGGAGGCCGACATGCTGCGGATGAGAGTGGGAAGAGTCGTTTCGTTGCTGGCTTCGATTCTGGTCATGGCCGGGCTGCTGGCCGCGGGCTGCGCCGGCGGGGGTGGTGGCGAGATATCCGAGGCCTTCGTGGTGCCGGCCGACAAGGCCGACGATTTCCTGTCCCTGAGCGCCCAGGAGTACAAGCTCGAGGGCACCACCACCGTCACCCTGGAGCCGGAGCTGGCCGACGCCCCGCAAGAGCAGAAGCTGGCCCGGGTGCGCGAGCTCATCCCGCTCAAGCAGGTCGTCATCGGCTGGTTCCTCAACGCCTACCTCAAGCCGCACGACTCGCACTCCGACAGCGACTACGGCGGCTTCGACTGCCTGACCAAGAACGGCTCCTACGAAGACCTGGACATCACGCCGCTGGCCGACGGGCTGAGCTACTCCTTCCGCTTCCGCCAGGAGATCGGCGGCACCATGGACCTGCTCGAGAAGCTGCCGGCCGAGCCGCTGGGCGACGGCCGCTACCGCTTCGAGCTGACCATCGGCAAGATCGGCAACGACGAGATGGCCCGGCTGGAGACCAACCACGAGTGGTACCGCCGCGCGCCCTGGTCGGACTTCGATCCGGAGTCGGTCGATCCCGAGCGGCTGGAGACGGTGGAGCTGATCATCTGGGCCGAGCCGCGCTCGGTCGACGCCTGGATCGACTCGGCGGCGCTGTTCGCCGATGGTGCGCTGAGCGTGGCGGTGCATTTCGGCTGGGACTACCACAACGCCTACCACCTGGAGCACTCGGCCGAGCTGTACCAGTGGCTGATCGATCGCGGCTACCGCTCGCCGGTCGACTCCTACGAGGAATACGACCGCAGCTCCGGGCCGCTGACCCGCACCATCCAGGCCTTCGGCCGGCCGGTCGAGGTCTCGGTCTGGCTCTACTGGGGTGAGCCCGGCAGCGACACCGACCCGGACACCGATGCCGGCGGCCGGCAGCTCGAGGCCGACATGCGCGACAGCTTCCGCACCAAGGAGGTGATCGTGTTCTCGGGCCACAGCGGGCCCTTCTACGGCTTCGCGCTGGCCAACTGGCGCCGCACCCTGGAGGGCGATCTGGACGACAGCGAGATCGCCGAGCTCGACATGCCGGCCGACGTCTACCAGGTGGTGCTGGCCGAGGGCTGCGAGACCTACGCGCTGGGCCAGGCCTTCTGGGACAACCCCAACAAGTTGGATCGCACCACGCTCGACGTGCTGACCACCACCAGCTTCTCCAACGCGGCCGGCACCTCCACCCTGGAGGACTTTTTGCAGGCGGTGGCCGGCACCGGCCCGAGCGACGATCAGCATCGGGCCCAGACCTACGGCCAGCTGCTGCGCGACCTGGACTCCAACTCCTACTGGTTCAACACCATGTACGGCGTGCACGGGCTGGATGACAACCCCCACCTGCACCCCTACGCCGAGCCGGCCCTGTACTGCACCGCCTGCGAGCGCGATTCCGACTGCGGCCAGGGCCACAAGTGCGCTCGGGTCAACGAGCGCGAACGCGTCTGCCTGGGCCTGTGCACCGCCGCCGACGGCTGCCCGGCCGGCTGGCAGTGCATGGACGTGGCCTCGGGCTGGACGCGCCAGTGGCAGGCCTGCGTGCCGGCCAACCTGACCTGCGAGCAGGAGCCGGAGCCGCCGGCCGCACCGCAGCTGATGCTCAACGAGGTGCTGGCCGATCCGCCGCCGGGCCTTGCGGGCGACGCCAACGCCGACGGCGTGCGCGAGGCCAGCGCCGACGAGTTCGTCGAGATCGTCAACTGCGGCAGCGGGCTGGTCGAGCTGGCCGGCTACGCCCTGGCCGATAACACCGGCACCCGCTTCGTGTTCCCGGCCGGCGCCACGCTGATGTCGGGCGAGGCGGTGGTGGTCTTCGGCGGCGGCCAGCCGCCGGCCGATCTGCACGGCAGCCTGACCCACGCGGCCGATTTCATGCTGGGGCTGAACAACTCCGGCGACGACGTGGTGCTGATCGCGCCCGACGGCAGCCAGGTCGACCGGCTCGGCTACGACTCCGCCTTCGGCGGCCGCGACTGCGCCATGGTGCGCGCCCGCGACGGCGATCCCGAGGCCGGCTGGGTGTCGCACTGCGACCACGGCACCCCCTTCTCGCCCGGCAGCCGCAGCGACGGCTCGCCCTTCTGAACCGGGCTGCAGCCCCCTCGTCGCTGCCTCCGCGGCAGATGACCATGCTGGGAGAGTGCGAGCTGCTGGCGGCGGTTTTCCCGGACCCGATTCTTCGATAGACTCGCCTGCGCCATGGCGGTGCGCCCCTTCGTGCAATGGCTCGGCAGCGCCGGGCTCGACTTCGGCCTGCCGGCCGAGGTGCTGCAGGCCGTCGAGCGCCACACCCGCGCCGGCCACGACCTGTACAGCCTGGCCGCCGACCCGGTGCTGCGCGCGGCCGGGCCGAGCGACGAGCACCTGCTGCGGCTGCGCCGGGCGGTGCGGCGCCGCCGGGCGCTGGAGCGCGAGGCCGAGGGGCTGGCGGCGCCGCCGCCCATCGGCTCCTGGATCGAGCTGCACGCCTGGCGCTGGGCGCTGCAAGCCGCGCCCGACGACGCCGCGCAGCAGAGCGCGCTGGCCGGGGCGCTGAGCGCCCTGGCCGCCGCCTGTATCGAGCGCGGCCGGTTGCGGCTGCACCTGCGCCGGGTCGAACCGACCCGGCGCAGGCGCCGCGCCGCCGATCCGCGGGCGGCTGAGCTGGCCGAACTGGCCGAGCACAGCGAGGGCTGCGCCGAGCTGCCGCCGCACCGCTGGTTCAAGGTCAGCCGGGCGCTGGACGACGGCCTGCTGTGGGTCGAGCTGCTGTGCCCCGAAGGCGAGGCCGCCCGCCTGGCGCCGGCCGCGGCCGGCGCCGAGCGCATCCGCGGGCTGGAGCGGGCGGCGGCCCGGCCGGTGCTGGCCGCCATCGCCGCCCGGGCCGAGCGCGAGGCCATCGCCGGCGCGGCCGCGGGCATGCGCTCGCTGCTCGGCCGAGCGCCCATCGCCGGGCCGGTCGGCGGCCTGGTCGAGCACCGCGGCCGGCTGGGTGCGGCGGTGGTCTCAGACAGCGACAGCGCCCGGCGCGCCGACTTCGCCGCCGGCCAACTCGACCGCGCGGCCGCCTGGCTGGCCGATACCGGCGCGCGCCTGGTGGCCCTGGCGCGCCCGGGCAAGCGCGGCCGGGGCTGCGGGGTGGGCGCGGCGGTGCGGGCGCTGGCCGCGGGCGGGCTGGAGGCGGAGCCGGTGCGCGAGGCGGCCCTGCTGCACCAGGCCCGCCGCCTGGCTCCACCCCTGGCGCAGGCCGCGGCCGAGGTGGCCGCCCGGCGGCTCAAGGATCCGCTTGCCGGCTTCGCCGACCTCGAGCCCGACGCGCTGGGCCTGGGCGAGTACCTGGACCGGGTCGACGCCGAGCAGCTGCGCGAGGCGCTGGCCGACGCCCGGGCGGCGGCCGAGCGCGCGCGGGCCGGGGCGCCGGCCCGTGCGGCGGGGCTGGAGCGCGGTCTGCGGGCCGACGCGCTGGTGCGCGGCCTGGCCGATCTGCGCCCCGGCCTCGAGCTGACCGGCAAGGTGGTCAACCTGACCCACTTCGGCGCCTTCGTGGAACTCGGCTTGGAGCAGCAGGGCCTGATCCATCTGTCCGAGCTGGCCGAGCATCACGTGCGCCATCCATCCGAGGTGGTGGCGGTGGGCCAGACGGTGCGGGTGCGGGTGCTGGCGGTCGACGCCGAGCGCGGTCGCATCGGGTTGAGCCTGCGCGGTGATCGGTCGGCTCGGCGCCGTGGCGGCCGGCTGCAGCGCGGCGATGCGATCGCTGCGCTGGACGCGCTGTTCAAGAAGTGATTGCATGGGGTGGGGGTTCACTCCACGGGAGGTGTGGCGGTCGATGAAGACCTTGTCGCTGAACCATGGCGAACTCGCCGACGAACAGGCCGAACAGATCGTGCGCACGCTCGGCGATGGCGGGCTGGTCTGCCTGCCCTGCAACTCCAACTACCGGGTCCTGGCCGACCTGAACGACGAGGATGCGGTCACCCGGCTGCTGCAATCGAAGCGCCGCACGCGCAAGGCCCCTTCGCTGGTGTTCATCGATCGGGCCCAGACCCTGAGGCGGGTGGCCGCGGCCGTGGACCCCGGGGCCGAGAAGCTGGCCGCCCGCCTGTGGCCCGGACCGCTGACCATCCTGTTCGCCCCCCATCCCGACCTGCCGCGCAGGGTGGTGCGCCAGCTGTGCAAGGCCAACGGCCGGCTGGGCGTGCGGGTCCCCGACGATCCGGTGGCCCGGCGCGTGCTCGAGCGCTTCGGCGGTCCGCTGCTGGTCTCCTCGGCCAACAAGGAGCGCAAGCAGGGGGCCGGCTCGCCGGCCCAGGTGCGCAAGACCTTCATGGGCCGCGTCGATCTCTTCGCCGACGCCGGCGACCTGCCCGGCGCCGCCTCGTCGACCGTGGTCGAGATGCGCGACGGCCGGGCGGTGGTCACCCGCCCGGGGGCCATCGCCGAGGATCGGCTGCGGGCGCTCGGCGTTTGAGCCCGGCGCGGAGGCGAGCGAATGAAGGGATTTTTCTATCCGCGCAGCGTGGCCGTGGTCGGCGTCAGCGAGTCGCCGGATAACCTGGGGCTGCGCATCGCGGCCAACATGCACGAGTTCTCCTTCGACGGCATCATCTACCTGGTGGGCCCGCGCGGCGGGGTGGCCTTCGGCCGGCGCATCCACAAGTCGGTCTCCGACATCCCCGACCAGGTGGACCTGGCCGTGATCCTGGTGCCGGCCCGTTTCGTGCCGGGCGTGATGGAGGAGTGCGGCAAGAAGGGCATCCGGCGGGTGATCGTGGAGACGGCCGGCTTCTCCGAGTACGGCGCGGCTGGCCGCGAGATCGAGCAGGAAGTCGTGCGGGTGGCCGCCGCGTACAACATCCGCTTCATCGGGCCCAACTGCATCGGGGTGTGCAACCTGGACAACGGCCTGGTGGTGCCCTTCGCCGGGCTCAAGGACGTGTTCGCCCGCGGGCGGGTGTCGATCATCTCGCAGAGCGGCGGGGTGGGGCTGAGCTACCTCAACGTGTTGGCCAGCGAGAACCTGGGCTGGTCCAAGTTCGCCTCGATCGGAAACAAGCTCGACGTGGACGAGTGCGATCTGCTTGAGTACCTGATCGAGGACGAGCAGACCGACATCATCTGCATGTACCTCGAGAGCATCTCGGACGGCCGGCGGCTGATGTCGCTGGCGCGGCGCAGCGCCAAGCCGATCCTGGTGCACAAGTCGAACACCGGCCAGCTGGCCGCCGAGATCGCCCAGTCGCACACCGCCTCGCTCAGCTCCGACGACGCGGTGGTCTCGGCCGCCTTCGCCCAGATGGGCCTGGCGCGCTTCAACGACGCCGACACCCTGGTCAACTACCTCAAGATCCTGCCGCTGCCGCAGCTGCGCGGCAACCGACTGGCGGTGGTGTCGCGCTCCGGCGGCCACGCCGTGATCGCGGCCGACGCCTGCGAGCAGGCCGGCTTCCGGCTGGTGCGCTTCCCGGATGCCTTCCTGGACGAGATCGAGCAGCATTTCCGCGCCAACGTCATCCAGCTGACCAACCCGCTCGATCTGGGCGACCTGTTCGACTTCGACGTCTATTCGCACATCGTCGAGCAGACGCTGAAGCTCGACGAGGTCGATGGGGTGGTCTTTTTGCACACCTACGTCGCCGCGGTCGAGGGTCAAGCCTCGCAGGCTTTGTTCCGGCGCATCGAGGAGATGTCCTTCCGCTACGACAAGCCGGTGGCCATCTGCGTGGCCACCGACGAGGCCGAGATGTCCAAGCTGCGCCGGACCCTGCCGCACCCGGTCTACACCGAGGTCGAGGACGCCATCCACTCGCTGGCGCTGGTGCGCGACTTCGATCACCAGGCCCGGCCCGAGCCGCAGCTGCCGGCGGGAGAGATCGACCGCGAGGCGGTGGCCGCCATCCTGGACCGCTGCCTGGCCGAGGCTCGCGACCCGCTGCTCGACGAGAGCCTGGAGATGCTGCGGGCTGCCGGGCTGCCGGTGGCGCCCTACCGGGTGGTCGAGGATCTGGCCGGGGCCCAGGCCGCCTTCGCGGCCTTCGAGCGACCCCTGGCGTTGAAGCTGATCGCGGCCGAGGCCAGCCACAAGACCGACGTCGGCGGGGTGGCGCTGAGCCTGCGCACTCCGGAGGCCCTGCGCGCCGGCTGGCAGCGGATGGAGGCGGCGGCCGCCCAGGCCGGGGTGCGCGGGCCGGTGCGGGTGCTGGCCCAGCCCATGGTACGCGACGGCATGGAGATCATTCTGGGCGCCCGGCGCGATCCCGTCTTCGGCCCCATCGTGCTGGTGGGCCTGGGCGGCATCTTCGTCGAGATGTTCAAGGACGTGGCCATACGCCTGGTGCCTTTCGATGAGGACGAGCCGGAGCGCATGATCCGCCAGCTGCGCGCCTTTCCGCTGCTGCGCGGGGCGCGCGGCCAGGCGCCGCGGGAGCTCGGGGCGGTGCGCGCCGGCATCTGCGCCATCGCCCGGCTGATCGCCGGATTCGACGCGATCGGGGAGCTGGATCTGAACCCGCTGCTGGTGTTGGCCGAGGGGCAGGGGGCGATGGCGGTCGACGCCCGCATCGGGCTGCGCCGGTCCGGCGACTGAGCCCGGGCGGGCCGAGGTCGGGGAGGCTGCGATGGGTGGGCCGCTGGAATGGGATGACGAGGACGAGGTGACCCGCGACGCCGAGGTCGCCCACCGGCCGGGCGGGCTGCAGCAGCGCCGCTACTGCCTGCACCTGATCGAGGGGCCCGCGGCGCCGCGGCGCTACGCTTTGGAGCGCGATCGGCTGCTGGTCGGCCGCGCCGTCGATGCCGACCTGCGCATCAACGCCAGCTCCATCTCCCGCCACCACGCCCTGCTCAGCCGCCGGGGGCCCGAGATCCAGGTGCGCGATCTGAACAGCCGCAACGGCCTCTACCTCAACGGGGTGCGGGTCCACTCGGCTGTGCTGCGCCCCGGAGACCAGCTGCAGCTCGGCGATCTGTTGTTTCGCTTCGATACCGATTCCTGATGGCTGTTGCATGCAACGGAACTGTGGCCATGAGAGGTGTTGCATTTGATGCTTGCGGGGCTTGGCTTTCCGCATCGACGGGAATTATCCAAAAATAGTAGCAGTTTGAGCGATGACACGGGGCTGGCATCATCGTTGCACCAGTAAGCGGTGTCGAGGAAGGGCAATACGGCGCCAGACGCCACAGCCGCAAAGGAGAGGTCATGGCCAAGGTCATCGAGGTCGGCGACGACAACTTCGAATCCCAGGTGGTGGAGTCCGATCTGCCGGTGCTGGTGGATTTCTGGGCACCGTGGTGCGGTCCCTGCAAGATGGTCGGGCCGATCATGGAGCAGCTGGCCGCGGAGTACGCCGATCGCGTCAAGGTGGTCAAGGTCGACACCCAGAAGAACCAGAAGGTGCCGGTGCGCCTGGGCGTGCGCTCCATCCCGACCGTGCTGCTGTTCCACGGCGACGAGGTGCTCGACGCCTTCGTCGGCGCGCGGCCCAAGATGGCCTACGCCAAGGCGCTGGACAAGACATTGAAGAAGCTCGACAAGCAGCGCCGCAAGGAAGAGAAGAAGCAGGCCAAACAGGCCCAGAAACAAGCCTGAGCGCCAGGCTGCGAATCGCCTGGGCGCTTCAGGCCGGGGCCGGGTCGAAACGGTCCGGCCGCGGCACGGAGTCGATCATGCCCATGTACGAGTACACCTGCAGCAGCTGCGGCGAGAGTTTCGAGCTGTTGCGCAGCGCCGACGAAAGAGACCAGGCCAGCCAGTGTCCCCACTGCCAAGCCGAGGCCGAGCATCCCAGGGCCGCCTCGCTGTTCGCCGGCGTCAGCAAGAGCGGCAGCACCGGCAGCTGCGCCCCCGGCCCCGCCGGCGGCGGGTGAGGCATCTGAGCGCGTCCCGGTCGGGACGCGAACAAGCCGGATTTGACCCACTCGGAGTGGCGTTCCAGGCTACAGCTCTGCCCGGTCGATGCCGACCTGCTCGGCCACCGCGGTCAGGCGGAGATCGTAGCTCGCCAGCGCGATGGATTGCCCCCGGGACGCCAAGTACAGCGCCGAGGCCAGGTGCAGCGCATCCAGGGTGAGCAGGGGCTGGGGAAACGGCTCCAGGGCCCGTTCCAGCACCACCGGCGAAAGCTCTAGAAAAGAGACCCGTCCGAGCAAATCGCGGGCCGCCTGGCCATGGCTGGTGGCCAGATTTCGGGCGTTCAGGCGGGTCCAGACCTCGTACTCCAGCAAGCGGCTCGAGCACAGGGTCTCGGGCCACAGCTCGGGCGGGGGCCGGCGGTCTTCGGCCAGCAGCTGGGCCAACAGGACGGAAGTGTCGAGGTAGATCATCGATCGGCCCGGTCAGCGTCGAGTTCGCCGAGGATGGTGCCCAGTGACGCCACCGCTTCGCTTTCGGGCGGCGGACCCGGCGGTAGGATGGCCGGTGTCAGCAGGCCCTGCCGGACCATGTCGGCCAACTGGGCGTCGGCCACGTGGCGCGCGCGCGTCGAGCGCGCCGGAACCAGCTCGGCCACCACCTGATCGCGATCGGTGATCAGCACGGCTTCGCCCGCCGCTGCGATCTTGATGTAGTGGCAGAGCTTGTTCTTGAGGGCTCTGATGCCGACGGTCTTCATGAACCCATTGTAGCCACCTGTAGCCACAATGGTCAAGCTCGGATTCGCCGGCGGGTCAGCGCACGCCGCTGAGCACCTGGGCGACGTTGAAGGCGTGATCGCCCATCTTCTCGAAGCTGGTCAGCATGTCGATCAGCACCAGCCCGGCGGCTACGCTGTGGTCACATGCCTGCAGGTGCTGGACGTGGGTCTTGCGCATCCGGCGGCGCATCTCGTTGATGTTCTGCTCGATCTGCTCGGCCCGGGGCATGATATTGGTCTCGGGGTTGACGATGTGGCGTGCCAGCAGCTCGAGGAAGTCGCCCACCTGGGCGGCGATCTCGCCCAGCTCCTTGAGCGAGCGATCGTCGAAAGCCAGTTTCTTGTCGTAGCGGCGCCGGGCCAGCCGCAGCAGCGCCTCGCAGTGATCGCCCATGCGCTCCAGGTCGCTGATGGCCGACAGGATGCCAGCCGCCTCGTGGCTCTGGGCCTCGGACAGCGACTGGCCGGTCACCCGCACCATGTAGGCCGCGATCTCGGTCTCCAAGCGGTCGACCACGAACTCCGAGGCCTGGATCTGCTGGGCCAGGTCGCCGAGTTTCTCGTCGGGCCGGGCGATCAGAGCGACCACCTTGTCGAACATGGAGCGCACCTCGCCCAGCATGCGGCCCAGCTCGCCGCGGGCGGCCTGCAGGGCCATGGGCACGGCGCTGATCAGCGAGTTGTCCAGGTACTGCAGCCGGAATGACTCGGGCTCGGGCTCGCGGCCGCAGGGCACCATGCGGGTGGCCAGCCACACCATGGGCCGCACCAGCGGCAGGAAGATCAGGGTATTGAGCAGGTTGAATACGGTGTGGAAGCCGGCCATGTGATCGCCGACCGCGGTCTGGGTGCCGCCGCCGGCGACCACCTCGCCCGGCACCACATAGTCGATCAGGGCCAAAAAGGGCATGAACAGGATCAGCGCCCAGATCACCCCGGCGGTGTTGAACACGAAGTGGGCCCGGGCGGTGCGCTTGGCGGTGCGCGAGGCGCTGAGGGCGGCCAGGTTGGCGGTGATGGTGGTGCCGATGTTCTCGCCCAGGATCAGCGCGCAGGCGGTGGGCAGGTCGATCATGCCCTGGACCGCCAGGGTCATGGTGATGGCCAGGGTGGCCGATGAGGACTGGATGATCACGGTGATCAGGGCGCCGATCAGCACCGCCACCAGCCGCGGGCCCAGGCTGTCGGCGCTGGCGGCGGCCATCCAGCCGAGGATGGTCTCGGACTGGCGCAAACCGCCGACGGCGTCCTTCATGAAGTCGAGGCCCAGAAACAGCAGCCCGAAGCCGACCAGCACCAGGCCCCAGTCGGTCAGCCGCTGCACCTTGAGAAAGCGGATGAAAAAGCCGATGGCGATCGCCGGCAGGGCCATGGCCGCGATCTTGAGCCGAAAACCCAGCAGGGCCACCAGCCAGCCGGTGACCGTGGTGCCGATGTTGGCGCCCATGATCACGCCCATCGACTGGACCAGGTCGAGCAGCCCGGCGTGGACGAAGCTGACCAGCATGACCGTGGTGGCCGAGGACGACTGCATGGCCGAGGTGACCAGAAAGCCGGTGCCCACGCCCAGAAAGCGGTTGCCGGTCATGACCGCCAGGGCGCGGCGCAGCCGGTCGCGGGCGACCTTCTGCAGCGCCTCGCTCATGACCTTCATGCCGTAGAGAAACAGCCCCAGCCCGCCGATGATCTCGATGATCATGCCTGCCGTGGACATGGGCGGACCTCCGTGCTGGAGCCGGGCGCAGCATAGCCCAGCCGCGGCGGGTGTCAAGGGCGTTGCTCAGGACATTGCCCCGGGTCCAGAATGGCGCTATTTTTCAGATATGATCCCGCGCTCCTATCCGCGCGCTTCTCGGCCGGCCAGGCTCGGCTGGGCGATCGCGTTGCTCGCTGTGGGCCTGGCGACCGGCGCCCCAGGGCGGGCCCGCGCCGGCGAGGCGCCGGAAGAGGACCAGCGCGACGGCGAGGCGGCGGAAGACGAGGACTTCGCCGATCTGGGCCTGGGCGGCGAGTTCGACCTGCTGGCCGATCAGGCCGTGGTCGAGCTGGCCGCCCGCCACCAGCAGGACATCGGCCAGAGCCCCTCGGCGGTCACCGTGATCACGCGCGAGGAGATCGCCACCTCGGGCGCCACCACCATCCCCGACCTGCTGCGGCTGGTGCCCGGGATGGACGTGGTGCTGGTCTCGTCCTTCTTCACTTCCATCTCCTCGCGCATCCACTGGACCTACGAGAACAACGTCTACCTGGTGCTGATCGACGGCCGCGAGGCCAACGTCGACCTGTTCGGCCAGGCGCCCTGGGAGGTGCAGCCGATCGCGCTCGAGGACATCGAGCGCATCGAGATCATCCGCGGCCCGGGCTCGGCGCTTTACGGGGCCAACGCCTTCGCCGGGGTGGTCAGCATCACCACCCGGCCCATCTCCGACGAGACCACGGCCGCGGCCCGCCTGCTCGCCGGCGAGGTGGGCGTGCTGCAGACCGGCGCCCGGGCGGCCGGCCGGGTCGGCGACTGGGGCTTTTCGCTCAGCGCCGGGCTGGATCGGGCCAACGTCCACACCGATCCGCGGCGTGCCGCCAAGCGGGTATGGAAAGCGCGGGCCCGGGTGGAGTGGAACATCGACGCCGGGCAGCGTCTGTCGCTGGACGTGGGCGCTGCCCACGGCGCCGGCGCGGTGCCCACCGGCGCCGGCCCGGTGGCGGGCGAGTTCGACGGCCGGGTAGTGCGGCTGGCCTACGAATCGGAGCTGATCGAAGCCCAGCTCTACTGGTCGCACAACCCCATCCACGCGCTGCTCGACGTGCCGCTGGAGTTCGGCGGCATGCAGGTGGCCGAGTTCGTGCCCACCGACACCGACATCCACACCCTGGACGCCCAGCTGCAGCTCAGCCTGCCGCGCTGGTGGGACTGGCTGCTGGTCATCGTGGGCGCGGCCGGGCGGGCCAACGGCCTGTTCAGCGACCAGCTGCTGGACGTCGAGCGCTTCCCGCGCACCGGCGAGCCGGGGATCGCTTACTGGGAGCTGCGTGCCGGCACCTTCATCCACTCCGAGTGGACCCCGGCCGAGTGGGTCTCGGTCACCGGTGGGCTGCGCTTCGATTACAACACCGAGAGCGGCCACTTCCTCAGCCCGCGGCTGGCAGCGGTGTTCGAGCCCTGGCGCGATCAGTTCCTGCGGCTGGGCGCGGCGCGCGCCTTCCGCAAGCCGACCTTCATGGAGACCCGCTTCCACCCGGCCATCCGCGCCGGCGCGTCGTCGCCCGTCAGCCAGGACGCCCTGGACGACTTCATGCTGCGGGCGGTCGGCAACGCCGCGCTGGACAACGAGGAGATGTGGTCGTTCGAGGTGGGCTGGCTGGGCCGCTGGCTCGACGGGCGGCTGCGGGTCTCGGTCGACGCTTACTACTCGCTGTTGCGCAACATGATCGAGCTCAGCCCGGAGCTCATCGACCATCCGCTGCTGCCCGGCGTGCCCGACCTGGATGCCTCCAGCGCCATGTTCCAGCACGCGGCCCCGGCCGTCGACATCCTGGGCCTGGAGCTGGCCGCCCGCTACAGCCCGATCGACGGCGTCGGCCTGTTGGCCAGCTGGACCCACCGCGAGCTGGTCAACAGCGCCGGGCGGTCGACCGACGGCACGCCCAAGAACCTGATCACCCTGGGCGGTCACTTCCGCTGTGACTGGGGCCTGCTGGGCAGCCTCTACCTGCACTCGCGCAGCGAGTTCACCGACCGGGCGATCGATCATCCGGACGGCCTGCTGGCGGGCTACTTGAGCCGGCAGCAGCCGAACGTGTTCCTGGTGCTGGCCCGGCTGGGCTGGCGCTTCGCCCCGGTCGCCGGCTTCGAGTTCGAGACCGGCGCTCGGCTGTTCCTGCCGGTCTCGCCCTTCGCCGCGCCCCACTTGCGCTACTACGAGCGCGGCGGCGGTATTACTCCCGAAGGCCGCATCTACGGCGGCGACCAGCTGCGCCGGGTGTTCAGCCTCTACCTGCAGGGCAGCTATTGACGATGCCCCGGGCGGGCTGCTATGTGGATCGCCTGCTGCGCCGGCGACCGGCGCTGGCGATGAGGCGTCGTCTAATGGTAGGACATCGGCCTTTGGAGCCGACTATCCAGGTTCGAATCCTGGCGCCTCAGTCCATTTGCTCGACCCACCCGGCCCGGTCGCCGCGGTGGGTTTTCTTTTGCGAGGAGGCGGGGACATGCGCCGGATGCGGATGACGGGTTTGGTGCTGAGCCTGGGCCTCGGCCTGTTGGCCCCGCCGGCGGCGGCCGACGATTCTGAGGGCGGCGGTGCGGATTCGGGCTCCGAGCCGGGGGGCGAATCAGGCGGGGGCGACGGCGAGAAGACCGCCGACCCCTGGTCGGCTCCCGACTTGCCCGACCCGGACGAAGAGCCGGGCGCGGCCGATTCCAAGGCGGCGGCCGTGCCGGGCCCAGAGCTGCCGCGGCCCTACCCGGTGGCCGAGATCGCACGGCCCTTCGCCCTGGAGCCGCTGGTGCTCGAGCCGCGCTTCGAGGTGCTGCTCGATTTTATGAGCCAGCGCGGCGCCGACAACCAGGTGGCGCTCAGGACCGGGGCCGGCTTCGGCGCGGTCGAGCACCTGGAGGCGGGCCTGTCCTTTCCGCTGCGGCTGGCGCCCGAGGTGCACGCCGGCGACCTGGAGTTCTACGGCCTCTACGACCTGGGCTGGTTGATCCACGATGCGCTGGAGCTGGCCGGCCGGCTGCGGCTGGTCATCCCGCTGTCGGACTCCTACTCCTACTGGTACGCCGCCGACTTCGTCATGCTGCTCGACGCGCCGGTCAAGTTCCGCCTGCTCGATTGGCTGGCGCTGGTGGGCGACGTGGGCCTGGGCTTCGGCCTGTTTCCCGGCGACGACGCCTTCCTGTTGTTCTTCGACGTCGGCGCGCTGGCCCAGCCCATCGAGCCGCTGGCCCTGTGGTGGACGGTGGGCGCCCACGTGTTCGCCGGCGGCTCCTACGACTCGACCGCGGTGCCCATGCACCTGCGCGGCCAGTACACCGTGATCGGCGATCTGGATCTGTGGCTGGATCTGGCCTTTCCCGACCTCAACGAGCTCGGCGCCGACTGGTTCCAGATGGTCCTGGGCGTCGCCTACCGCGTCGGGTTCTAGACTGAAGCTCCGAAGGGAGCACCAGTATAGTCCGGCACCATCGCGGACTTCTGGTGAGGTGCCGATGACCGTTGTCCAGGACGATTCGCCCGAGCTGCTCGAACGCATCGCACGCCATTCGCACCGCCGGCCGCGCGGGCCGGTGGCGGTGATCGACAACGCCGAGAACTACGTGGCCATACAGCCGGGCATGGTGCTGCGGCTGGGCGAGCGCGACTACTACGTCACCGGCGACGCCAAGGAGGGCCGCTTCGGCATCGACGAGCAGCCCAAGCTGTGGGTCAAGTACGCGGTCGACCTCGGCGACGGGGCGCGCAAGATCGTCAAGCTGGCCTACCACGAGCAGTTCTCCACCCGGGTGGGGCCCTTCACCGTGACCTGCGAGCGCGATCCGGACAAGGAGAGCCGGGTTATCGAGCGGGTGGCCGGCGACGGGCGCTTCATGCAGGGCCACACCGTGTACGACCGGCTGGGCAACAACATCCGCGTCATCGAGCAGATCCGCGGTTCCTCGCTGTACAGCATGGTGGCCGATATCGATACGCCGCATGCCGAGTATTTCCAGCAGACGCTGCCGGGCCTGTTCGATCACCTGCTCGACGCGCTCGACGCCCTGGCCGCGCTGCACCGCATGGGCGAGCAGCACGGCGACGTGCGCTCCGACCACCTGCTGCTCGACGCCGACAGCGGGGTGCTGCGCTGGATCGATTTCGACTACCGGGCCAACTACCTGGACTACGACGTGTGGTCGGTCGGCAGTCTGCTGGCCTATGTGGTCGGCCGCGGCGCCCACGGCTGCCGCGATGCCGAGGCCGAGCTGCGCCGCCGCGGCGAGCCGGGGCTGGAGCCGGCCGACGCCCAGCTGTTCTTCCCCCACCAGCTGGTCAACCTGCGCAAGCTGTTCGGTTACATCCCGCCCGCGCTGAACGACGTGTTGATGCGCTTTTCCTGCCAGACCACCGATTTCTACGACAGCATCGACGAGATCCTAAACGACCTGCGCGCCGTCCGAGAGCGCGGCTGGTAGGGAAAATGGGGTTCGAAACCAAGAACCTCGGCAAGAGTTCCTATGAGTTCGCCGGCAAGGTCTACAGCGTCAAGCAGCATGACCGATCCGGCGTTCGCAGCAGCGGGTTGTCGCGCAGCTAGATCAAGCCCGCCGCCCGTCGCGCCGGCCCGCCTAGCCGCCGCAGGGCGTTTGTTTTTCCTATCCTCTCCACCATGGCCCCTGGTACTCGTCGAGCTGGGCTTCGAGGATGGCGGCTGTCACCGGCCATGTGCTCTTCACGGACGGATCCCAAGCCTGGGCCACCAGCCGTTGCCTGAACGGCGAGAATGGTGTCTACTCCTGTCCTGTGGAGGCCACCCCCATCCGATCACTCGGTCGTCTCCATGGCCCCGAAGATGGCAATTCCAGATTGCCCTTGAACGCTGGAGATTGAAATGGACTCGCCGTCAAGTCCACTCCTGGAAAGCATTACCCTGGAAGGCTTGCTGTCCTTCGAGCCTGAAGCCGAGGAGATTCAGCTTGCGCCGCTGAACGTCCTCATCGGACCGAATGGTTCAGGAAAATCGAACTTCATCGAGGCGGTGTCTGTTCTTCGTGCGGTCCCTCGCGATCTGCCAATGCCAATCCGCCAAGGTGGTGGAGTGATGGACTGGCTCTGGAAAGGGAATTCTGAGCTGCTCATCGGAGGCCTCCAGGCAGCCCGGATAGAAGTTGTCTTCGGAGAAGACCACATCGCCAGATTCAAAAAAGGAAATCCTGCAGTCCGGTACAGGATTACGTTCGGAGCAGAGGGCGACGCATTCGTTCTTGTCGATGAGCGCCTCGAAAATGCAAAACCACTTCCCGGTGAAGCCAGGCCCTACTTCTACTTCGGATACGAAAATGGTCGCCCGATGCTCAATGTCAAAGGGGGGCAACGGGAACTTCGACGGGAGGACATCGACAGGACCCAGTCGATCGTATCTCAGCGCAAGGACCCAGACACCTATCCAGAGTTGACTCGGCTTGGAGAACTCTTGGGCAGTATCCGGATTTACCGGAGCTGGCACTTCGGTCCGGACGCAGGAGTCAGAGCAGCTTGTCGTCCAGATGCTCGAACCGACTACCTGTCGGAGAGCTTTGACAACCTCCCAGCAAGGCTAGCTGCTCTCAAGCGATCCCCGACAGTCAAGGATCGTCTGATCGAACTCATCAGAGAGTTTGGCCACGACTTCGACGATTTCGAGGTCATTCCTGAAGGCGGTACGCTCAACCTCTACCTGACAGAGAGAGGCAGCTCGATCGGCAACTCATTCCCAGCCCGCCGCCTTTCAGACGGCACCCTGCGGTACCTCTGCTTGATCGCGATTCTCGTCGATCCGAAGCCGCCCCCACTCCTGGTCATCGAGGAACCCGAGCTTGGGCTACATCCCGACATTCTGCCCACCCTGCGAGACCTGATGGTCGAGGCCGGCAGCCGGACCCAGCTCATCGTGACCACGCATTCGACCCAGCTGGTTGACGCCATGACCGACTACGCAGAATCAGTCTTGATCTGTGAGAAGAAGGAGGGAGCAACCATCCTTTCCCGACTGACCCAGGAAGAGGTTGATCGCTGGCGAAAACACGGCGGTCTCGGCAACCTCTGGATGGCTGGTCACTTCGGAGGAACGAGATGGTGAGTCACCCTGTTCGAAAAATCTTCGTCGAAGGCGGGGGCAACGACAACGCGGCGCTGACCACCGAATGCAAGAAGGCCTTCAAGAAGTTCCTCGAGGCGGCAGGCTTCTCCGGGCGGCTGCCGGCAGTCGTTCCCTGCGGCGGTCGGCGTTGCGCCTACGATCAATTCTGCACGGCCATCGATGGACTGAATGAAGGAGACCTTGCGATCCTGCTCGTTGACTCCGAGGAGCGCGTCACCAGCAGTGCACCGTGGGACCACGTCAAGCAGCGCCAGGGCGATGGGTGGAGTCGTCCTGCCAATGCTTCGGACGAGCAGCTCCACCTCATGGTTCAGTGCATGGAGGCCTGGTTCCTGGCCGACAGAGCAGTCCTGCAAGGGTTCTTCGGGCAGGGCTTTCGAGAGAATGCACTGCCCGCGGCGACCGCGAAGCTCGAGGACGTAGGCAAGAGGGACCTGTACCAGAAACTGGCGGCAGCCACCCGAGACACGAAAACGAAGGGCGAGTACGACAAGGGCAAGCACTCCTTCAAGCTCCTCGAGCTTGTTGATCCCGACCTGGTTCGCGAAGCCAGCCCCTGGGCCAAACGTTTCCTGCAGGCGCTGGACTCGATGCTCTGAACGTTGAATTCACGAGAATCAGGCCACGCTTGCCGGCCGAGTCTGCTATGGACAGACCCCCTCGCCTGGCACCTCGCCATACTCCCTGCTAAGCTGCGCGCATGTTTGGACTTTTCAGAGCCTGGCGACGAAAGCGCTTGGCGAAACGGCCCTTTCCCGAAGCCTGGCTGCCCATCCTGCATTCCAAGGTGCCTTTCTACAATCACCTGGCACCTGAATACACTGAAAGCTTTCATGAGCTTCTCAAGGTCTTCGTCTGGGAGAAGCACTTCATCGGTGCTGGGGGCCTGGAGATCACCGACGAGCACCGGGTGGTCATCGCGGCTTCCGCGGTTCGCCTGGCACTTCATCTGGACCTGAGTTATTACGACCGCTTGTCCGAAATCCTGGTCTATCCCTACGTGTACAAGCACCCCGAGGGCGAGGGCGCCGTCTACGGCGAAGCCCACGCCTGGGGTACGGTGGTGCTGAGTTGGCCCGCCGTGGAGCAAGGCCTGGCCAACCCCTCCGACGGCCGCGAGACCGCAGCCCACGAATTCGCCCACGTGCTGGATCGGGCCGACGGCGTTTTCGACGGCACCCCCGAGTTGCGCATCCGCGGCGACTACGAGCCCTGGGCTCAGACCATGAGCGAGCACTACCTGCGTCTACGCAAACGCCGCAGGCCCCAGCGGGACGTGCTGCGCATGTACGGCGCCATCAGCGAAGCCGAGTTTTTTGCAGTCGCCACCGAGGTCTTCTTCGAACGCCCGCAGGAGATGAAGGACAAAACCCCCGGCCTCTACGCCGAAATGCAGGCTTTCTACGGCGGCGATCCAGCCAGCGCCATGCCCGAAGTCGAGGTAAAACCCGTCCGCCGCATCTATCGCAACGACCCCTGCCCCTGCGGCAGCGGAAAGAAATACAAAAAATGCTGTGGGCGACGCCGCTGAGGCCTTGCCCCCCGCCCCC
>CAYVQE010000012.1:0-926 GCA_964454005.1 uncultured Myxococcales bacterium
CAGGAACTGGTCGACTTCAGCTTCACGGATCACGGCCGTCGCGCCAAGCGCCGCGTGGAGTCCTCAACGATAGACTTCGCGTCGGTGGCCCACCTTCAGGATGACGATGACGATGCGATCCCCGTCGAGGCTGTAGATGACGCGGTACGTTCCGACCCGTATCCGGTAGATGTCGTCGTATCCCCGCAGCTTGCGGCAGCCGCGGGGTCTGGGTTCGTCTGCGAGGTCGCGGATGGTCCGCAGCACCCGGATCTGGTCTTCGCGGCCCAGCTTCTTGATCTGCTTTTCTGCCGTGCGGGAAACCTCGATGTCAAAGGACGCCATCGAGCTTGAGTTCCTCGAGGATTTCGGACAGGGGCCGGGTGGGCTCTTTGCGGATGGTGCGGATGTCCTCGATGTCTTCCATCTCTTCGAGCTTGTCCAAAAGCGCTTCCTCGATGAACTTGTTCATCTTGTAGCCTCGTGACCGGCAGATTTTTTCCACCGCGGTCTTGATGCGCCCGTCGACCCGCGTGGCCAGCTGGACCTTGGATGGCATCACGTCCTCCTCCAATCGGCCTGCTAGAAAATGCTAGCAGGCCGGCGCACACGGATCAAGGCTGCGATCCCCGAGCCGGCCGGGGCTGTGGCCGGTCGGTCGGACGAGTGAAAATCGGAATCGAGGTCGCCGGCCACGGTCCGCAGCGGCCCGCCGGCGCGCAGTGTGGAGTGTCAATGGCGCTGCAGCGCGCGTTGACCGATGTCCAGGCGGTCCACCTGTACGACCAGCTGGTCGATCCGGCCCACCAGCTGGTCCATGCGCTCGGTCAGCAGCAGCTGGCCGTCGAACAGTGCTGACAGCTTTTCGCCGTGATCCTGCTCGATGTGGATCAGCTGCTGGTGGAGTTCGTCGAATCGACCGTTCAGGTCGTCGATGCGCTCGCCCT